>NZ_OZ061318.1:3945335-4602891 GCF_964063345.1 Pseudomonas lini
CGGCGATCACCACCAGCGGTGAATTGCGTTTCGGCACCTGCCTGCTCAATCCACCCGGCGGCTATGCCTTGGGCGATCTGGAGCTGGGCAAGCGCTTCGTCTCGGACTTGCTGGCCGGTGAACACGTGCGCATCGAAGGCGCTGCGCCCTGGTTGGCGCAAGCCCAATTGCCAGAAGACCCTCAGGCGCATTTGTCGATCCATGTCGGCAGCGCCGAACGGACGCCGGCCGCCAATGAGCTGTTGATCTACCCGCGCAGTGTCTTGCTGGCGGTCAGCGCCAGTGTGGCGGATTTGCCCCAGGCGATTCGCGCGGCGCTGCGTCAGGCGCGAGTCGCCGTTCAATCGCTGGCGTGCTTGCTGGCTCCAGTCACGGAAATGGCCAACCCGACGTTGCGCGAAGCGGCGCTTGAGCTGGGTGTGCCGCTACGTTTTGCATCGGCTGCCAGCGATGCCAACGAGCTGGCTCGTACGGCTGTTCCCAGCGTTACGATTATCCCGATCGACGCGAATCTGGCGCTGGCGATCGCTGAACAACCGCTGGACATCGCACAGATCGGCCGCCCTCGCGGTCGACTGGCCGTAATCGGCCTGGGCCCGGGTGCTGCCGAATTGATGGTACCTGCGGTGAAGGCCGAACTGACCAGAGCCACGGATGTGCTTGGCTATGAAACCTATGTGCGCATGGCCGGCCCGTTTCGGCCGGATCAAGTGTTGCATTGCACCGACAACCGCGAAGAGATGCAGCGTGCCCGTCACGCCTTCGAACTGGCGGTCCAAGGGCGGTCGGTAATTGTGGTTTCATCCGGTGACCCCGGCGTGTTCGCCATGGCCGCTGCTGTGCTGGAAGCCTTGCATGAGTCGGGTGAGCCGGCCTGGCACAGTGTCGATCTGGAGATTCTGCCGGGGGTTTCCGCTTCCCTCGCGACCGCCGCTCAGGCCGGTGCGCCGTTGGGGCATGACTTCTGCGTGATGTCGCTGTCGGACAATCTCAAGCCGTGGTCGATCATTGAAAAGCGTCTGGACCTGGCCGCCGAAGCCGATCTGGCGTTGGCCTTCTATAACCCGATTTCACGTTCTCGGCCTTGGCAGTTAGGCCGTGCTCTGGAAATCGTCGCACAGCACCGTACGCCGCAAACCCCGGTGGTTTTGGGCCGTGATATCGGTCGGCCCGGCCAGACACTGCGGGTCACCACGCTCGGTGCGCTCACGCCGGAGCAAGTGGACATGCGCACCATGGTGCTGATCGGCTCGTCCACCACATGCGCGTTCCCCCGCGCCGAAGGTGGTGAATGGGTCTACACGCCGCGCTGGTATGGCACCAAGCCTGCCTCCTGAACCACAGCGGCCCTGTCGGGGCCGCATTAAAGTCCCTGCCCTTTGGCTGCCTGCCCTTTAACTTCGATTGTTTCGACGATTGAGGCGTCATCTATTTCAACAGTTGTTGTCGGATTTATTACTCTTGCTGAGAAGAAGTTCGATCTGTTCGCGTAGTCCTTTTCTGTAGTTGAATGCCTCGATTTTGCGCATGGCGCGTAAAGCCGTTTGTTTGTTGCAGAGTTCAATGTTCTGGGTTGTCTGGGCGCGTATGTAACTACTGTAATGCCAGGTTTTATTTTTTCCTGAGTTCAATTGTATTGAAATTAATTGAGTTTTTTCATGTTTGAAGTTTTCGTGCGCGCGATTTAGTTTGTTTCGTGTGAAGCGCTTGCTTTGCCATGTTGGTTTGGTTTCGTTCGAAAAGAATGCGAAATATTTGGCGTGATTGCCGGGCGGTCTTTGTGCGCCTGAAAATAACGATCTTCATTGCTGGTAGAGGCCGGATTACTTGTTTTGTGTGTCCGGCTTTCAATATTTATTTGCCTGTATCGATGGCAGGAGAACATTGTGTCTAATAGTCATTTCTATACCCCGCACGTGAGCAGTCACGTCAAGTTCGTTAAACTTTTTAAAGTTGCTGAGCTTGAGCGTGCTTTGATTTCGCACAAAGGGACGGCCGAGTACGAGGCTGTGTTCAGGTATTACTTTGGTTGCCTCGGTTTGCTCGATTCCCCCAGGCTGCTGGAGCCGCTGGGCCTGTTGAAGCAAGCTTTGGCTTCTTTCATCGGATCTGTCGGCCGACAGCGGCGAACCACAGCATCAATTTCCGAGAGCCCAACGCCCGACTTGACCGATATCTACGAACGACTTGAAGGTTTTGAAGTTCGTCTCGCGAGCGGGGTCCGGCAGTTGCAAACTCCGGCAACCCAAGTGCCTGACAATTTGCACTTCGTCTGGCTTGGCGGCGGTATCGGGGATATTCAACGCGACTATCTCAATATCTGGAAACAAGCGTTGGTCGGGCAGGGTTACACGCTCAAGCTTTGGTATGACAGCGATGCGCTGCTGGCTTACGAAACTAACCGGATTATCGTCCAGGCGGCCAAGGCTGATGCCATGCTTAATGGCGGACAGGCCAGTAGTACTGCTATTGAACTGGGCGACAAGTATGAAGAACGGGTCATCGCCCTCAAGCAACAAATGTTTGCGCACATTAACAAAGCGGTAGAAAGCGGCCAGAACGCCGACGACGCCAGGATCGGACTGTTGGTTCGAGGCTACGGTCAAAATGAAGACCGTTTAAAAGTCCTGAGGGAAAGCAACCGCCGCAGCCTGGTGGCATTGGGTGAGGGCGGTATTGTTCTGCGCGATCTCGCCACCGAGGCGACACCGCTGTACTTGCAAGCTATCTACGCGAGAGAAATCAGCCTGCGTGGCAATTTTGCTGCTGCCTCCGATGTTGTGCGTGCCGAGGCGCTGTTCGCCGAAGGTGGCAGCTACGCCGATGTGGATAACCTGCCGCCGTTGCTGGAAACACTGGGCGGTGTGGATATCAGCCGGTTTGGTTCGGATGCACGCCTGGGTGTTCTGCAGTTGGTACTGGATGAACAACCCGAATGGATGCCGGGACGTCAGGCTGTGCGCGGCAGGTACACAAACTATCTCGAGCAAATTCCCCTGGAGCATCGCGCGGCATTGGAGCGTTTCGCCAAAAGCCGACCGCAGATCAGCGAAGTTTTCCACCCTCCGGTAGAGCGTAAGGTTCGGCCGGATGGGCTGCGAGCGGTCGCCGAGCAAAGCACGTTGAGCAATGCGTTCATGATGGCTCATCCCGGTTCCGCAATGCTCTTGGCTGTTCTTGATCGTTTCAGGCTCAACTATGAGGTGGTCGATGCCACCGCCCGGTTGGCCATTGAAAGAAAGATTGCGCTTATCGACGCTGAAGCCATCAGTGGCCTTGCCGAGGAGGTGGTCGAGAAAAGGTTCGGCCCTTTGCATGAGCTCCCAATGGAGGAAGAAATAGCGGTCAGATTTCTGGTTGAGGCTGCCGCCGCGTACTACAGCGACGGTATCCGTCCCCAGAGTGAAGTGACGATCTATCTGACCGGGCCTGCTGCGATGCGCGATGGACTGGGGGACTATGAAAAGATGCACTTCACCCCACGGGGCGCTGAAGCCTCGCGGGCTGAAGTCGCTATTCCGGCCATCGCAACCGTCAACCGGGCGACCGAGGAAGAGTTGGATCATTCCTGGAAGGAGAACGAAAGCGACACCAGCCAATGGCTCAATAGAGAAAAGCAGCATTGGGAGGCGGGGCAGTTCAAGGCGCGCTATATCGGCAAACTGGATCAGTTACTCAAAAACCAGGCCATCCATTTCGACAATGGCTGGCCGGTGATTGAAGGTCGGCATGTGTTGTCGACTGACCTGCTGCAGTCCCTGGCGGGTCATCTTGGCAAACCATTTTTGCAGGCAATGAGCCAACGTGCCGAGGGTGAAGTAACGTTCGAACAGCAACTGTGGCTGAGTTTCGATGAACGGCGATCCATCATTGCGCAAGCGGTCGAGCTCCCGCCGTCGGCCTCTCCCAATGAGGCGGCGACTCGGGATTTGCCGATCGATGAATTGCTTCGCCAAATCGGCAAGGGATCCTTGCGGGTCGAGCAACTGAACCCTCTGCAGCGGTTGTTGATTGGAGCGCTGGTGGGGGCAAAGGCACTGGATCAACGCAGCTTTGATGTCGTCAGCGCCGAGTTGGAGAACCTGGCGAATACGGTGTCTGAGTTGGGCGTTTCTCATCGTTATGGGGCTATTGAACAGGCGCTGTTCAAGCTAAACCATCCGGCGTTTCTGGCAGGGTTGGCGGATACTTCCAACCCACACGCAGCCCTCTCCGAAACCAGTGTCGAACTCAAACGGCAGGCGCTCGACCAGCCTCTGACCCTGGTTGAGTGGGGGCGTAGGGTGGCCAAAATTCAGCACGTGGCGAAACTCGAATACCGCGACCGGATCAGCGAGCAAATGGGAGAGGTGCTGGCAAGCTTCGATCATGGCAGTTTCAAAATGGTGCCCCAGGACTTGTTGCTCGAAGGCGCGGGCGATCGGGTTGCCGGGCGCTGTTACCCATTGGCGTTGGCCATGGCTGCTGCGCTTCACAAAGGCAATACGGCGGCAAACACCTTGCGCGAGCGTTTTTACCTGGCCGTCACTGAGCCTGAGGCCAATGATTCAAGGGTGTTTGTGAGCATGATCGAAGAGCTGCGTGATGCACCTGTCGATGATATAGGTGAATCATTGGAGCGCTCTGATCTGACCCGGATCGTAGCGATGCTGAAAGAGAAAACAGCCACTACTACCATGATGCTCAACTCGGACAACCACTCAATGTTGGTGGCGAAAGTCTTCGAAGGCGAGCACAGCATTTATCTTCTCTACGACCCGAATTTCGGGATCTTCGAATTTGCTACACCGCTGGCGTTCAATGGTGCATTGACGCACTTTTTCATCAGCCAGCAGATGGCCAGGCATTACGCAGCCTTTGGCGATGCGCAGAGGCCGACCTTTGATCTGATCGAGCTCGACACCGACAGCCTGAACAAGAGGGTGCTTGCGTCCGGTATCGAAGTTTCAAGCTTGTCCGCGCCAGGTGCTTTGCCTGAACAAACGCTATCACGGGTTCGACAACGCGTGGCCAGTGCCCGTGGGCGATCGCTGGTGAACAATGTAGCGCTGGGGAGCTCCTTGCGGGAGCTGGATGCACACTGGTGGGGAGAACAGATCGCCCAGGCGACAAGGCAGTTGCAGACCCAACACCAATTATCGGCGGATGCCGTCCCGTTGTTCGAGACATTGGAGATTACGCCGAGCGGGGAATACAAGATCAGTCTGGTCGATCCCAAGGCTGGGCAGACCATGACGCATGTCACGACTGATGATCACCGGATCCTCAGGATAAAGGAGTTTCTCTCCGGGCTTTTCGAGACGTTGGCCAGCAAACAACGGGCGCCAGTCTCCGGGGGCGATCCGACTGAGGCAGGCAGTGTCCATACGCTCAATGCCGGTTTCACCCTACAGGCTTTGATGAACGCGCTACGACATCATGAAGGCGCGGCAAGCGGTGGTGACAATGCGCTGACCACCGCCATTCGCCTGCATGCTTACGTGAACTATGCCCAACTGGCCCATGGCAACGTTGTGGATGTCATTGGCATTATCAAACTGGTTCGCCAGGCACTGGACGATGAAAAATTGATTGCCCGGACCAGCGCACCGCTTGTGCAAAGAGCCTTGGGGCATATTGCCAACGAAGGGGTGGGTACGGTGTTGGGACTGGTGAATGTCGGGTTTGATATTTACCAGTTGAACCACGCAACCAATGACATTGAAAAGGCCCAGTTCGGGACACAGTTGACGTTCGACTCCGCCAGCGTGGTATTGGCCGCCGCAGGCCTGGGCGCCGCACTTGCAGGTGCGGGCACGGTTGCTGCGGTATTGGGAGGCGCAGGGGTGATTCTGGGTGGGTTGGCGGTTGGCGTTGCTGCGCTGGCCGAAGGCTTTGCCACCATTGCGGAGGAGGCCAAGGAGGTCGGGCTGTTCTTTGACGGGCTCGAAAAGGCTTATTTACAAGGCGGTTATCACCTGGATAAAGCGACGAATGCCTGGATTGCACATCCATTACTGGTGTTCGCCGATCTGGATTTTCAGGATTCCACCGTCCGTTTCGACAGCCCGAAGCTATTCCCGCTGCGAGATCATTTCGGGGTTCCGGATTTCGATGTGGATTACGCACGTGCCACCGATATTCGCCAGAGTCTTGAGTTGCCCGGCTCGGCACCTTTCTCACCGCAGGCCGGGCAAACGATCGTGCTGCCCTGCACGCCCAAGACCTGGTACGGCTATGAATACAAGTTGCTGCCGTTTGTCACGTTTCGTCATGCCGGTGGATTCGACACGGCACGCCGGCTGGAGAAAAAGAACGAACAGGGGCAATGGCAGTTTCTGTTTTCGTTCTACTCGTTTCCCGGTGAGTACGTGGTCAACCGGTTGTACCCCGTATACAAGCCAACGGTTTTCAATGTTCGCCTCGACACCATTGAGCGCTCGTTGGTAGTGCCTGCTCTACCCAAACTGTGGCATGACATGATCACTTACCGGATTGAAAGTGCGGGTGCTCAATGTTCCGTGGTGCTCAATCCAGGTGTTGCTCTTGAGCTAAATACACCACTCCACATCGCAGCTCGCTGGGTTCTACTCGCTCCCTGGCTGAAAGAGGCAGATGTTCAGATAGAGCCTTTGGGGCGCCTTGTGTCAGCCACGTTGGGTGTGAAATTTGGGGGTGGCGGCGTTCACGATGTGTTGCTAAAGCTGGCTGACAACAAGCTCATGCGCGTTGATCTTGTTGCCCTGCGGTTGGAGGTGGTCGAAGAAGATGCGGACCCGAAGCTCGGAGAGCAAGCGTTGTTGGACCATTTCAAATCACTGGCCCGTGAACATCGACTGGCCATGGCTTATACCCCCGTCCATGAGTTCCTGGTTCCATTCGAAAGTCCGGACGAACCCAGGACAGTCACCGCCTATTACGATTCGGCGCAGGATCGTTTTCTGTATATACGCGACCCGCAGGTGCTATTGGCCGATGAGGTTCTATTGGGGGCGGTCGTGGAGGGTTCGGCTTACTTCTACAATCCCGAGACTTTCTACGTCTGGCAAGTTGATGCAACCACGGGAACTTTGATTCAGCGCTATCGTTTGCTTGTTAAAGATGACACGGCCATTGTCCGCTGTGAGGCCATGGCCAATGGCGGCATTCAGATCGTGCAGCAGCTCACTACAAAGAACGGCCAGAACACTGAACTGACCTACTTGATCCATGACGGGGCAGTGTGGCTGAGTTCAATCACCCTGGGCCTGGTTCCAGCACTGCAGCCAGTGCTGGACGCGGATGTACTGACTGATTGGAAGCAGGTGCTGGGCAACTATGTCTTGCCGCGGGAATCAGCGCATACAGTGAACTGGCATCCCGGTGCGCTGGTGTCGATTTGTTGGCAACTGGAGGACAAATATCGGGATTTGATCTGGGTTCGCAACAGTGACGGCTTGATCATCCGGCCGCCTGCCAGACGTCATCATTCGCGGGGATGGAAAGACTCAATCAAGGCATTGACCGATCTACTGCTCATCGCTCCCGCTGGGGTCGAGGGTGAAGTGTTTGTTACCTATGACAGGTTAGCCGGAAGACTTGTGCGACAGCAGAGGTCGGTGGTGAATGGCCGCACGCAATGGTCTTCCAGAGAAATCATCCCTGAGGGGTTGAAAAATGTTATCGCCGTTGAGCACGGCTATCTCGCGCTGACCGACACCAACCTCTTCTTTAATATGATGCCGGACGGGCATCTGCGCTTGGGCGGACTGACCGAAACCTGGTTCAAGAACCGATCCCAATGGTGGTCCGCACTGGCAACGGTGGCGACACAATACCCGGTATCGAGTTTTGCCATCCTTGGGTTGACTGGCTTTCAGGGCGATGCCGAATTGTGCGCCTGGTACCTTGATGATCGACTGCTACTCGCTGACCTGGGGCAGGGGAAAGAAGTACGGTTGCTGAGTATTACCCCGGACAACCAGGCCGTCTGGCTGTTCGATCTTTCAACCGGCAAGATTGTCCGCCAGGGTTTTGTCGATCCGGACCATTTGGACGCGGCTTTTGCCCAGGGAACGAAGCTGTTGCAGGCCGGGGCATTGCCGGCCCCAATACAGGAATGGGTGTCCTGGACCTTTAGAGACGTGACGGTAGAAGGCGCTGGCCTGAGGGCAACGACCCTTGATGGCGTGGAGGTGGATTTACAGCACAACCAACCGGCAAGGATTACAGGCGTTGATACCCATTGGGTCGCGGCACTGGAGGGTGAATTGCATGAAGGCCTGGCGTCGCTGGCGAAGGAACATCGTTGCGCTGATTTTCTTTCTGTCAAAGACCCTGACTACTCGCAGTGGTACGTGGTCCGGACTGAACGGTTGATTCGGATTCCGCCAATTGCCACTGCTGCGCAATACGCGCTGGTGGGCACGCAGAATCAAACCAATGTGATGTTGCACGATCGCGGGGAGGGTTTCTTGCACACCTATCCGAAAGAAAACAAGGTCGGGCCCCTTGCCTATATTCAGCGAAACGCCGAAGTACTAACGGTCGAAGGGCCGAAGATGGGCAAGGACCTGCTTCCGTTGATTGCCGATGATGTCAGCATCCTGGTTCTCAATATGGGTCAAGGCTCAACAACCTGTCGGCTTACCAAAGCGACGTGGTTGAAACTTGAATCGGTCATCGTCGATTGCCGCTATTCATTGGATCGCCCGCCTTCGGTTCCAGGAAAATTGACCTGGGATATCGTGGTTGCAGATCAATTATGGATGAACCGGGTCGATGAGCATTTGGTCATTGTTGATTCCGACAGCGGACACAGTTTGATCTTTCGTCACGTATTTGCGGTGGACCCAGCCCTGCGTGGAGATGTGTTTCTGGCATTGGGCGACTATCAATCCTTTGCGGTATCGACACTGGTCAGTGCTCTGCTCGCCAGAAAGGATACCGCCAATAGCGTATTGCTCAATAAGCTTTTGTCGGTCGGGAAAGTTGAAGCAGTCGTCAGTTAAATTTTGAAGGACACTCACACACACACTGGACACTGTTCAGTGTGTGTGGCTGTCGGCATCCTCCGGCAACCCGAGGTGTTGTCGAATGTTGATGGCTTTTGAACGATCCGGATCATGATCCGGCGGGTTCAACGTGTAGGTGTTGGCCGAGAGAATCTCCTGACTATCGAAGGTGATTCGCTTCTTGCGATCGTATTGCCTTGCGTGGCCAAGATCTGGTTCGGGTTCGATTACTCGGCGCTGCCGTTTCTTTTCCTCAAGGAAAATCGCGACATACGGAATTTGTTGATTAGCTCGTTGAGTCGCCATCTCCAATGCTCGAGTTTTTCTCGATCTAATACCAGGTGTGCAGTCCGGCGAACGATTTTTGCTGATCGATTTTCCAACTTCCAGAATAAAAAGTTGCCATTTTTTGTTTCGGAAAACAACTGCACTTGAATGATCTTTATGGAAAGGTTGCCTCGTGAATCATACTTGGCGGGGATAACTTGTAAGCTTTGGCCTTCCCCGGACTCTTCACCCAGTGATAGGAGTGCTGGGTTGTTGAGCTTCAAGGAGTCGAACGTGTCGATCATGGCGTTTTTTTCTACGGGGTCCTTGATCATCCATACAACGTAGTCTGCTAAAGACATCGTTACGTCGTTAAGTGTGAGTTCGTTAACATATCCGTTCGTGATCCAGCCAAAGTTGTCCAATGCTTGTAGGTATTCCATAAGCCAGTCATCTGAGTCGGCGTAACGGAGTTTCGACTCGTCGGCATACTTGGTTGCAATATTTTGGATGCCTGCCAGATCATCGAGGTCGCGCAAGGACATTGTTTCGACGTAGGAAGTCAAGGTCGGGCCGGTTACCAGTCCGGAGAGTAGCTCGTTCATATATAAAGTCTCGTCAGGGTTAAGTCGGGTTTACTCTGTGTTTGTATGGGGTTGCGTTGTTTGAGGTTCATGAATACAACGCTTTACGGAAGTTTAAAAGCCGTCTGTTCTTGGGGTGTGTGTCCGATTGTTAGTTGAGTATATGAGAGGTTGTTTTGCACGCACATATTCAGTAACCGGTTAGGGGTGTTGTATGAGGATATGATGAATTAGATTGGTGTTAGTCCGCAGGAGCGGTCAATTGGATAAAAAGGAGTATTTATGAATGATTTTGAAAGTGTAGTGAGCGTTGCGCAAAGCGTTGAGTTGGTAAAGGCCCGTGTTAGTAAGCGTAAGGCGCTAGCGCCCGCTGGGCTGCGTCCACGTGCGCTCGCCGTGCAGCAAGATGACAATCCGACAAAGGAACTTGATGCGGTTATGCTGGGCGATGCGCTGGTGGGCTACGGCAAGGGTATGTCGCTCAGCAATATGGCGATCATAGAGAACATCATGACAATGGCCATTATGGAGGCTAATTACGAGGTCCCCAACGGCAAGAATACTAAGCGATGGTATGAGGAGTTTGTTCGGTGTTTGGGGGACCTTGGATGTTTTATCGCCGATGATGGTTACACTCAGTACTCCAGTAGTACTCTGCGCGTCGATATGGACTATGTAATTAAAGATATCGTTAAAGGAATATTGGACGGTGTGAAGGCAGGTTTTCCGGCTGCCTCTGTGCTCGGCGGGGTAATAGAAACCACAGTGGGTGGTTTGAAGGACGATCAGAAAACCTTAAATCTTTACAATAACGAGGTAAAAATACCCGAAGGTGCGCGACTGTCGGTCATTCCGTGCGAAGAATTGGAGAACGGTCTTCTAATCGTCTCGTCTGCATCAATAAAGCAAACAGGGTCTTCGCACAACGGCGGTGTTCTCTTTGTAAATTGGCAGTCTTCGGCGCTGGAAATTTTTCGAGGGAAGTCGTTCATTACTTTTAATCCTGTTCGATATGAGGGGTTTAGAAATGACATTGAAGAATATCTTGGCGCACATCGAAAGGAAGTGCTCAAAAAAAGGTTTAGTCGTCGTAGGCCTGCATAATTTAAATGATTGAAGCAGAAAGGCGCTGGTTTCCTTTCGGGGAGTTGAATGGAGTATTCAATTTATATAAGCACATGCAGTGTTTTGTTGCTGTCCCGATCATTGTCGGAGCCTTTAAAGCAGAGTGTGCAGGATTCGATTCTTTTTTCCCAGCTTTGCGCAGACGAAGATTTTTGCGAAAGCCCGGCGACTGTAGAGTGGCAGGATGTCTTCAAGGAGTCTTTGGGCTCTTGTGGCTGGAATTTGCACGAACAGCAGGAAATCTCATTACCTGCTGACAGCGGACGGTTCAAACTTGCAAATATATTGTTTTGCATTTTTGGAAAGCACCTTTCAGGTGCGCAGAAAGATTGCCTGGATATCGCTTCCAAGAAGCTTTCTGCGTTGTCGAAAAGTACACCGCTTGCCGAAATTTTCCGTGATCATGCGGTGCTGAAAGAGCAAGCTCATATCAAAATGCAATTAGGCATCGTTGACGAAGAGGGGCTTCTTACAATAGCTACGGTGCTTTTCAAGACCGTTGAGGACGTGGGACCGAACCTCATTGATCATGTTTTCGATCCGGCCCGAGTGCAAGGGCGCATGAAAACTGGTTTTGTTAATGCTCGATTGAACATCAAGAGTTATGAGGAGAATGCAGAGAACGTTGTGCAGTGGCTGGGTTCGCAACGGCAATCCCACTCCGGGCGCATTGATGAGCTGTAACGATGACGACCTCATATGGGGTCGTCTTTTACCTCTAGGATCGCCAAATGGAGGCAAGTAGGTGACTCAGGGCACCAGATACCCTTTAACCCCGGTAAAAATAATCTGCGCCGCCAACGCGCACACGAACAACCCCATCAACCGACTGACAATCTGCAACCCCTGATCACCCAGAATCCGCTCGATGCGGTTCGACAGATACAACACCACCCCGACTGTGAAGCTGGCCAGCGCGATACTGAGAATGGCCGTGAGTTTGTCGTCCCAGTGCGGCTGGCTCACGCCCATGACCAACAGGGCGCCGATGGTGCCGGGGCCGACTGTCAGCGGAATGGTCAGCGGAACGATGGTCACGTCTTGCTGCACATTGTCGGTCTGCACCACCGACTTGCCCTGGGCCATGCCCAGCGCCGAGATGAACAGCACACTGCCGGCACCGATACGGAATGCATCCACGGTAATGCCGAACACGTCAAAGATCACCCGCCCGAACAGGTACAGCAAGACGCTGGAAACCAGTGTGGCAATTGCCACTTTCCAGGCCAGACGACGTTGTTCCTTGCGCGAATAACCGCGGGTCAGACTGATGAAGCAGGACAACACGAAGAACGGGCTATAGAGCACCAGCATCTTCAGGTAAACGCTGAACAACACGTGGAGCATGGGACAAGCTCACTGGCGAGGGAAGTCGAGGGGGGAGTCTATCAGGCGCTATGGAGTCTGTCGGCTCAGGAGGTCTGAACCGCTGCCCGGTTTTGCTGATCACGCTGGGCAACCCAATGCTCGATCAGGTCGCGCAACTGCGACAGCTCGACCGGTTTGGCCATGTGCCCATCCATGCCGGCCTGACGTGCGCGCTCTTTATGCTCGGCGAGGATGTGTGCGGTCAAGGCCACCACGGGGGTGCGAATCCGCTGGTTACCGACTTCCCAGGCACGCAGTTGCTGAGTGGCGGAGAAGCCGTCGAGGATTGGCATTTCACAGTCCATCAGTACCAGGTCATAGCGCTGGGCCTTCATCGCCACCAGGGCTTCTTCGCCATTGCTGGCGGTGTCCGGTTGCAGATTAAGTTTGCCCAGCATGCCGCGTATGACCTTGGTCGAGATGCTGTTGTCTTCGGCCACCAGAATGCGGAAATCGCTGGGCACCTTGACCGGGAGAGTAGGGCCGGTGGGCAGGAGCTGTGACACGGACAGGCCTTTATTGCGCTGATTCAGCTCGTCCGCCAACGTGGTCTTGAGGGTATAGCCGGCCACAGGTTTGGCGAGAATGCGCTTGATCCCGGAATTACGCGCGATGATCTTGCTCGGAGCATTGCTGATGCCGGTGAGCATGATCAGCAGAATGTCATGGTTCAGGCTCGGGTCTTCCTTGATCTTGGCGGCCAGTTGCATGCCGGTCATGCCGGGCATGTTCTGGTCCAGCAGGACCACGTCGAAATAATCGCGCAGGTGAGCCTTGGTGCGCAGCAACGCCAGGGCCTCCTTGCCGGATGGCACGGCGCTGACATTCAAGCCCCAGGCGCTGCACTGCTGCACCAACACCTTGCGACAGGTGTCGTTGTCGTCCACGACCAGAACGCGTGCGCCTTGCAGCGGGCTGTCCAGGTCCGAGGTCGGATGTTCGAGACGGTCCGGGTCCAGTGGCAGGGTCAGCCACAAAGTGCTGCCCTGGTTGGCGCCGCTCTTGATGCCGAATTCACCCTGCATCAAACGGATCAGCTGACGGGCAATCACCAACCCTAGATTGCCCCCCAGGCTGGTGGCCGAGAGGAAGTGCTTGCTGTGCAGTTCGGCATGCATCAACGCGTCGCGTTCTTCCGCTTCCATGGGCTGGCCGCTGTCCTGCACGGCGATGCGCAGCCGCGGTTTGGCGCTGCGTTCATCCAGAGCGACGACGATCAGGATCTCGCCTTCGTCGGTTTTCTTCAGGGCGTTTTCCAGCAGGCTCAACAGGGTCTGGCGCAGGCGCGTCGGATCTCCGCTGATGACGCGTGGTACCTGCGGCTGGATAAAGCTGATCAGCTCGACGTTCTGCTGTTCGGCCTTGGCGCGGAAGATGCTCAGGCAGTCTTCGATCAGGGCGTTGAGGTCGAACTGCACGTCGTCCAGTTCGATCTGCCCGGACTCGAGTTTGGAGATGTCGAGAATTTCGTTGATCAGTGTCAGCAGCTCATTGCCGGCGCTGTGGATGGTCTGCACATAGTCGCGCTGCTTGACCGACAGCGGTGTGCCCAGCAGGAGTTCGGTCATGCCCAGCACGCCATTCATCGGGGTGCGGATTTCGTGGCTGATCTTCGCCAGAAACTCGGCTTTGGCGTTGATCTCGGCGTTGCTGGCGGCCAGATCGCGACTGACGCTGAAACGGTCTTCGGTAATGCTTCGCTGTCGCTCGCCCAGGGCAACACTCATCAACAGGCCACTGATGCAAATAAACACCAGAAGAACAATGATCAGGCCTTGCGGAGCGACAAGGGTCAGTCCCTGCAGTGCCGGCAGGATAATCAATGTGCCGAGGTTGAATACCACCATGGCCGCCACGAACAGGCGCGCCGGGCGATAGCCTTTTTGCCAGTGATGGGCACTGACGAACAACATGCTCAGACCGGCCAGAGCAACCAGCCCATAGGTGATCAGGTTCAGTGGCAGTGTGTTGACGAACAGCAACAGCAGGCCGCAGACCATGATGAACAGTATGTCCCCCAGCAGCAGCTTGTTCAGCGGGTGAGGGCCGAGCGGGGCGAAGAAACGGTAGGCGAACATCAGACCGCAAGGCGCGGTCATCAGCAAAGCGAGGTAGGCACCGGGTGTCTGCACGGCGGACCAGTTCGGCAACCATGGCCGTGCCAGGTTCAGTAGCAACACCAGGCTGAGCATCAGCAGCCCTTCGCATGCTGCCAGCCAGAGGCTGCTGCGCGAGCGGGTGTAGATGTAACGGGTCAGGTTGTGCAGGATCAGCATCCCTAGGCAGCCAAAGAGCAAGCCGTAGATCAGCGTCTGGTACTGAGTGGCCGCGGTCATGACCGCCGATTGCAGGGTGATGTAAGGCCGAAACTGGTGTTCGGAAACCAGCCGCAGGTAGACGTCGAGGGTTTTGTCGCTTTGTGGCAGCGGCAACATGAAGTCGCTGCTGGGGAGGGGGCGCTTAGCCTGGAGCTGCCCGGTACCGGTATTCAATTGATCGATCAACTGGTCGCCGTCGAGCACATACAGATTGAGGTGCGACAGGTCTGGTGCGAACACTCGCAGCAACTGTTCATGCTTGCCGGGTGCGAGCCTGAAACGCAGCCATAGCGCGCCATCGGGCGCGGCCGCGGTGAGGCGGTCGAGTTCGATGGGGCTGAATTGATTGGTGTAGCGGCTGGAACGGATGTCGCTCAGCTGCAGATCGCCCTGTTCGTCGAGCAATACTGCCCAGCCACTGCCTTGCGCGGCCTGGGCCGGGAGCATGCAGAGCAAGGTCAGCAAAGTGACGGTGAAGCCTATGGCAATCCTGAGCCAGCGCACGGCGAAATCCCTTCGTAGGTTAATGCCAGAGTATAACTATGCGCGGCGCCGGAATAGTCAGGCAAGGGCCGCAAGCCCTTGCCTGGCCGAATGGATGACTTATTCCTGATTTTCGCCACGCTCGCGGGCAATGGCGCGGTAGCCAATGTCCTTGCGGTAGAAGCAGCCTTCCCAGTCGATTTTAGCCGCTAGTTTGTAAGCCTGCTGCTGGGCTGCATCGACGCTGGTGCCCATGGCGGTAGCGCACAGCACTCGACCACCGGCGGTCACCACTTGACCGTCCTTGAGCGCAGTACCGGCGTGGAAGACTTTGCCTTCCAGTGCCGCGGCTGCATCCAGGCCGTTGATGGCGACGCCTTTGGCGTAGTCACCCGGATAACCGCCAGCGGCCAATACGATGCCGACGCTCGGACGTGGATCCCATTGCGCTTCGACCTTGTCCAGCGCTTGCGCCAAAGCTGCTTCGACCAGCAACACCAGGCTCGACTGCAAACGCAGCATCACCGGTTGGGTCTCAGGATCGCCGAAACGGCAGTTGAACTCGATAACTTTTGGGTTACCAGCCTTGTCGATCATCAGGCCGGCATAGAGGAAACCGGTGTAAATGTTGCCTTCCTCGGCCATGCCACGCACGGTTGGCCAGATCACCAGGTCCATGACCCGCTGATGGACTTCGGCTGTGACGACCGGAGCCGGGGAGTAAGCACCCATGCCGCCGGTGTTCGGGCCGGTATCGCCGTCGCCGACGCGTTTGTGGTCCTGGCTGGTGGCCATCGGCAATACGTTCTTGCCGTCGACCATGACGATGAAACTGGCTTCTTCGCCGTCCAGGAACTCTTCGATCACCACGCGGGAACCGGCGTCGCCAAACGCGTTGCCGGCGAGCATGTCGCGCACTGCGTCTTCGGCTTCGCTCAAGGTCATGGCGACGATTACGCCTTTACCGGCGGCCAGGCCATCGGCCTTGATTACGATCGGTGCGCCTTTTTCACGCAGATAAGCCAGGGCCGGCTCGATCTCGGTGAAGTTCTGGTAGTCGGCGGTCGGGATCTTGTGACGAGCCAGGAAGTCTTTGGTGAAGGCTTTCGAACCTTCCAGTTGCGCGGCACCCGCCGTTGGGCCGAAGCAATCCAGGCCACGGGAGCGGAACAGGTCGACGACACCGGCGACCAGCGGCACTTCCGGGCCGACGATGGTGAGGGAAACGTTTTTCTCCGCGAAATCTGCAAGCTGCTCGAGGGCGAGCACGTCGATAGCAACGTTCTCGCACTTTGCTTCAATGGCCGTGCCGGCGTTGCCCGGGGCAACGAAAACTTTCTGCACACGCGGATCCTGAGCCACTTTCCAGGCCAGGGCGTGTTCACGGCCACCGCTGCCAATGATCAAAACATTCATTTCAAAAAACCTCGGATGACGCTAATTCTGTGGGGGGCGATCGTTCCCACGCTCTGCGTGGGAATACCTCAACGGACGCTCTGCGTCCGAGGGACGCGGAGCGTCCCGGGCTGCGTGCCCACGCAGAGCGTGGGTACGATCAAGCAAAGAAATCAGTGACGGAAGTGGCGCATGCCAGTAAAGACCATCGCGATGCCAGCCTCGTCGGCAGCCGCGATCACTTCGTTATCACGCATCGAGCCACCTGGCTGGATCACCGCAGTGATACCGACCTTGGCCGCATTGTCCAGACCATCGCGGAACGGGAAAAAGGCGTCGGAGGCCATCACCGAGCCTGCCACCTGCAACCCGGCGTGTTCGGCCTTGATCGCGGCGATACGTGCGGAGTTCACGCGGCTCATCTGGCCGGCGCCGACACCGATGGTCTGACGGTTCTTGGCGTAGACGATCGCATTGGATTTGACGTACTTGGCGACTTTCCAGGCGAAGATCAGGTCATTGATCTCCTGTTCTGTCGGGGCGCGCTTGGTCACGACTTTCAGGTCTTCGCTGCCGATCATGCCGATGTCGCGGCTCTGCACCAGCAAACCGCCATTGACGCGTTTGTAGTCCCAGGCCGGGGCGCGATCAGCCGACCACTCGCCACAGGCCAGCAGGCGTACGTTGGCTTTTGCAGCGACGATGGCGCGAGCTTCTTCACTGACGGACGGGGCGATGATCACTTCGACGAACTGACGCTCGACGATGGCCTTGGCGGTTTCAGCATCCAGTTCGCGGTTGAACGCGATGATGCCGCCGAACGCCGACTCGGTGTCAGTGGCGTAGGCCAGTTCATAGGCCTGACGGATGCCGCCTTCTGCGTCCGGGCTTACGGCCACGCCGCATGGATTGGCGTGCTTGACGATCACGCAGGCCGGTTTGACAAAGCTCTTCACACATTCCAGCGCGGCGTCGGTGTCGGCCACGTTGTTGAACGACAGCTCTTTGCCTTGCAGTTGGGTCGCGGTGGCAATGCCGACTTCGGCAGGCTTGGCTTCAACGTAGAACGCCGCGCTCTGGTGCGGGTTCTCGCCGTAGCGCATTTCCTGAGCCTTGATGAACTGGCTGTTGAAGGTGCGCGGGAACTCGCTGCGACCGGAGGTAGCGAGGGTTTCAGCCGCCTGGTTCACGGTGCCCATGTAGTTGGCGATCATGCCGTCATAGGCGGCGGTGTGTTCGAAGGCCTTGAGCATCAGGTCGAAACGCTGAGCGTAGGTCAGGCCGCCGGCCTTGAGGCTTTGCAGGACGTTGGCGTAATCGCTGGCATTCACCACGATGGCCACGTCTTTGTGGTTCTTGGCTGCCGAACGGACCATGGTCGGGCCGCCGATGTCGATGTTTTCGATGGCGGTCGGCAGGTCGCAGCCTGGCTTGTTGATGGTGGCTTCGAACGGGTACAGGTTGACCGCAACCAGATCGATCGGCTTGATGCCGTGCTCGTTCATGATGGCGTCGTCGATACCGCGACGACCGAGGATCCCGCCGTGGATTTTCGGGTGCAGGGTTTTCACCCGACCGTCCATCATTTCTGCGAAACCGGTGTAATCCGCGACTTCCACTGCGGCAACGCCGTTGTCGCGCAGCAGCTTGAACGTCCCGCCGGTGGAGAGGATCTCGACGCCCAGGGCTTCGAGTTCCTTGGCGAATTCAAGGATCCCGGTCTTGTCGGAAACACTGATCAAGGCGCGGCGGATCGGCAGGCGGGTAGTCTGGTCGGTCATTTCAATTTCCATCAAAAGCAAAGGAGTCAGCAAAAAAGGCGACCGGTTATACGCGGGCGCCTTTCTGGTTTGATTGAATGCTTACAGCAAGTCGTACTGCTTGAGTTTCTTGCGCAGGGTGCCCCGGTTCAACCCGAGCAACTCACTGGCTTTGGTCTGGTTGCCCTTGACGTAGTTCATCACGCATTCGAGCAGGGGAGCCTCGACTTCGGAGAGCACCAGGTTGTACACATCCGTGACGGCAGCGCCCTCAAGGTGGGCGAAATAATTGTGCAGCGCCTTCTCGACACTCCCGCGAAGGGTCTGACCTTCTTCGCTCGGCGTATTGAGGTGCTGTTTCAAATTCACGTTGTCGCTCACGGGTGTTGTTCCACTCACTAAAGTCTCGGTCATCATCGTCATGCAGCCACCCCTTCTCCGTCCCCTGTCAGGCTCTTGTAGCGTTCGGCGAAGAAGGCCCGAACGTAGGCGCATTGTGCTTCCGTCTCTTGCAAACGATTGAAGTGGGCGCGGAACTCCCTGGCGCCCGGCAAGGTTGCGAGATACCAGCCCACATGCTTGCGAGCTATGCGCACGCCCATGACGTCGCCATAGAAGGCATGCAGCGCGGCCAGATGCTCAAGCAGAATACGTTCCACCTCGATCAGTTCCGGTGCCGGGAGTTTTTCGCCGGTACGCAGATAATGGTCGATTTCACGAAAAATCCATGGCTGCCCCTGGGCAGCCCGCCCCACCAACAGGCCATCGGCACCGGTCGCGTCGAGCACGTATCGGGCCTTCTCGGGTGAATCGATATCGCCATTGGCGAAGACCGGAATCGACACTGCCTGCTTGATCGCGGCAATGGTGTCGTACTCCGCTTCACCGGTATACAGATCGGCACGGGTGCGGCCATGTACCGCCAACGCCGTAATGCCTGCCTGTTCGGCGATCTTCGCCACGGTCAGGCCGTTCTTGTTCGCCCGGTCCCAGCCGGTGCGGATCTTCAGGGTGACCGGTACATCGACCGCAGCCACCACGGCCTGCAGGATCTCGGTCACCAATGCTTCATCTTTCAACAGGGCGGAGCCGGCGGCCTTGTTGCAGACCTTCTTCGCCGGACAGCCCATGTTGATATCAATAATCTGTGCGCCCAGTTCGACATTGGCCCGGGCTGCATCCGCCAGCATTTGCGCATCTCCGCCGGCGATCTGTACCGAGCGGGGCTCGGGATCACCTTCGTGGATCATGCGCATCCGCGATTTGCGGGTGTTCCACAAGCTCATGTCGCTGGTGACCATTTCCGAGACTACAAGGCCCGCGCCCAGTCGCTTGCACAGCTGACGAAAGGGCTGATCGGTGACACCCGCCATGGGGGCGAGAATCAAGCCGTTGTGCAATGTATATGGACCGATGCGTACCGCCGACATAGGACTTCCCTGTTGTGGGGCCGGATCATGAGAGTTCGAAAAAGGGTTGGCATGATACCCGCTCTCGATGACTGGATAAAGGCTGAATTGAACAAAATCTGAACAGTTATTCTGTTATCGCCAGCGGTTTGGTTTGAACGGTCAAAGTCAGAAAACTGCCGTCAAGCCTGTAACACTCGAGCGTTTCACTCGGGAGAATGGAAGCTCAGGCTGTAGTTCACCGCTTTGGGGCCTGGATCGAGAATGTCCAGCGCGATGTGGATCGGCGTTTGTGGTGGCATTTCCGCCAGGCCTTCGAGGTCGCCGCTGAGGTACTCGCCGGGCTTGAAGCGACGGCTGGCGATCAGGTGGCCGTTGAGGTCGGCAAAGCGCAGTTCCAGCAACGGGAAGGGCTGGGAGAAGGGCGCGCGATTGTAGATGATGGCATCGACCACGAGTGCGCCGTTGAAGTCCGGGTGGCTGCGGACCACCAGGTTGCTGCTTTTGACTTTCGCGATGTCGACCTTGGACGGCACGGTGCAGCCGATCTGCGGACATAGTTGCTGGAACCACGGACGGTACTGGTCCTGGCGTGCCAGTTCGTCGAAGTGGTAGGCGACATATTGGCCAGCGAGGCCGGCGGCGCCGAGCAGGATCAGCAGCAACCAGAAAAAGCGCCGGCCCCAGGGGGAGCGACGTTTTTGCCAGTCCAGTTGCAACGGGTCGTCGCTCAGGTCCTCCAGCACTTCCG
The DNA here is from genome assembly GCF_964063345.1 of Pseudomonas lini. Lineage (NCBI taxonomy): Bacteria > Pseudomonadati > Pseudomonadota > Gammaproteobacteria > Pseudomonadales > Pseudomonadaceae > Pseudomonas > Pseudomonas lini. The sequence goes on from NZ_OZ061318.1 coordinate 3,965,768, forward strand.
CGCGCAAGGCCGGTCCGCTGCGTTCGCGTCGCTTGCGCAGGGGTTCGACCGAGGGCAGGGCGTCGTCGACTTCATCGGGAGTCGCCGACAGGCTGCCAAAGGGGATCGGGGCGTCGAGCGGGTCGTGCAGGCGCAGATGTTGTATCTCGGGCTCGTCGTCCAGATCCGCGGGTTCCAGCGACAGCGAAGGCTCGGTGCGCGAGTGTTTGCTCGGCTCGATCGTCGGTTCTGGCGTGGGCGCGTCTGCGGTTTGTGCGCGATCGGCGGCCGATTCACTGAAGAGGCTGTCGGACCAGGGCTCCTGATCGTGCTCGGTGGTATCGCGGCGAGCGCTGAGGCTGTCTTCGCGGGGCCGAATGAATTCCGTTGTTGGCTGGATTTCCCGCTGTTCAAGGCGGGCGAGCTCTTCGTCCAGATCCAGGCTGTCCAGATCCATTTCCGCAGCGGTCCATTGCTTTTGGCTGATGGCCCGCTGTACGGGTGGTTCGACGGGCGCCGGTGCAACCGGTTTGACCGTCTCCTTGCCGGCCCGCTGCTCGAGTAACTGCTTGGCGGCGTTGAATACTTGCAAGCACGAGCCGCAACGAACCACTCCACGGGCCGCGCTCAACTGAGCATGGCTGACGCGGAAGCTGGTTTGGCAATGCGGGCACTGGGTGACGAAGCTGTCGGTCATGCGGCAATCCGGTTTATGCAGGCGCTCATTCTAGCGCCGACGGCCAGTAATGCGTACCCAGCCGTCGCGATTGGCAATCGGGTCCAGATCGAAGTCCTGAGCGTAGGCAGCGGCGACTTCTTCACCTTGTTCGGCGAGGATGCCCGACAGCGCCAAGCGACCGCCCGGCTTGACCAGGCTGGAGAGTTGCGGCGCCAGCGAAACCAGCGGGCCGGCAAGAATGTTGGCCACCAGCACGTCGGCCTGAACCTGTGGCAGGTCTTGCGGCAGATACAGCGGGAAGAGTTCGTCGGCAATGTTGTTGCGACCGGCATTGTCGCGGGAGGCTTCCAGCGCCTGCACGTCGATGTCGGTGCCGACGGCTTGCTTGGCGCCCAGCAACAGCGCGGCAATCGCCAGAATCCCCGAGCCGCAACCGAAGTCGAGCACGTTGCAATCTTTCAGGTCCTGACCGTCGAGCCATTCCAGGCACAGCGCGGTGGTCGGGTGAGTGCCGGTGCCGAACGCCAGGCCAGGGTCCAGCAGCAGGTTCACCGCGTCCGGCTCAGGCGCGGCGTGCCAGCTCGGGACGATCCACAGGCGCTGACCGAAGCGCATCGGCTGGAAACCGTCCATCCAGCTGCGTTCCCAGTCCTGGTCTTCGATCACTTCGCTGTGATGCTCGGGCAGCGGGCTGCCGGTCAGCAACTCGAGGTGGGCCAGTACGCTGGCGGCTTCGGTGCCACCTTCGAACAAGGCCAGCAGATGCGTGTGCGACCACAGCGGGGTGGTATTGAGTTCCGGTTCGAAAATCGGCTGATCTTCGGCGTCCATGAAAGTCACCGACACGGCGCCCACTTCAAGGAAAGCGTCTTCGTAGGTTTCGGCTTGTTCTGGGCTGATGGCGAGACGGACTTGCAGCCAAGGCATGGCGGGCACCTTTGAAAAATATAGATTGCAGCCTAGCGGGCTGCGAGAAGCGCGCAAGTTTACGCGAGCGCGAGGCAGAAGACGACCGGGTAGCCGCGCATCGGGAGTCATCCAATATCTGTGGCGAGGGAGCTTGCTCCCGCTGGAGCGCGAAGCGGTCCCAAAATGGCAGGTACGGATCTGTCTGGCACAACCCTGTTGAATGGTCTTGCGGTTGCTGTGCAACCGAGCGGGAGCAAGCTCCCTCGCCACAAGGGTGAAGCATTCAATCCCCCAGAAACGACAAAGCCGCCCGAAGGCGGCTTTGTTGATCGGGCTAAAGCTTAGTGCTTTTCGCCAGCCAGCTTGTGCTCGAGGTAGTGAATGTTCACGCCCCCTTTGCAGAAACCAGCATCACGGACCAGATCGCGGTGCAGCGGGATGTTGGTCTTGATCCCGTCGACAACGATTTCGTCCAGCGCATTGCGCATGCGCGCCATGGCTTCGTCACGGGTTGCGCCGTAGGTGATCAGCTTGCCGATCAACGAATCGTAGTTCGGCGGAACGGCATAGCCACTGTACAGGTGCGAATCGACGCGAACGCCGTTGCCGCCTGGAGCGTGGAAATGCTTGACCGTGCCTGGGCTAGGCATGAAGGTTTTCGGGTCTTCGGCGTTGATCCGACATTCCAGCGCGTGACCGCGGATAACGACGTCATCCTGGGTGTACGACAACTTATTGCCAGCGGCGATGCTGAGCATCTCCTTGACGATGTCGATGCCGGTGACCATTTCCGAAACCGGGTGTTCTACCTGGACACGAGTGTTCATCTCGATGAAGTAGAAGTGGCCGTTTTCGTACAGGAACTCGAAGGTGCCGGCGCCACGATAGCCAATGTCGATACAGGCCCTGACACAGCGTGCGAGGACTTCCTCGCGCGCGTTCTCGTCGATGCCCGGTGCCGGCGCTTCTTCGAGAACCTTCTGGTGACGACGTTGCAGCGAGCAATCGCGGTCGCCCAAATGGATAGCATGGCCCTGGCCATCGGAAAGAACCTGAACTTCCACGTGACGTGGGTTAGTCAGGAATTTTTCCAGGTAGACCATCGGGTTGCCGAACGCTGCGCCCGCTTCGGAACGGGTCAGTTTCGCCGAGGCGATCAGGTCTTCTTCCTTGTGCACGACGCGCATGCCGCGACCACCACCGCCGCCAGCGGCTTTGATGATCACCGGGTAACCGACTTCGCGACCGATGCGCAGAGCGGTTTCTTCGTCTTCAGGCAGTGGGCCGTCGGAACCCGGAACGGTTGGAACGCCAGCGGCGATCATGGCGTGCTTGGCCGATACCTTGTCGCCCATCAGGCGAATGGTTTCGGCTTTCGGGCCAATGAACGCGAAGCCGGAGTTCTCGACCTGTTCGGCAAAGTCGGCGTTTTCCGCAAGGAAGCCGTAGCCTGGGTGAATGGCGGTAGCGCCGGTCACTTCAGCAGCGGCGATGATGGCCGGAATGTGCAGGTAAGAGTGCGCGGCCGATGCCGGACCGATGCAGACGGATTCGTCTGCCAGGCCCAGGTGCATCAGCTCTTTGTCGGCCTTGGAGTAAACGGCGACAGTCTTGATGCCCATCTCTTTGCAGGCACGCAGAATCCGCAGGGCAATCTCACCGCGGTTGGCGATCAGAACTTTTTCCAACTTCGCAGTCATCAAAGTTTCTCCGCGGTTCAAACGATGGTGAACAGCGGTTGGTCGTACTCAACCGGCTGGCCGTCTTCGACGAGGATGGATTCGATCACACCGCTGGCTTCAGCTTCGATGTGGTTCATCATCTTCATGGCTTCGACGATGCACAGAGTGTCGCCTTTCTTAACGGTCTGGCCGACTTCAACGAAGGATGGCGAGGACGGCGAAGATTTGCGATAGAAAGTACCGACCATCGGCGAACGGGCAACGTTGCCGTTCAGCACAGGCGCAGCCGGAGCTGCAGGAGCAGCGGCGGCAACCGGAGCAGCAGCGACAGGCGCAGGTGCCGGAGCATGCATAGGAGCGGGAGCGTAGTACTGCTGAGCCGGCGTCTTGCTGTGACGGCTGATGCGTACGGACTCTTCGCCTTCCTTGATCTCGAGCTCGTCGATACCGGATTCTTCCAGCAATTCGATCAGTTTCTTAACTTTACGGATATCCATGAATCATCAACTCCCAAGGGTCGGTCAGGGGCGTTACGCTTGTTGTTCAAGCTGTTGCCGGTCTTTCAAGCTGCTCTAGGGCGGCCTCCAGGGCCAGTCGATAACCGCTGGCGCCAAGGCCGCAGATCACTCCCACCGCAACGTCGGAGAAGTAAGAGTGATGGCGGAAAGGTTCGCGTTTGTGCACGTTAGACAAATGCACTTCGATGAATGGGATGCTCACTGCCAGCAGCGCGTCACGTAATGCGACACTTGTATGCGTAAAAGCTGCTGGATTGATCAGAATGAAGTCCACACCTTCGCCGCGAGCAGCGTGGATGCGATCGATCAATTCGTACTCGGCGTTGCTTTGCAGGTAGAGCAAATGGTGGCCGGCATTGCGCGCCCGCTGTTCCAGATCCTGATTGATCTGCGCCAGCGTCGTTGCACCGTAGACGCCCGGTTCCCGGGTGCCGAGCAGGTTCAGGTTGGGGCCGTGTAAAACCAATAGGGTCGCCATCTGCTGCTCCTTTGTCATCTGTGTGCAATTGTCAGAACGCTGCGACTATGCCGCAAAGCCTTTGTGACTGTCCAGTTCTATGCAATAGCCAGCACGATGGCCGATGTTTACGCGAAATATGTGACCGGGTCATTAAATCCGGTCATTTGCTTTCGCAACACGTTCGGCGAAGTTTTTTGCGTTGATCTCGCCGATCACCCGCACATCGGTACGTTCGACGCCATCTTTGCCAAAAAACATCAGCGCCGGAGGACCGAACAGCTTGTAGCGGTCGAGCAGGGCGCGTTGTTCGGCGTTGCTGGCGGTGATGTCGAAACGGATCAATCGATAGCCTTTGAGGCGTTCGAGGACATTGGCATCGTTGAGAACTTCGTGTTCGATGACTTTACAACTGATGCACCAGTCGGCGTACCAGTCGAGCAGCAGCGGTGTGCCGGAGGATTTGGCTTCGGCGAGTACGCGGTCCAATTCGGCTGGAGTGATGATGGTTTGCCAGTTGCCGGCGATTTGCGGTTGACCGCTGCCCGCGATAATGCGCGGTTGGCCAATGGGGTTGAGCGGATCAGTCTGGCCGCTGAACGCGCCATACCAACAGACCAAGGCATAAAACAGCAGAAGCATCCCGAGTAATTGCCCCAAGCGTTTTCTCGGCGGTTTATAGACGAATTCCAGCGCGCCCATAAACAACCCGACGCCACCGGCGAGCAAGCCGATCAGCAACAAGGTGATCTGGCCCGGCAATACCCGGCTGAGCAAAGCGATCGCCAGCCCCAGCAGCAGTACTCCAATCGCGTTTTTTACATAGATCAGCCACGGACCGCTTTTCGGCAGCCAGGCCGCGCCACCGGTAGCCACCAGCAACAGCGGCGCACCCATGCCCAGGCCGAGCATGAACAGTTTCAATCCGCCGCCCAGAGCGTCGCCGCTGGCGCTGATATACAGCAGCGCGCCGGCCAGTGGTGCCGATACACACGGCGAAACCAGCAGGCTCGACACCACGCCCAGCACCGCCGCGCCCCACAGTGAGCCGCCTTCGGTACGCCCGGCAATCCGGTCCAGCCGGCTACTGATGGCGTGGGGGAGTTTCAGTTCGAATACGCCAAACATGGCCAAGGCAAACACTGCGAAAAACATCGCGAACGGCACCAGCACCCAAGCCGACTGCAAGCGCGCCTGAAGATTGAGCTGTGCGCCGAACATGCCCATCAAGGCACCGAGCAAGGCGAAACAAACGGCCATCGGCAGTACGTAAGCCAGCGACAGGTTGAAACCGCGTAAACCACCGACCTGCCCGCGCAGGACCACTCCGGAAAGGATCGGCAGCATCGGCAGCACGCAGGGGGTGAATGTCAGGCCAACACCTGCAAGGAAAAACAGCGCCAGTTCGCGCCAGTCCCAGGCTGTGGTCGCGCCGCTGCTGCCATCAATACTCAGGCGCTCAGTCTCGGGCGGGTAACACAGGCCTTTATCGGCGCAGCCCTGATAGGTCACGGCCAGGGTAAAGGCGCGTGAATCGGTGCGCGGCAGTTCTACATCGAGAATCCCGTGGTAAACCTCGACATCGCCGAAGAACTCATCGTGCTTTTGTTCGCCCTTGGGCAGTTGCGCCGCGCCGAGGCCGACATCGGCGGGTTCGGCGCGAAACTGGAAGCGATGGCGATAGAGGTAGTAGCCCTCGGTGGCGACGAAACGCAGTTTGATCGATTGCGGCGTGCTTTCTACCAGGCTCAACTGAAAGGCTTCGCGCACCGGCAGAAAATCAGCGCTGTTGTTGATCGACCCCAGGGTGGAACTGGGCCGACTGTCCAGCAACCCGGCGGCGGAGGCCGGCAGGGCGAGCACTAAAAACAGCAGGCAGAGCAAACGGCGCATGACAATCTCGCGTATCGAAAGTGTGGGCATGATAGCGGACAGTGGGCGGGTGTGCAGGACGGCGCATCTTGCGGTGGTTGTTCTGACGCCATCGCGGGCAAGCCCGCTCCCACAAGGACAGCGCATACCCTGTGGGAGCGGGCTTGCCCGCGATGGCGGTTTGTCAGACGCGAAAGGCCTGAACGGCTGTATATAGACCGCCCCGCGCTACCGGATCTTGACGGTTTTTCTGGTCGCTCCGGTGGGCAGCGTCGAGCTTACTTTGTTGATTGATCGCTGGAGTGGTTGCACAAGTTGATTGTTACAGGGGTGTAATGGGTACTGTTGATATGCCGAAACAGCGTGCTGCTGTGATACTCGTAGACTTCCTGGTTGGTCGATACATTGATGACCGAGCCTTGGACATCGACCTTTATGGCTGGATCTCGGGTGACGAGAAACGGACCGGCAGTCTTGAGTTCAGACGCTATCTGTTCGTCGGATGTCAGTTCGCGATAGGCATAGTATCGATAGCTGAACGGCACTGTTGCTCCACCTCGATCATCCTTGACACCGTAGATGAAGCCATTTTCGCCAAGGGGTAGTTTGAGTACTACATCGGTCAGCACCGGGGTGCTGGAAGACATAAGCCATGTCCAGCCGATGTAAACCAGGCATACCGCCAGCAGGCAAGAGGTGACGATTGTGTATGCGGTTTTTTTAGTAGTTCCTGAACCGGGCATACCTGACTCCTTTTTTGATCCATTCCTGATCCGCAGGATCATCGCCAAAAGGAGCCTCGCTCCACCAGCTTCCAAATTCTACTTTTGTCGTTTTTGCCTGCGTCTGGGCAAAACCGGCGGCACGTAACAGGACACTTTCGGAAAATCCCGCAGCAGCCCCGGTCGCCCCGTAATTGAAATTACCGAAAGCCTCATAGTCAGGAGACAGTTTTTTGTAATCCCAAGGGCCGCGATTTCTGACCTGGGTATAGAACCAGGAGTAAATGAATGCGGATCCCTCTTTCAAAACTTTTTTCTTATGGAAGGCAACTGCCATGTTTTCCTCCACAGATACGCCTGGGGGCGAAGTTGGAACTATCACGGGGCACTCCTGTTGCGCGCTCGATAAATTGAAGCGCTGAACCCTAGCATCAAAACGACGACTAAAAACTACCGCATGGCTAAATAGGAGTTTTCATACAAGGGCTTAGATGACGATAGTCCTGCTCGTCAGTTGCATTCGGTAGCTCTTAGACGCGAAAGGCCTGAACGGCTGTATGCAACCGCCCGCCCAGCACCAACAAATTCTCCCCTTGTTCACGCCCCACGCCGATGCGCAGCAAGTTATCCCCACCCAATTGGTGAATCCGTTCACTGTGATCGCGAATTTCGCTGACCGCGCCGCTCTGCTGGGCGGTGACATCGGCGATGCGCACGGCGGTGTCGGAAATGGTCTGGATCGCCCCGACGATTTTATCCAGCGCACCGTCAGCCGCCTGAGCCTGATTGGCCGTGGCTTCGGCGTGCTCGACCTGAGCTCGCATGCCTTCGACCGATTGCCGCGCGGCGGTTTGCAGGCCGGCGATCAGGGTCTGGATCTCGGCCGTGGCCCCGGCGGTGCGTTGCGCCAGTGAGCGAACCTCTTCAGCCACCACCGCAAACCCTCGGCCCATTTCTCCGGCGCGGGCCGCTTCGATGGCGGCGTTCAGGGCCAGCAAATTGGTCTGATCGGCAATCGAGCGGATCACCGTGAGTACGCCGCCGATGGTCGCCGACTCTTCAGCCAGATGTTCGATCATCTGCGCGTTGCCTTGCACTTCACCCACCAGCGCATGCAGCCCGGTGAGGCTCAGGCCGATCACTTTCTGACCGTGCTCCACCGCCAGTCCTGCATGACGACTGGCATCGGCAGCCTGGCTGGCGTCACCGGCCACTTGTTGAATCGTCGCCTCGAGTTCCCCGAGAGAGTCGCGGATCAACGCGGTGTCGCCGGCCTGATGCTCGGCGCCGCTGTGCAGGTCATTGCTCAATTCGGCCAACGTTCGGCTGCTGCCGGCGACTTGCTCGGCGTTGAGGCGAATGGTGCCTACCAGGTCGACCAGATAGGCGCGCAAGCGATTGAGCGAGGCTTGAATGTCATGCAGTTCGCGGTTGGTCGCGCCCAGTTGAATGTCGCGGCTGAAGTCACCTTCGGCCCAGGTCGACAGCGCCGGGACAAGGTTGGTCAGGGTTCGGGCCAGGCGTCGCTGCAAGGTGTCGATGAGCAATGCGATCAGCAGGATCAGCCCGATCATCACCCCTTGCATCAACCGAACTTCGCTCTGGATCTGCCCGTGCTGGGCACGCACCACCGGTTCCAGCCCGGTGATGGACTGCTGCACGGCGGCGATTTTCAAGTGCGTCGCGGTGCTGAGGTCGGCGCGTTTCTGGATCTGTTCGCGAGTGCGCGCCAGCTCCGAAGGGTAGCGGGTGAGCAGGCTATTGAGTTCGCGTTTGAGGCCGACACCGGCATCTTCGGCGACGGTTTTCTCGGTGTTCTCCAGCCCCATCATCGCGGCGAAATCATCGGTGTTCGATTCACTGCTGGCGGTCACCCCCAGCAGCGGCAAGGTGTCCAGTTGTTCAGCTTGAGCGCGGATGTTGGCGACCTCGCGCTCGACATCGGCGGCCAGTTCGCTACGACCACTGCTGACCAGTTTGTCCCGGGCCAGGGACAGTTTGCCCAAGTGCTGGGACGCAGTGAGCAAGGGCGTCAGGTACGCCGCATTACCGCTGGCGTATTGGCTGAGTTGATCGAGGCTGGCACCAAGTTCGCGTTCGGCTTGCAGCAGCAGTGCTTGCGGATCGCCCGCGAGTTTGCCGGCAGCCAGCAGGTCGGTTTTGCTGAATTCAGTCAGGTTCGACAGGCTTGGGCGCAAGGTGTCGGCCAATGCCGGTGGCAACTCACCGAGTTCCTTTTGCAAGGCGTCGATGGCCTGGCTGGCACTGCTCAGACGCAGAGCATCGCCGCTGGCCAGGTAATCCTCGACGTTGCGCGCCACTTCATTTTGAAACTGCTGAGACAGTCCCAGATAACGCTCCATCAATAGATAGGGGCGTTCCAGGGCTTTTTGCGACCACCAGAGCGTGACACCAAGGGCCACGCACACGGCGACCAAAAGGAGGGTATTGAGATTGGTCAACAGCTTCAGGCGCATCATGGTCTACCAACGGCAGAATGGTAAGTGCCTGAAGTTATTGCGTTTCTATTACAGAGTTATGACCGAATGGGTCGATTCCGATGAAAAAGTGGCACTTTGCTTTGACTCCCGCGCGGCTTGTACGCGGTTACGTCCGGCGTTCTTCGCACGGTACAACGCCTCGTCCGCCTGGCTGGCCATCAACAGGCTGTCAGAGTCTTCGCGCAGTTCGACGACGCCGGCGCTGAAGGTGCACCAAAGGTCCTGGGGTTGAGCCGGGTAGTGAATTTCGGCAAAGCGCTGACGGATTTCATCGAGCACCTTGTAGGCCGATTCAATATCAGTGTCCGGCATGACGATGGCGAACTCTTCACCGCCGTAACGACCGATGAAATCGGTCTTGCGCAACCGTTGCTTGAGGAACAGCGCCAGGCTCTTGATCACCCGGTCGCCCATGGGATGGCCGTGGCTGTCGTTGACCCGTTTGAAGTGGTCGATATCGAGCATCGCAAAGCTTAGCGGCTTGTTTTCGCGACGGGCGCGAAATGAACAGTCTTCGAGCAATTGCAGAATGTGGGTGTGGTTGTACAAGCCGGTCAGGCTGTCGCGCACCATCCGCGCCTTCAGATTGCGCGCCCGTGCCGCGCGGTTGCGCACGGTGGTAATCAAGTGCCGCGGCTTGATCGGCTTGGTCAGGAAGTCGTCGCCGCCCTCGCTCATGGCGTCGAGCTGCTTGTCCAGGTCGTCTTCGGCCGACAGATAAATGATCGGTACGCTGACATAACGGTCGTTATGCCGGATCACTTTGGCCAATTCAGTACCGGTGCAGGCCGGCATGTACATGTCGAGAATGATCAGGTCTGGCTGGAAATCCGCCAGTTCGGCCATGGCCTGGATCGGTTCGATCAGAGTCCGCGTGACGATCCCGGCGCTGTTGAGCAGGCGTTCGGTGTGCAAGGCCTGGGCGCGGGAGTCGTCGATGATCAGCACTTTATAAGGTTCGTACTGGGCGACGCAGGTCAGGACTTCGATCTTTTCCAGCAGGCTTGAAGCTTCGAGAGTGCCGGTGAGAAACTCCTGGCCACCGGCGCGCACGGCAGCCAGGCGTGTCGGGGTATCGGTTTCGTGGAGGCTGAAAAACAACAGCGGCAAGGGCTGATCGAGGCCTTCCTGGGCTTCGGCCGCCAGTTTCAGGCCGATACCGGCACCACTGAAGTCGACGTCCATGACAATCGCCGCCGGCAAACGCTCGACCATCGAGGAGCGGAACGCGGCGACACTGTCGAGGGATTGAGCACTGAGCCCGAAGAATTCAAGTTGCTTGGCCAGCCGCTCGGCCCGGTCGTGATCCTGCAACATCACGTAAATCGGTTTGCGCAGCGGCGGCAGAAAGGTGTGTTCGAGCTGGTCGCCATGGCGCAGGCCGGTGCGGGACAGGCGCTGCATCAGGCGATTGAGGTCAGTGATCAGTCCGCTGCTCAGACGTCCGCGGTTGGCGTCCACCGCTTCCAGCGACTGGCCGATGTGGCGCGCCAGTTGGGTATGTTCCGGTTGTTCGAAACGTTCGGCAAAGCGCAGCAGGCGCAGATTGGCCTCACTCAGTTCCGACAAGTCGGTGGTGGACCATTCGTTGCGTTGCAGGCGTTGCCATATCTCAAGAATCTGACGTGCCTGATGAATTACCCGCTGGGCAAAGTGGTGCTTGAGGCGCTCACGGCTGGGGTCTTCTGGCTCGGTCATATCCTGACTACTAGTTAGGGTGCATGCTGAGATCGACTGGTGGCTCTATGCTAGCATCTCTTTTCGATTGCATGAGTGTCGTATGTCAATAATCTGCAAAGCGACTTCATTCAGTTTCTGACCGACTGGTCGCATAGGCTCAACGCTGTGCTTCATTTATAGTGGCAGCTCCATTGCGGTCATTGTGTGGCTCGCTGTGACGCGCAGGATTTAATGCGCGGCAAATGACGCACGATGGCGTAGGGTTGTGGTCGAACCGATGAACTCAAGTGATTGAAAGGATACCGCCATGCTGGACTGGAAGAACCGCACAGGCAGCGCGCCTGAGCGTGCCGCTGAACCGAAATCGGCCACCCGCAGTTATTTTGGCGGCCTGTTGTTCAGCCGAGCGCTGGCCACTCTGATTGTTCTTTACCTGTTGGTGGCGATTGCGCTGGGCTGGTACTGGAGCCAGGAGCCAGCGCTGTTCCCGGTTCAGCAGAATGCCCAAATGGCGGCCGAGAAAGAAGGCAAGCAGATGGTTGTCGGGTACACCACGGTGGAAACCCTCAAGACCGTTGCCGGTACTTTGCTGACCAAACCGGGTGGTTATATTTCCAACGACCGTTTCCCGCCGGGCCTGTGGATGGACAACATGCCGAGCTGGGAATATGGCGTGCTGGTCCAGGTCCGCGACCTGAGCCGTGCGCTGCGTAAAGACTTCGCCCGTTCCCAGTCGCAGTCCGCCGAAGACGCCGACCTGGCCAAGGCCGAGCCGCGTTTCAACTTCGACAACAAAAGCTGGGTGCTGCCATCCAGTGAGTCCGAGTATCAGGAAGGCATCAACTCCCTGAGTCGTTATCAGGCACGTCTGTCGGGGCCTGACCAGAAAAGTGCGCTGTTCTATGCCCGCGCCGACAACCTGAACAACTGGTTGGGTGATGTGGGAACCCGTTTGGGTTCGCTGTCGCAACGGCTGTCGGCCAGTGTTGGCCGGGTCAAGCTCAACACCGCACTGAAAACTGAAATCCCGGCTCTCGGTCAGGTGCCGCAGGTTGACGAAGAAGTCGTCGAAACCCCGTGGCTGCAGATCGATAACGTGTTCTACGAAGCCCGCGGTCAAGCCTGGGCGTTGTCCCACCTGCTGCGTGCGATCGAAGTCGATTTCGCCGATGTGCTGGCAAAGAAAAACGCCACGGTCAGCGTGCGCCAGATCATTCGTGAGCTGGAAGCCTCGCAAGAACCGGTCTGGAGTCCGATGATCCTCAACGGCAGCGGCTTCGGTGTGTTGGCCAACCACTCGCTGGTCATGGCCAATTACATCTCTCGGGCCAACGCCGCGGTGATCGATTTGCGCCAGTTGCTCAATCAGGGCTGAGTCATGGTTGATAGCTCCATCGATGACATGCGTGAGGCCGCCCATCGTGCGGCCTCCGATGCCGAACAGATCGCCTGGGTCGACGAGCAGGACAACCTGCTCGGCGCGCTGGTCCGCTCCGAGCTGCGCGAACGCGAGCTGATCGGGCGCGGCACCTACATCATGCTGTTCAATTCTGCCGGTGAACTGTGCGTACACCGACGTACCCTGAGCAAAGCGATATACCCCGGTTACTGGGACGTGGCGGCCGGCGGCATGGTGCTGGCCACTGAGACTTACGCCGAATCGGCGGCTCGTGAGCTGGAAGAAGAGCTGGGCGTGAGCGGTGTGGAACTGACTGCCCATGATCACTTTTTCTTCGAGGACACCGGCAATCGGCTCTGGTGTTCGGCGTTTTCGGCAGTGTGGGACGGTCCATTGATACTGCAGCCGGAAGAAGTGCTTGAAGCGCGCTTCATCCCGATCGATCAAGTCCTGCTGGAAATCACGCAGAAGCCTTATTGCCCGGACTCTCTGGCAGCCTTGCAGCGCTATCTTCGCGCCCAAGGGAATAACGTCGCAAAAGAGCTATAAATTGGCGCCGATTGGCTCTTAGCAATCGGCGTTTTTGCCGTTACACTGCGCGACCTTTTCAAGCTGAACCGGCAGTGACCGGCTCAGTAGCGCTGCCCCTGCCTGAGTGGGGCTTCGCGGTCGATGGCATCTGCCACGACCAGTCTTTGTCCTCCCAAGAGGATTGCCGGTGGCCAAAAAAGCCGCATCCTTCGCCGCCCTTGGTGGCCTGGTATTTTCCACCGACGCAGGTCGTCATTGCCCGGATTGCAGTCAACCGGTGGATGCCTGTATCTGCAAACAAACCGTTATCCCGGCCGGCGACGGCATCGCTCGCGTGCGTCGCGAAAGCAAGGGTCGTGGCGGCAAGACGGTGACTACCATCACCGGCGTGCCGTTGGCCGAAGACGCGCTCAAGGATCTGGCCACCACGTTGAAAAAACGTTGCGGGACCGGCGGGGCGTTGAAAGACGGGATCATCGAAATCCAGGGCGATCATGTCGAGCTACTCTTGGCCGAGCTGATCAAACACGGTTTCAAGGCGAAGAAGTCCGGCGGCTAGCAGCCTCTGTGAAAACCACCCGCGGCTTGATCCAGTCCCGATTTCATTCTGGTCTGGCGTCGTCTTCATGGTTTTCACAGAGCCTGTTCATGACCGGTTTCTAAACTCACTGCGGTCAGCGAGGTCTACCCCCTCGTTGACGAACCGTCATTTTCATTCTTTAGACTGCGCCGGCCTGAACCCAGGCGACGCTCTATGACTTCTTTATAGGGGACTTCGATGTCCGTACGACGCACACGCAAAGACGATGGCAGCCAATGGACAGTTGCGGACAGCCGCAGTGTTTACGGGATTCGCCATTGGGGGGCCGGGTATTTCGCGATCAATGACGCCGGTCGCGTCGAAGTTCGTCCGAACGGCCCGACCAGTTCGCCTATCGACCTCTTCGAGCAAGTCGACCAACTGCGCAAAAGCGGTTTGTCCTTGCCGTTGCTGGTGCGTTTCCCTGACATCCTGCAAGATCGCGTACGCCAGCTGACCGGTGCGTTCGACGCCAACATCGAGCGTCTGGAATACCAGAGCAAGTACACCGCGTTGTACCCGATCAAGGTCAACCAGCAAGAAGCGGTGATCGAAAACATCATCGCTACCCAGGACGTATCGATCGGTCTGGAAGCCGGCTCCAAGCCTGAGTTGCTCGCCGTTCTGGCGTTGGCACCGAAGGGCGGCACCATCGTCTGCAACGGTTACAAGGATCGCGAGTTCATCCGTCTGGCGCTGATGGGCCAGAAGCTCGGCCACAACGTGTTCATCGTGATCGAGAAAGAATCCGAAGTCGGTCTGGTGATCGAAGAAGCGGCGGCGCTCAAGGTCAAGCCGCAGGTCGGCCTGCGCGTGCGTCTGTCGTCCCTGGCGTCGAGCAAGTGGGCAGACACCGGTGGTGAAAAATCCAAGTTCGGCCTGTCGGCGGCACAACTGCTGTCGGTGGTCGAGCGTTTCCGCGCTGCCGGCCTGGATCAGGGCATTCGCCTGCTGCACTTCCACATGGGTTCGCAGATCGCCAACCTGGCGGACTACCAGCACGGCTTCAAGGAAGCGATCCGTTATTACGGAGAGCTGCGCAACCTTGGTCTGCCGGTGGATCACATCGACGTCGGCGGCGGTCTGGGCGTGGACTACGACGGTACGCACTCGCGTAATGCCAGTTCGATCAACTACGACATGGACGATTACGCCGGTGTCGTGGTCGGGATGCTCAAGGAGTTTTGCGACGCGCAGAGCCTGCCGCACCCGAACATCTTCTCTGAAAGCGGTCGCTCCCTGACCGCTCACCACGCCATGCTGGTGGTTCAGGTAACCGACGTCGAGAAACACAACGACGACGTGCCGAAGATCGATAGCAAGGAAGAACTGCCGGAAACCGTGCAATGGCTGGTTGACCTGCTCGGCCCGACCGACATCGAAATGGTCACCGAGACTTACTGGCGCGCCACGCACTACATGAGCGACGTGGCCACTCAATATGCCGATGGCAAGCTGACCCTGGCGCAAAAAGCCCTGGCCGAGCAATGCTACTTCGCCGTTTGCCGCCGCCTGCACAACTCGTTGAAGGCCCGTCAGCGCTCCCACCGTCAGGTGCTCGACGAACTCAACGACAAGCTGGCCGACAAGTACATCTGCAACTTCTCGGTATTCCAGAGCCTGCCGGACACCTGGGCCATCGGCCAGGTCCTGCCGATCCTGCCGCTGCACCGTCTCGACGAAGAGCCGCTGCGCCGTGCGGTGCTGCAAGACCTGACCTGCGACTCCGACGGCAAGATCAAGCAGTACGTCGACGAGCAGAGCATCGAGACCAGCTTGCCGGTACACGGTCTGAACGAAGGTGAAGATTATCTGCTGGGGATTTTCCTGGTGGGTGCCTACCAGGAAATTCTCGGCGACATGCACAACCTGTTCGGTGACACCGACTCGGTGAACATCTACCAGAACGCCGACGGCAGCGTGTACCACGCCGGTATCGAAACTCACGACACCATCGAAGACATGCTGCGTTACGTGCACTTGTCGCCGGAAGAACTGATGACCCACTACCGCGACAAGTGCGCCAGTGCCCGCATCAGCGCCGCCGAGCGCACCCAGTTCCTCGACGCCTTGCGCCTGGGCCTGACCCGTTCGTCTTACCTGTCTTCTTGAGGTAAGGCACCGTTCTCATCGGGTTGTCTGAAAATTCTCCATACGTTGGGGAAATTTCAGATGGCCTGGTGCGACACTTCTCTATTTTTAAGCGAAATGACCCACAGACCAGGCTATCCAAGCGATGTGGTCTTCTTTTCACGTAGGTCATTTCCTAAGTTGTACTTCGGCACTCTACTCGGCCATGTCTCTCGGCGAGAATCCCCGGCCGCCCCTCCTGTAGAGAATCGCCGATGTTCGATCCAGTCAACGAGCCGTCATTTCGTCTGGATATAGCGGGTCTTCCCGACCCCTTTGAGGTCTTGGCCTTTACCGGTAGTGAAGCCATCAGCGAGCCTTTTGTGTTCGACGTGGATCTGCTGAACGCTGACCCAGCGCTGGACCTTGCGAGCCTGCTGTATCGCTCGGCCTTTTTGCACTTCGGGCCCCAAGGGCAAGGTATTCACGGGCAGTTACTTGGCCTCATGCAGCTCGGCCATGGCGGTGAACCAAGGCTATGTCGTGTGCATCTGCGGCCCAGGCTGGCGTGTCTGGCCCAGCGTTTCAATCAGCGAATTTTCACCCAGCGCTCGGTGCCGCAGATTCTCGCTCAAGTACTCAAGGAGCACGGCATTGCCGGCAAGGATTGCCGCTTTGACCTGAGCGGCAATTACCCGTCCCGTGATTTCTGCACGCAGTACCGGGAATCGGACCTGCAATTTCTCCAGCGTCTGTGCGCACAGGAACGGCTTCACTACTACTTCGAACACTGCGCCCTCGGACACTGCCTGGTTTTCGGCGATGGCCTGGGGCAGTTCAGCCGTGGCGAAGAGAGCGTCTTCGAGGGTGAGAGCGAACGACCTGGTGTGCACCAGTTCAAGCTTCACGGCTGCGGACAGATCGCCGAAGGCCAGACCAATCTGGCAACCCTGCGCAGCGGCCAACTGATGCCGCTGTCCGGCCATCCGTGTGTGGACTGGAATCGTCTCTGGCTACTGACCCATGTCGAGCATCAGGGTGGGCAGGAACCGGAACTTCCTTATAGCAACCAAGTGCGCGCCGTTGTGCAGGAAATGCCTTTGGTGGCACCTCATGCGATCGTCAAACCCAGGATGCATAGTCTGCAGCGGGCGTGGGTGGTCGAGGTCGATGAGTCTCAACCGGATCTGGCCAGACCGGTTGCCGTGCAGTTTGACTGGCTTTACCAAGGGGAGGGCGCAGCGCCCAGTCACTGCTGGTTGCCATTGGCTCCCGAGCTGGAAGGCGCGGGCACCCTGCCGTTGAGTGAAGGGGCGCAGGTGTTGGTGAGCTTTATCGAAGGCGATCCGGATCAACCCTTGATCAGCGGATTTCTTCCAGGCGCAGCCTCCAGCGCAGAGCCAGTCATACCCGGCCTGCAACCCTCCTTGACGACCGATGTCAGCCCGGTGCTCGACGGCATGCAGGGCTTGCTGCAATCCAGCGAACCCTTGGTGCTCCTGTGCCTGCTGCCCGGCGGCGGCAGTTTCAGTCATTGCGTGCAGTCTTTTTGTACCTGCCGGGCGGCGCTGCAGCCTGGCCAGAGCGGTGCGGCATGATCGCCGCTCAAGCGGTCGACCTGACCCCGCAATGGCTGTTGCTCGACGTGCCGGGCGCGCCTCAGGCCAGTGCGAATTTTCGGCAACAGTTTGCTCATGCCCGATGGTTCCGGCTGTTCGAAGGCACCGAGTTCCACTCGTTGCGTGAGCACGGGCCGGTGTTGGTCGACCTTCGCGAATGCCCGGCACTGGCCGAGCTGTGCCAAAGTGCGCCACATACCTGGAGCGGGTTGCTGCTGGTCAGTGAAACATCGCCATCGCAGCTGCTGGAGCATTTGCGACGTATGCTCGCGGTCACCTTGGGTCTGCATCACCGGGCCTTGTTGAGTTACTACAATCCACACACGGCAAGTTATTTTTTCGATGCCTGCGATGCGCAGGAGCTGAGTCGCTGGTTAGGTCCTATCGATCAGTTGCGCTGGTTCGGTGGCACCTGGGCCGACCGGGCCATAGGCTGTCAGGGCTGGCAGCAGTTGTTCAATCCGCGGCTTGCGGTCCGGCCGCTGGCTATCGAAGAAAACCTCAGCCTGCGTCAGCGAGACACCTTGCAAACCTGCCTGCTGGAACAACACGTCTGGCGCTGGAGCCGATCCACCGGCACCGACTACAACAGCTTGTGGACTTACCTGCAGGAAGGGCTGACGCTGGGTTTCAGCGAACGTCCGGTGCTCGATGGCTGGTTATGGCTGCGCTTGCAGCACCCCGACGCAGTGCCTGGGCAGTCGTTGCCGGGATTCACCCAGCAGGAGTGTCTCGAGAGCCTGCGCAACCTGTGGCAGAAGGATCAACCCTGAACGCGCTGACAATCCTGACCCTCGTCATCCGTTGAGCCAGCTGTCGTGCTTGTGCAAGTACCAGGCGAACGCGCCAAGGGTCAGGCTGCGCAGCAACATGAACAACAGGAAAGTTATCCACAGTCCATGGTTGCCCAAGCCTTGCAGCGCCCAGGCGAAGGGCAGCAGCAGGATCACCGTCAACAGCATGCCGTTGCGCATTTCCCGGGCGCGGGTGGCGCCGATGAACAGGCCGTCGAGCAGGTAACTCCAGACAGCAATCAGTGGCAGCACCGCGAGGTAAGGCAGGTAAAGGAAGGCGGTGTCGCGCACGCTCTGAATGTTGGTTTGCATCTCGATGAACAGGTGCCCCGCCAACAGAAACAGCAAGGCAAACCCGACACTCGCCAGCAACGACCAACCGCACGCCACCACCAATGAGCGGCGCAAGGCCTCGCGGTCGCGAGCACCGATGGCGTGTCCGCACAGTGCTTCGACTGCGTGGGCCAAACCGTCCAGCGCGTGGGCGGTCAGCAGCAGACCGTTAAGCAGCAACGCATTGGCGGCGACCGTGGCATCGCCCAGCCGCGCGCCCTGCACGGTGATCAGGAAAAACACCGACTGCAACGCCAGGCTGCGGATGAAGATGTCGCGATTGACCGCCAGTAATGGGCGCCAACTCTGCCACAACGCCAGCGCGGCCCAGGCGATATGGCCGGGGTAGGCGCGCAGGGCCTTGCGGGTCATGAACAGGCCGATCAGCGCGCCGGTCCACTCGGCGATCACCGAGGCCCGGGCCGCGCCGACCACGCCCCACTCCAGGCCGAGCACGAACCACAGGTTCAGCGCGATATTGACCAGATTGGTGCTCAGCAGAATCGCCAGCGGGGCCCGAGCGTTCTGGGTGCCGAGGAACCAGCCCACCAGCGCGTAACTGGCCAGCGCCGCCGGCAAGCCGAACAACCGTGTGTGGAAGAACTCGCGGGTGAGGTGATCCAGCTCCGCCGACGGTTGCATGAAGTGCAATGCGACTCCGCTCAACGGCATGCCCAGCGTCCCTAAAAGAATGGCCAGGCCCATGGCCAACAACAGACCCTGAAGCAAAATCTGCCGCAACGCTGCGCCATCCCCACGCCCGGCAGCCTGGGCGGCGAACCCGGTGGAGCCCATGCGCAGAAAGCCCATGGCCCAGGCAAGAAAGGTATACAGACTGGCGCCCACCGCGACAGCGCCGAGTTGATGAGCATGGGGCAAGTGGCCGATGACGGTACTGTCGACCAGCGCCACCAGCGGTACGGAAATGTTCGAGAGAATCATCGGGGCGGCAAGCGACCAGACTCGACGATGGGTCGGACGGTCGCGCCAGTCGGCAATCAGGTTGGACATGCAGGCTCCTTGGGGGCGCCTGCATTGTAGCGGCAGATTGTTTTACATGATCGTTCCCATGCTCTGCGTGGGAATGACTCCTGTGACGCTCTGCGTCCCGGGCTGCATTCCCACGCAGAGCGTGGGAACGATCAGTCTAATGTGGGGACAGCCTTAATGAACAATCCAGCTCAGCAACCACAATCCCAGCAACAACCAGATAATCCCCATGATGATCGATGCGTTCATGAAGGCGCGGATCGCTGCCCACAGCAGCATCAGCCCGATGATCAGCGTGATGATGCTGACGATCGAAGTGTCCATGCCCAGCGCCTGGGCCAACCCTTCGACAAAATTGCTGCCGGCGTTGCTCAACAGGTTGAACAGGCCAGTAAGGGCATCGATGATGAACCGGATGGCCGAACCGATTACCTGGCCGAGCCATTCGAAAAAGCTTTCTACCTGCATGTGTACGTCCTGGTGGAGTGGTGGCGTGGTTGCCGGATCCGAGCGTTGGGCTATGGATCGTGCTGCCGAGTTCCCCACAAGCATAGAGGGTTGCGCTATCCCTGTGGGAGCGAGCCTGCTCGCGATGGTCTGTCAGTCAACATCTACGTTGAATATCAGTGTGCATTCGCGAGCAGGCTCGCTCCCACAAAAAATCGCTCCTGTTGCTCAACCGTTGCCACTTGCCTTCACCCGCCATCCCCCTGAAGCTATACGCCTTCAGGAGAGCCCGATGAACCTTGTTGAACTGACCGAACGCCTGCACGCCATTCGCGACCGTAATGACTGGAGGCAATTTCACAGCCCGAAAAACCTGGCCATGGCCGCGAGCGTGGAAATGTCCGAACTGGTGGAGATTTTCCAGTGGCTGACCGAAGACCAGTCGCGCCAGTTGCCGGCGGACAAGCTCGCTCATGTCGGGCAGGAAGTCGGCGACATCGTGCTGTATCTACTACTGCTATGCAGCGAGTTGGGGTTGGACATGAATGAAGTGGTGCGCAGCAAACTCGCGGACAGCGAACGGCGGTTCAGCTGATGAGCGACCGTCATTTCGATCAACTGGCGACTCGCTTCGCCGAAAAAATCTACGGTGGCGCCAAAGGTGCGATCCGGCTCGCGGTGCTGCAGGCCGACCTGGCCGAAACCCTGCCGGACCGCCCGTTGCGCGTACTGGACATCGGCGCTGGCCTGGGCCACATGTCGTTGTGGCTGGCCGAGCGCGGTCATCAGGTGACCCTCGCCGAGCCCGCCGAACCGATGCTTGAAGGTGCCCGCCAGCGTTTCGCCGAAGCGGGGCAGACGGCGACGTTCATTCAGGCACCGTGGCAGGATTTGCTCGGTCAGCTCACCGAACCCTACGACCTGGTGCTGTGCCACGCCGTGCTGGAATGGCTGGCCGAACCCCATGCGATTTTGCCGGTGCTGCATCAGCTGACGAAGCCGGACGGCTGGTTGTCCCTGGCGTTCTACAACCGCGACGCGTTGATCTACCGCAACCTGCTCAAGGGCCATTTCCGCAAGATGCGCAAGAACGACATGGCCGGCGAGAAGCAGAGCCTGACTCCGCAGCAACCGCTGGATCCTCGGGAACTGGCGGCGCAACTTGAGAGCATGTGGCAGGTCGAAACCCAGAGTGGGGTGCGGGTTTTTTACGACTACATGCCGGTGGAATTCCAGGCCCGCGTCGAACTGCCGGACTTGCTCGAAATGGAACTGGCTCACCGCCGTCACCCAAGCTTCGCCGGGCTTGGGCGCTACCTGCACTGGATCTGTCGGCCGATCTGACCGGAGCGCGAAATGAAAAGTCGTTCAGGGTTACTGGTGATCTGTCTCGGGTTGGCGGCCTGTCAGGGCAGCAACCCTTATGTCGCGACGTCCAATCCGCTGCCACCGGCACCGCCCCAGGCCGCCACCACCTTCGACCGCAGCGCCTACCCGGCGCCGCCACGGGATTACGGGCGCTATCGCAGTTGGGCCTGGCTCAACGGGCGCCTGCCAGCGGGCACGGCCTGGGCCGACTCGGCGCAGGTGGCCGAAGCGGTCAGCAATGCCCTCGATCAACGCGGCTTGCGCCCGTTGCACGACAACCGCCCTGCGGACCTGTTGGTCAGCGCCGACCTGCATCTGGAAACCCGCTTGCGTCAGGTGCAGGACGACTATGGTTACGGCGGGGGTTATTACGGCGGCGGTTACAACCGCTACGGCAGCGGTTACGGCATGTACAACACGGTGCCGGTCATCCGTACTTATCAGGTACAAGTGGTGGTGGTGCGAGTCGATCTGTTCGACGCGAGCACCGGCCAGCCGGTATGGAGTGCCAGTGCCGAAACCGGCAATCAGGGCAGCCAGAGCGAGCGTGCCGATGCCATTCGCGAAGCTGTCGAAAAGGCCATGTCGGCGTATCCTCCTAATTAGCTTCCCGTCCAGGAAGCATCCCGCAGGTGCATGTCCTCTATCGGAGAAAAATCATGTTCCGCCGTCTCGTTTTACTGGCCATGGCCGCGCTGCTCACTGCTTGCGCCGGCAACCAGGTCAATCATGACTTCGATGCCAGCCGCGACTTTGCCGCTTATCGTAGCTGGAGCTGGAAAGAACCCGCTGTGCAGTACCGTCCCGATGATCCACGGATCAAGAGTGACCTGACCGAACAACGCATCCGTCAGTCCGTTGCCGATCAGCTGGATCAGCGCGGTTTGCGTCCAGCCGCCGCCGGTGCCAGCTCGGACCTGAAGGTGCAGGCCTACCTGATCGTCGAAGATCGCCAGCAACAGGTGAGCACTAACTATGGCGGCGGTTATGGTGGCCCATGGTACGGCTACTGGGGCGGGCCGATGTACACCGAAACCCGCAACATCAGCTACAAGGTGGCGACCATCCAGGTCGACCTGCTCGATGGCAAGGACGGCAAACTGGTATGGCGCGGCAGCGACGAGCAAACGCTCAGCCGCACACCGAACCCGCAGGACCGTAGCAATAAAATCCACGAGACGGTCGGGCGGATATTGGCTAACTATCCACCGCGCTAAACCCTGAGCGATCCAACACCACAGATCCATTGTGGGAGCGGGCCTGTGGCGAGCGAGCTTGCTCGCGCTGGGCTGCGCAGCGGCCCCAAAAATCTGACAAACATTGCCGATTTTTGTGAGTGCTACGCACTCAAGCGGGAGCAAGCTCCCTCGCCACAGGTTTCTCTGATTCAAGACTCTCTTTTGTGAACAGCATTGCCCATTCCCACATTGAGTTTTTATCGTCTGGGATGGCGCGTTGCCAGCAATCTGGCGAACCCTTGTCTACACTGCTTCTCACCAAATGGAGGTAACCCTCGCCAGTGCGCCGGCAAAGGAGTGCGCCATGTCTCCCTGCTTGCAGTTTCGTAGCCCGGCCCGGCAACGGGGAGCGATCGGATTGATGGCGGTGCTGGCCTTGGGCATGGCTTTGGTGTTTCTGCTGCTCGTGGTCGACAGTGGCCGCCTGTACTTGGAAAAGCGCAGTTTGCAGCGGGTGGCGGATATGGCCGCGCTGGAGGCTGCCACGCGCAACGGTGATTGCGCCGTGGGAGCCACCGCTACCGCCTATGCCACCTCTAGCGCAAACCGCAACAACTTCACCCTTCCTGATCCCACGCGCAGTCTGGCGGTAGCCTGTGGCACCTTGGCTCTGGATGCCAACAATCTTCGGGTTTTTACGGTTAATGCGAGCAGCAGCGAAGCCATTCGGGTGATCGTCAGCCATTCGATCCCGCAGAGTTTTGCCGGCGGCATCGGCGCCCTGTTCGGCGGAGCTCCAGCCGAGGCGACCCTCAACCTGACCGCTACCGCCGTCGCAGCGTTGCCACCTCCACTGGCATCGCTGACCATTCGTACGACGGTGCTGACGATCGATACCAGCAAGTCGACCACCCTCAATGCACTATTCGGCGGTTTGCTGGGCGGCAATCTGAATCTCTCCGTGGCGGGCTGGCAGGGGTTGATGAACACCAACATCAGCCTGCTCGGTTACCTCGATCGATTGAAGGTCGACCTCGGCCTCAACGCCGCCGGGTATGACCAGGTATTGGGCACTTCGGTGGCCGTCAGTCAGCTGATCCAGACAGCCGTCAATGTGCTGGACCCCGGCGGCACCCTCGGCGCGACGGCGACCATCGTCGGTCTGCAAGCACTCAAGGTTGCCGCTGGTTCAACGACTGTGGTGCTGGGCAACATGCTGCACGTCGAGAACGGCAGCAATATGTCGGCGTTGGCGACGAACGTGAGCGTGTTCAACTTGATTGAAGGCATCGTGCAACTGGCCAACAAGAAAAACGGACTGGTGGCAACGCTGCCGATAAATCTGGCGGGGCTGGCGCAAATCACGGCCCGGGTGCAGGTGCTGGAGCCGCCGCAACTCTCGGCAATCGGCAACCCGAAAAACGCGGTGCTGGATCCACTGGGCCCCAATCGGATCTACGTGAGAACCGCGCAGGTTCGCACATTGTTGTCGATCGACTTGCCGGCACTCGACGCCATCGTGGCGCTGTTCAATGCGGTAACCGATCTGGCAGGACCGCTGACCAACACCCTCAATGCCTTGCTCAATCTCAACCTGGTGGCGGTGCTCAACTCACTGACCTGTGCCTTGGGCGTGCCCTGCCAGACACCCGATATCAAGCTGTTGCCAGGGCCGATACGGCTCGACGTGGCGCTGGAGGTCGCCAGCGCCAGCAGCTACGTCACGGCCTATAGCTGCGTCAGTAACACCAACAAAACCCTGACCACCAGCACCAGTACATCGCTGGTGAACCTGAAAATCGGCCGGATCGATGCGGCCAGCATGTTCGGCAGCAACACCACGCCGCCGGCGGTCACGGTGCAGCCGTTGAAGGTGATCGATATCGGGATCAAAACCTGTCGCAGGCTTCTCTTTCTGCCCATCACCTGCGATCCGCGTGTGCCCGGCGTCGGTGGCGGCATCGATATCGTTGCCGACACCAGCGTGGCGGCGAACGCCAACATTTCCCACGTCTACTCCGCACCGCCTGCCACCAGCCTGCCGGAAATCAATCAGCCACCGTTCTACTACTCGTTCACCACCAGCAGTATCGTCAGCAGTCTGCTCAACACCCCGCTTAATATTCACGTGGATATGTATGGCCCGTCGGGCAGTCTTGTCAGTGGTCTGGGGACGATCCTGAACAGCGTGACCACTTTGCTGGTCAGCGCGGTCAACAGCGTGCTCAGCCCGTTGCTCGACAGCTTGATCAACACCTTGCTGTTAAGCCTCGGGATCGATTTGAACAAGGTCGACGTCGGTGCCAACCTCAGCTGTCACTCGGGGCGCGCGACGCTGGTGATCTGATCGTCCGTGACAATCGGCAACTCGATACAAAACCGCGCGCCTTCGGTCGAGTTTCTTACACTCAACTTACCGCCCATGTTTTCGACGATGCCGTAACTCACCGACAACCCGAGCCCGGTGCCGACGCCCACCGGTTTGGTGGTGAAGAAAGGTTCGAAAATCCGCTCCAGCAGCCGTGGATCGATGCCGCCGCCGTTGTCCTCGACCCACAGTCGCACCGAGTATTCATCACGTTCGGCGTACACCGAAATCCACGGTTTGAACTCCCGGTCGGCTTCGCGTTTGCTCAGCAGCGCATCTCGCGCATTGACCATCAGATTGATCAGCACCTGTTCCAGCTGATCGACGTAACCGCGCACTTGCACTTCGAATCCGGTCTCGCTGACCCGCAGCTCGACCCCTTTGCCGCGCATGCCTTCGGACAGCAGTGACAGCGTGCCCTCGATGGCTTGAGCCGGATTGAACGGGTGCTGCTCGATCTCCGAACGCCGACCGAACACCCGCATGTGATCCACCACCCGCGCCGCGCGCTGGACTTGCGCGTCGATGCGGTTGAGTTTGTCTGTCAGGTAATCGATTTGCGCATCGCCATTGCTCAGGCGTTTGAGCACATTGACGATGGCCATGCGCATCACGTTCAGCGGCTGATTGATTTCATGGGCCAGCCCGGTGGCCATTTCGCCGAGGGTGGCCATTTTCGCGCTTTGGGTGAGCTGTTGCTGGGCACGCCGGACTTCGGTGTTGTCACGGCCCACGGCCTGAATCTCCAGCAAACGACCCTGCACGTCGAACACCCCGCGATCCGACCAGACCCACCACGCATGTTCCCGTCCCGGCAGTTGCAGGTTGATTTCCGCGGTGCTGACCGGGAACTCCGGGCTCAGTCGACTGAGCCGCTGGATGAACGCTTCACGCTGTTCCGGCGACATCCAGCTGCCCAGGTTGACCCCCGGCAATTGCTCGGGCTGGCATTCCAGATAGGTCGCCAGCGGGCGGTTGCCGAAGGTCAGCGTCAGGTCTGGAAGGTAGCGACAAATCATCGCCGGGGAATCTTCCACCAGGATCCGATAGCGCTCTTCACTCTGTTTTACTTTCTCGGCGGCCAGGGTCGCCTCGGTGACATCCAGCCACAGCCCCACGGCTTCCACTGGCAGCCCGAGATCGTCGCGCAGCAGTTTGGCTTCGTCGAGCAGCCAGTGGTAATCGCCGCGACTGTCGCGCAGCCGATAACGGGCACGCACTGAACCTTCGCGCAGCAGTTGCCGGGTGCGCTCGAAATAGCCGTCACGGTCCTCGGGGTGCACCCGTTCCACCAGCGCGCCGGCGGCGCAATCGGCGAGCGACCAACCGAGCAGCGGCAACAGGCTGTCGCTGAAAAATGTCGGTTGCAGCGCACCTTCGACATAGCGCTGCACGTAGATCACCGCCGGTGAACTGGCGATCAGGTTGTCCAGGCGGGCATGGGCGGCAGCGGCGTTTTGCTCTTGATTTTTGATGTCACTGATGTCGAGCATGAAACCCACCAGCCGCCGGTTTCTGCCGATACCCAGTGCTTGCCCTTGCAGTCGATACCAGGTCGGCGTTTGCGCTGCGTCGGGGCGATGCAGACGTACGCACAGCAGCAACGGCGCGCCTTCGTCCTGCAAGGTTTGCAGGCGAATCGTCAGCTCTTCACGGTCGGCGGGGTGGATCTGTTCGAGCCAGTCGTGCAGCGGCAAACGAGTGCTCGCAAGGTTCAGCATGCTTGCCAGCGACGGCGCCAATTGCACCTCGGCATCGTCGCTGAAAACCTCCCACCAGCCGGTGCCGAGCAAGGCTTGCAGAGACTCCAGCCGCTCCAGTTGCAGATGGTGCTGATGCTCGCGCAATCGCTCAAGCAACGGCCCGGCCATGGCAGCGGTGAGTTGCAACCAGTCGCGCTCGCTCAGGTCGGGGGCGCGTTCTTGCACCGGGTAGAAACCACAGAGCAACCAGGCCACCACGCCCTGGGCGTTGTGATAGGGCACCGCGAACCCTTCGGCATTGCCGAAGATGCCTTGCAGGCGTGGGTGTTCGCTGGGGGGCAGTTGCTGGGGGGCGGAGCCATTCAAACTGTCGAGACCGGTGCCCAGGCGTTGATCGATTTCCCACAACCCGGGGGCATCGAAGGCTGCGTAATGCTGGTGGATCAGCCAACCCTCGGCCTGTTCGTCGAGCAAGGCCATGGCGATGCACGGGATCTGAAAACGCTGGGCCAGGCCTTGCAGTTGCTCCGCCAGCACCTCGGGCAAGCGCGTCAGGCTGCACAGGCGCAACTGTTCGCTGATCTGCGCCGCGAGTAGTTGGCACTGTTCACGGCTGCGCGCTTGTCGACGTTCGAGCAGCAGGTCGCCGATGTCGATCAACTGCAACAGCCAGTTTTCGCCCAAGGGTTGTACCCAGCCACGCAGATGCAGCGGTTGTTCGCCGAGGCTGAAAAAATCCAGGTCCAGACTCTGTCCCTGCCACTCGGCAGGCGCACCTTCGACCGATAGGCCGCTATGGGGCATGAGGTAATCGAGCAGATGCGGTGTCTGTGCGCCGGGCATTTGTTGCGCCAGCAGATGCCGCAGTGGGCCGCTCAGTTGAATCACTCGGCCCTCGTCATTCAGATGCAGCTGCAAACCGACACGTTGCACGCTCGGCGTGTCTGCACTGTTCGAGGGCTGTGGCGGTTGGCGATTGAGCAGGCGCCCGAAGAGCTTGTCCCCGGAACTCAAAATTGCAGGCTCGATCGGGCGGTAAGGGTCGCCGGCAGATTGGGCACCGAGCCGATCCCCGGCAGCACCAGGAACGGCAGGACTTGATTCAGTTTACTGGTGGGGTAGTTGATGGTGACCGTCAGCACGCCATTGATATAGGTGGCGCTGGCATCGGTGGCCACATTGAAGTTCAGCGCGGCGGGAATCCAGGCCAGTTGCCGGGTCAGTTCGGTGGTCGCTATGTTTCTGACGGCGGTGTCGTAATTGGCAGTGCTCGGGTCCAGCGCCACACTGCGGCGCACCGCTTCGGCTGTCGACTGATTGAACGATTGCATCAGCAACAGCGGCAGGCTGTAACTGACCAGCCCATAAAACACGGCGAAAAAGATGATGAACACCAAAGCGAATTCAATCGCCACGGTACCTTTTTGTTTGCGGGGGAGGCCTGTTTTCATGAGTGCGTCTACCCTGACCATCACGACGTAGTATCAGCATAGAATCATTCAGCCAAAACGGACGTTTTTTACCGGATGCAGAACCTTGTCCTACTTATCTGGCTGACGCTTTGCGCAGCACAGGATGTCCGAGAGCGGCACATCGCCAATACCCTGACCCTTGGCGTAGGTGTATTGGCGCTGACGTATCTGTTGTGGACAGGCACCACATGGTTGGGGGCCGAGGCGGTGCAGGGCGGCTGGGCTTTGTTGTTGGCACTGGCCTTCACTTTGCCCGGTTATGCATTGAGACGTCTGGGGGCGGGCGACGTGAAACTGATGGCGACGCTGGGCCTTGCGACGGACGGTATGCACCTGCTCGGCGGCTTCATCGGCGCCGGATTGACTAGTGCGTTCTGGCTGCTGCTGGCGCCAAGACTCTGGCTGTATATGGGGCAGGGGCTTAGAGATCGTCTTCGTTACCTAGGACCAGGAACGTCAAAAAAACAGCCCTTTGCGCCGTTCGTGTTGGTGGGCATGTTGCTCACTCTGGTCTGGATGCATTAGTCGCCGGGCGCCACTCGTTCTATGTACATAGTTGGAAAGTGCGTCTACTTTCAAAGCAGTTGTTGTACAGCTTTTGGAAGTGGTACAGGAACGGTCAAGTCTGGAGTGACACGTGAACAAGCTTATCTCGGCAATAAAAGTCCTTGTGGTCGATGACGAACCATTGATTGTCGAAGAACTGTGCGAGTTCATCGAGCGCAATGGTTATCGCTGTGTTCCTTGTCGGTCCGGCAAGCAGGCGATCGAGCGTTTCAATGAGTATGAGGATATCGGTCTGGTGCTCTGTGATTTGCAGATGCCTGACATGGATGGCATTCAGCTCGTCCAGGCGTTGCAACAGCTGTCCGGCAAGCACCGGGCGTTCGAGGCGATCATGCTCACCGGTCGCGCAGACAAGCAGGATGTGATCAAGGCCTTGCGCGCCGGGTTCGCTGACTACTATCAGAAACCGATTGATCTGGATGAGTTGCTCGAAGGTTTGCGGCGTCAGGAAGTGGTGTTGCAGGAGCGGCAGAAAAACCTGCAGTTGGGGCATTTGAGTCAGAAGCTGCAGTACCTTTGTGAGTCGATCGACGAGTTGTATCAGGATCTGGACAAGGTTCGCCGGGGACCGTCCTCGGGGTCTTTGTCTGATTCGCCTGACGGTGCATTCGGTGAGATTGAGCGGGTGGAGATGCCGGCGGTTTTCAATCAGCTGTCGCCGCGGCAGTTGGAGGTGGCGCGGTTGGTGGGCAAGGGGCAGACCAATTATCAGATTGCCTGTGAGTTGGGGATTACCGAGAACACGGTGAAGCTTTATGTGTCGCAGGTGTTGCGGTTGACGCATATGCATAATCGCACGCAGGTGGCGTTGGCGTTGTCGCCTGGTAATGCTGGTGTGCGGCGGCTTACTGCGCACTAGGCGCATGTACCGATCAATATGTGTGTATATCCATTTCTGCGGTAACGGCGGCTTATGGTTTCGCCCTTACGGCGAGGCACTTTTGGCAAACGCCCCAAAAGTACCCAAAAGGTCTCGCCCCAAGCGTACGGCCCCTCGCTAAGGCTCGGCGTTCCTTCGCTCCGGTATCCATCTGGGGGCATCGCCCTACGGTCTGCTTCGCTACGACCTACATGCGATGGGTTCGACTGCGTCGAACGGCGCTGCGCGCCAATCCCCAGATGAACACCTGCGCTCAGCCTCCCGAAGGGGCGGGTGGATCAAAATCAAAAGCCAGATCAAAAGCTGCAGGCGAGCTAACGCTCGGCCTGTTGAGTGGTGAAGGGCGGGCGTACGCCGCTTCACTGTGGGAGCGGGCTTGCCCGCGATGGCGGCCTGACAGTCGACTAATCTCTCGCAGATATGCGCACGGCTCAATTTGTAGGAGCGAAGCTTGCCCTAATGCCTGTCAGTTAAGAGATAGAACAAGCGATGAGTAACCTGTGGCGAGGGAGCTTGCTCTCGCTGGGCCGCGAAGCGGCCCCAAAATGGGACTGCTTCGCAGTCCAACGGGAGCAAGCTCCCTCGCCACAGGTTCAGTATCACCCTTAACTGACTGGCATTAAGGCTTGCCCGCGAAGGCGGCCTCACAACCAACCAATCTCTCTCAGACATACGCCAACTTACTGTGGGAGCGAGCCTGATCTGGCCTAATAATTCCGGACACCTCTTAAGGGCGATATGATTTCGCCAATTTGGAGGTTCCATGAAAGAAAGAAGAGTCTTTTCCCGCGAGTTCAAACATCGTGCAGCCAGCATGGTGATTGATGACGGTTGTTCGGTACAGGAAGTCTGCGCGTCGCTGGACATTAGCGCCACCGCGTTGCGGCGCTGGGTGGATCAGGTTCGCAAGGAACACAAGGGGCAACCGGTTCAAGGCACCAAGGCCATTACTGAGGATCAGCGCCAGATTCAGGATTTGAAAGCCAAGATCAAACGCATGGAAATGGAAGCCGAAATCTTAAAAAAGGCTACCGCTCTCTTGATGTCGGATCCCGATCGTTTTCGATGATCGCGGAGCTAAGAGAGTCATTCCCGACCGCCATCCTGTGTCGCGTTTTCGATGTGAAGCGCAGCAGCTTTTACGAATGGCTACAGCGTCTCTCGCGGCCTAAGATCGAGCGCGAAGAGCTCAAGGGGAAGGTGGTCGAACTGCACAGCGAAAGCCGGGAAGCCATGGGGTCCAGAACGATCAGCAAGCATCTGCAGGCCCAAAACATAGCGGTCGGAAGAAGCCTTGTTAAAGCCCTGATGAGGGAAGCCAACATTGTCAGCAAACAACGCCAGCCTCATCCATTCAGATCCAAAGGAGTTGAAGCATTTGTCGCGCCCAACCTGCTCAAGCGCAATTTCAAGCCGACCGCGGTCAATCAAGTCTGGTGTGGCGACGTTACAAGCTTGATGGTAGGCAAGCGCTGGGTTCATCTGGCCATCGTGATCGATTTGTTTGCTCGTCGGGTCATTGGTTGGGCATTTTCGCTGGTCAATGACGCCAACTTGGTGAGTAAAGCGCTACGCATGGCGACAGAGCTTCGAACCTGCCCACCTGGGTTGATGTTCCATTCGGATCAGGGCTGTCAGTACACCAGTCGCAAGTTTCAAGAAGAGCTGATGCGCCATGGCATTTTGCAGAGCATGAGTCATCGCGGGCAGTGTTGGGACAATGCTCCAACGGAACGCTTTTTCGGCACCCTGAAGTCAGAATGGGTCCCTCGCAACGGCTACAGCACGAGCGAGGAAGCACAAACCGATATGGTGCGTTTCTTCATGTACTACAACCGCACCAGGCTCCACAGCTACAACAACTACCTGTCGCCAATAGCTATGGAGCTAAAAGCGGCATAAACACCGTAACTGGTGTCCGGGATTACTTGACCAGATCAGCCTGCTCGCGATGGCGCCCTTACAGACAATGATGTTTATCAATCGGTAAAAACATCAGAACCTTCCCACATGTTTTTCAGGTTGCCCGTCGGACGCTGCGTCTCTAGCCTTTGTCCGTCGCTGACAATTCAGCGATCGGGCGTCGCGGCTCGATTCTTGAGGCATAATCGCTCCACCAAACAACAGCACTTTCGGGTGTCTGTCGTTTTGTGTCATGGCGACTGTGCGCGGGATACCTTCGGGTATGCCGAGATATGCCTCTGGGATCGGTCCGCGAACCCGCGTACAGCTGCCACCCCAAATTGCATCGCGGTAATTTGGACGTGGCTCCATTTCATCCCAGAGGTGTAATCATGTTCAAAGCAACCCCGAATCCCCCAGAAACCGACGATGTTTCGCCCTACGAATCCCTCGATTCGAAAAAACTCCACGAAGCAGCTAACCGCGCGCTCGACCACTACCTCAACCCATCCGCCCTCAAATCCCCCGTGGCCCGCAAGCCGAGCACGATGTATATGGTCGCGCCTGATATCAAAGATGAAGACCTGTTGGCTCACACCTGTGAATCGTTGGCCCAGGCCAGTGTGATGGCGAGTGATTTTGCGGGGTATCTGGAAGGGCCGCACCGGCACACGGCAATGGCGATTCAGCAGATCATCATGCTGGCCGAGCTGGCGGTGAATCGAATGCTGGATAACGTCGACGTGCCAAAATCTGCGCCACACAGCTAATCCCTGTGGGAGCCGGGCTTGCCCGCGATGGCGGATTAACATTCAACATTGATGTTGGCTGACACTCAGCCATCGCGGGCAAGCCTCGCTCCCTGGTCAATGATGAAAGGCCCGGGCCAGTGCGGTGAAGCTAGGTCCGGCCAGTACGATCAGCAACGCCGGGAAGAGAAACAACATCATCACGACAGACATTTTCGCGGACATCTTGGAGATGTATTCCTGCAAGCGTGTCAGGCGTCGGTCATCGAGCAGCAGTTTGAGCCCCAGCAGTGATTTCATGGCGCCGCCGCCCTGGTGGATCAATTGCTGAAGAATCACGCAGGTGTCGGTGAATTCGTCCACCGCCAGTAACTGGGTGGCCTTGTTCAGTTCTTCGCCAAGCTCCAGACCGGAGTCGACCCGGGTCAGTATCAGGCGCAGTTCATGGGTCAGGGCTGGCAGTAATTGTTTGCCTTCGATGCTCAGCACTCGCAGCGATTGCTCCACCGCCATGCCGGATTCGAATAGGATGCGCAGCAGTGGAATGAAGGTCGAAATCTCGATCGCCAGTTGTCTTTGCCGACGGTACGCGGCGGCGGCCAGCAAGCGTTTTGGCAGCAAATAACCGAGGGCGGTGGCGAAGGCCGGGGTGATCCAGTGGTTGTTCACCTGCGGGAAGAACACGCTCTGGATCAACAGACTCAGGACCAACGCAAGCACCGGTATGCCGATCTGGCAGGCGGCGAACAGCGAGCGTTGCCGGGCGCTGCGCCAGCCGAGGCGGTTGAGCAGCATTTGGGTTTCGTTGTCCAGTTTGACCGAGCGCTGACCGATGCGGCTGTCGCCCAGCACTTGCAACCAGTGACGGACGCGATGGTCGCTCAGCGGTTTGCCGTCCAGTCGTTGAGCCACC
The DNA here is from genome assembly GCF_964063345.1 of Pseudomonas lini. Taxonomy (NCBI): domain Bacteria; kingdom Pseudomonadati; phylum Pseudomonadota; class Gammaproteobacteria; order Pseudomonadales; family Pseudomonadaceae; genus Pseudomonas; species Pseudomonas lini. The sequence continues at coordinate 3,998,630 of NZ_OZ061318.1, forward strand.
TGGCGAGCACGCCGATGTTGGTCCAGCAGCCCACTGAGCAGCAACAGCGTGGCCGCCAGAAACATCAGTGCGCTGATCAGCAGGGCTATTTTCATACGCTACGCAACATGCGCCACAGCGCCAGGCAACCCACGACCTGCAGGCCGAACGCGGTCGCGAGCATCATTTGCCCCGAGCTGCTGTTCCACATGGCGAGCAGGTATTTCGGATTGGACAGCAAGAAATAAGCGGCGAGCCCCACTGGCATCAGGGCTAGCACCACTGCGGTGATGCGGGTTTCGCCCGTCATGGCGCGCAGTTGGCGCGCAGCCTGGTCGCGTTCACGGATCATTTTGATCAGGTTCTCAAACAGCTCACTGGCATTGCCGCCGTAGCGGTGATTGACCTTCAGGCCCAGCGCGAACAAGCGAAACTCGTCTTTCTCGTACAGTTCGGCGAAGTCCGTGACAGCGTCAGGCAGGCTGACGCCCAAATGCACGTTGCGCTGAACCCGGCCCATGGCGTTTTTAAGTGGGTCTTCGGCGGCGTCGATGGCGACCAGCACCGCATCGGCCAGGGTGCGTCCGGACTTCAGGCTGCGCACTGTGTGATCGAGCAACGACGGCAGTTGTTCGACCATGCGCTTGAGCCGGCGCTGGTAGCACCAACTGATGTACAGCCGCAGAGCCAGGGGTGGCATCAGCAAAAACACCAACAAACCGATCCAGCTTGCGAGGGCAAACCCCAGCAAGATGCCCAAGGCCCAGAGCAGCAGCCACAACCCCAGGCGTTCGGTGGGACGACCGAGACCGGCGCGTAGAAAGGCCCGTTCCAGGCCTGCCCAGGATGATTTCGCCACCGCCAGTTGCGGTTGCCCCTGCATCAAGCGACCGAGGGTTCGATCGATACCGGTCTGGCGCAGGCCGTTGTAGAACAAACGGATCGACAGACCCAGCAACGTCAGGCAAATCAGGATGAGCAGCGCCGGTTTGAGCATGCCGTGACCCTTCAGTGCGATAAGGGAGAGAGCGCCGACTCGCGGCGTAGTTTATCGCCGGCGGGGTTTACCGCCTCGCGCAGAAAACCGAAACCGGTGCGTCGGTCGAAGCGGAACAGCGTATTGGTCACATAGATGTCATCACGTATACCCACGACCTCCACCACTTCGCTGACGCAGCGGCGGCCATCGGGCAGGCGCGTCAGTTGGATCACCACGTCCAGCGCCGCGCAGATCATTTGCCGCAAGGTGCGTTCGGCGATGGTGCGTCCGGTCAGGCCCACAAGGGTCTCCAGGCGCAACAGCGCATCCTGGGCATTGTTGGCGTGCACGGTACTCATGGAGCCGTCGTGCCCGGTGTTCATCGCGGTGAGCACGTCGACCACTTCGACGCCGCGAATCTCGCCGAGGATGATCCGGTCCGGGCGCATCCGCAGCGCGTTGCGAATCAGATCGCTGGCCTTCACTTCGCCGTGGCCTTCGGCATTCGGCGGTCGGGTTTCCAGACGCACCACATGAGGATGGCCGAGTTGCAGTTCGGCGACGTCTTCGATGGTGACCAAGCGTTCGTGAGGGGCGATCAACTGGCTGAGAATGTTCAGCAGCGTGGTCTTGCCGGTGCCGGTACCGCCGCTGACAAGGATGTTGCAGCGCTTGCCCACAGCCTCCTGAATAAATTCAAAGATCGCCTGATCGATGGTTTGCATCGCCATCAGATCGGAGCTTTTGAGCATGTCCTTGCGGAATTTTCGAATCGACAGGCACGGGCCATCGAGGGCAATGGGCGGGATGATCGCGTTGACCCGGCTGCCGTCGGGCAGGCGCGCATCGACCATCGGCGAAGACTCGTCGAGCCGTCGGCCCAGAGGCGCAAGAATTCGTTGCATCACCCGCTCGACGTGGTGGTCGTCGATGAATCGCAGGTCACTCAAGTGCAACACACCCTCGCGCTCGACGAACACCCGGTGCGGGCCGTTGACCAGGATTTCGGTCACCGTCGAATCACGCAGCAACACCTCCAGCGGACCGAAACCGGTGAGCTCATCGACGATTTCTTCAGCCAGCCGCTCCATCTCATAACGGGAGATCGCCAGGTGCAGACGGGCAATGTACTCGGCGACCTTGTCGATGACGAACTGCGACAGCATTGGCCGAGAACCTTCCAGCAGGTTTTTTCCGGACTCTTCGATGGCGTCGATGATGTAGCGGTGCAGCACCAGTTTCAGGCCTTCGTGGTCGGTATTGCCGGCCGGCCCGTGCGGGGGAGCACCGAAGAGTTTTTCCCCACTCATTGCGCGCCCCTCAATCGGTCAAACCAGCCAGCCTTGGGTTTGTCCAGGTCTTCGGAGCGTTTGGCCAGTCGTTCGCCGAGGGTGCGCAGGCTTTGGGTCAGGTTTTCGCGCGGGGCCAGTTCGAACAGGCTCACCCCTTGATTCTTGGCGTTGAGCCGTACTTCCGGGCTGTAGACAAGGACTGCCATAACCTCCATGCCGAAGCTTTTGCTCAAGGTGTCGGAGTCTGGCGCGACGTTGCGCAGATAGCGGTCCACCAGCAACCGGGCGTGGTCGAGCTTGAGGCCCTTTTCGCGCCAGCGGCCGAGCACCTCAAGGTTGCGTCGGCAGTCGAGCACATTCTGATCGGTGTACCACAGCAACTTGTCGCAATGGCTGACGAAGGTGCGCAACGCTTCGCTGTCCGACTGGCCGGTGAGGTTCACCACGATGTGCTGGAAATGTTGACGCAAGGCGCTGAGCAGCATGTACAGCTCGGCGGCACTGGTCTGCTCCAGCGGTTCGTCGTTGCGGGCGTAGGCGAGAATCCGCAGCCCGGCGTCACAGGTGGTGAAGGCGCTGTCGATCAGCGTCGCGTCGAGGCGCCTCAGATGTCGCAACGCGTCGCCAAAATGAAACGAGCTCTCCAGCCCCAGCAACGCAAGACTGTCGCCACGCGGCAGGCCCAGATCCAGCAACAGTGTCTGCTGGCCGCTCTTTTGCACCACGTGCGCCAGGTGGTTGGCGAGCAACGCTCCGTCGGCATTGCTCTGCGCGCCATAAAGCACAGTCAGGCCACCCTGTTGACTCTGTTGCATGTTCGGCGCCACGGTCGGCAGGCGTTTGCTCAGGCGTCGCACCAGGCCGGCAACTTCACTGGAGCGTGAGCCGTAAGAGACGAAATCCCGCGCGCCGGCACGCATGGCATTGAGCACGAGTTGGTTGTCCATGCCATCGCCCAAGGCAACGATCGCCAGCATCGGTTTGGCTTCCAGGGCACCCTCGATCAACGCGCTCTGGGCTACCACATGCTCACGGTCCAGCCCCACGAACACCAGGCTGGCGAAGGTCACGTCCACCAGCGTCAAGAGCTCATCGAGGTTGCCGCCACCGGCGCTGATCACTCGGCCCAAAGGGGCAAGCGCACCTTGCAGCCACTCGAAGTCGGTGCTGTTGCGCGTGATCGCGAGGAACGTCTGACTCAGGTTCTGGGGTTGGCTCATTGCGATAACCCACCGCATTTATCGAAGCAGCCGTTGTCGAGCATGTACTGCGTGAAACGTCTGCGCATGGAGAAGCGTCCTCGCTCGATTCAGGGCGTTTGTTGGGTGACTTCATTGCCGCGGATGACTTCCACGCTCGTCTTGCGCGGTGCTGCGCCGCCGGTGGCGGGTTTGGGTGTGCCGGCCAGGGCCAGTTGACTGAACTGCACCAGTTCGCGATTGGCACTGGCCAGGCTCGCCTTTGAATCGCGGTTGCCGGCCCAGTATTGGTTCAGGCGTTTTTCCTCGGCGCTGCGCACGGCCAGGCGCAAAACCCCGACCTGAGCCGCGAGCATCAGGCGACTCAAGAGAGGTTCGGGGACGGCGAGCAAAACGGTGCGGGCGCTGGCGCGCTGCTGTTCCTGTTTGAGTCTTTCTTCGGTGCTGCGCGCCGGGTTGGCAGGCAGCCCATCGTTCATCAGCCCCAGCTGGTCGCCGACACCGAGCACCCGCAACGCCGGGACCACGACCTGGGCCGATTGCTGGAGGTTGTTGGTGTCCATGCGCAGAAACAGCAGGACATCGACATAGTCGCCGGGGCTCAGTTGACCGCCGACATTGACCACGTCATCCGCCGCCACGGCCAAGGCGCGTTCATCGGGGCGAATCATTCGCGCCAGCGCCCCGCCGGTTTCGAAACTTTCATCATTGAGCCAGCTGCCTGCAGTGAGCATGCGCCAAGGCGTACGGCCAATGGCTTGATCGAGACGGGACAGGCTGCCGGCCGGGGCGGTCCGGAGTTTTTCCACAGTCACGTCGGCAGCGGTGATTGGCTCGAATGGCGCTATGTCTCGCAGCAACACAACCACCGGCTGGCGGGTTGGATCGTCCGCCGGCGCCAGTATCGGGGCCGATGATGTGCCAGGTTGTGCGATGGATTCGGGTGCCGGTTGGCGACTCAGCGCCAGCCCCCAATAACCGGCAATGATGGCGCCTACCAGAAACAGCCCGGCCAGGCCCATGGTGACGCGGCTGTTCATGAAGGCTCTCCCTTTCCTGTTGCGTAATGCCCCCCAAGAGTTCTAACGAGATGACTTCGCAATCAGGCAACTATGAACATGGAACTATTTCGCTATTTGACGGTAGCGCAGGTAGAGCAAAACGCCATTACAGGGCGGCAAATATCTGACAAAAGTAACGGTTTGAAGCCAAAAGTGCTGTTTCGTGACGTCAACGAACCGGTTACTACTTAAGTATTAATAGGTTCTTACAGTTGTTGGTCTTGGGTTTGCCGACAATGCTGATGCTGGCATAGGGGAATCATGTTGCGGCCGTGCAACATCCACTGTCATAGGAGACACGTCATGTCCTTTATTAAAGTTGTTCAGAAGATCAAATCCGAATTCGTTTTTTACAGAGGTCTGGCCAAAGATACTGAAGGGGCTTCGGGTATCGAGTACGCGATTATTGCGGGGATGGTGGCCGTTGCGCTGGCAGCATTTGCGACACCCATCGCCACGAGTGTCACCGCAATGTTCACCACAATTTCAGCTGCGCTTTGATTTTAAGGCTGGCAACAGGCAGTCATTTGCCAATCCCGCAAAGGGCTTCTAACGTCAAGGCTTAGTCCATTGCAGGTATTACCCATGAACGCTCCAGCGCTCCTTCGCCAACAGCTGCTTCTGGTCGACGATGAGGAGGATGCGTTACTGGAACTGGCCGAGTTGCTGGAGGGCGAGGGCTTCACTTGTTTTACGGCAACGTCAGTCAAACTCGCCCTGCATCATTTGACTTGTCATCCTGATATTGCGCTGGTGATTACTGATTTGCGCATGCCGGAAGAGAGTGGCATGTCGTTGATCAAGCGGTTGCGTGAGCATACGGCTCGTCAGCATTTGCCGGTGATTGTGACGTCGGGGCATGCGGATATGGATGATGTGAGTGATATGTTGCGGTTGCAGGTGCTGGATTTGTTTCGCAAGCCGATTTATCACGTGCGGTTGTTGGAGACGTTGAATAATTTGTTTCCTGGGGTGGTTAGTTCCTGATCTTGGCTTGTGGTGTACATATCCATTTCTGCGGTAACGGCTTAGGGTTTGATCGTTCCCACGCTCTGCGTGGGAACGCCTCTACGGACGCTCTGCGTTCGGCTCTTGGGACGCGGAGCGTCCCGGGCTGCATTCCCACGCAGAGCGTGGGAACGATCAGACCGAACCATCAGGCAACAGGCCGCCACTGCCCAACCATGTGTTCCAGACCCCCCGCACCCATCAACTGAAAATCCCCGCTGGACCCCGCCGCGCTGGACATCAGCGTTACTTCACTGGGGAGGCGCACCGGTTTCCTGAACTGCACCGCAATCTCGACGTTTGCCGTTGGCAAATGTTCGCTCAGGGCTGCCAGTGTACGTGCCTTGTTCCACAGGCCATGGGCGATGGCGCTAGGGAAACCAAAGAGCTTCGCGCTGATCGCACTCAGGTGGATCGGGTTGTAGTCCCCGGACACCTTGGCATATCGGCGGCCAATGTCCGCGGGCGCTTTCCAGTGGGCCACTTCGGTCAGCGACAGCGTTGATGCAAACGCTTCCTCGACAGGCTCGCCTTCCAGTTTGACGCCCCGGCAGAGCATCTGGCTTTCAGCCTCCCACAGCGGTCCCAACTGATCGTCGAGTGTCGTCACCAAATCGAACGTCGCCCCTTTGGCATGAGGTTGCAGGTTCTGCACTTTCACGCTGACCCGCACCCGGTGTACGCCGCCCATGGGGCGCATGATGCGGATGCGATTGCTCAAGTGAATCAGCCCCAGCAGCGGGAACGGAAACGCTTTGGCCGTGAGCAATTGCATCTGTAAGGCAAATGCCAGGATGTGTGGATACGTCGGTGGTAGCAGGCCGTTGTCGGCGAAACCACACACCTTGCGATAAGCCTCCAGGCGTTTCGGATCGACATTGACCCAGCAGTGATAACCCAAGTCAGGCAGCGTGGTACCGGTGATTTTGCGGCGCGTTGCCGCTTTCACATACAGCGTTTTCAGGCCCGGTTCGCTATTGAGAGTGTGCCAGTCGGTGGTCATGGTCAGGCTCCCAAAACGCTTTGCCCACAAATGCGCAACGCTTGCCCGGTAAATGCTCCGGTACCCGGTTGTGCCAGCCAGGCGACGGCTTCGGCGACGTCTTGTGGCAGGCCGCCCTGGCCCAGCGAACTCAAGCGTCGCCCGGCTTCGCGTACGCCGAAGGGCAGGTGCGCGGTCATTTGGGTTTCGATGAACCCTGGCGCCACGGCATTGATGCTGATGCCGCGTTCACTCAGCAGCGGCGCCCAGGCTTGGGCCAGGCCGATCAACCCGGCCTTGCTCGCGGCGTAATTGGTTTGCCCGCGATTGCCGGCGATGCCGCTGATAGACGCCAGCAGGATCACTCGACCGTTGTCGCGCAGAGTGCCGCTGTCGAGCAACGCCTTGGTCAGCACTTGCGGCGCGTTGAGGTTGACCGCCAGCACCGCGTCCCAGAATTCCGGGGTCATGTTGGCCAGGGTTTTGTCCCGCGTAATGCCGGCGTTGTGAACCACGATGTCGATGCCGTCGGGCAGATGTTCGATCAGTTGCGTGGCGGCGTCTTCGGCGCAGATGTCCAGGGTGATGCCGCGCCCGCCGAGGCGTGCGGCCAGGGCTTCGAGATCGGCTTTGGCCGGTGGCACGTCGAGCAGGATTACCTCGGCGCCGTCGCGGGCCAGGGTTTCGGCGATCGAAGCGCCGATGCCGCGAGCCGCGCCCGTCACCAGAGCCTTGCGTCCTGACAAGGGGCGACTCCAGTCCATCACCTGCGCCTCACACGCCTTCAAGCGAATGACTTGTCCGGAAATGAACGCGCTTTTGGGCGAGAGGAAAAACCGCAATGGGCCTTCCAGTTGATCTTCGGCGCCTTCACCGACATAGATCAGTTGCAACGTGCCGCCGCTGCGCAGTTCCTTGGCCAGCGAACGGCTGAAACCTTCCAACGCACGCTGTGCGCTGGCGGCGAACGGGTCGCTCAAGGTCTCTGGCGCCCGCCCAAGAATCACCAGGTGCGCATGATGATCGAGGTTTTTCATCAGCGGTTGGAAGAACTCGCGCAGCTGTTTCAGCTGATCGACCTGCACCAGATCACTGGCGTCGAACACCACGGCTTTGAGTTTCTGGCCGTGGCCGGGAATCCACGCGGTGGCCAGGGTCGGATCGGCGCCGTAGCTGTAAATCGTGTCGGTCAGACGGTTGGCGAGGGTGCTGACTTTTTCCGCCAACGGGCCACCGCCAATCAACAGCGCCCCCTCGATAGGCCGCAGCCGGCCTGCTTGCCAGCGTTCCAGTCGTACCGGCGACGGCAGACCCAGGGCACCGACCACACGATGGCCGATGGACGAATTGGCGAAGTCGATATAGCGGTCAGACATGGATCACGCTCCAGCAGCTGGGGTTAAAAGTGTGGACCATGAACGGTAATTAGTCGTTCGACCCACGAGATACGGCCTACGCTTGATCATTGCAGGTTAGTTTGAGATTGGGTTTAGCAGGACTTTCAGGAAATGCAGCCCCCTGTGGGTTTGGTGTTCATATTTGATTAATAGGAGCTTTTTCATGACTCAGCTGCGCCGCGTCGCGATTATCGGTGGTAACCGTATCCCCTTTGCCCGGTCCAACGGGCCGTACGCCACTGCCAGTAACCAGGCGATGTTTACCGCAGCGCTGGAAGGCCTGATCGAGCGCTATAACCTGCACGGTGTGCGCATGGGTGAAGTGGCGGCAGGTGCACTGCTCAAGTATTTGCGCGATTACGGCCTGACCCGCGAATGCGTGCTGGGCTCGCGGTTGTCGCCGACGACACCGGCCTACGACATCCAGCAGGCCTGCGGCACGGGGCTGGAGGCGACGTTGTTGGTGGCGAACAAAATTGCCCTGGGTCAGATCGAATGTGGCATTGCCGGCGGCGTCGACACCGCCTCGGACGTACCGATCGGGGTCAACGAAAGCCTGCGCAAGATCCTCTTGCAGGCCAACCGCGCCCGAAGCACCGCTGACAAACTAAAAACCTTCCTGCAACTGCGCCCCCGCCACTTGATGCCCGACTTTCCAAGTATCGGCGAGCCGCGCACCGGCCGGTCGATGGGCGAACACTGTGAAATGATGGCCCAAACCTGGAGCATCCCGCGCGATGAGCAGGATCAGCTGACCCAGGAAAGCCATCAGAAACTGGCCACGTCCTACGCCGAAGGCTGGCACAACGATTTGATGACGCCATTCCTCGGCCTGACCCGGGACAACAACTTGCGCCCGGATCTGACCCTGGAAAAACTGGCTTCACTGAAACCGGCCTTCGAAAAAAGCGCCAAGGGCACCCTGACCGCGGGCAACTCCACGCCACTCACCGATGGTGCGTCGGTAGTGTTGCTGGGCAGTGAGGACTGGGCGAAAGAGCGCGGCTTGCCGATCCTCGCCTATTGGCGTGACGGCGAAGCGGCGGCGGTGGATTTCGTCAACGGTGCCGAAGGCCTGCTGATGGCGCCGGCTTATGCCGTGCCGCGGTTACTGGCGCGCAATGGCCTGACCTTGCAGGACTTCGATTACTACGAAATCCACGAAGCGTTCGCCGCGCAAGTTCTGTGCACATTGAAGGCTTGGGAGGATCCGGAATTCTGCAAAACCCGTCTCGGTCTCGACGCACCGTTGGGCTCCATCGACCGTAGCCGCCTCAACGTCAAGGGCAGTTCACTGGCCGTCGGGCATCCATTTGCCGCCACCGGTGCGCGCATCGTCGCCAACCTGGCGAAGCTGCTGGACGCGGCGGGCAAGGGCCGAGGGTTGATCTCGATCTGCGCAGCGGGCGGTCAGGGCGTGACGGCGATTATCGAGCGCTGATTGCTGATTACTGGGGGTTGAGCACTGCCGCGCGTTGCTGCGCGGCCAGTTCCCGGTTGCGGTTGGCGTAACCCTCGACCATCACCGAGCAGACGATCAGCTGCAACGGGTGATAGATCATGATCGGCAGCAGGATCAAGCCAAGGCCGGGGTTGGCGCCGAAGATCAGCGCCGCCATCGGTGCACCGGCCGCCAGGGATTTTTTGCTGGCACAGAACACTGCGGCAATCTCATCGGCAGGGCTGAACTTCAGCGCACGAGCGGTGCGGGTGGTCATCCACAGGATGACTGCCAGCAAAATCGCACTGCCCATCAGCGCAGTCAGAATCACGCTGTTGCCCTGTTGCTGCCACATCCCCGACACCATCGAATTGCAGAACGCCGAGTACACCAGCAGCAGAATCACCAGTTTGTCGGCGATGTTGGTGTAGCGCTTGTGCCGAGCGAAAAACTTGCCCAGTAACGGCCGCAGCAATTGCCCGAGCACCAGCGGCAATAGCAGCATGGCGCACAAATCGAGCAGAGTTGCACCGAGGTCGATACCACCAGCGCCGTTGCCAACCACGAAACTCACCAGCAACGGTGTCAGAAAAATCCCCAGCACACTGGACAGGCTCGCGTTGAGAATGGCCGCCGGTACATTGCCGCCCGCGCTACCGGTCAGCGCCACGGACGAGGAAATGGTCGAAGGCAGGGCGCAGAGGTAGAGGAAACCGAGCATTAACAGTGAGGGGGTGTGCGAGCCCAGCAGCTTGTCGCTCAGCAGCCAGATCAGCGGAAACACCGCGAAGGTGAAGGTCTGAACCATCACGTGCAGCTTCCAGTTTTTCAGCCCGTGGCGGATCTGCTCACTGGAGAGGTTGACCCCGTGCAGGAAGAACACCAGAAACACGCCGATGTTGATCACCCACTCCGCGTGCATCCCGCCGCCGGTGGCGCCGAAGGTCGGGAAGACATACGCCAGCAGCGTGGCGATCAGCATGCCGCACAAGAACCAGTCGGTGACCACGCGTTTGAGGTGTTTGAAGGCATGCATGACCGGCACCGAATACGTTTGTAAGAATTGATGACTTAGCCTAACGTCGGCCTTGTCAGCCGTCTTGCGACATAAGGCCAATCAATGCCGACTAACGGACAGCTTTCCCTCGAACGGACCATCCCGGCGCTGACGGCGTTGCCGCGCCCGTTGTATGCGCGGTCGGAAAGTCTGAACGCTGGTTCGTGGACACCGCCGCATCGTCACGATTGGGTGCAGTTTTCCTACGCCATCAGCGGCGTTCTCGGTGTGCACACCGCCGAGGGCAGTTTCTTTGCACCGCCGCAGTGGGGCATCTGGATTCCGGCGGATCTCGAGCATCAGGTTGTGACCTCAATGCGTGCCGAGATGCGCAGCCTGTACGTGCGTCGCGAGGACTGCCCATGGGCGGACGGGCGTTGCCGGGTGCTGGAAGTCACGCCATTGGCGCGGGAACTGATCAAGCGTTTTTGCCTGTTGCCGGTGGAGTATCCACAGGGCGACAGCCAGGAGGCGCGATTGGTGGGCGTGTTGCTGGATCAGTTGGCGAATCTGCCGGAGGTGGGGTTTTCCCTGCCGCTGCCCCGGCATGAACGTTTGTTGGGCTTGTGCAACGAGCTGATCGACAGCCCTGAGCGCAATGCGACCTTGCAGGAGTGGGCCGAGCGTTTGGGCACGTCGCAGAAAACCCTGATGCGCTTGTTCCAGCGTGAAACCGGGTTGAGCTTCCGCGGCTGGCGGCAGCGCATGCGGCTGCTGTCGTCGCTGAGTTTGCTGGAAGAGGGGAACAGCGTGACCCATGCCGCGCTGTCTTGCGGGTATGACTCGACGTCGGCGTTTATTGCGGCGTTCAAGGGGTTGTTCGGGTTTACCCCAGGGGAATTGTTCAAACAGTGACGGCCTCATCGCGGGCAAGCCCGCTCCCACAAGGACAACGCAAACCCTGTGGGAGCGGGCTTGCCCGCGATTGGCCGCGAAGCGGCCACCGGGATTTTGGATCAGGTCCTGAACCGCCGAACCAACCCATCCAACTCATTCGACAACCCCGCCAGGCTCTGAGAATCCAGGCGCGCCGAGTTCGCCAGTTCCGCCACCAACTGCGCATCGCCATGAATCTGGCTGATGTGGCGATTGATGTCTTCCGCCACTTGATGCTGTTCTTCCGCTGCCGTGGCGATTTGAGTGTTCATGTCGCGAATCACATCCACCGATTCACGAATCTGCCCGAAGCTGCTGCGCGCTTCGCCGATGCGGGTCACCGATTGCTGAGACACTTCCAGGCTCGCATGCATCTGCTGCGTCACCTGGCTGGTGCGCTTGGCCAGGTTGCCGAGCAGTCCGTCGATTTCCGCCGTGGAGTCGGCCGTCCGTTTGGCCAGGGCGCGAACTTCATCCGCCACTACCGCAAAACCACGACCCTGTTCACCCGCCCGGGCCGCTTCGATGGCGGCGTTCAGTGCCAATAGGTTGGTTTGTTCGGCGATCGAACGGATGGTCCCGAGGATCGACTGAATGTCGTTGCTATCGCGCTCAAGCTGTTGCATCGATTGCGCCGATTGCTCGATTTCCTGGCTCAAGCGATCAACACTGCTCACTGCGGCATCGATCTGCTGCTGACCTTCGCGCGCCTGGCGCTGGCCGCTGTCGGCCGACTCGGCAGCCTGGCTGCAGGAGCGTGCGACTTCGTTGGCGGTGGCGACCATTTCGTGGAACGCCGTGGACACCATGTCCACCGCTTCACGCTGGCGCCCGGCGGCTTCGGCCATGTCGCTGGAGACTTGCGTCGAACTCTGGGAGGTGGCGAGGATTTTGGTCGCGGCGCCGCCGATGCTCTGGATCAAATTGCGAATCGCCGCCAGAAACTGGTTGAACCAGTTGGCCAATTGAGCCGTTTCGTCGCTGCCACGGATGTGCAGGTTCTTGGTCAGGTCGCCTTCACCCTGGGCAATGCCTTCCAGACCACTGGCCACGCTACGAATCGGTCGCACGATCAGGCTGGCGAAACTGGCGCCGACGATGGCGAAGAATACCGCCAATACTGCCGCGATGATCGCGATCAGCCAGGTCAGTTGAGTGGCCGAACTCATCACGTCGGTCTGCTTGATCAGGCCGATAAAGGTCCAGCCCAGTTGCTCCGACGGCCAGACGTTGGCCATGTAGCGCTCGCCATTGAGCTCGACTTCCACCAGCCCTTTACCGGCCTTGGCGAGTTGCGCGTAGCCGTCGCCGAGGCTATTGAGCGCTTTGAAGTTGTGTTCCGGTTGCTTCGGATCGACCAGGATTGTGCCGGTGTTTTCCACCAGCATCAGGTAGCCGGTTTCGCCGAGTTTGATTTGTTTGACGATTTCAGTGAGCTGCTTGAGGGACACATCGATGGCGAGCACTCCGCCTTGGGCCCCCAGCTGATTGGCCACCGTGCGCACGGTACTGACCAGCACGGCGTCGTCACCGGCCCAGTAATAGGCCTCAGTGCGCATCGTCTTGCCTGGGTTGGCCAAGGCCGTCTTGTACCAGGGGCGAACACGGGGGTCGTAATTGGCCATCTTCGGGTCAGCCGGCCATGTGGCATAACCACCGCTGGACAAGCCGTAAGACACATAGGAATAGGCCGGGTGGCTGCTGGCCAGCCCGGTGAACAAATCCAGCAGCTTTGTGTCCATCTCACTTTCTGGCAATTGCGCGGCGTCGGCACTGACCCGGCTTTTTACGCTGGCGTCGCCTGCTTTGATCAGCGGCTGGCCGGCCAGGTAATCGACATTCTGGCTGATGCCGTCAAAGAACAGCTGCATGGCATTGCTGACCTGACGAATCTCGCGGCCGCTGCCGTCGACAAAATTGTCCTTGGCATCGCTGCGCAAGTTCAGCACCACGAGGGTGGCGACCAGCACCACGGGCAAGCAGGCGATGATTGCAAACGCCCAGGTCAACTTCTGTTTGATGTTCATCCGCGCTCCAGTTTTTTCTTGTAGGCCCACGCAGTGCAGATGACTCGCGGATTATTGGCAGCCGAAAACGTTAGATACCCCGATCCTTGAGTGCGTGCGCCCTCGTTATCACTGTCGGGGCGATTTGTCGGACAATTCCTTTTCTCTCTAATGACTTCGGCTGAAGAGCGAGGAAATTTAGGCCTGTTGATAAAAATCTGGCGAAGGGTAGAGGCTACCTGTCAGATTCTGTCGCAAATGCTCTTGTAGCCCTTCGTCAACAAGTGGCGCAGGCTCAGCTATGATCCTGAGCGGTCAATGAGTTGCGCCTGATTAATCCGGCACATTGTGTGCTTCTTGATGTTCATGGGAACGTTCATAGGTCGGCAACCCCTCCCGCGAATGAGAGGATTGCCGTATAACGAATGACTTTCGCGTGTTTGGTAATAAAGGACCCACAATAAAAGCTGATGAAGACTCCAAAACGCATTGAACCCCTGATCGAGGACGGTCTGGTCGACGAGGTGCTGCGCCCACTCATGAGTGGTAAAGAAGCAGCTGTTTATGTGGTGCGCTGCGGCAACGAGCTGCGTTGTGCCAAGGTCTACAAGGAGGCGAATAAACGCAGTTTTCGTCAGGCGGCCGAGTATCAGGAAGGCCGTAAGGTGCGCAACAGCCGGCAGGCTCGAGCGATGGCCAAGGGCTCCAAGTTCGGCAAGAAAGAAACCGAAGATGCCTGGCAGAATGCCGAAGTGGCGGCGTTGTTCCGACTGGCCGGTGCCGGTGTGCGCGTACCCAAGCCGTATGACTTCCTCGAAGGCGTACTGCTGATGGAACTGGTGGCCGACGAGTACGGTGATGCCGCGCCGCGTCTGAACGATGTGGTGCTGGAGCCGGACCAGGCGCGCGAATATCACGCGTTTCTGATTTCGCAGATCGTGCTGATGCTGTGTACCGGTTTGGTGCACGGTGACCTGTCCGAGTTCAACGTGCTTCTGACGCCGACTGGCCCGGTCATCATCGACCTGCCGCAAGCGGTGGATGCGGCGGGCAACAACCACGCGTTCAACATGCTGGAGCGGGACGTGGGCAACATGGCGTCGTACTTCGGTCGTTTTGCACCGGAGTTGAAACGCACCAAGTACGCCAAGGAAATGTGGGCATTGTACGAAGCCGGCACTCTGCACCCGGCCAGTGTATTGACCGGCGAGTTCGACGAGCCGGAAGAACTGGCGGACGTCGGCGGGATCATGCGCGAGATCGAGGCGGCCCGTCTCGATGAAGAGCGTCGTCAAGCGGTTCGGGCGGCGGACGATGCGCCACCGAGCAAGACCGAAGAGCCGCCTCCACCGTGGATGCAGTAATCGGTTGACCCAAAACCCGGCTTCGGCCGGGTTTTTGGTAGATGCTTTTTTTGGGACCGCGTCGTCTGCATCGCGGGCAAGCCCGCTCCCACAAGTTTTGTGTCGCCCCCGGATTCCATGATCGACACCTGACCTGTGGGAGCGTGGCTTGCCCGCGATGGCGTCAGACCAGACAATCCACAACGGCGGTACTCACCACACTCAAGGACTGAATGTGAATTCCACCCGCAATGCCCAACTGATCATCGCCGCCCGGCTGATTTCGGACTTCGGCGCTTTCCTCAACATGGTTGCCCTGGCCACTTACGTCTATCTGCTCAGCAACAGCGCCATGAGTGTCGGGATCTTCCTCGCCAGCCGTGTGGGCGGAGGGATTTTTGCCAGTCTTATCGGCACCACTTTCTATCGCCACTGGGTCGGGCGCATGCCGCTGATCGCCTTTGATTTGTTGCGTGCAGGATTGCTTGGCTTGTTGCTGGTGCTGCCGGTCGACCAGCAGGCGCTGCTACTACCGGTCATCGCGTTCGGCCTGGGCTTCGGCAATTCGATGTTCGCTATTGGCCTCAACAGCCAATTACCGCACATGATCGATAAGGCGCAGCTGCTCAAGACCAATGCCTGGATTACCTCGGCGTCGTCTGCGGCGATGGTCGGCGGGAGTCTGGTGGCGGGTTTGTTGGTGGCAGGGTTTGGCTTTGAAACGGTGTTTGCCCTGAACGTGGTCACTTACCTGCTGGCGGCGTTGTTGATTGTGCCGCTGCGGTTTCCCAGACCTGCACCCAGTGACGAGCCTCGTCACCAACAGGGCGAATGGCCGGCCCTGCGTCAGGGCTTGCACACGGCGCCGGTGCTGACGGCGATGCTCGCCGTTGCCATGGCCGATACGCTTGGCAGCGCCGCGCACAACGTCGGCCTCCCGATCATTTCAAAGCTGCTGACACCCGAGTCGGCCAGCACCACCCTGGGCCTGATGCTGGCGGTCTGGGCCATTGGGAAATTCATCGGTGCGCGAGTCGCCAGTCGCCTGAAAGGTACGGACAACGCGCACCTTGAACGGCGATTTTTCTTCGGCGTGTTGCTGATGTCTTGTGGCTTCATCCTGATGTTTCAGCAGCAAACCCTTTACGGCTTGCTGCTGTTTTCATTGCCCGCAGGCTTGGGTGACGGCATCTCGGAAGTCGGCCTGATGTCGCGCCTGCAACGTGAACCGGACAACCTGCGCTTGCCGATTTTCAGCTTTCTGACGCTGCTGCAAATGACCGGGTTCGGCATCGGCATGTTGATCGCCGCGCCGTTCTATTCCTGGTGGACGCCCGGCGCGGTGGTGTTGTTGTTCCACGGCATTCCCCTCACCACGTTGCTGGTGGCGAAGGGGGGGGCGCTCAGGAATGGGCGGGTTCGGCGCAGCAGCCCGACGCCAGCTCCTTGAGGATCGGGCAGTCCGGGCGGTGGTCGCCGTGGCAATGTTCCACCAGGTCTTGCAGGGTGTCGCGCAGTTGGCCGAGTTCGCGAATCTTCTGGTTCAGCTCGTCGATGTGCTGACGGGCCAGCGCCTTCACATCGGCACTGGCTCGCTGACGGTCCTGCCAGAGGGTCAGCAATTTACCGACCTCTTCCAGTGAAAAGCCCAGGTCCCGAGAGCGCTTGATGAACGCCAAGGTATGCAGATCGTCGTCGCCATAGACCCGGTAGCCACTGTCGGTGCGATGGGCTGCCTTGAGCAGGCCGATGGATTCGTAGTAACGAATCATCTTCGCGCTCAGACCGCTCTGGCGGGCCGCTTGGCCAATGTTCATCGGTTGTCCTCCAGGTCTTTGGGTTTCCAGGTTTTCAACAGTAACGCATTGCTGACCACGCTGACGCTCGACAGCGCCATGGCCGCGCCGGCCAGCACCGGGTTGAGGAAGCCGAACGCCGCCAGTGGCAGGCCGATCAGGTTATAGACGAAGGCCCAGAACAGGTTTTGGCGAATCTTCGCGTAGGTCTTGCGGCTGATTTCCAGCGCCGCCGGCACCAGCCGTGGATCGCCGCGCATCAGGGTGATCCCGGCCGCGTGCATGGCGACGTCGGTGCCGCCGCCCATGGCGATGCCGATGTCTGCCGCGGCGAGGGCCGGCGCGTCGTTGATGCCATCGCCAACCATCGCCACCACGCCGGTTTTTTTTAGTGCGGCGACGGTGGCGGCTTTGTCCGCCGGCAATACTTCGGCGTGGACATCGCTGATGCCCAGTGCCTCGGCGACCACCTTGGCGCTGCCGCGGTTATCGCCGGTCAGCAAGTGGCTGCTGATGTTCCGTGCACTCAGCTGTTGCACCGCGTGCAAGGCGCCGGGTTTGAGTGTGTCTCCGAAGGCGAACAGGCCGAGCACTCGCGGTTCAGGGCTTTGTTCGATCAGCCAGGACAGGGTTCTGCCTTCGGTTTCCCAAGCGGTTGCGCAGTCGGTCAATGGTCCGGCGCTCAAGCCGCTTTCTTCCAGCAGACGCCGATTGCCCAAGGCCAACCGTCGACCATCGAGATTGCCGGCAATGCCGCGCCCGGTCAGCGATTGACTGTCGCTGACATCAGCCACGGTCAAGCCGCGCTCGGCGCACGCATCCAGCACAGCCTTGGCCAACGGGTGTTCGCTGCCGCGTTGCAGCGCACCGGCCATTTGCAGCAGGGCAGCTTCGTCACCTTCGCTGGCACTCAGATGAGCGATGCGCGGTGTGCCCGAAGTCAGTGTGCCGGTCTTGTCGAACACCACGGCGCTGACTTCATGGGCACGCTCCAACGCTTCGGCATCCTTGATCAGAATCCCGTAGCGCGCCGCCACACCGGTGCCGGCCATGATTGCTGTCGGCGTGGCCAGCCCGAGTGCGCAAGGGCAGGCGATCACCAACACCGCGACGGCGTTGATCAACGCGGTTTCCAGTGGCGCGCCGTACAGCCACCAACCGACTAAAGTCGCCAGCGCGATCAGCAGCACCGCCGGCACGAACACCTGGCTGACTTTATCCACCAGTTTCTGGATCGGTGCTTTTGCCGCCTGCGCGTCTTCGACCAGGCGGATGATCCGCGCCAGCACGGTTTCTGCACCGAGCGCCAAAGTCCGAACCAGCAGCCGACCTTCGCCATTGATGGCGCCGCCGGTGACCTTGTCGCCCGGCTGTTTTGGCACCGGCAGGCTCTCGCCGCTGATCAGTGCTTCATCGGCGTGGCTCTGGCCTTCCACCACTTCACCATCCACCGGGAAGCGTTCACCGGGTTTGACCATGACCAGATCGTTGAGGCGCAAAGCGCTGATCGCGACGTCCTGCTCGCGGCCATCGATTACCTGAATGGCTCGCTCCGGACGCAAGGCTTCCAGAGCGCGAATGGCGCTGGCGGTCTGGCGCTTGGCGCGGCTTTCCAGGTATTTGCCCAGCAGCACCAGAGCGATTACCACTGCCGAGGCTTCGAAATACAGGTGCGGCAGGCGACCGGCAGCGGTGGCCCACTCGTAAACGCTCAAGCCATAGCCGGCGCTGGTGCCCAGGGCTACCAGCAAATCCATGTTGCCGGCGCCGGCGCGCACGGCTTTCCACGCAGCGACATAGAAGCGCGCGCCGAAGATGAACTGCACCGGCGTGGCCAACGCAAACTGCACCCACGCGGGGAGCATCCAGTGCACGCCGAAAGGTTGCAGCACCATCGGCAGCACCAGCGGCAAAGCGAGGGCGATAGCCGCCAGCAAGGCCCAGCGTTCGCGGTGCAATCGTTGTTGTTGATTGTCGGTTTGCGGGTGTTCGACTTTCCAGACGCTGGCGGAGTAACCAGCCTTGGTCACGGCGTCGAGCAAAGCTTGCGGGTCGACCTGGCCGAGCAGTTCGAGGTGCGCACGTTCGTTGGCCAGGTTGACGCTGACACTTTTGACCCCCGGCACCTTGGCCAGTGCCCGTTCGACGCGTCCGACGCAGGACGCGCAGGTCATGCCGTCGATGCTCAATTCCAGGCTCTGCTGGGGCACGCTGTAACCGGCTTGCTGCACCGCCTCCATCAAGGCCGGCAGGCTGTCGCTGGGCGCTTGAACCCGGGCCTGTTCGGTGGCCAGATTGACGCTGACGGCCGTGGCGCCAATGACTTTGCTCAAGGCTCGTTCGACACGCCCGGCGCAACTGGCACAGGTCATGCCGGCAATCGGCAGATCGAAAGTGGTGGATTCGGACATCGGTCACGCTCCCTGTAGAAATTACCTACAGGATCAACCTTGCCATGCGGGCAAGGTCAAGCGCCACTCTGCAAATCGCTGCGACCCTGCATTTTGTAGGAGCGAGGCTTGCCCGCGAAGGGTCCATAACATTCAACATCAATGCTGACTCTTATGACGTCTTCGCGGGCAAGCCTCGCTCCTACAGGTAGGTGGTGATCAGTATTCGAGGGCGGCAGGCTTGAGGTACATCCCTTCCTGCGTCATCGCAATCCGGAACTTCAACACATCCCCGGCCTTGAGCGTGATGTTCTGTGAACCCGGCGCGAGCATGCCCGGGTTGCAACCCGGCGCCTGGCCCGGCAGCAGTTTGAGGCGCAGGGATACATTGCCCGGCGGCAGGTTGAACGAGGTGCTCTGTTCCTGGAATAGTCGCGCCGATAGCTGATCCTGGATGTACACACCGATTTCGCAGGAAGTCGACACTTCCAGGCGCTCGCGGGAAATGATCAGCACGCCGTAATCCTCCCCGGCGGCTTGAACCGAAGGTGTCGCGGCAAATAGGCTGAGGAAGCCAAACAGGCTGAGAGCTGACCAGCGCATGGCTGAATCTCCTGATGTCGAGTCATAGATGGACGCAGCTTGGCCGAGCACCGCGCCGATTGCCAGCCCGGCAGCTTGCCTTAGAACTTGACCTTGCCATGGTGGCAAGCTCGAGACTGCCACCAACCCTCATTAAAGGGCCCCATTAAGGAGACGTCCCATGCAAGTGTTCAACGTTGAAGGCATGTCCTGCGGTCATTGCGTCAAGGCCATCACTCAGGCGCTGCAAGCCAAGGATCCCGCGGCCAGCGTGCGCATTGATCTGGCGGCAAAAGAAGTCGGCGTTGAAAGCGCGCTGACGGCCGATCAGGTGATTGCCGCGATCAGCGAAGAGGGTTATGGCGTCAAACTGGCCTGAGTTTTTTAATAGTTAGCGACCTAACGGAATGTTCAAGGCGTCCACGCCCGGCTAAACTGTTGGCCTGCCGATCCATGGCCAACCTGCATGCCTAACCTGGACGCCTGATGAACTTCCGCGCAATCCTGATTCTCGGCGCCTTGAGCGCTTTCGGTCCGCTGGCGATCGATTTCTATCTGCCGGCATTCCCGGCGATGGCGCTCGCTTTTGGCACCGACGAAAAACACGTTCAACTGACCCTGGCGGCCTATTTCCTCGGCCTGTCCATCGGCCAATTGGCTTATGGCCCGGTGGCGGATCGCTTTGGGCGACGGATTCCCTTGCTGACCGGCGTCGGTTTGTTCACTGCTGCGTCATTGGCCTGTGCTTATGCGCCGACTCTGGAGTGGCTGATCGGTGCACGTTTCGTCCAGGCGCTGGGCGGTTGCGCGGGCATGGTGATCTCCCGGGCGGTGGTCAGCGATAAATGCGATGCGGTGGGTTCGGCGAAGGTCTTTTCGCAGTTGATGCTGGTGATGGGCCTGGCGCCGATTCTTGCGCCGATGCTGGGCGGGTTGCTGGTCAATACGACGGGCTGGCAGTCGATCTTTCTGGTGCTGACCGGTTTCAGTGCACTGGCAGGGTTGGCAGTGGCTCTCGGGCTGCCGGAAAGTCTGCCGGCCCATGTGCCGCGCCAACCGTTGTCGGGCGCACTGCGTCAGTACGGTCGGTTGTTGGCGGACCCAATCTTCCTCGGTCATGCCCTGACCGGTGGTATCGCCATCGCCGGGATGTTTGCCTACATCGCCGGTTCACCGTTCGTCTTCATCAAACTCTATGGCGTACCGGCCGAGCATTTCGGCTGGCTGTTCGGCATTAATGCGGCGGGTTTCATTCTGGTGGCCCAGGTCAATGCCCGGATGCTGGCCAAGCGCGGTCCGGCCTTTTTATTGGCCCGTACCGTCTGGCTCTATCTGGCGGGCGGTCTGGCCCTGTTGGCGGTCAGCGTGTTGCATACCGCGCAGTTGTGGCCGTTGCTGATTCCGCTTTTTATCTGCATCGCCAGTCTGGGTTGTATTGTTCCCAATGCCTCGGCCTGCGCCATGAATGGGCAAGGCGCGCGGGCGGGCAGTGCCTCGGCGATGCTTGGTTGCCTGCAGTTCAGCGTCGCCGCCGGAGCCGCAGCATTGGTGGGTGTTTTGCATGATGGCAGCGCCATGCCGATGGCCATGGTCATCAGCCTGTGCGGGATTCTGGTGGTGAGCGCGGCGACGCTCACCCGACGTTTGCAAAATGCCCGGGCGCTGACGCAAGCCCAGGTCTGAGGACGGACTCAGCCAGCAGCGCGCTGCTGACGGTCGGGAAACTGATGGGGCGCGTGCAAGCGCGCTTCAAGCGTTTTAGTGAAGGCCAGCGCTTCGGCTTCACTGCGGAACGTCACAGCGTGTTGATCCAGTCGGACCTGCCAGCGGGATGTTGCCACTTCTTTTATCTGGATCTTCATTGCTGAGCTCCTTTCGTAAAAGACGTTTCGTAAAAGACATCACGTAAATGATTGTTCGCAGAGTTTTCGATTGTAGACCTGAATACGATCGCAATTGTGACAACGGTCAACTCTCTGACTGACGGCAAAAGATCGCAGCCTTCGGCAGCTCCTACAGAAGCCTGCGATCATTTGCCTTAGATCTTCAGAACCCTTCAAGCACAATCTTGCCCTTGGACTTGCCGCTCTCCAACAGCTCATGGGCACGCCGCAGGTTGGCCGCGTTGATGGTTCCGAAGTGCTCGCCGACTGTGGTCTTCAGGGTGCCCGCATCGATCAGCCCGGCGACGCGGTTGAGCAGTTTGTGTTGCTCGATCATGTCTGCGGTTTCGAACAGCGAGCGGGTGTACATGAATTCCCAGTGCAGCGACAGGCTCTTGCGCTTGAGCTTGGTCACGTCTAGCGACTTCGGATCGTCGATCAGCGCCAGTTTGCCTTGCGGCGCCAACGCCTCCACCAATTGATCCAGGTGTTGATCGGTCTGGGTCAGGCTGGCGACATGGGTCACATGCTCGAATCCCGCGCGTTTGAGTTCTTCACTCAGCGGCTGGCTATGATCGATCACCTGATCGGCGCCCAGGTCACGCACCCAGCTCTGGGTTTGTGCACGGGAAGCGGTGCCGATGACCTTCAGCCCGGTGAGCTGGCTGGCCAGTTGCGTGAGGATCGAACCGACACCGCCAGCAGCACCGACGATCAGCAGGCTTTGGCCCTCATCGGTTTTGCTTTCGCGCACTTGCAGGCGTTCGAACAGCAATTCCCACGCGGTGATGGCGGTCAGCGGCAGGGCGGCGGCTTCGGCGAAACCGAGGGTTTTCGGCATATGGCCGACGATTCGCTCGTCCACCACATGCAACTCGCTATTGCCGCCGGCACGGGCGATGGAGCCGGCGTAGAACACCTTGTCGCCAGCCTTGAACAAGGTCACTTCGCTGCCGACGGCCTTGACCACACCGGCCACGTCCCAGCCCAGCACCTTTGCCGCGCCACCTTCAGGCTGGACGTTCTGGCGAACCTTGGTATCCACCGGGTTGACCGAGATGGCTTTGACCTCCACCAACAGGTCGCGCGGGCCGGCGACCGGTTCTGGCAGTTCGATGTCTTGCAGGGATTTTTCGTCGCTGATGGGCAGGGAGGCGTAGTAGGCGATGGCTTTCATGTGGGGCTCCTGAAAAGTGATGGAAGAAGGAATCAAGCCACGGTGCGCAGGCGCTTGAGGTCGAAGTGTTCGAGGAAGTCGCCGGCCTTGGCACGAAAGTTCTGAATGTGGGCGCTGGCGTCATGGGCTTGCAGGGCTTCGTCGCTGCTCCAGTGTTCGATCATGTAAAAGGCCAGGGGATTGGCGAGGTCTTGATGCAGGTCGTATTGACTGCAACCGGCTTCGGCACGGGTCGGTTCCAGCAGCGCACGCAGTTGCTGTTCGAGGGCGTCCTGCTGACCGGTTTTAGCAATGAGGGTGGCAATAGCGGTAAATGGCTGGGACATGTTCGACTCCGGAACGGAATGATTTCGATGGGACAGATGATTGGTTATTTCCCGGAAAGATAAAACCCGCTAAAAGAGCAGTCTCTTTCAATATTTTTTTGATAATCGAGGCTGACGATGTTGCGTTTCGATGACTTGCAGTTATTCGTTCGGGCTGCGGACCTGGGCAGTCTGTCGGCGGCGGCGCGGGTGATGGATATGTCGGCGGCGGTGGCCAGTGCGGCGTTGAAGCGCATCGAACAACAACTCGGCGCGCGCTTGCTCGCCCGTTCTACCCGCAGTCTGCGTCTGACCGCTGAAGGCGAAGGCTTTCTGGAATACGCCCGGGCAGCCTTGAGCAATCTCGATGAGGGTCGCCGCTTGCTGGCCAGCGGGCAGGATCAGGTCAGCGGGATTTTGCAGCTGTCGGCACCGTCGGATTTCGGTCGCAACCTGCTGTTGCCCTGGCTCGACGAGTTTCAGCGCGAGCATCCGAAACTCACGGTTCGGTTGCTGTTGGGCGACCGCATCGCCGACCTGTTCCGCCAACCGGTGGACATCGCCCTGCGTTATGGCGAGCCGGAAGACTCGAGCCTGGTGGCATTGCCCATCGCCCCGCAGAACCGTCGCGTGCTCTGTGCGGCACCGAGTTACCTGGCTCGGCATGGTGAACCTCGGCATTTGGAGCAACTGGCTCAGCACAATTGCCTGTTGTTCATGCTCGGCGGCCGGGTTCACGATCACTGGAGTTTCCACGATGGCAAACGAGAAGTAAGCCTGACGGTCAGTGGCGATCGCTTCAGTGACGACGCCGATGTTGTGCGTCTGTGGGCCGTAGCGGGAGCAGGGATTGCGTATAAGTCCTGGCTCGATGTCGCCGCCGATGTGCTGGCCGGTCGGTTGAAAGTGCTGATGCCGGAGCTGCTCTGTGAGCGCGCACCGCTGAATTTGCTGTGCGCCCATCGCGCACAATTGAGTAAGCCGGTGAACCTTTTGCGGGAAATGCTTGCCAGCCGATGCGCTCGTATAAGCAGTCAATTTCCGACTAAATCGGATGTCGATCATTAGTCGCAGGCAAATAGCGAAATTTCTGTCAGGAACTATCACCACCAATGGATCCCCGAGGGCAGGAACCGGCGGTTAACCCGCTTATACTAGCGCTCGCCTCATGTACGCACCGTCGACCTCGCAATGGCGAGTTCAGGTTCGATTCGGTCAGACCCGATGGTCATCGCCGGACCTTCATTGCACCCCCGAAGCAATCGCTTGGGTGAGTGGGTGACTTTGCCGGTTTATGGCGGTTTTCGCGTCTTGGCCGACGACACATTACTGGTCAAGATGTCTCTGAGCAGTAGACGAAACGATTCAACAGGGAGTGAATACATGGAACATGCACCTTGCATCAGCCAGATCGCCACATTGCTGGCTGACCCAAAGCGCAGCGCAATGATGTGGGCCTTGATGGACGGCTCGGCGCGGCAAACCGAAGAGCTGGCGTTGCTGGCCGGCCTGTCGCCGTCTTCGGCCAGTGCGCATTTAGGGCGTTTGTCGGCCGGAGGTCTGTTGAAAGTCGAAACCCGTGGACGCAAACGGTTTTTCCGGCTTGCCGCGCCCGAAGTCGGCGCCGCGATAGAGGCCCTGGCCAGCGCGACCCTGGCCAGCGCGCCTCGGGACATTCCAGAGGTTTTCAAACGCACCAGCCCTATCGCCAAACCTCAGGCGGCGCCTTCGTCATTGTTGCGAGCCAGGCTTTGCGACGACCATCTGGGTGGCACCCTTGCCGCCGATCTCTATCAGCGCCTGCTGGATGCGGGCTGGATCGAGCAATTCGATCAGCGGGTCATGATCACCCACAAGGGCGCCACACAATTGGCGACGCGCGGTGTGTTCATCCAGGCGCTGGCTCATCGCAACAGCAGAGTCGCTTGCGCTTGCCCGGACTGGAGCGAAAGACGCCCGCACATGGGCGGTTCATTGGGCGCGGCGTTGTTGCAGCTGTTCATGCAATCCGGCTGGTTGAGCCTGCCCAACGATTCGCGAGCGTTGCAGATCACCGCTGCGGGGCAAAGGGAAATACATCGCTTCGCCAAGGAAACCGAGCTGGAAATGGCGCTTTAGACCATTGAGGTGCGACGTCCGGGATTTGTTTCAGGCGTCGTTCAGAGCTGTGGACAGGTCGCATCCAGCAATAATCCCCAGCCGCTATCGCGCACACTCGATCCGGGGACTTTCAGGATTGGGGGAATGTGGCATGGAAACACGAAGCTTCAGCGCGGCAGAACGATTGGAACGGCTGCCCATCAGCGGTTATCACCGCATCATTTTCATCATCATTGCCCTGGCGTTTTTCTTCGACTCCATGGACCTGGCGATGATGACCTTCCTGCTCGGCTCGATCAAAACCGAGTTCGGCCTGAGCACGGCACAGGCCGGGTTGCTGGCCAGTTCGAGTTTCTTCGGCATGGTTCTGGGCGCATCGCTGTCCGGCATGCTGGCCGACCGCTTCGGCCGCAAACCGGTGTTCCAGTGGAGCATTGTGCTGTGGGGCATCGCCAGCTACCTGTGCTCCACGGCGCAGAATGTCGAAACGCTGACACTGTTCCGAATTCTGTTGGGGATCGGCATGGGCATGGAGTTTCCGATTGCCCAGTCGATGCTGTCCGAGCTGATTCCGGCAAAGCGACGTGGGCGTTACATCGCGCTGATGGATGGTTTTTGGCCGCTCGGTTTCGTCGCCGCCGGGGTGCTGTCGTACTTCCTGTTGCCGGTGATTGGCTGGCGCGACATTTTTCTGGTGTTGGCGGTGCCGGCGGTGTTCGTCCTGGCGATTCGTTTTTTCATCCCCGAGTCACCGCGCTGGCTGGAGCAAGCCGGGCATCATGATGCGGCGGATAAGGTCTTGCGCGGCATTGAAGACCGGGTTCGGACTTCACTGGGCCGTGCGGATCTGCCTGAACCGATTCGTCTGCCCCGGGTGGCGAGTCAACCGGGCACTTTCTTCTCGGCGCTACGGGAGATCTGGTCGCCGCAGTATCGCCAGCGCACGATGATGATCTGGAGCGTGTGGTTCTTCGCCTTGTTGGGTTTCTATGGCCTGACGTCCTGGCTCAGTGCGCTGTTACAACAATCGGGCTTCGCCGTGACCCAGTCGGTGTATTACACGGTGCTGATTTCCCTCGGCGGGATTCCCGGGTTCCTCATGGCTGCCTGGCTGGTGGAGCGTTGGGGGCGTAAACCGGTGTGCGTCGTGACGTTGCTCGGCGGCGGGGTCATGGCGTTTCTTTATGGCCAGAGTGCAGTGTTCGGCGGCAACGTCAGTCTGTTGATTACCTCGGGGCTGCTGATGCAGTTCTTTCTGTTCGGCATGTGGGCGGTGCTCTACACCTACACCCCTGAGTTGTACCCGACGTCGGCACGCGCCACGGGCTCGGGGTTTGCGTCGGCCATCGGCCGTGTGGGGTCATTGCTCGGGCCGTTGGTGACCGGGCTGGTGTTCCCGATGACCGGGCAGGGCGGGGTATTTGCGTTGGGGGCGATGTGCTTTGCGATTGCGGCGGGGGTGGTGTGGATGTTCGGGATGGAAACCCGGGGCAAGACGTTGGAGGAGTTGAGCGAAGTAGAGATCGTCGGCTGAACACAGTCCCTGTGGGAGCGGGCTTGCCCGCGATAGCGGTCTGTCAGTCAACGAGATGTCGAAGCTGATGGCCTCATCGCGGGCAAGCCCGCTCCCACAGGGTTTTGCGGTGTTGCTTACTGCTTTACCAACCGCGCATCCAGGCTGTTCTGCGCCAGGCGCTTGGCCTGATCCTGGGTCATGCCCAGATCGGTATACAGCGCGTGGAAGTTCTCGGTGACATACCCGCCGAAGTAGGCCGGATCATCGGAGTTCACCGTGACCTTCACACCGCGCTCGAGCATGTCGAGGATGTTGTGCTGGGACATGTGATCGAACACGCAGAGTTTGGTGTTCGATAACGGGCACACGGTCAGCGGGATCTGCTCGTCGATGATTCGCTGCATCAAGCGCTCGTCTTCGATGGCGCGTACGCCATGGTCGATGCGCTGGATTTTCAGCAGGTCGAGGGCTTCCCAGATGTACTCGGGCGGGCCTTCTTCACCGGCGTGCGCCACGGTCAGGAAGCCTTCGTTGCGCGCCCGATCGAACACCCGCTGGAACTTGCTCGGCGGGTGGCCCATCTCCGAACTGTCCAGGCCCACGGCGACAAACGCATCGCGGAACGGCAGTGCCTGGTCGAGGGTTTTCTGCGCTTCGTCTTCGCTCAAGTGACGCAGGAAACTGAGGATCAAACCGCTGGTGATGCCCAGCTGCTGCTCGCCATCCTTCAGTGCGGCGGCGATGCCGTTGAGCACTACTTCGAACGGGATGCCACGGTCGGTGTGGGTTTGCGGGTCAAAGAACGGTTCGGTGTGAATCACGTTCTGCGCCTTGCAGCGCAACAGGTAGGCCCAGGTAAGGTCGTAGAAATCCTGCGAGGTGCGCAACACGTCGGCGCCCTGGTAATACAGGTCGAGAAACTCTTGCAGGTTATTGAAGGCGTAAGCCTTGCGCAGGGTTTCAACATCGCTCCACGGCAGGGCGATCTTGTTGCGTTCGGCCAGGGCGAACAGCAGCTCAGGCTCCAGCGAACCTTCCAGGTGCAAGTGCAATTCTGCCTTGGGCAGAGCGTTCAGCCAGTCGTACATTTATGAAATCTCGTCAGGTGCAATGAGGACATTCTACAGATGCCCGCAGAAACAATGAGCAAAACCTGACCAGCCGGTTCATTACACGGCTTGCTGTTCCCGCCGATAGGCGTAGGTATCGGCAAAGCGCGACAGCAGGAATTCGGCGCAGGTGGTGGCCGGATACTTCGCCGGGTGCCGTTCATCCTGGCAGCCGGGCAGGCATTCGATAGGTGTATCGGGGTGCGGTTCGGCAAAGAATGGCATCGAGTACCGATCCACCCCTAGCGGGCTGATCACCCGGTGCGGCGTCGACAGGTAACGGTCGTTGCTCCAGCGCGCCATCATGTCGCCAAGGTTGACCACGAACGTGCCTTCGATCGGCGGCGCATCGATCCATTCGCCTTGCACGTTGCGCACTTGCAGACCGCCAGCGGCATCCTGATAGAGCAGGGTGATGCAGCCGTAATCGGTGTGAGCGCCGGCACCTTGCTGATCGAAGGAGCTGGCAGTGTGGCGCGGTGGGTAATGAATCATCCGCAGTACGCTGACCGGTTCTTTGAAACGTGTATCGAAGAAATCGCGCTCGATGCCCAACGCCAGGGTCATGGCTCGCAACAGGGTTTGGGCGAGCGCCTGCATGTCAACGTAGTGTTGCTCCATCAGCGATTCCCAGCCGGGCATCGACGGATGACGGTTGGGACCGCGCAAGGGTTTTTCCGCAATAACCTCGGGATGATCGACCGGCAGGTGCAGCCCCATGTCGAAGGTTTCTTTCAGATCGCTGGGTTTGCTCGGGTCGAGTTGCTCGGTGGCGATGGCGCCATAGCCACGGTGGTGGCGGGTCTGGGTGATGTCGATCTTGAGTTTTTCGGCGGGGGGCAGGGCGAAGAAACGTTGGGCATGCTCGAGCACTGCGGCGATACGCGACGGGGCGATCGGGTGGCCCTTGATATAGAAAAAGCCCCATTCGCGGCAGGCATGGTCGATTTGTGTGGCGATCGATTGCCAGGCGTTTTGATCGGCGCTGTAGAGCGGGCTGATGTCGATGATCGGGAGGCTGTTCATGCGATTGTCCTGAAGAGTACGCAGATTGAAAACGCACCGCAGAGCCCTGTGGGAGCGGGCTTGCCCGCGATAGCGAACTGACAGTCAACAATGATGCTGAATGTAATGGCCTCATCGCGGGCAAGCCCGCTCCCACAGGGTTTCGTGTCTGACTAAGTCACTTCGGTATCTCGGCCTTCATGCCTTCGACGTAATAGTTCATCGATGCCAGCTGCGCATTGGTTGCCGTCGCGCCCGCCGGGATTTTCTCCACGCCGGCCTGATCCTTGATCGGCCCGGTGAACGGATGCAACGCGCCGCTCTTGATGTCGGCGATGATCTGCTCGGCTTCGGTTTTCACCGCAGCCGGCACCAGGTCGCTGATCGGCAGCTCAACCGTGCCCTCCTTCAGACCGCCCCAGTAATCCTGGGATTTCCATGTGTGGTCGAGCACGCTTTGGGTCGCCTGAATGTAATGCGGCCCCCAGTCATTGACGATAGACGTCAGCACCGCTTTCGGCCCGAAGTGCGCCATGTCCGATGCATAACCGACGGCGTACACGCCGCGTCGTTCGGCCGCCTGGATCGGTGCCGGGCTGTCGGTGTGCTGGAACACCACGTCCACGCCCTGGTCGATCAGCGCGTTGGCGGCGTCAGCTTCCTTGCCCGGGTCGAACCAGGAATTGACCCATACCACTTTGATCTCGGTGCCCGGGTTGTACTTGTTCAGAGCCAGTTGAATGGCGTTGATATCGCGGATGACTTCCGGAATCGGGAACGAGGCGACGTAGCCGACTTTTTTGGTCTTGGTCATCTTCGCCGCAAGGAAACCGCCGACGTAGCGGCCTTCATAAGTGCGCGCCAGGTAAGTGCCGAGGTTCTTGTCCTGCTTGTAGCCAGTGGCGTGTTCGAAGGTCACCTTGGGAAATTGCTTGGCGACTTTCAGGGTCGGGTTCATGTAGCCAAAAGACGTGGTGAAAATCAGGTCATATTTGTCCTTGGCCATGTTGCGGATCACCCGCTCGGCATCGGCGCCCTCGGCGACGTTCT
Organism: Pseudomonas lini; assembly: GCF_964063345.1. Lineage (NCBI taxonomy): Bacteria > Pseudomonadati > Pseudomonadota > Gammaproteobacteria > Pseudomonadales > Pseudomonadaceae > Pseudomonas > Pseudomonas lini. The sequence goes on from NZ_OZ061318.1 coordinate 4,028,163, forward strand.
CCACGTAGTTGGTGGTGATCTGGTCGGCGAACTTCTCAGCCAGCTCCTTGCGTCCCTGTTCATGCTGATACGTCCAGCCGTGGTCACCGATCGGGCCGATATAGACGAAGCCGACTTTCAGCGGGTCGGCAGCACTGGCGGTCAGGCTGGCGCTCAGACCGATGGTGGCGGCGACGGCGCAAAGCAGCTGCTTCAACGGACGTTTATGCATGAACTGGAACTCCATTTTGTTGTGAGATGGAGGAGGGCAATGCAAATTGCTGACCAACAGGACAACAAAATCAAAAGATCGCAGCCTGCGACAGCTCCTACATGATTTCGCGTACCCCTGTAGGAGCTGCCGCAGGCTGCGATCTTTTGATGTTCAATTCCTCACTAGAGCCAACCCGGTGCAACGGGTCCAACTCACGCCATCCACTGGTGCGGACGCCTTACACAAAACTGTGGGAGTTCGGCTGTCTATCAATATGCCTTCAAAATAAAGACCATCAAGACAGTTGCTCCCACATTAGATCGTTGTCCGATCAGACACCGGCGATCAGCTGTCTGGCCGCCTGGCTATGATCGGCAATCAACCCTTTCAGATCCAGCCCCTCAACCTGCCCATCGATCACCCGCCATTTGCCGCCGACCATCACCCGGTCCGCCCGATCCGCGCCGCACAGCAGCAGCGCCGACACCGGATCGTGGCTGCCGGAGAAGCGCAGTTCATCCAGTTTGAACAGCGCCAGATCCGCCTGCTTGCCCACCGCCAGTTCACCGATATCGCTGCGCCCGAGCAAACTCGCCGAACCTTTGGTCGCCCAGCCCAGTACCAACTCCGGCGTAATCTTTTCCGCGCCATAACGCAGCCGCTGGATGTACAGCGCCTGACGGGTTTCGAGGATCATGTTCGACGCATCGTTGGACGCCGAACCGTCCACGCCCAGACCCAGCAGCGCACCCGCAGCGGTCAGGTCCAGCGTCGGGCAAATGCCGGAGGCCAGGCGCATGTTCGAACTCGGGCAATGGCAAATACCCGTGCCGGCCGCGCCGAGACGGGCGATTTCGTCGGGGTTGAAATGAATGCCGTGGGCCAGCCACGTGCGCGGGCCGAGCCAGCCGACGCTGTCCAGATAATCCACGGTGCGCAGGCCGAAACGTTGCAGGCAGAAATCTTCTTCATCGAGGGTTTCTGCCAGGTGCGTGTGCAGGCGCACGTCGAGGGTATTTGCCAGTTCGGCGCTGGCGGACATGATCTCCGGGGTTACCGAGAACGGCGAGCACGGCGCCAGGGCGATTTGAATCTGCGCCCCATCGCCGCGCTCGTGGTATGCGGCAATCAAACGTTGGCTGTCGTCGAGGATCACTTCGCCTTCCTGGACGGTTTGCTGCGGAGGCAGGCCGCCGTCTTTTTCGCCAAGGCTCATGGAACCGCGAGTGAGCATGGCGCGCATGCCCAGTTCGCGAACACTCTCGACCTGCACATCGATCGCATTTTCCAGACCTTCCGGAAACAGGTAATGGTGATCGGCCGCGGTGGTGCAACCGGACAGCAGCAATTCGGCCAACGCAACTTTGGTGGCGAGGGCAAGTTTTTCAGGGGTGAGGCGAGCCCAGACCGGATAGAGGGTTTTCAACCATGGGAACAACGGCTGATTGACCACCGGCGCCCAGGCACGGGTCAGGGTTTGATAGAAGTGGTGATGGGTGTTGATTAGCCCCGGCAGGATCACGTGTTCGCGCGCATCGAAAACGTGGTCACAGGGCGCGGAGGGTTGCTGACCGGCGCTGAGCACTTCGACGATCAAACCGTCTTGCAGCACCAGACCGCCACGGGCATCGAGCGCGTTGGCCGTGAAAATGGCGAGGGGATTTTTTAACCAGATACGGGTCGCAGGCATGGTGGCCGGCTCCTCTGAAGGTTGGGTTCAGGGTTGCCAGCTCAGTGTTGCCCTGTCTGCTGATCCAGGGTCGCCACGGGGGCGAGGTGCGGAGTTTCGAACAAAAAAGCTTCGCGGGCAAGCCTCCCCCGACCAGACGATGCAGAACCCTGTGGGAGCCGGGCTTGCCCGCGATGCAGGCACCTCGGTCTTTCAGCGATACCGAGGTGATGCTATCGCAGCGGTGCGGCGATCCGACAAGCCAGCTCCCACAGGGTGCGGTGGTGTTACCAGGGAATGGTCTCACCCCTGTAGTTCACAAAATGATGCCCGCCCTTGCCGGCATACGCATTCACCTGATCGATCAACCCGCGGGTACTGGTTTGCACATCAATGTCCGCGCCTTCACCGCCCATATCAGTCTTCACCCAACCCGGATGCAGCGATAGCACGGTGAGTTTCTGTTCGCCCAATTGTGTGACGAAGCTGTTGGTCATCGAGTTCAGCGCCGCTTTGCTGGCCTTGTACAGCGCCAGCTCCGGCGCGTCGGGCATGGTCACACTGCCCAGCACCGAACTCATGAATGCCAGCACGCCGCTGTCTTCACGAATCTGCCCGACGAAACGCTGAGCCAGATTGATCGGCGCCACGGCGTTGGTGAAGAACAGCTGACCGACCTCGGCCAACGTCGCGCCGCCCGGCGTCTGGACCTCCGGGCCCTTGACTCCGGCATTCACGAACAACAGGTCGAACACTTCACCCTTGAGTTGTTGGCTCAGGGCGATAACCGCTTGCTGATCGTCCATGTCGAGTTTTTCGATCCGCACCTTGCCCAACGCTTGCAAGGCTTCGGCGCTCTGCGGGTTGCGCACGGTGGCGGTGACTTGCCAACCGTCGGCCAGCAGGGTTTTCACCAGACCGAGGCCCAGGCCCCGGGAGGCACCGATGATGAGTGCGGTTTTTGCCTTGGACATGAATGGCTTCCTTGATGGATGAGAATCACGGATTCAATGGATACTGATTCAAAGGACACTGCTGACCGAGCCGATGTTGCAATTCCTGACGCAAGACATCGAGCTCGGTCATGCGAGTTTCGATCAGCTTGAGCTTGTCTTGCAGCAGTTGCGTGACGGCGCTGTCCGGGTCGGGCGACTGCCACAACGCGGCAACGCTATTACCGATTTCGCCAAGGGTAAACCCCAGCCGCTGAGCCGTCTTGATGTACAGCACCAGTTGCACCATCTCCGCCGGATAGTCGCGATAACCATTGGCGCTGCGTTGCGCGGCGATCAATCCGCGCTGCTCGTAAAAGCGCAATGTGTCGCGGCTGACGGCGCTGGCCTGGGCTAATTCACCGATGCGCATCTTGAATGTCTCGAGAGGGCTTGACCCTGGAGCATACTCCAGGCTTTAGCCTTGTTGCTCCCTGAATTTATGGAGCAAGACGGATGTGGACTTCAACGCAATATCGTCAAGTAGTGCGTGGCAGTGCCTGGTACGACCTGATCGTGACCGCTGCTTTTGTGACACCGTGGAGTTTTGCGGCGTTGCATGGCGTGTTGTTGAGCCTGAGCCAGACTTTCAAGTTGCCTGGCGAGCTACCGCCGTTCGAGCCGATGCACATGCTGATGGCGAATTTGTTGGGTTCGATTGTGTGCGTCTGGGCGGTGCTGCGGATTCGTGATCCGCAGTTGGTGTTTGGGCGGTATGACGCGGTGGGGCGGTTTCTGTTTTCGGCTTGGCAGCTGTATGCCTTGCTCCATGGCGCCAGTTCATTGCTGGCGATTTTCCTGTTCTTTGAATTGGCGTGGGGCGTAGTTCAAGTGTTGCCTGTTCGGGCGCCTTCGCGGGCAAGCCCGCTCCCACAGTGATTTGGGCGAACACGGAATTTTCGATCGACACAAAACTTGTGGGAGCGGGCTTGCCCGCGATGAGGCCCTTGAAGCCGACTCTAATGCCCGGCCTGCCACGGCTGCCCCAGCGAAACCGGCGCATACAACCGTGTGCGCACGGCATCCCGGGACAGCAGCACCAACACCACAATGGTCGCGACATACGGCAGCATCGCCAGCAGGCTCGACGCAATTGCCAGCCCCAACCCCTGCGCCACCAAATGCAGGATGCTGGCGAGCCCGAACAGATACGCCCCGAGCAGCAATCGCCATACCCGCCAACTGGCAAACACCACCAGCGCCAAGGCAATCCAGCCACGACCGGCGCTCATGTTTTCCGCCCACATCGGCGTGTAGGCCAGGGACAAATAAGCCCCGGCCAACCCCGCCATCGCCCCGCCAAACAGTACCGCCAGCGTACGCACGCGCAACACCGGCAAGCCCATGGCGCTGGCCGCGTCCGGGTTTTCGCCGACTGCCTGAATAATCAACCCGACGCGACTTTTCAGAATCACCCACGCCACTAGGGCAAATAGCGCGAACGACAGGTACACCAACAAATCCTGGGCAAACAGCATCCGTCCGATCAGCGGGATTTCACTCAACAACGGAATCGCCACTGGCTCAAAACCTGCCAACGGTTTACCAACCCACGCTGCGCCGACAAAGGTCGACAGGCCCACGCCGAAGATCGTCAACGCCAACCCGGTCGCCACCTGATTGGCGTTGAACGCCAGTGCCACCAAGGCAAACAGCGACGACAACAGCATACCGGCGAGCATCGCCAGCAACACGCCAAGCCAGAGATTGCCGCTGTTCAGCGCGACGATAAAACCGATCACCGCGCCAAACAGCATCATGCCTTCCTGCCCCAGATTGAGGACGCCACTCTTCTCGCAAATCAGCTCGCCCAGCGCCACCAGCAACAACGGCGTTCCGCAGCGGACCATGGCGTAGAAAATATTGCTGAGCAGATCGATATCCATCACAAGGCTCCTGCGTGTGCGGCGGTGGTTGGTGCACGGCGAGCCCAGCGCAGGTTCAAACGCGGTCGGTAGAGAATCAGCACGTCACTGGCCAGCAGGAAAAACAGCATCATCCCCTGGAACAATTGAGTGATGGCTTGCGGCAGGTTCATGCTCATCTGCGCGCTCTCGCCGCCGATGTACAGCAGCGCCATCAACAGGCTGGAAAACAGAATGCCGATGGGATTCAACCGCCCGAGAAACGCCACGGTGATCGCCGCATAGCCGTAACCCGGCGACACCTGCGGCACCAATTGACCGATCGGCCCGGTGACTTCGCACACGCCGGCCAGCCCCGCCAAACCGCCGCTGATCAACAGCGCTAGCCAGATCAGCCGCTTCTCTCGAAAGCCGACGAAACCGGCGGCGCGCTTGTCCAGCCCGAGCACTTTGATCTGGAAGCCGACAAAGCTTTTCTGCAGCAACACCCACACCGCCACCAGCGCGAGCAAGGCGAAATAGACCCCGGCGTGAACCCGACCGTCCTCCATCAACAGCGGCAGTCGACTGGCATCGCCGAACATCGCCGACTCTGGAAAGTTGAACCCGGCCGGGTCCTTCAGCGGGCCGTGGACGCAGAACAGCAGCAGGTTCAGGGCGATGTAATTGAGCATGATGCTGGTGAGGATTTCATTGGCGTTGAAGCGCGTGCGCAACCACGCCGTCAGCCCGGCCCACGCTGCGCCGGCCAAGGTGCCGACCACCAGGATTAGCACCAGCGCCCAGCGACTTTGCATATCGATGATGTTCACTGCCAACGCACTGCCGGCAAGGGCGCCGAGCAGCAACTGACCTTCGGCGCCGATGTTCCAGATCCGTGCTTGATACGCCACCGCCAGGCCCAATGCGCAGAGCAGAATCGGCAACGCTTTGACCAACAATTCGGAGACGCCGTACAAGTCGCTGATCGGTGCAATCAGCAACGTGTGCAAGGTCAGCAACGGATCGTGGCCCAGCGCGATAAACAGCAATGAGCCGCAGCCCAGCGTCAACACGGCCGCCAGCAAGGGCGAGCACCACAACATCAGGCGTGATTGCTGGCCACGGGGTTCGAGAGAAAGCAGCATGTGGAACTCCGTTAAAGCGCTACGGGGGCAGGTGATTGAGGTGCGTCGAACTGGCCGGCCATCCAGCCGCCGACGTCGCTCAGATGGGTGTCGACGGTGGACTGCAATGGCGACAGCCGACCTCCACACAGGGCGCCGAGGCGGTCGCTGATCTGGAACAATTCGTCGAGGTCTTCAGAGATCACCAGAATCGCCGCGCCAGCATCGCGCAAGGCAATCAACGCTCGGTGAATGGTCGCGGCCGCGCCGACGTCCACGCCCCAGGTCGGGTGCGCGGCCACCAGCAATTCAGGCTGCTGGAGGATTTCCCGGCCGAGGATGAATTTTTGCAAGTTGCCACCGGACAGACTGCGAGCCGGTGCCTGGGCATCGGGTGTCTTGACCCCGAAGCGGCGAATGATGTCTTCGGCCAGCGCTTCGACCTTGCGGCGCTGGATCAGGCCGTTGCTGACCAGCCCCTGTTGAAAGGCGGTGAGCAGGGCGTTATCTGCCAAGCTCAGCTCCGGCACCGCGCCATGGCCCAGACGCTCGGCGGGGACGAATGCCAAGCCAAGTTTGCGTCGAGTATCCGGGCGCAAATGGGCCACTGCTTGCCCGCCGAAACTGATCGTTGCTCTGTCATCGCGGGGTAACCGTTCTTCACCACTGAGCAAGGCCAGCAACTCATCCTGACCATTGCCGGCCACCCCGGCGACCCCCACGATTTCGCCGCTGCGCACATCGAGATCAATGTTCTTCAGAGAACAGCCGAACGGGTCCGGGTTGTGCCAGGACAACCTCGTCACGTTCAAAAACGCATCAGCGCCCATGACCTTTGGATAGTCGGTGATCAGTTCGGCGGTTTCACCGACCATCAACTGCGCCAGTTGCCGATCCGAGTACTCCGCCGGCACGCAATGCCCGGCCACCCGACCGCCGCGCAACACCGTGGCGCTGTGACACAACGCGCGTACTTCGCCGAGCTTGTGGCTGATAAACAGAATGCTGCAGCCCTCGCTCGCCAGTCGGCGCAATGTGACAAACAATTCGTCGGCCTCTTGCGGTGTCAGTACCGACGTCGGCTCATCGAGAATCAACAGGCGGATGTCCTGCATCAGGCAGCGAATGATTTCCACCCGTTGACGCTCGCCGATGGACAGGCTGTGGACAAGTCGCTCCGGTTCCAGCGCCATGCCGTAGCGTTGGGACACTTCACGAATCTTCGGCTCAAGTTGCTTCGGCGTACCCGCCGCCGCGCCCATTGCCAGCGCGATGTTCTGCGCCACGCTCAGGGTTTCGAACAGCGAGAAATGTTGGAACACCATGCCAATCCCGAGACCGCGAGCCTGGGCCGGGTTGCGCATGGTCACACGCTGGCCCTGCCAGATCATCTCCCCTGAGTCGGCGTGAGTGACGCCGTAGATGATCTTCATCAGGGTACTTTTGCCCGCACCGTTTTCGCCGAGCAGGGCGTGGATTTCACCGGGCGCAATGCTCAAGTCGATGGCATCGTTGGCCAGGCAACCGGGATAACGTTTGCTGATTCTGCGCAATTGCAGGCGGGGTATTTGATCGGGGATCGGCACGGGGTTGGACATGACAGGCTCAGGTCGACAGAGGTTGTGCCTGGATAAAGCAATTTCCTGGCCATTGAGTCAGGAAATCGGCAAAGCCTTGCTGGAATAGGTCTTGTGGACGGTGCCTCGTCATATTCCAATTCTGAATCAGGCACCACTTGAGGGCACGTTCTTTGATCAGGCTCTGGTTTTGCGCGCGGTGAATTGATCAAAAAACAAGCAATACCCTGCAGGCTATGTCGGACATGGGGCTGCGCCAGCCATGAACGGGTTATCCACAGGTTGTTCCACAGTATTTGTGCGCAAGCCGACCGGAGGGGCATAAGCACTGAGGGGCTTTCTTCTAATGGCGATAAACCGCTCTAACTGATTGTTTTTACGTGGAATAAATGTTGTTGCTGGGGATTTGGATGAAAAATGAGCAAAGCCCGCAAAGCCGCATGACAGAAGGGTTACAGCGCAATGTGCTCAGGTTATCCACAGCCGGGTGCACAGCAGATGTGGGCAAGTATCGAAGGCAGGGCAAATCGCGGCGCCCCAAAAGATCGCAGCCTTCGGCGGCTCCGATGGGATTATGTTTTTTACGGATGTACACGGTCGACGCAGGAGCTGCCGACGGCTGCGATCTTTTGATCTTTCTTTTATCGCTGCAACAAAATGCGCCCGCGACTCAAATCTGCCAGCTGCGTTTGCAAGGTATCTATCTGCCGATCGCCGATCGCCAATTGCAGTTCCACGCCATTGGCCGTGAAGGTTTCCTCCACGACCAAACCGCCCAGTTCCGCTACCCGAAGCTTTACCAGCGCCAACTCGCCAAACGCACAGGCACAACTGACCGGCACCCGGCTGATCAGCTCGATCTTCGGTGCCCCTTGCAGGCATTTGTTGGCACCGCCGCCATAGGCCCGGGCGAGGCCGCCGGTGCCCAGTTGAATGCCGCCATACCAGCGGATAACCAGCACCGCGACCTGATCGCAATCTTGCGCTTCGATCGCTGCCAGGATCGGCCGGCCAGCGGTGCCGCCGGGTTCGCCATCGTCATTGCTGCGGTATTGATCGCCGAGTTTCCAGGCCCAGCAATTGTGCGAGGCGTTCAAGTCACTGTGCTGCTCGATGAACGCTTGGGCATCAGCTGCGCTAGTGATGGGTCCGGCGAGGGCGATGAAGCGGCTTTTGCGAATCTCTTCGCGGTATTCGCAAGAACCACTGAGGGTGAAAGGCATAAGTGTCTTAGATAGCAGGCGTCAGGCCGCAGCCTTTGAGAATGATGCGGATCAGGTTGTTGCCGGCGTCTTCCATGTCTTGCTTGGTCAACTTGGTGCGCCCGGTGACACGGCAGATCTGCGTGGCAAAATCGGCGTAATGCTGGGTGCTGCCCCACAGCAGGAAGATCAGGTGCACCGGGTCGATCGGGTCCATTTTGCCGGCGTCGATCCACGCCTGAAACACTGCGGCCCGGCCCTGAAACCAGGTGCGATAGTCCTGGTTGAAATGCGCGCTCAGGCATTCACCGCCGCTGATGACCTCCATGGCGAAGAGCCGCGAAGCCTGTGGCCGGCGTCGGGAGAATTCCATTTTTGCGCGGATGTATCGGGTCAATGCTTCTGCCGGATCATCCTCGACGGTCAGGGTATTGAAAGTGCTGTCCCACAATTCAAGAATGTTACTCAGCACCGCCACGTACAAACCGAGTTTGTTGGTGAAGTAGTAATGCAGATTCGCTTTGGGCAACCCGGCATTCTGCGCGATGGTGTTCATGCTAGTGCCTTTGAACCCGTGACGGGCGAACTCGTCTTCGGCGGCTTTGATGATGGTCTCTTCGTTCTTCTGACGAATGCGGCTGGCGGGTTTGCCGCCGTGGGCTGGGACTTCAAAGGTCATAGGCACTTCCGAACAAGTAAATGGGTGCAACCAGATGCGTTGATAGCGCACCCGCAGGCCGCAGACAAGTCCTGTTGCGAAAAACCTGAACACCGCAATCCCTGTAGGAGCCGAGCTGCTCGCGAAGGCGGCTTAGCATTCAGCATCGATGGTGACTGACCTGGAGCCATCGCGAGCAAGCTCGGCTCCCACCGGTTTCTATAGTTGTTCAACGCGTCGCCGCCAGACTCTCCAGAAAACTCTCCAGCACCAAGTGGGGACGACGGCCCTTGCGTGTGACCGATGCCAGGCTCAGGTCATAAAAACGCGCCTTGGGTTTCAGTGCACGCAATCGGCCCTGTTGCACCCAGAGGCTGGCGTAATGATCCGGCAGATAACCGATGTAGCGCCCGGTCAGAATCAGAAATGCCATGCCTTCGCGATCCGACGCACTGGCGGTGCAATTGAGTGCCTGGTAATGGGCCTGAATCTCGGCGGGCAAACGGAAGGTCGGGGCGATGGCGTCCTGGCTATTGAGGCGTTCATCGTCCAGTTGTTTGTCGTCGACATAGAACAACGGGTGGCCGACCGCGCAATACAGCAGCGAACGTTCGCTGTAGAGCGGCTGATATTCCAGACCCGATAGCGCGCTGGCTTGTGGCACCACACCGACGTGCAAGCGACCGTCGAGCACGCCTTGTTCGACTTCATTGGGCGCGATCATGCGGATCTGGATCTGTACGTCCGGACCACGCTCCTTCAACTGCGCCAGGGCGTGAGTAATGCGCATGTGGGGCAGGGTAACCAGGTTGTCGGTCAGGCCAATGGTCAACTCACCGCGCAGGTGTTGATGGAGGCCATTAACCTCAGTGCGGAAACTTTCCAGCGCACTTAATAGTTGCAACGCAGATTGATAAACCTCGCGGCCTTCTTCGGTCAGGGAAAAACCGGCGCGACCGCGTTGGCACAGACGCAGGCCGAGGCGTTGCTCCAGATCGCTCATCTGCTGGCTGATCGCCGAGCGACCGATCCCCAGCACCGATTCTGCCGCGGAGAAGCCGCCGCATTCCACGACGCTGCGAAAAATCCGCAACAGGCGGATATCAAAGTCACTGACTTGCGCCAGCGGATCGGGACGACGGCTGCTCATGCTTTGTTTGCTCAAAGTTTAGTGATGGGCTGACTGAAGGTTAGAAAAGTTGGATTTCAACGACTTTATCTCCGTGGCAATTTAGCTGCAAGAACGCTTTTCATCTCCACGCCGCTTATTGCCCTGCGAGGTTTTGCCCATGAACGTGCCTGAAAACGCCCCGACTTCCCTGGCCAGCCAGCTCAAGCTCGATGCTCACTGGATGCCCTACACCGCGAACCGCAATTTCCAGCGCGACCCGCGACTGATCGTGGCTGCCGAGGGCAGTTGGCTGACAGACGACAAGGGCCGCAAGGTCTACGATTCGCTCTCGGGGCTGTGGACCTGCGGCGCCGGACACACCCGCAAGGAAATCCAGGAAGCGGTGGCCAAGCAATTGGGCACCCTCGATTACTCGCCGGGCTTCCAGTACGGGCATCCGCTGTCGTTCCAGTTGGCCGAAAAAATCACCGACCTGACGCCGGGCAATCTGAATCACGTGTTCTTCACCGACTCGGGTTCCGAGTGTGCAGACACAGCGGTGAAAATGGTGCGTGCTTACTGGCGCCTGAAAGGCCAGGCCACCAAAACCAAAATGATCGGTCGTGCTCGTGGTTATCACGGCGTAAACATCGCCGGCACCAGCCTCGGCGGCGTGAACGGCAACCGTAAACTGTTCGGTCAGGCGATGATGGATGTCGATCACCTGCCGCACACTTTGCTGGCGAGCAATGCGTTTTCCCGTGGGATGCCGGAGCAAGGTGGTATCGCCCTGGCCGATGAACTGCTCAAGCTGATCGAGTTGCACGATGCCTCGAACATTGCTGCGGTATTCGTCGAGCCAATGGCCGGCTCCGCTGGTGTACTGGTTCCGCCACAGGGTTATCTCAAGCGTCTGCGCGAGATCTGCGATCAGCACAATATCCTGCTGGTGTTCGACGAAGTGATCACCGGGTTCGGCCGTACCGGTTCGATGTTCGGCGCCGACAGCTTCGGCGTGACCCCGGACCTGATGTGCATTGCCAAGCAAGTCACCAACGGCGCGATCCCGATGGGCGCAGTGATTGCCAGCTCCGAGATCTACCAGACCTTCATGAACCAGGCGACGCCTGAGTACGCGGTGGAATTCCCGCACGGCTACACCTATTCCGCGCACCCGGTGGCTTGTGCTGCGGGCCTGGCAGCACTCGACCTGCTGCAAAAGGAAAACCTGGTGCAAAGCGTGGCGGAAGTGGCGCCGCACTTCGAAAATGCGTTGCATGGTTTGAAAGGCAGCAAGAACGTCATCGACATTCGTAACTATGGGTTGGCCGGTGCCATCCAGATTGCGCCTCGCGATGGCGATGCCATTGTGCGTCCATTCGAAGCCGGCATGGCTCTATGGAAAGCCGGGTTTTACGTGCGCTTCGGCGGCGACACCTTGCAGTTCGGCCCAACCTTCAACAGCAAGCCGCAAGACCTCGATCGTCTGTTCGACGCGGTCGGCGAAGTGCTGAACAAAATCGACTGATCTTCCTCTCTCTATATATAAAGGCGCCCTTTGAAGGGCGCCCGTGGACAACTTTTTCAGGAGCCCTGCATGAGCCTTATCCCGCATTTGATCAATGGCGAACTGGTGACCGAAGACGGTCGTACGGCCGACGTGTTCAATCCGTCCACCGGTCAGGCGATCCACAAGCTGCCATTGGCCAGCCGTGAAACCATTCAAAAAGCCATCGACTCGGCCAAAGCTGCGTTCCCGGCCTGGCGTAACACTCCGCCGGCCAAGCGTGCTCAGGTGATGTTCCGCTTCAAGCAACTGCTGGAACAGAACGAAGCCCGTATTGCACAACTGATCAGCGAAGAGCACGGCAAGACCCTGGAAGATGCGGCCGGTGAGTTGAAGCGCGGGATCGAGAACGTCGAGTTCGCCTGCGCGGCACCGGAAATTCTCAAGGGCGAGTACAGCCGTAACGTTGGGCCGAACATTGATGCCTGGTCGGATTTCCAGCCATTGGGCGTGGTGGCCGGTATTACCCCGTTCAACTTCCCGGCCATGGTGCCGCTGTGGATGTATCCGCTGGCGATCGTCTGCGGCAACTGCTTTATTCTGAAACCGTCCGAGCGTGATCCAAGCTCGACGCTGCTGATTGCTCAGCTGCTGTTGGAAGCCGGCCTGCCGAAAGGCGTGCTGAGTGTGGTGCATGGCGACAAGGCAGCGGTGGATGCCTTGATTGAAGCGCCGGAAGTCAAAGCGCTGAGCTTCGTCGGTTCGACGCCGATTGCCGAATACATTTACGCCGAAGGCACCAAGCGCGGCAAACGCGTCCAGGCTTTGGGCGGGGCGAAGAACCACGCGGTATTGATGCCGGATGCGGATCTGGATAACGCAGTCAGCGCACTGATGGGCGCGGCGTACGGTTCGTGCGGTGAGCGCTGCATGGCAATCTCGGTGGCCGTGTGCGTTGGCGATCAGGTGGCGGATGCGTTGGTGGCCAAACTGGTGCCGCAGGTCAAGGCGCTGAAAATCGGTGCGGGTACCACCTGTGGCTTGGACATGGGGCCGCTGGTTTCCGGTCAGGCTCGCGATAAAGTCAGTGGCTATATAGAAGACGGCGTTTCAGCAGGTGCGACCTTGGTGGTGGATGGTCGTGGTCTGAGCGTGGCTGGTCATGAGGAAGGTTTCTTCCTGGGCGGTTGCCTGTTCGATAACGTCACGCCAGAAATGCGCATCTATAAAGAAGAAATCTTCGGGCCGGTATTGTGCGTCGTCCGGGTCAACAGCCTGGAAGAGGCGATGCAACTGATCAACGATCACGAGTATGGCAACGGCACCTGTATCTTCACGCGTGATGGGGAAGCAGCGCGGTTGTTCTGCGATGAGATTGAAGTGGGCATGGTCGGCGTCAACGTGCCATTGCCGGTGCCAGTGGCTTATCACAGCTTTGGCGGCTGGAAGCGTTCGCTGTTCGGCGATCTGCATGCGTATGGTCCGGATGGCGTGCGTTTCTACACTCGTCGCAAGGCTATTACCCAGCGCTGGCCGCAACGAGCGAGCCATGAGGCTTCGCAGTTCGCATTCCCTAGCTTGTAAGTAGAAGGGCAGAAGGCCGACCTCTTGAGGTCGGCCTTCGTGTTTTCGGGCTTTTTGGACTTATATGACAGAAATGTGAAAATTGCTGTTGACGGCAGATTCTGGAAGTCTATAATTCGCCCCACTTCCGGCGCAGTCGAAACGGAAAACTCCTTGGTAAACAAAGAGTTACGCAGTTTTCGACAGCGGTTACGCTTCAGTTCATCGAAGCCAGAAGGAGTTGGTAAGGCCGTGTGTTTTCGCCTTATTGACGGTTCGATCATCTCGGTCGAAAGCGGAGAAAAAGAGGTGTTGACAGCAGCGAGTAACGCTGTAGAATTCGCCTCCCGCTAACGAGAGATCGGAAGCGCAAGTGGTTGAAGTTGTTAAAGATTTCCAAGCGAAACTTTGAAAACTTCTGAAAATAACCGCTTGACAGCAACAGAGGCTGCTGTAGAATGCGCGCCTCGGTTGAGACGAAAGATCTTAACCAACCGCTCTTTAACAACTGAATCAAGCAATTCGTGTGGGTGCTTGTGGAGTCAGACTGATAGTCAACAAGATTATCAGCATCACAAGTTACTCCGCGAGAAATCAAAGATGTAACCAACGATTGCTGAGCCAAGTTTAGGGTTTCTTAAAAACCCAAAGATGTTTGAACTGAAGAGTTTGATCATGGCTCAGATTGAACGCTGGCGGCAGGCCTAACACATGCAAGTCGAGCGGCAGCACGGGTACTTGTACCTGGTGGCGAGCGGCGGACGGGTGAGTAATGCCTAGGAATCTGCCTGGTAGTGGGGGATAACGCTCGGAAACGGACGCTAATACCGCATACGTCCTACGGGAGAAAGCAGGGGACCTTCGGGCCTTGCGCTATCAGATGAGCCTAGGTCGGATTAGCTAGTTGGTGAGGTAATGGCTCACCAAGGCGACGATCCGTAACTGGTCTGAGAGGATGATCAGTCACACTGGAACTGAGACACGGTCCAGACTCCTACGGGAGGCAGCAGTGGGGAATATTGGACAATGGGCGAAAGCCTGATCCAGCCATGCCGCGTGTGTGAAGAAGGTCTTCGGATTGTAAAGCACTTTAAGTTGGGAGGAAGGGCAGTTACCTAATACGTAATTGTTTTGACGTTACCGACAGAATAAGCACCGGCTAACTCTGTGCCAGCAGCCGCGGTAATACAGAGGGTGCAAGCGTTAATCGGAATTACTGGGCGTAAAGCGCGCGTAGGTGGTTCGTTAAGTTGGATGTGAAATCCCCGGGCTCAACCTGGGAACTGCATTCAAAACTGACGAGCTAGAGTATGGTAGAGGGTGGTGGAATTTCCTGTGTAGCGGTGAAATGCGTAGATATAGGAAGGAACACCAGTGGCGAAGGCGACCACCTGGACTGATACTGACACTGAGGTGCGAAAGCGTGGGGAGCAAACAGGATTAGATACCCTGGTAGTCCACGCCGTAAACGATGTCAACTAGCCGTTGGGAGCCTTGAGCTCTTAGTGGCGCAGCTAACGCATTAAGTTGACCGCCTGGGGAGTACGGCCGCAAGGTTAAAACTCAAATGAATTGACGGGGGCCCGCACAAGCGGTGGAGCATGTGGTTTAATTCGAAGCAACGCGAAGAACCTTACCAGGCCTTGACATCCAATGAACTTTCCAGAGATGGATTGGTGCCTTCGGGAACATTGAGACAGGTGCTGCATGGCTGTCGTCAGCTCGTGTCGTGAGATGTTGGGTTAAGTCCCGTAACGAGCGCAACCCTTGTCCTTAGTTACCAGCACGTCATGGTGGGCACTCTAAGGAGACTGCCGGTGACAAACCGGAGGAAGGTGGGGATGACGTCAAGTCATCATGGCCCTTACGGCCTGGGCTACACACGTGCTACAATGGTCGGTACAGAGGGTTGCCAAGCCGCGAGGTGGAGCTAATCCCAGAAAACCGATCGTAGTCCGGATCGCAGTCTGCAACTCGACTGCGTGAAGTCGGAATCGCTAGTAATCGCGAATCAGAATGTCGCGGTGAATACGTTCCCGGGCCTTGTACACACCGCCCGTCACACCATGGGAGTGGGTTGCACCAGAAGTAGCTAGTCTAACCTTCGGGAGGACGGTTACCACGGTGTGATTCATGACTGGGGTGAAGTCGTAACAAGGTAGCCGTAGGGGAACCTGCGGCTGGATCACCTCCTTAATCGACGACATCAGCTGCTCCATAAGTTCCCACACGAATTGCTTGATTCATTGAAGAAGACGATAAGAAGCAGCCCGAAATTGGGTCTGTAGCTCAGTTGGTTAGAGCGCACCCCTGATAAGGGTGAGGTCGGCAGTTCGAATCTGCCCAGACCCACCAATTTTGTGTGGGAAACGCCTGTAGAAATACGGGGCCATAGCTCAGCTGGGAGAGCGCCTGCCTTGCACGCAGGAGGTCAACGGTTCGATCCCGTTTGGCTCCACCACTACTGCTTCTGTTTGTTGAAAGCTTAGAAATGAGCATTCCACCAAGACGGTGATGAATGTTGATTTCTAGTCTTTGATTAGATCGTTCTTTAAAAATTTGGGTATGTGATAGAAAGATAGACTGAACGTTACTTTCACTGGTAACGGATCAGGCTAAGGTAAAATTTGTGAGTTTAATCGCGAATTTTCGGCGAATGTCGTCTTCACAGTATAACCAGATTGCTTGGGGTTATATGGTCAAGTGAAGAAGCGCATACGGTGGATGCCTTGGCAGTCAGAGGCGATGAAAGACGTGGTAGCCTGCGAAAAGCTTCGGGGAGTCGGCAAACAGACTTTGATCCGGAGATGTCTGAATGGGGGAACCCACCTAACATAAGTTAGGTATCTTAAGCTGAATACATAGGCTTAAGAAGCGAACCAGGGGAACTGAAACATCTAAGTACCCTGAGGAAAAGAAATCAACCGAGATTCCCTTAGTAGTGGCGAGCGAACGGGGACTAGCCCTTAAGTGGCTTTGAGATTAGCGGAACGCTCTGGAAAGTGCGGCCATAGTGGGTGATAGCCCTGTACGCGAAAATCTCTTGGTCATGAAATCGAGTAGGACGGAGCACGAGAAACTTTGTCTGAATATGGGGGGACCATCCTCCAAGGCTAAATACTACTGACTGACCGATAGTGAACTAGTACCGTGAGGGAAAGGCGAAAAGAACCCCGGAGAGGGGAGTGAAATAGATCCTGAAACCGTATGCGTACAAGCAGTGGGAGCCCACTTTGTTGGGTGACTGCGTACCTTTTGTATAATGGGTCAGCGACTTATTTTCAGTGGCGAGCTTAACCGAATAGGGGAGGCGTAGCGAAAGCGAGTCTTAATAGGGCGTCTAGTCGCTGGGAATAGACCCGAAACCGGGCGATCTATCCATGGGCAGGTTGAAGGTTGGGTAACACTAACTGGAGGACCGAACCGACTACCGTTGAAAAGTTAGCGGATGACCTGTGGATCGGAGTGAAAGGCTAATCAAGCTCGGAGATAGCTGGTTCTCCTCGAAAGCTATTTAGGTAGCGCCTCATGTATCACTGTAGGGGGTAGAGCACTGTTTCGGCTAGGGGGTCATCCCGACTTACCAAACCGATGCAAACTCCGAATACCTACAAGTGCCGAGCATGGGAGACACACGGCGGGTGCTAACGTCCGTCGTGAAAAGGGAAACAACCCAGACCGTCAGCTAAGGTCCCAAAGTTATGGTTAAGTGGGAAACGATGTGGGAAGGCTTAGACAGCTAGGAGGTTGGCTTAGAAGCAGCCACCCTTTAAAGAAAGCGTAATAGCTCACTAGTCGAGTCGGCCTGCGCGGAAGATGTAACGGGGCTCAAACCATACACCGAAGCTACGGGTATCACTTAGGTGATGCGGTAGAGGAGCGTTCTGTAAGCCTGTGAAGGTGAGTTGAGAAGCTTGCTGGAGGTATCAGAAGTGCGAATGCTGACATGAGTAACGACAATGGGTGTGAAAAACACCCACGCCGAAAGACCAAGGTTTCCTGCGCAACGTTAATCGACGCAGGGTTAGTCGGTCCCTAAGGCGAGGCTGAAAAGCGTAGTCGATGGAAAACAGGTTAATATTCCTGTACTTCTGGTTATTGCGATGGAGGGACGGAGAAGGCTAGGCCAGCTTGGCGTTGGTTGTCCAAGTTTAAGGTGGTAGGCTGGAATCTTAGGTAAATCCGGGATTCTAAGGCCGAGAGCTGATGACGAGTGTACTTTTAGTACACGAAGTGGTTGATGCCATGCTTCCAAGAAAAGCTTCTAAGCTTCAGGTAACCAGGAACCGTACCCCAAACCGACACAGGTGGTTGGGTAGAGAATACCAAGGCGCTTGAGAGAACTCGGGTGAAGGAACTAGGCAAAATGGCACCGTAACTTCGGGAGAAGGTGCGCCGGTGAGGGTGAAGCATTTACTGCGTAAGCCCACGCCGGTCGAAGATACCAGGCCGCTGCGACTGTTTATTAAAAACACAGCACTCTGCAAACACGAAAGTGGACGTATAGGGTGTGACGCCTGCCCGGTGCCGGAAGGTTAATTGATGGGGTTAGCTAACGCGAAGCTCTTGATCGAAGCCCCGGTAAACGGCGGCCGTAACTATAACGGTCCTAAGGTAGCGAAATTCCTTGTCGGGTAAGTTCCGACCTGCACGAATGGCGTAACGATGGCGGCGCTGTCTCCACCCGAGACTCAGTGAAATTGAAATCGCTGTGAAGATGCAGTGTATCCGCGGCTAGACGGAAAGACCCCGTGAACCTTTACTATAGCTTTGCACTGGACTTTGAATTTGCTTGTGTAGGATAGGTGGGAGGCTTTGAAGCGTGGACGCCAGTTCGCGTGGAGCCAACCTTGAAATACCACCCTGGCAACTTTGAGGTTCTAACTCAGGTCCGTTATCCGGATCGAGGACAGTGTATGGTGGGTAGTTTGACTGGGGCGGTCTCCTCCTAAAGAGTAACGGAGGAGTACGAAGGTGCGCTCAGACCGGTCGGAAATCGGTCGTAGAGTATAAAGGCAAAAGCGCGCTTGACTGCGAGACAGACACGTCGAGCAGGTACGAAAGTAGGTCTTAGTGATCCGGTGGTTCTGTATGGAAGGGCCATCGCTCAACGGATAAAAGGTACTCCGGGGATAACAGGCTGATACCGCCCAAGAGTTCATATCGACGGCGGTGTTTGGCACCTCGATGTCGGCTCATCACATCCTGGGGCTGAAGCCGGTCCCAAGGGTATGGCTGTTCGCCATTTAAAGTGGTACGCGAGCTGGGTTTAGAACGTCGTGAGACAGTTCGGTCCCTATCTGCCGTGGACGTTTGAGATTTGAGAGGGGCTGCTCCTAGTACGAGAGGACCGGAGTGGACGAACCTCTGGTGTTCCGGTTGTCACGCCAGTGGCATTGCCGGGTAGCTATGTTCGGAATAGATAACCGCTGAAAGCATCTAAGCGGGAAACTAGCCTCAAGATGAGATCTCACTGGGACCTTGAGTCCCCTGAAGGGCCGTCGAAGACTACGACGTTGATAGGTTGGGTGTGTAAGCGCTGTGAGGCGTTGAGCTAACCAATACTAATTGCCCGTGAGGCTTGACCATATAACACCCAAGCAATTTGCTGACCTGAAGAGGCGCCAGATTGCGGTGTGTGAAGACGAAACGAACCGAAAGTTTGTGACACTCACGAAACACCAGATCTATCACATACCCATTCGCTGGAGCGTGATCTCGCAAGAGAGAACGAGCTGGCTACCGAATTTCTTGACGACCATAGAGCATTGGAACCACCTGATCCCATCCCGAACTCAGCAGTGAAACGATGCATCGCCGATGGTAGTGTGGGGTTTCCCCATGTGAGAGTAGGTCATCGTCAAGATTAAATTCCGAAACCCCTATCTGCGTATGCAGGTAGGGGTTTTGTTTTGCCCGCAGGAAAGTTCGTACAGCATTATCGGACCGTTCACGGCTGTCACAGTCTGCCGACAGTGCTAAGGTTCGGCCCTAGCTTTTGTATTTCCCAAGGAAGCCTTTATGCCGGACGCTACGTCCCTCAGTGCTGGTTTTATGGTGGTTCACGGCAACCGCCTGGACGAGTTGCGCAGCCTGGTGGTCAGCTGGATGCGGCGCTACCCGTTGGCTCCCTTGGAAAATGAAATCGCTCTGGTACAGAGTAACGGCATCGCCCAATGGCTGAAGCTGGCACTGGCCGAAGACCCCGAAGATGACGACATGGGCGGCTGCGGAATCGCCGCCGCCATCGACGTGCAGTTACCGGGCAGCTTCATGTGGCAGCTCTATCGTATGGTGCTGGGACGTGACGAAATCCCGGTCAAATCCCTGCTCGATAAAGCCCCGCTGACCTGGCGTCTGATGCGTCTGCTACCACAGTTGATCAACCAACCGCACTTCGAACCCCTGCAGCGCTTTCTTACCAATGACACCGACTTACGTAAACGCTATCAATTGGCGGAGCGACTGGCAGACCTGTTTGACCAATATCAGGTCTACCGTGCCGACTGGCTCGAAGACTGGGCAGAAGGTCGCCATCAGCTACGAAATGGCAGAGGCGAAGCCAAAGCCCTGACTCCGGCCAACTGCTGGCAGGCGGAGCTGTGGCGTGCGTTGTTGCTGGATGTCGGTGAACAAGGCATGGCGCAAAGCCGCGCAGGCGTCCACCAACGCTTTATCGAGCGGATCAATACTCTCGACGTAGCGCCTAATGGTTTGCCTTCACGGGTGATCGTTTTCGGGATTTCTTCACTGCCTGCTCAAGCCCTGGAAGCGCTTGCGGGGCTTGCTCGATTCAGCCAGGTCTTGCTGTGCGTACACAACCCATGTCGTCACCATTGGGCGGACATCGTCGCCGATAAAGATCTGTTGCGACATCAGTACAAGCGTCAGGCTCGCAAGAGCGGCATGCCGATTGTGCTCGACTCGCAAACGCTCCATCAGCATGCCCACCCGCTACTGGCCGCGTGGGGTAAGCAGGGGCGGGACTACATCAATCTGCTCGACAGCTACGACGATCCTAATAGCTATCGCTCGGCGTTTCGTGACGGGCGTATCGATTTATTCAGCGAAAACCAGCCACAGAACATGCTCAATCAGTTGCAGGACGACATCCTGGAATTGCGTCCCCTGAACGAGACCCGCGAGCGTTGGCCTGCTGTCGATCTGAAAAAGGACGAATCGATCCGTTTTCACATCGCCCATAGCGCTCAGCGTGAAGTGGAGATACTCCACGATCAGTTGCTTGCACGATTCAGTGCTGACCCAGCCCTGAGGCCTCGCGATGTCATCGTGATGGTCCCGGACATCGACAGTTATGCCCCGCACATCCGTGCTGTCTTTGGTCAGCTTGATCGCTTTGATCCGCGCTTCATTCCTTTCACGCTTGCGGATCAAGGCCAGCGCGGCCGGGATCCGCTACTGATCGCTGTCGAACATCTGCTCAAGCTGCCCGACAGTCGCTTCCCTGTCAGCGAGATCCTTGATCTGCTCGACGTTCCGGCATTACGCGCTCGGTTTGGCGTAGAGGAGCGTGACCTGCCGACCTTGCATCGCTGGATTGAAGGCGCAGGTATTCGCTGGGGGATGAACGCCGAACAGCGCGCGGGTCTGGGCCTGCCTGATGAGCTGGAGCAAAACAGTTGGCGTTTCGGACTGCGACGGATGCTGCTGGGTTATGCCGTGGGTAGCGCCAGTGCCTGCGAGGGGATCGAACCCTATGACGAGATTGGTGGTCTGGATGCCGCACTCATAGGTCCTTTGGTCGCCCTGCTGGATGCGCTGGAAATTGCCCACCAGGAACTCACTCAACCTGCAGCGCCCAAACAATGGGGCTCGCGCTTGCAAGCTCTGGTGCAGTTGTTCTTCCTGGCCAGTAACGAGCATGACGACTATTTGTTGGCCCAACTCGAAGAGCTGCGTGAGACCTGGCTTGAGACCTGTGAGTCTGTAGGTTTGCAGGACGATTTACCGCTGACCGTAGTCCGGGAAGCCTGGTTGGCGGGTCTCGACCAAGGTCGCCTATCCCAGCGTTTCCTCGCCGGGGCCGTCAACTTCTGTACCTTGATGCCCATGCGAGCGATCCCCTTCAAACTGGTCTGCCTGCTTGGCATGAATGACGGCGATTACCCTCGCGCGCAACCGCCGCTGGATTTTGACCTGATGGGCAGTGACTACCGCCCCGGCGATCGTTCCCGACGCGAAGATGATCGCTATCTGTTGCTGGAAGCATTGTTGTCAGCACGCGACCAACTCTATATCAGCTGGGTCGGCCGCAGTATTCGGGACAACAGCGAGCGTCCTGCTTCGGTGTTGATAGGGCAGTTGCGTGACCATCTCGGCAGCGGCTGGCGACTGTGCGATGACAATGATGACCTGCTTGAGTCCATGACCCAGGAACACCCGCTGCAACCTTTCAGCGCTCGCTACTTTCACGAAGGCGATGATCTATTCAGCTACGCCAGCGAGTGGCAGGTTCTTCATCAAACCGGTGATCTGGCGACTGATATCGAAGTACTTGAACCCTACGTCCAGGACGAACCGCTGAGCCTGGGTCAGTTGCAGGATTTTCTGCGCAACCCGGTACGACATTTCTTCAGTCAGCGGCTCAAAGTGTTCTTTGAGGCTGCCGAAGTGCCTTTGGCAGATGAAGAGCCATTCGTTCTCGATGCGCTGCAACGCTATAGCCTCAGCGACAGCTTGCTCGAAGCGGCGCTGGGGCAACTGGAGCAAACCGATCAGGTACTGGAGGCGCAGGCAAAACGCCTGCAAAACAGCGGGCTTTTGCCCATGGCCGGTTTTGGCGAATGTCTTCAGAGAGAGTTGATCGAGCCGCTGCCGGATCTGCTGCTGCGCTATCAGCAACTTCTGGCGTTATGGCCGACCCCGCTCACCAGCGCGTTGCCGGTGAGTCTGGAACTACAAGGATTGCGTCTGGAGGGCTGGCTCAGTGGCCTGCATCAACGCGCAGATGGCGGGTTGTTGTCGGTGACTACGATTCCCAACAGCATCGGTTCGATCAAGGCCCGCAAATGGCATCGCCTGACGCGACCTTGGGTCAATCACCTGGTTGCCTGTGCCAGCGGCATGCCGATGACAACCGCGTTGGTGGCCAGCGACGACAGTTTGCTGCTCGGTCCGATAGAGGAGGCGGCAGCATCCCGGGTTCTGGGCGATCTGTTGTTGGCCTGGCAATCGGGCATGCGCCAGCCGCTGCCGATTGCAGTAAAAACAGCGTTCGCCTGGCTCGCTCAAACCGACCCGGCCAAAGCTGACGCCGCTGCCCGCAAGGCCTATGAAGGCGATGGCCAGACCACTGACGGCGAGCGCCGCGAAAGCCCGGCGCTCACTCGGCAATACGCCGATTACGATGCACTGATTGCCGACGAGACCTTCCCCGATTGGTGCGACGCTTTGTATCGGCCGCTGTTTGAGGCCTCCTGGCGTTCATTGAGCAGCGAGGAGGCGCGCTCATGACCACGAAAACACCGCTGGCCCTGGCATTCCCTCTGCGTGGTAGCCAACTGATCGAAGCCAGCGCCGGCACCGGCAAGACCTTCACCATTTCTGCGCTGTACTTGCGTCTGGTCCTTGGCCACGGCGGTGAGTCGAGTGGTTTTGGCCGTGAGTTGCTGCCGCCGCAAATCCTCGTGGTGACCTTCACCGATGCCGCAACCAAAGAACTGCGCGAACGTATTCGCACACGGCTGGCTGAAGCCGCACGGTTTTTCCGCGATGAGACACCGGCACCGGATGGCCTCATTGCCGAGTTGCGCGAGCAGTACCTCCCCGAACAGTGGTCCGGATGTGCAAACCGCCTGGACATCGCCGCCCAGTGGATGGATGAAGCGGCGGTATCGACCATCCACAGTTGGTGCCAGCGCATGTTGCGCGAACATGCGTTCGACAGTGGCAGCCTGTTCACCCAGACCCTGGAAACCGATCACAGCGATTTGCTCGGCGAAGTCTTGCGCGACTACTGGCGACTGTTCTGCTATCCAATGCAAGGCGATGCACTGAACTGGGTTCGCGGCAATTGGGGCGGCCCGGCGGCGTTGTTGCCGCGAGTGCGTGGGTTGTTCGCCAGCGAGCGTGACAGCGTTGAAGGTAAAGAACCTGCCGAGTTGATTGCCGAGTGCCTGCTGGAGCGACAGGCCGCTTTGCTCGAACTCAAGATGCCCTGGCGCCAATGGGCGGATGAGTTGCTTGCCATCTGTCACCAGGGCGTCGCAAGCAAGAGCGTCGATGGCCGCAAGATGCAGCCGCGCTACTTCGAACCCTGGTTCGAAAAGCTCCGGGCCTGGGCCGAAGACGAATCTCTCGAGCAGTTGGACATTGGCACCGGTTTCACTCGCCTGACCCCCGATGGTATGGCTGAAGCCTGGAAGGGTGATGCTCCCCGTCATCCCGGTCTCGATGCAATGCCAGGTCTCAAGACCAGTCTCGATAGTTTGCCGACCCCCGATGCCGCCGTGCTGCAACACGCCGCTCACTGGGTCGGTGCACGGTTCGAGGAAGAAAAGCGTCGCCGCGCGGAAATGGGCTTCGATGACATGCTGCTGCGCCTCGATGCAGCTTTGCAGTCCGAAGGCGGTGAGCGCCTGGCAACACTGATCCGCGAGCAGTTCCCGGTCGCGTTGATCGACGAATTCCAGGACACCGACCCAGTACAGTATCGAATCTTCGAGAGCATTTATCGTATCGAAGACAACAACCCTGAAACCGGTCTATTTCTAATCGGTGACCCGAAGCAGGCGATTTATGCCTTCCGCGGGGCCGACATTTATACCTACCTGCGTGCCCGCCAGGCCACCACTGGCCGCCTGCATACCCTTGGCACCAACTTCCGTTCCAGTCATGGCATGGTCAATGCGGTGAACCATGTGTTCGAGCGCGCCGAATCTCGTGAGCAGGGGCGCGGAGCATTCCTGTTTCGTGAGAAAAATGGCGAGAACCCGGTACCGTTCCTGCCCGTCGAATCCCAAGGGCGCAAAGAAGTCCTGCGCATCAATGGTCAGGTTGTACCGGCCCTGAACATCTGGCACCTGTCCGCCGATCAGCCTCTGTCTGGCGCGGTGTATCGACAACAGTTGGCCGCCGCCTGCGCCAGTGAAATCACCGCGCTGCTCAATGGCGGCCAGCAAGGTCGTGCTGGCTTTATCCAGGACGCTAAGGACTTCAGAGGTTTGCTGCCGGCGGATATCGCGATTCTGGTGCGCGACGGCAAAGAGGCCCAGGCTGTGCGTGGCGAACTTTCGGCTCGCGGTGTGCGCAGTGTTTACCTGTCAGACAAGGACTCCGTGTTCGCTGCGCAGGAAGCGCATGACCTGCTGACCTGGCTCAAGGCGTGTGCCGAACCAGATGTCGAGCGCCCCCTCCGCGCCGCGCTGGCGTGCATCACGCTGAACCTTTCGCTGGCTGAACTGGAGCGGTTGAATCAGGACGAACTGGCCTGGGAAGCGCGCGTCATGCAGTTCCGCGGTTATCGCGAGCTCTGGCGCAAGCAGGGCGTGCTACCAATGTTGCGACGTTTGCTGCACGACTTCCAACTGCCCCAAGCGTTAATCGCCCGCAACGATGGTGAACGGGTGCTGACCAACCTGCTGCACCTGTCGGAGTTGCTACAGCAGGCCGCCGCCGAGCTTGATGGCGAGCAAGCCTTGATCCGTCACTTGTCCGAGCATCTGGCATTGTCCTGTCAGGCTGGCGAAGAACAGATCCTGCGCCTGGAAAGCGACGAGCAACTGGTCAAGGTTGTGACCATCCACAAATCCAAAGGGCTTGAATATCCGTTGGTGTTTCTGCCGTTCATTTGCTCGGCAAAACCAGTGGATGGCAGCCGATTGCCGTTGTATTACCACGATGCGACGGGCAAGGCTCAGGTGAGCTTGAAGCCAACGCCGGAGTTGGTCACCCAGTCCGATGATGAGCGCTTGGCCGAGGATCTTCGGCTGCTCTATGTCGCCCTGACCCGGGCACAACATGCCTGCTGGCTCGGTGTGACTGACCTCAAGCGCGGCAATAACAACGGCTCGATGTTGCACCTTTCAGCGTTGGGTTATCTGCTGGGCGGTGGTGCGCCATTGGTCGAGTCGGCAGGGTTGCGGCGTTGGCTGGAAGATTTGCAGCAGGACTGCCCGGCGCTGAACTACGGTGAAATGCCTGAAGCGAGCGCCGAGCATTACCACCCGCCACGCAATGAAGCGACCTTGCTTGCGCCGCTGATACCCAAACGCAAGGCCAGCGAAAACTGGTGGATTGCCTCCTACAGCGCCTTGCGCATTGGCGACAGTCTGAGCGTGGGCAGTGACGAAGCTCCGGAGAGCCCGCAAGCACAAAAGCTTTTTGACGACGAACGTCTCGATCCGCAAGCGCCGCGAGAAGTGATTGCTGGCGGTGCGGATATCCATCGATTCCCTCGCGGGCCGAACCCCGGCACTTTTCTCCATGGATTGCTTGAGTGGGCCGGTGACGAAGGTTTTACCGCTGCACCACAGACTGTGGAAGACGCCATCGCCCGCCGCTGCAATCGCCGCGGCTGGGAAGGCTGGATCACGACGTTGAGTGACTGGCTACAGCATTTGCTCAAATCCCCGCTGCACATCGGCGGCGGGCAGGCACCGGTGGTGTTCGAGCAACTGACCCAATACCGGGTCGAGATGGAGTTCTGGTTCGCCAGTCACAAAGTCGATGTGCTCAAACTCGATGAACTGGTGCGCCAATACACCCACAACGGCGTGGCCAGGGTGGCTGCCGAGCCGGTGCTGCTCAATGGCATGTTCAAAGGCTTCATCGACCTGACATTCGAGCACGACGGTCGTTATTACGTCGCTGACTACAAGTCCAACTGGCTGGGCATCGATGATGCGGCCTATACCGAGCAGGCCATGGAGCAGTCGATTCTCGATAACCGATACGACCTGCAATATGTGTTGTACCTGCTCGCCTTGCATCGCCAGCTCAAGGCGCGGCTGGTCGATTACGATTACGACCGGCATGTCGGAGGAGCGTTGTACCTGTTCCTTCGCGGTACGCGCGCGGCCAGCCAGGGCGTGTATTTCGCCCGTCCGCCACGGGAGCTGATCGAGCGTCTGGACCGGTTGTTCCAAGGCAAGCCAGAGCCCAAGGCCGAACCCGCCTGGGAACAGGGAGTACTGCTATGAGTCGCACCTTCGCCGATTTGCTGCCCACGCCGTTGGCGGCCGAAAGTCTGGCGGACCTGGCCCCCCTGAGTCGCGCAGATGACTTGTTGCTGCTGCTCACCCGCTGGGTCGAACGCGGTTGGCTGCGGGCGCTGGATAAAGCCTTCGTGGCCTTTCTCCACGAACTCGCCCCCGACGATGATCCACTGGTACTGCTGGCCGCCGCGTTGACCAGTCATCAGTTGGGCCACGGCCATGTTTGCCTGGATCTGTTCGAAACGCTGAAAGAGCCAGACTTCGCCCTGTCGCTGCCGCCGGAAGGTGATCTGCAAAGTGGCGCGATGTTGCTGCCGTCGCAATTGCTTGAGGCGTTGGAGGGTGCTCATTGGTGCAAGGTCCTGGCGTCCAGCACCCTGGTGGCTCTGGCCGTCGACGGGCGTGAAGCCGCGCAGCACCGGCCGTTGGTGCTGTCGGGCAAACGCCTGTACCTGCGCCGCTACTGGGCTTACGAACGGCGGATCGATAACGCCCTGCATCAGCGCCTGGCTGCACACGAAACAACACCGAGTGATTTGCCCCAACGCCTGACCGGCCTGTTCGGTCCAGCCAGGCCTGATGAAGTGATCGACTGGCAGAAGCTCGCTTGCGCCCTGGCTACCCGTAGCGCATTCAGCATCGTCACCGGTGGCCCGGGGACCGGCAAGACCACCACGGTCGTGCGCTTGCTCGCATTGCTCCAGGCTCCCGCGATTGAGGCCGGCAAACCGCTGCGCATTCGTCTCGCGGCACCCACTGGCAAAGCTGCCGCACGATTGACCGAGTCCATCAGCCAGCAGGTCCAAACCCTGGAGGTTGCTGAAACAGTGCGGGAGAAGATCCCGTCGGATGTGACCACCGTGCACCGTTTGCTCGGCAGTCGTCCCGGTACCCGGCATTTCCGGCACCACGCCGGCAATCGCTTGCCGCTGGATGTATTGGTGGTGGATGAAGCCTCGATGATCGACCTGGAAATGATGGCCAATCTGCTCGACGCATTGCCGGCCCATGCCCGTCTGGTGCTGCTCGGTGACAAGGATCAACTGGCGTCGGTAGAGGCCGGTGCCGTCCTGGGCGATCTGTGCCGCGATGCCGAAGCCGGTTGGTACAGCCCGCAGACACGTCAGTGGCTGGAGGCAGTCAGCGGTGAAAACCTCCGTAGCAGCGGTTTGCACGAAGACATCAACGGAACGCATCCCCTGGCTCAGCAAGTTGTGATGCTGCGTCACTCGCGGCGCTTCGGCGAGGGCAGTGGCATCGGTCAGTTGGCCCGTTGGGTCAACCAGCAGCAACCTGAGGAAGCCCGCAAGTTACTGGCGGCTGGAAGCCATGGCGACGTATTTTCCCTGCCTCTCAAGGGTGAGCAGGACCGGGCGCTGGAGCGGTTGTTGCTCGAGGGGCATGGCGAGGGGCCGCAAGGTTATCGGCATTACCTGAGTCTTTTGCGCAGTCAACGGCCTCCGCTCAACAGCCCGCTCGACGATCCATGCTGGGCCGATTGGGCTCGACTGGTGCTGCAAGCCTTCGACGCCTTCCAGCTATTGTGCGCGGTACGCAAAGGGCCTTGGGGGGTGGAAGGCTTGAATCAGCGAGTGACCGACGCGCTGCTCAAGGCTCGGCTGATCGACAGCGACCACCAGTGGTACGAAGGTCGACCCGTGCTGATGACTCGCAATGACTATGGCCTGGGGCTGATGAACGGCGATATTGGCATTGCCCTCAAGCTGCCGGAACGTGAGGGCCCCGACGCTGGACGGCAAGTGTTGCGTGTGGCCTTCCCGCGCAACGATGGTCAGGGCGGTGTGCGCTTCGTCCTGCCAAGTCGGCTGAACGATGTCGACACCGTGTACGCCATGACCGTACACAAATCCCAAGGCTCGGAATTTGCCCATACGGCGTTGATTCTGCCGGACGCCCTGAACCCTGTGCTCACCAAGGAACTGATCTATACCGGAATAACCCGGGCCAAACACTGGTTCACCCTGATTGAGCCTCGCGCCGGTGTATTCGAAGAGGCTGTGCGGCGCAAGGTCAAGCGTTTGAGCGGGTTGATGCTGGAGCTGGAAGAGGGGATCGAACCGGGTCACTGAAAAGGGGCGCAGACGACGGAATCTGTCCGAAGTGCGGTGGTGCGTGGCCTCGCTGGTGTTTCGGTGCTGTGCTATCGTTGCGGCATCATTTCGTTGCGATCGAAGAGAATCCCTGCATGAAGGTGGCTGTCTGGGCGACAGAGCGCGTTGTTGGCTGCAAGCAAGTGCTGCTTGCCGGCCTTCTCTGTTTGTTGACGGGCGTTGCCTTCGCTCAGCCGGAAACCGCCCTGAGCAAGGCCGACCAGCGTGCCAGATCGGTCACTCAGGTGGTGCTCGGGATCCTCAGTTATGCCCGGTGGCCTGTTGAGCCTCAACAGTTGCGTCTGTGCGTGGTCGGTCCTACCGAGTACACCGACGACCTGGTCAAGGGCGCTACCCAGGCTACTGGTCGGCCTGTCACCGTGCGACGGCTTTTGGCCGACAACCCGGCGATTGCCGGTGAATGCGACGCGGTGTACATCGGCAAGTTGACCAGCGACGAACGCAGTCGATTATTCGCCTCGCTGACAGGGCGCCCGGTGGTGAGCATCAGCGAAGGCGGCGATCAATGCACCGTCGGCAGTCTGTTCTGTCTGCGTGTCGGCGATGAACAGGTGTCCTTCGAGGTCAACCTCGACTCGGTCGCCCGCAGCGGTGTGCGCATTCATCCCAGTGTGCTGCAACTGTCGCGCCGCAAACCGGCGGCACCATGAGTCTATTCAAATCTCGTATACGTCCGACATTAGGGTCGCTTATCGGCCGTGGGCATTTGATCGTCGCCTTGGTGGGCGTGGCCATGGCCAGTATTTCGTTGACCCTGCTGGGTGTTCTGGCCTTGCGGGTTTATGCCGATCACAACCTGCATCTGATCGCCCGTTCGATCAATTACACCGTGGAAGCCGCGGTGGTGTTCAACGATAAGGTCGCCGCCACTGAGGCGCTGGCGTTGATCGCGTCCACCGAAGAAGTGGCCGACGCACAGGTGATGGACGAGCAAGGCGAGTTGCTCGCACGTTGGCAACGAGCGGAAACGGGATTGCTCTCCGATCTTGAAATGCAGATCGCCCGGGTGATTCTGGAAAAGCCCATCAGCATGCCGATCGTCCATCAAGGTCAGGAAATCGGCAGCATCTTGCTGATCGGGCACGGTGGCAGCCTGATGCGCTTTTTGCTCAGCGGTCTGATGGGAATCGTCTTGTGTACCGCCATCAGTGCCTGGGTTGCGCTCTATCTGGCGCGGCGGCAATTGCGGGGGATCACGGGCCCTTTGCGCAGCCTGGCTACTGTGGCTCACGCCGCCCGCAGCGAGCGAGCCTTTGACCAGCGCGTACCGCCCGCCGACATTGCCGAACTCGACAACCTGGGCAATGACTTCAATGCCTTGCTCGATGAACTCGAGTCCTGGCAGACCCACCTGCAAAGCGAAAACGAAACCCTGGCCCACCAAGCCAGCCATGACAGCCTGACCGGACTGCCGAATCGAGCGTTTTTCGAAGGCCGCCTGATGCGTGCCTTGCGCAATGCCGGCAAGCTCGATGAGCGAGTGGCCGTGCTGTTTCTCGACAGCGACCGGTTCAAGGAGATCAACGATAACTTCGGCCACGCTGCCGGCGATGCGGTGCTGGTCGCCGTGGCAACCCGGGTTCGTGCACAACTGCGTGAAGAGGATCTGGTCGCGCGTCTGGGCGGCGACGAGTTTGCAATCCTGCTCACACCGCTGCACAAGGCCGAAGACGCCGAACGGATTGCCAACCAAATCATTGCCAGCATGGAAGTGCCAATCCCCTTGCCGGGCAGTATCCAGGTGTTGACTTCACTCAGTATCGGCATCGCCGTGTACCCCGATCATGGGGTCACACCGGGTGAGTTGCTCCATGCTGCCGATGCCGCGATGTACCAGGCCAAACGCCTTTCCCGAGGCGCGCAGCAAACGGCAGGGGCGGAGCTCCCTGTCGTCCATGTTCAAACCAGGAGCTAATTTTTGTGTTCACCTTCAATCAGCATTCGTTACGACGTTTCACAATGACCCTCTTCCTGGCCTTGCTGGCATTGACCGGTTGCCAGACGGCACCGCAAAAGGGCCTGACCCCAGCGCAGCTCGCTGTGCTCAAGCAGCAAGGTTTCGAAATGACGGATGATGGCTGGGCCTATGATCTGTCAGGCAAAGTTTTGTTCGGCAGTGATGTCGAGAGTCTCAACACCTCCAGTACCGAGATCGTCGAGCGCATTGGCAAGGCGTTATTAAGTGTGGAAATCGAGCGCGTGAGAATCGACGGCCACACCGATGCTTCGGGCCAAGAGTCCTATAACGAACAGCTTTCCCTGCGGCGGGCGAAAAGCGTCGGCAAGGTTTTGGCCGCAGTCGGCATAAAAGAACAAAACATCCAACTGCACGGCCTGGGCAGCAGTAAGCCCGTCGCTTCCAACGACACCGCGGTCGGACGCACCGAGAACCGTCGGGTGTCGATCGTGGTGAGCGCGGATTAATCGGCGAACAACATCTCCCGACTTTCCCCCATCAACAGCCCTTGATTCTGCTCGGTAACGCTACGGATGTAATCCCACAACAACGTGATCCGCTTGAGCTTGCGCAGGTCTTCGCGGCAGTACATCCAGAACTGCCGGGTAATGGTGATCTCTTGCGGCAACACCGGCAGCAATCGCGGGTCCTGAGCCGCCAGGAAGCACGGCAGAATCGCCAATGACCGTCCCTGCTGCGCCGCCACGAACTGCGCAATCACACTGGTGCTGCGCAGATTGGCACTGGCACCGGGCAACACATTCGCCAGGTACAGCAGCTCCGAGCTGAACGCCAAATCGTCCACATAACTGATGAATTGATGCTTGCCCAAGTCTGCCGGGCGGCGGATTGGTGGGTGCTTGTCCAGATAATCCTGGGTCGCATACAGCTGCAATTTGTAATCGCAGAGTTTGCAGCAGACATACGGGCCGTGCTCCGGCCGCTCCAGCGCGATGACGATGTCTGCCTCGCGCTTGGACAGGCTGATGAAGTGCGGCAGCGGCAGGATGTCCACCGAGATCGCCGGGTAGGCGTCGACGAAATGGCTCAGCTGCGGAGTGATGAAAAAGCTGCCGAACCCTTCGGTGCAGCCCATGCGCACATGGCCGGACAACGCTACGCCTGAGCCCGAAACCTGCTCGCAGGCCATGTGCAGAGTGCTTTCGATCGACTCGGCGTAACCCAGCAGCCGCTGGCCTTCGGCAGTCAGGACGAAACCGCTGGTCCGGGACTTTTCGAACAGCAACGTGCCCAACGAAGCTTCCAGCGAACTGATGCGTCGCGACACGGTGGTGTAATCCACCGCCAGGCGCTTGGCCGCGGTGCTGGCCTTGCGAGTGCGGGCAACCTCGAGGAAAAACTTGAGGTCATCCCAGTTCAACGAGCCTAAAGACGTGATGTTTTTTTGCATGATGGACCGGCTTTTATGTGCGTTCTTATTAGAAGTTTGCACATCTATACTCCAAAAACAGTCCGACAACCAATTCGCGACACACGCCTCATCTCAAGGCGACTTTCTCGCCTTGGCTCCAAAGATCGCTCTCTAAATAAGAACAACGTCCGGAGACCAAAATGAACGCATCGTTAGAAACCACCGTGCAAAAGGTCAAATTGTTGATCGATGGCGAGTGGATCGAATCCCAGACCACCGAATGGCACGACATCGTCAACCCGGCGACCCAACAAGTGTTGGCCAAAGTCCCATTCGCCACAGCCGCCGAAGTCGATGCCGCCATTAGCGCCGCCCATCGCGCCTTCCAGACCTGGAAGCTGACGCCGATTGGCGCGCGGATGCGCATCATGCTCAAGCTTCAGGCGCTGATTCGCGAACACTCCAAGCGTATTGCCGTGGTGCTCAGCAATGAGCAGGGCAAAACCATTGCCGATGCTGAAGGCGATATCTTCCGAGGCCTGGAAGTGGTCGAACACGCTTGCTCCATTGGCAGCCTGCAAATGGGCGAGTTCGCCGAGAACGTCGCTGGCGGTGTCGACACCTACACCCTGCGTCAGCCGATCGGCGTTTGTGCCGGCATTACCCCATTCAACTTCCCGGCGATGATTCCGCTGTGGATGTTCCCGATGGCCATCGCCTGCGGCAACACCTTCGTGCTCAAGCCATCCGAACAGGACCCGATGTCGACCATGCTGTTGGTGGAACTGGCCATCGAAGCCGGCATTCCGCCGGGTGTGCTCAACGTCGTTCATGGCGGCAAGGATGTGGTGGATGCGCTTTGCACCCACAAGGACATCAAAGCTGTTTCGTTCGTCGGTTCGACCGCAGTCGGTACTCACGTCTACGACCTGGCCGGTAAACACGGCAAGCGCGTGCAATCGATGATGGGCGCCAAGAACCACGCTGTTGTGCTGCCCGATGCCAACCGCGAGCAAGCCCTCAACGCTCTGGTCGGCGCCGGTTTTGGCGCGGCCGGGCAACGTTGCATGGCCACCTCGGTGGTGGTGCTGGTGGGCGCGGCCAAGCAATGGCTGCCAGATCTGAAAGCACTGGCGCAGAAACTCAAGGTCAATGCCGGCAGCGAGCCGGGCACTGATGTTGGTCCGGTGATTTCCAAGCGAGCCAAGGCGCGGATTCTCGATCTGATCGAAAGCGGCATCAAGGAAGGCGCCAAGCTCGAACTGGACGGTCGCGACATCAGCGTTCCGGGCTACGAGAAGGGTAACTTTGTTGGCCCGACCCTGTTCTCTGGCGTCACTCCCGAGATGCAAATCTACACCCAGGAAATCTTCGGCCCGGTGCTGGTGGTATTGGAAGTCGATACCCTCGATCAGGCCATCGCCCTGGTCAACGCCAACCCTTTCGGCAACGGCACGGGTTTGTTCACCCAGAGCGGTGCGGCGGCGCGTAAATTCCAGACGGAAATCGACGTCGGCCAGGTCGGCATCAACATCCCGATTCCGGTGCCGGTGCCGTTCTTCAGCTTCACCGGTTCCCGTGGTTCGAAGCTCGGTGACCTCGGTCCGTATGGCAAGCAAGTGGTGCAGTTCTACACTCAAACCAAGACCGTTACCGCGCGCTGGTTCGACGACGACAGCGTCAACGACGGTGTGAATACCACCATTCACTTGCGTTAAGGAGCCGGACATGAAAATCGCTTTTATCGGTCTCGGCAATATGGGCGCGCCGATGGCGCGCAACCTGATCAAGGCTGGCCATTCGCTGCGCCTGGTCGACCTGAACAAAGCTGTGCTGGCAGAGCTCGAGCAACTGGGCGGCAGCATCAGCGCTTCGGCACGTGAAGCGGCTCAAGATGCAGAGCTGGTGATCACCATGCTGCCAGCCGCTGTGCATGTGCGCAGCGTCTGGCTGGGCGAAGATGGCGTGCTGGCCGGGATCGCCAAGGGCGTGCCCGCTGTGGATTGCAGCACCATCGATCCGCAGACGGCACGCGACGTTGCCGCAGCGGCTGCCAAACAAGGCGTGGCAATGGCCGATGCACCGGTCTCCGGCGGTACTGGCGGTGCAGCGGCCGGGACGCTGACTTTTATGGTCGGCGCCACGCCTGAACTGTTCGCGACCCTGCAACCGGTGCTGGCGCAGATGGGCCGCAATATTGTCCACTGTGGCGAAGTCGGCACCGGGCAAATCGCCAAGATCTGCAATAACCTGCTGCTGGCGATTTCTATGGTCGGTGTCAGCGAAGCCATGGCCTTGGGCGATGCGCTGGGGATCGACACGACGGTGCTGGCGGGGATCATCAACAGTTCCACCGGGCGTTGCTGGAGTTCGGAGATGTACAACCCGTGGCCGGGTATCGTCGAAACGGCACCGGCCTCGCGCGGGTATACCGGCGGTTTCGGTGCCGAACTGATGCTCAAGGATCTGGGGCTGGCCACTGAGGCGGCGCGTCAGGCGCACCAACCGGTAATGCTCGGCGCGGTAGCCCAGCAGTTGTATCAGGCGATGAGCCAGCGCGGGGAAGGCGGTAAGGACTTCTCGGCGATCATCAACAGCTATCGCAAGCCCCAATAAAGGGCTTCCAGAGGCTGTGGCGAAGGAGCTTTTGTGGCGAGGGAGCTTGCTCCCGTCCGGCTGCGAAGCAGTCGTAAGTCCTGAGCATGCGGTGTATCTGAAACACCGCATCAGCTTGTTGGGTTCGCTTCGCGAACCAGCGGGAGCAAGCTCCCTCGCCACAAGGGATGCACATTCCAATCAGTTTTTTTGCCGAGAGACCACGTCGGGTGGTCTCTCGGTTTTTTGCATCAGGCAAACACGAAATACTTACGCACGGTCTCAACCACTTCCCACGTGCCTTTCATGCCTGGCTCGATGACGAAAATATCACCGGCGCGCAGATGGATCGGCGCCATGCCTTCCGGGGTGATGATGCAGTAGCCTTCCTGGAAATGGCAGTACTCCCACTTCACGTATTCCACGTACCACTTGCCCGGCGTGCAGATCCAGGTGCCCATGATCTTGCTGCCATCTTCGCTGGTGTAGGCGTTGAGGTTGACGGTGTGCGGGTCGCCTTCCAGCTTTTCCCATTTGCAGGCGTCGAGTACTGGCAGCGGATGGGTGTCGCGAAGGACGGTAATCGGTGCGGTCATGATGACTCCGGGCAGTGGGTTCAAGAACTGAAGTCGCACCCTATAGCGCCCACACACCGTTCAGTTGTCTGTATTCGACATTGAGCTGTCCAGAAACGCGCAGACTCTCAAAGACTTTCCAACGGGCAATCGGCTCTGGCCTGTATGAGGCTGGCTTCAAACTTGACCAATTGCTCGTGTTGATGCGTGAGTGCGGCAATCCTCTCGCTGATTTCGCACTTCTTGGCATCGATGGCTTGCTGCGCCAATGACCAGGGCATCGCCAGGCCTTGATGCCCGGCAAAGATCGCCTGCAACTCCTTGAGCCTGAAACCTAAGTGTTGAGCGCACTTGATGAAGATCAGCAGGTCGACGCTGTGCTGATCATAGACACGGTATTTTCCTTGTCGCCGAGGGGCAGGCAGCAAGCCGATCGACTCGTAATGGCGAATACTCTTGATCGTCGTGCCCGAGCGATGCGCGGCTTGGCCGATGTACATGAAAAGTCCTTTTTTGCCGAGGGTAAGCCAGCCCCATTATCGGCAGACTCATCGGCTGGCGATAGCCTGGGCTTGCAGCAGCCAGGTTTCGCGCTGACCGACACTGGACCCCAGAACCGGCCCGAAGGTGAGCGTGCGCTGAGGTTGGATGCCGCAAAACGCCAGGGTGGTTTTGCGCATTTGATGCAGGCCGGGCATGCGGTAGATCCAGCGGTAGTACCAGGGTGGCGTGTCCATGGTCACGAGCAGATGCGCGCTGCGGCCATGCAGCAATTTGTCGGGAAAGGCTTTGCCTTCGCGATACTTGAAGGCGAAGCCCGGAAGCAACACCCGATCAAGAAAACCCTTGAGCAAGGCCGGTACGCCGCCCCACCAGATCGGGTAGACCAGGGTCAGGTGTTCGGCCCACAGAATGTCCGCCTGAGCACGGCGCAAGTCGGCTTCCAGTGGCTGAATCTGTTGATAGCCTTCACGCAGCACCGGATCAAAATCCATTTTTCCTAGAAACAACTGACGCACCTCATGCCCGGCACGCAACGCCGATTGTGCGTAGCGTTCGGCAAGTGCGCCGCAGAAACTGTTGCTTGAAGGATGACCGAGGATCACCAGAATTCGTTTGCTCATCGTAACGGTCCCTGAAGATGAAACCTCAAGGGTAAAGTCTGCCCCTCAGGGGAGAGTCAAGGCGTTCAGCAAGGCCTGGGCGTAACCGGGCAGCACGGCGAAGTCCCGGGCGCACAGCAACAGTTTGCGTCGGGCCCACGGCTCTTTCAGTGCGATGCTTTTGAGCGGCGTTTCAGCTGACCAGCGTTCGACCGCCGCCAAGGGCACGATCGCCAGCCCGGCACCTCGGGCGACCATGCGCATCACGCCATCGAAACCATCGGCACGGATGCGGATCTGCATCCGTAAGCCGCTGTGCAGGGCTTGCTCTTCCAGGTACACGGCCAAGGCGCTGTTGGCGTTCAGGCCGACGTAATCATGATGCAAGGTGGCGCTGAAATTTATCGGTCCGGTGTCGGCCAAGGGGTGATCGTGCGGAAGGATCAGTGCCAGCGGATCGTCGCGGAAATAGCGAGTCTGAAGGCCGTCTGTATCGACAGCGTCGGACACGATGCCCAGGTCTGCCGCACCTTGGCGCAGGGCGTGGGTGATGCGCGCGCTGGGCAGCTCTTGCAGGTCGATGTCGAGGTTCGGATGGTCGCGCAGAAAGTCTGCCAGCAACTCCGGCAGGTACTCGGTGATCGCTGTGGTGTTGCACAACAACCGCACCTGGCCTTTGACCCCTTTGGCGTATTCGGCCAAGTCCTGCTGCATGCGCTCGGCCTGTTGCAAAAGAACTCGGGCGTGCTGCGCCAGGGCTTTGCCGGCGGGCGTCGGCGTTACGCCGCGACGGCCGCGTTCCAGAAAATCAGTGCCGAGTGAAGATTCCATCGCGCGTATTCGCGCACTCGCCGCTGCCAGGGACAAATGACTGCGGGCGGCGCCGGCGGTGATGTTGCCGGTGTCGAGGATGTGCAGGTAGAGGCGCAGGTCGGTCAGGTCGAAGTGCATCGTTACAGCCTCGGGAGGTTTGTTGTCTGGACGGGCCCTTTCGCGGGCAAGCCCGCTCCCACAGGGATCTGTGGAGTTCATGCAATCTGGACTACACCTCAAAAACCTGTGGGAGCGGGCTTGCCCGCGAAGGCGTCAGCAGCAGGAATGAAAATTCCAGCCTCTACCAAATCAAGAGGCAGCCTCAGTATATGGCAGATTTTCAAGGCAACCTTCAGGGCTCACCATAGCCCCATGAATACACTCGCCGCGTTCTATCAACATCTGGGTTTGACCCTGTCCTTATTGGTCATCACCACCTTCCTGCTGGCCGGGATGATCAAAGGCGTGATCGGCCTCGGCCTGCCAACCATCGCCATGGGCTTGCTCGGTCTGGCTATGGCTCCATCGCAGGCTGCGGCGTTGTTGATCATCCCCGCGACCCTGACCAACATCTGGCAACTGGCATTCGGCGGTCATTTGTGTGGGCTGCTGAAGCGGTTGTGGCCGATGCTGCTGGCGATTTTCATCGGCACGGGCGCCGGCACTTTGTGGATCGGCATCACCGGTGGGCACTGGGTTGTGCGGGGGCTGGGGGCGGCGTTGTTGATTTACGCCTTGAGCGGGTTGTTCCTGCCGACTTTGCGCGTCGGAGGTCGCACCGAGCGTTGGCTAGGTCCGCTCTGTGGCGTGCTGACAGGCATCGTCACCTCGGCCACCGGCGTCTTCGTGATTCCGGCGGTGCCTTATCTGCAAGCGCTGGGCTTGAGCAAGGATGAACTGGTGCAGGCACTGGGCCTGTCGTTCACCGTCTCGACCCTCGCGTTGGCCGCCGGCCTGTTATGGCGCGGCGCCCTCGGCGGTGGCGAGTTGAGCGCGTCGCTGTTGGCGCTGATTCCGGCGGTGCTCGGCATGCTGCTGGGGCAATGGCTGCGTCAGCGGATCAGCGCCGTGTTGTTCAAACGCGTGTTCTTCATCGGCCTCGGCGTGCTCGGCGGCCACTTGCTGATCAGCGGCTAGCGGACGAAGTGCTGAGCATTTCGATTGAGCGGATATCGAAATCCCGTTCCAGATACTCCATGCGCTCCTCAAGAAATTGCTGCATGTGCGGCAGGTTCGAGTGCACGTCCAGATGCGCCTGGGATTGCCAGATTTCGTAGAAGATAAACAGCGTCGGGTCTTGTTTGTCGCGCAGCATGTGGTACTCGATGCAGCCGGGCTCGGCGCGACTCGGTTCGACATAGGCACGGAAGAACGCTTCGAAGGCCTCGGCTTTTTCCGGGCGGGTCTTGGCGTGCAGGATGAAGCCTTGCAGTTCGCTCATCTGGTTGTCCTTGAAAGTCAGAGTCGGCGCAAGTTTATGGCAACAATTCCCTATCGATTCGTGCGTATTGGTCAAATGTTTTTTGCTGATTGAGCGCTTATTCCGAGCGAGTCGACTCGCTACTCTGCCGCCATCGAATTTCAACCTTGCGAGACTTCTCATGAAAAAAGTCCTGTTGCTCAATGGCGGAAAAAAGTTTGCCCACTCCGATGGTCGCTACAACACGACGTTGCACGAAGCGGCGCTGAGCGTGCTGGATCGCGGCGGTGTGGATGTAAAAGCCACTTTCATCGACGAGGGCTACGACGTTGCGGAGGAAGTCGCCAAATTCCTCTGGGCCGATGTGATCATTTATCAGATGCCCGGCTGGTGGATGGGCGCGCCCTGGACAGTCAAGAAGTACGTTGATGAAGTCTTCACCGAAGGCCACGGCAGCCTCTACGCCAGCGATGGCCGCACGCGCTCCGACGCGTCGCAGAAGTACGGCAGCGGCGGTTTGCTGCACGGTAAAAAATACATGCTGTCGCTGACCTGGAACGCGCCGCAGCAAGCCTTCGACGACCCGACCGATTTCTTCGAAGCCAAAGGTGTGGACGCGGTGTACTTCCCGTTCCACAAGGCCAACACCTTCCTCGGCATGACCGGTTTGCCGACCTTCTTGTGCGTGGATGTGATGAAACGCCCGAACGTCGAAGCCGATGTGGCGCGTTATGAGCAGCACTTGAGCGAGGTGTTTGGCCTTAAGGCATAACGCTCAGCTACTATCGATGTCTGAAGCGGGCACTGAATCTGTGGCGAGGGGGCTTGCTCCCGCTCGGCGGCGAAGCCGTCGTAAAGTCAGCCGACGCGGTTTGCTGAACCACCGCATGTGCTGGTTTTGGGTCCGCTTCGCGCACCAGCGGGAGCAAGCTCCCTCGCCACAGGCAAGCCCCGCTCCGCAGCAGAACGGCGCAGGACAATCGATAAGGGACACCCGTGAAAGCCAGATCCGATGAGTTGCAGATTTTCGTCTGCGTAATTGAATGCGGGTCGATTTCAGCTGCGGCCGAACAGGTCGGGCAAACGCCGTCGGCGGTCAGTCGCACGTTGTCGCGACTGGAGGCCAAGCTCGACACCACGCTGATCAACCGCACCACGCGGCGCATGGATTTGACCGAGGAGGGCAAGTACTTCTTCGAACACGCCAAGCTGATTCTCGATCAGATGGACGAACTCGAAGAGCGCCTGTCCTCACGCCAGCAAACCCCTTCCGGGCGTCTGCGAATCAATGCCGCGTCGCCGTTCATGCTGCACGCCATCGTGCCGTACATCGATGAGTTCCGCCGTCTGTACCCGGACATCCAGCTCGAACTCAACAGCAACGACCTGATCATCGACCTGCTCGAACAAAGTACCGACATCGCCATCCGCATCGGCACGCTGGCCGACTCGACCCTGCACGCCCGCTCACTGGGTTGCAGCCCGCTGCACATCGTCGCCAGCCCGACGTATCTGGAACAACACGGCGTACCGGCCGCTGTTGCCGATCTGGCTGAACATACGCTGTTGGGTTTCACCCAGAACGAAGGCCTCAACCAATGGCCGTTGCGCTATGTCCATGGTGATCGCTGGCCGATCCAGGCGTCGATCAGTGCGTCCAGTGGCGAGACGATCAGGCACCTGGCGCTGGCAGGGCAGGGCATCGCCTGCTTGTCGCACTTCATGACCATCGACGACATCCGCGCCGGTCGCTTGCAGGTGCTACTGGCGGAGTTCAACAGCGGATATCGCCAACCGATCAACGCGGTGTACTACCGCAACTCGCAACTTGCCTTACGGATTCAGTGCTTCCTGGACTTCATCCAGGGCAAATTGGCGGCTTATGCGATTGCGGATTTCAAGGGCTGATTCGTAGACCGCGTCGTCGTTCTTCGCGAGCAAGCCCGCTCCCACAGTGGACTTGCGTCGATTCACGATGATGGGAACGACACAGGACCACTGTGGGAGCGGGCTTGCTCGCGAAAGCGTTTCTGCCGGCTCATTCACTGGCCGGCCTGCCCTCAATTCCGTAACATCCGCCCTCTCTTCTCCCGCCTGTATTTTTAGGTAAGCCATGAAACCCAAACGTCTGCGTGCCGATGTCCTGGCCGGACTCACGACCTCTTTCGCCCTGTTGCCCGAATGCATCGCCTTCGCTCTGGTGGCCCACCTCAATCCATTGATGGGGCTTTACGGCGCTTTCATTATCTGCACCCTGACTGCGCTGTTTGGTGGACGGCCGGGGATGGTGTCTGGCGCCGCCGGATCGATGGCCGTGGTGATTGTCGCGCTGGTGGTGCAGCACGGCGTGCAGTATTTGCTGGCGACTGTGCTGCTGGGCGGGTTGATCATGCTGGCGTTCGGTCTGTTGAGGCTGGGCAAACTGGTGCGCATGGTGCCGCACCCGGTAATGCTCGGCTTCGTCAATGGTCTGGCGATCGTCATCGCCCTGTCCCAACTCGAGCACTTCAAAAGTGGTGAAGGGTGGTTGAGTGGCTCGCCGCTGTACCTGATGATCGGGCTGGTGGCGCTGACGATGGCCATCGTCTATCTGATGCCGCGCCTGACACGTGCCGTGCCGCCAGCGCTGGTGGCGATTCTAGGCGTTGGGCTGGCGGTGTATCTGCTCGGTCTGCCGACCCGAACCCTGGGCGACATGGCGCACATTGCCGGTGGCTTGCCGGTTTTTGCGCTGCCAGACATCCCCTGGAACCTGGACACCCTGCGCATCATCGGCCCTTACGCGATATTGATGGCGATGGTCGGTTTGCTGGAAACCCTGTTGACCCTGAGCCTGACCGACGAAGTCACCGAGAGCCGTGGCTACCCGGATCGCGAGTGCGTGGCATTGGGTGCCGCCAATATAGTGTCTGGCGTGTTCGGCGGGATGGGCGGTTGCGCCATGATCGGGCAAACCGTGATCAACCTCAGCTCCGGTGGTCGTGGTCGACTATCCGGTGCAGTGGCCGGGATGATGATTCTGCTGTTCATCCTGTTTCTGTCGCCGCTGATCGAGCGTATCCCGCTGGCCGCACTGGTTGGGGTGATGTTCGTGGTGTCGCAGCAGACCTTCGCCTGGGCTTCGCTGCGGGTGCTGAACAAGGTGCCGCTGAACGATGTCTTGGTGATCATCGCGGTGACGGTCATTACGGTGTTCACCGATCTGGCCATCGCCGTGTTGTGCGGGATCATCATTGCGGCGCTCAACTTTGCCTGGCAACAGGCTCGTGAGCTGTATGCCGATATTCATCAGGAAAGCGACGGCAGCAAACTCTACCGCCTGCATGGCACCCTGTTTTTCGCTTCTACCACGCCATTTCTCAACCAGTTCGACCCAGCCAATGATCCGGCCCAGGTGACCCTTGATTGTCGCCACCTGAGCTTTGTCGACTACTCGGCCGTTGCTGCGCTGAAGACATTGCGCGAGCGTTACGCCAAGGCTGGCAAGCAGCTACGTGTTCTGCATTTGTCCGAACGCTGCAAGAAACTGCTCAAACGCGCCAGTGAGCATCACGACTGAAATCGATAAGTGATCGTTCCCACGAGCGTGTGGGAACGATCAAAGAACGTCTGCGGCGGATCAGGCCCAAGATACCGTTCGAACTGTACGAGTGAATGTGGAGGGTTGGAGCACGATCTACGTCACAGGAAAAAAGCCTAAGGAGCTGCACGGCTTCCAGGTCCCTCCCTCGATGATCAGTCGAGAACTATCGCTCCTGACGGAGCGATAGTCGAGATACAAGGAGCTGCCGAAGGCTCGGGCCGCGTTCGGACGATCTTTTGATCTGTGCCTCATGGTGGCACATTGCAGTTAAAGAAAGCCGCAACCAAGCCGAAGCGCTGACATCCAGCCCAGCTACACTCTGGGCCTTTTCAGTTTGGGAGCAACTCCATGAGCTTCGGCAAAACCACCCCAATCCTCCGGATTTTCGATGAAACCAAGGCAGTGGAGTTCTACGTCGACTTCCTGGGGTTCAAGATCGATTGGCAGCATCGCTTCGAAACAAACTTCCCGCTGTACCTGCAAATCTCTCGCGGCGAATGTGTACTGCACCTGTCCGAACACCATGGCGACAGCACACCGGGCTCGGCCCTACGCATCGAGACCGACGAGCTGGAAGCTTTTCAACAGCAATTGCTGGCCAAGCACTACAAGTTCGCGCACCCACAGATCCAGGCCATGCCATGGGGTAGCCAAGACATGACCGTGACTGATCCGTTCGGGAATCGGTTGGTGTTTACCAATGCAATTAGTGTTTGAGTGAGCTGATCAAGCGAGGCCTATCGAT
Organism: Pseudomonas lini; assembly: GCF_964063345.1. NCBI lineage: Bacteria > Pseudomonadati > Pseudomonadota > Gammaproteobacteria > Pseudomonadales > Pseudomonadaceae > Pseudomonas > Pseudomonas lini. The sequence goes on from NZ_OZ061318.1 coordinate 4,071,076, forward strand.
TGTTGGATAGACTCGCTGGATGATTTCACTCACATTCTGCCCAGGGATTTGTTGTACTCGTTAAGCCGGTACAAAAGCTCCCTCCCTCTGGATATCTCTGCTCGTGAATTGTTTATTTCGTGTTGCATCGCTGTGCGACTTAACGGATTTGAACTTTCAATGCCCATTCGATTGGCAATCGAGCTCTTTACCCGGTTGATTCCACCTTTCAGTCCGCCCGGTTCTATCTCTTCCATACCCAACTGATCAAACGCGTCATTAATGGCGCGGGAGTCGTTCTCCAGATAGCCATCAAGCTCAACCAGTGCGTTGTTCAGACGCTGGATTTTTTGTGAAGGAATGCCGTTGATGGCTTTGGCTGCCTGAGTGGACGCTTCGAAATTGGCAATCCAGGCCCCTTTGACTGCGGCGACTTTTGTCAGGATAAAGCTGGTTATCATGAGTGACAGTTTTTTCTGTCCGGCGGGATTGTGAGGATCCAGATCTTTGATCGCTTTGCGCGACTTTGTCGTTACGTCAAAGAAACCTGTCCGTCCCTCATGTTCAATTTCGTCGGGGGCCAACCGACTGGTTTGCGGGTACATCGGCACGGTCAAATGCTGTGCAGGTCCAACTTTCCCTGCGATCGCGTCAACTGTTAACGAGGTGCCAGTCATGGCCCCCACCACTGCAACAGGGCCGCCAGGTGAGGCCAGTATGCCGGCTCCGACGCTAAGCAAGTGTCGCGCTGCGTTATAGCCGTAAATCTGGAACAGTTGTCTGGTGATGTCCTTATTGCTCGTGCTGTTGTAGATCTGGTGGTTCAACAAACCGACTCTTTTGCGCACCTCGGACAGAATGCCTGGATAGGTGGCTATCTCTTCCTTGATGTCGAGTTCCTCCCTGTTGTAACCGTGTTTGTCGGTGTAACGCATTGGATTGTTCCTCACCATGCAATACAGGTTCAACCCGTCAACCACCCCCGTCGGGTCGGGGCTGATCCAGCGCTGCAACCACGGTGCGTAATACCTTTGCCCGTAGTAATAGAGGCCACTGGCATCGCGCTCCTTGCCGGAATATCGAATGGTCCGGTAATTGGCTTCCACCTCTGAACGAGAGGCTGCCCATGCCGTTCCGCCAAATGGGAAGTAACTCTCCTGACTGATCAGCTCAGCGTTGCCGTCAAGTTCCAGTGAACTTGATCCCAGATGATCGTCAAGGCTATAGCGCAATTGATCCTCAGGTATTCCCGACGGTTGACCCTCGATCCAGTGCAGGCAACGAACGCTGCCACGACCGGCTCGCACGGTAATGACTTCCAGGCGCTCCTTCGCTCGGATACGAATTTCAAGCCCTGGCAAGTAACGGACTTCCTGAGTGTGAGTGACCGATGCACCCAGGATGACCGTCGTTTTTTGCAGGCGTTGACCGCTGCTGTCGTAGCAATAACGCTCATGGTCGTTGGGGGCGCCTTCACGCTTGACCAACACCACGCCGATCAGTTGGTTACGGGCATTCCATTGCAACGACTGTCCGGATTGCAAGGCGAGCGAATTACCGTTGGAATCACAGGTGATTGAAGTGTCTTGCGACTCGCTGCCCTGCCGCCATGACATAAGCCGATTGCTGACGTTTGCCACATTGAAGGTTCGGGTGTAGTTGTTGCGATCGCGCACATGGCGTAACTCGGTCAGGTTGCTGCCTGCGTCGTATGTGTAGTGCTGGGTGTAGTTGAACAGTTGTCGGGCGTTGTCGGGAATTCTGCCGAGAGGCGGTATGTATGGCGCAGCACTTGTGCCGGCTGCTTCCCTCCCGCTTGCACTGGTCAATTGGTAGAGGCTGTCATAGGTAAAGGTGCTGACGGCTTCAATCTTTTGGTTGCTGGCAAACTGCACCGCTTGGGCGCTGTCCTCGATTTTCGTCACATTGCCCACCGCGTCATGGCTGTAGTGCATCGCTTGCAAGGTTTTGCCTGATACGGATGCGGTCAGCGAGGTCATGCGGCCGTTGGCGGGATCGAATGTCGCACGGCTGATGACGTTGTTGCCGCTGGTCTGGGATTCAATCTGGCCGGCGGCGTCGTACACGAAGTCCTTTACCAGGATATTTTCTCTGGCGGCGCCTTTGAGTGTCAGCCCCACGGTTTTGAGCTGGCCGGCGACGTCGAAGGCAAAGCGCTGTTGATGGTGGCCGGCATTCTCCTGCCGGACTACCGTTCCCGTTGCGTCGTAATGCCAGACCGTTTTGAAGCCGTCGCCTGTTTCCCGTAACAGATCCCGACTGTGTTCCTCTACCGGCCAGTTCACAGGTTCGGTGTTCAACAGAAAGTGGCGTGTCTGATGCGAAGGTTTGCCTGCGAGGGCATATTCGTCGATGAACAGAGTGCCTGCTTCGTCGTCGTGGCGGATCAGCAGGCCGCATCGATTGAGCGCGGCCGAGTCTGCCGAGTTGTCGCCGTAGCTGAAGCGCTCGACGATACGTGCCGGTTGTCCCGCCGCCTCTTCCCTGATCGTGACTGGCCGTAATTGATTGTCGAAAGTCGTTTGCCAATGACTGCCTCGCTGATCCCAGATGCGCAGTATCTGCCCGGCGTCCCCTGGAAGATTGACGCGCCAACCGGCGTCGATGCTGTCGGTCAGCAATGGCTTGCCCGACAGGCTGTAGTGGGTCAGCAGATTGGCCTTCGTAAGCCTACCGAACAGCCGCGGATCCCTTTGTGCCACCAGGCGCCCGGAAAGGTCATGGCTTTGGCTGCTGATCCGCGCCTGGCAAATGTCACCGGTATTGCGTCGCCAATAGGCAATATGTCGTACGGGCAGTCCGCGACTGTCGATGGCGGTGATCGTCGGGGTCTTGTTGTGTACGCTCATGCCTCACCTCCGGTTGTTTTGGCCAGTTCAGACATGACCTCTTCCAGAGTGTCGTTCTCGTCTTCGTACACGGTGTACCAGGGGTGACGGGTATATCGGCGCATAGGTGACACGCCGTTTTGTTTGGCTAGACGCGTGCAGGCGAGCCGCTCCAACGGATCGTAAAACTGCTCGTCGTGGCAGCCGTGAGCACGCAGGGACGCGTCATCGACGTAACGATGCTGATCGGCGAAGTAAGGACGGTAGATTCGGATCGGCAATCCCTTATCGCTGTATTCCACCCGCTCACTGACGCGCCAGCGTTGTGCGGTGGCCTGTTGCCGGAGGGCCGTTCCTTCGCTTGTCAACTGACCCTGGTCGTTGACGACAAAGGCTATTCCCGGTTCGACCTTTTGCTTGTTCTGGAGCATGCGGCCAAAGCCGTCGAAGTCAGTAACCGATAGGCGGATCTGTTTCTGATCGTCATCTGGAAAACGATCGCAAACCAGGACGGCCATGTGCACCGGTTCGCGAGGCGCAGCAGCGAGTTCGTTTTGCAGTGTGTCGTCGTCGACCGAGGGGCGTTGAAGGTTTGCCAATCGGGTTCGTGCCGAAGAACGGATATGCCCCGTCGGGAGCAGGTCGTGGTTGCTCACGCAGCGGTTCAGCCAGGCTGGGTCCGCCAATGCGGCGTCCGAAACGCGGCCCATCCAGCTCATTGGCGCGTAATAGCTGGCACTGGCGGCGTTCTGGAGGGCCGCTTTTTCTTGCGTGATCGCGTTTTCCGGACTTTCGAATGCCGGTCGTTGGTACTCGGTGACAGGTTTGAAGCCGACAAGCTTGTTGTTCGTATAGCGATGGAAACTACTGACCAACAGTTGGCCGAAACCGTTATAGAGACCTTCCTGCACATTGCCATTGGGATCACTGATGCTTTTAGGCTGGAACGTCCGGTAATCATGATTGGCTTTGGTGATGCAGCGATCGGGCCCCTTGAACTCGGTGATGAAGCAGTAACGGTTGTCGTAGCGAAGTTCGGTTACACCAAGGCTCTTGCTGGGCTGAAAGGTTTTCGGTCGGTAAAAACCTTCCACTGCGGCATACGTCACGAAAGCGCTTTTGACTGACCAGAGTTTCGTGGTGGAGCACTCGGGGAAAAAATCGCTCATGCGCTGATAGCCGCTGCGTTCGAGCAACCCTCCTTTAGGTCTTGAGGCTTGCGGCAGGACGTCGAATGCGCTGAAGGCCGTTCTGTCCAGTTCAGCCGTTTCCACATGATCGATCAGCGCCTCGAAGCTTGCGATGCCATCCGGCAAGGTCTGCGGGTTTGATGCGTGCCTGTAGCGTTGCACACTCAATCCGGTCAGGACGCACCGATCCATCCACATGGCACTTGTGACGAGCGTGACAAGTTTTTCATAGGTTATGCCCTTGGCGGTCAAACCGTCGGTTTCCGGCAGTTTGGGAAATTTCAACCCATTGATGCGCTGACGGTAGGGCAGACCCAGGCGCCAACCCTGAACCTGATCCAGATGAATGAATGCGGCACGGGTTTCGGTCAGGTAATAGAACTGTTGCTCCGGATCATGGGCGTCGCGCCACCATTTTTGTGGGTCTTCGTCGCTGTACGGCGGCGTGTCGTCGACCGTTTTACGTCGCGCGTAATGGACGTTCAGGCTATGAGTCAGGGCGCCATAGGCATCGTGTTGCAAATTGATCGTGTGCTGGCATTGAGGGTCATCAGCAACGTTTTCGTACTGGTAACGGATGGCCTCCAATTGCAGTGGCAACAGCCTGGCGTATCGCTGGTAAATTCCTCGGGGCTGCAACTGCCGAATCAGGAAGCGGTTTTCTTCAATCGAATAAAGTGTTCTGGTTTTGCTGCGCTTATCGAGTCCAAAGAGCTCGGTACGCAGCGGATAACCGCTAAGGGCTCGGGCCATTTCAAGGATGGTCAGCTCATCCGGTGTCTGGATCAGAGTGTCGCTGCCGATATCTGCCGAATACTGACAGAGCAGTGTTTTGCCCAAGGGGACCGCTTGCTTGTCTGCCCGGTTGTACCGGGTACGTGGCATGTCGATGTTTTGCCCGGTATGGAACCAGCGTCTTTGCAGAAATGACGGGGTGAAAGCTGCCCCGTCGATACTGCCCTCTGTCTCTTCTCTGTCGGTGTGCTCCAACAGACCGAAGCCGCGAAATTCACGTTCGATGCCATCGTAATAGCCTTTTCTGTAGGAAAAGCTCTGGTTTGATCGGTTGCCGGTGATCTCATCAAGTCGGGTCAGCTTTGAAACCACGGGCAGGGCAAACGGCACATGGCAAATGGGAGGGCGATCCGCTTTGAGCTCCTCTTCTTTTTCATCCAGCCATTCCTGCGCTGAACTGCGGTAATCGATGCTGATGGCAGCGCCCATGTTGTTATTGGTGCCGGTGAGCAAGTAGGGTTTGGCACTGATGAAATCGTAGCGCCAATGCCGGGTAGCTTCATGGGTACTACTCAGAATCAGGCTCGAGCAGCCGAGCCCCTGCAGATCGGCGACGCTCACCTGGCATAGCCGGTCGTACTTCACGCTCGCCGGCCAGGGCAGGACAATGGGCGCATCGAAGCCATTGCCGCATCGGTTCATAAAGATCTGTGCATGATCCGCGTCCAGGTAAATCAGATCGGTAGCGCCAGAACCATCCAGATCCGCCAGTCGAATACGTGACGCGTCGAATGTCTCGCGAGCAATGTTCAGCGAGCCCAGCACAATCCCGTTGCCGAAGCGTCCATGGCCCATGTTTGGCCAACACTTCACTTCGTTGTGACGAATGCGCACCAGGTGCTGCTGGCCACTGCCCAGTACATCGCTGAAAGCGACCAGTTCGGCGGGTGATGGTCTGAGCACCGGCAGGGAATCGTCATGCAGGGCACGAGGGACTTCGCGGGCCGCCGCAAAACCCCCTTCTCGCTGGTTGGTGTACAAGCGCACGCTGCGAGGGCCGATCAGCGTCAGGTCACTGAACCCCTGGCCCGTCAGGTCGGCCAGTTGCCCTTCAAGGTTGAAAAACTCGAGAGGGAATTGACTGAAAGCGGCGAAATTCGACCAGGTACGGTCAGGGTTGAGAGAAAAAACCCCGTGGAGCCCGGGCCGGCTGATCACCCAGTCCAGACGACCATCACCGGTGAGATCGCTCAGTGACTTTTTTGTGGCACTGGACATCGGGATAGCGGGCAAGGTGTGCCATTGACCGTACGCCACTGCTTCTTGTTTGCCCTTGGCTCGCGTGGGCTCGCGGTAGAGCCAGGCATTGTCACTGGCGTAGAGGATCCCTGGCAGTCCTTCGCCATAGAGGTCAACCAGCTGATAGCGTTGTCCGTCGTTGAACCCCGGCATGTGGTCAAACGGTTGCCACCGTTGGCCGGAAAAATTCAAATTGAACGGGCTGTAGCTGAATTCGACCGGGGGATGATTATCGGCGGTGGCCGATTCGGAAAACGCCTGCTCATGAGCCGCGCACAGGTGGTGATAACCCAATGGCGTTTGGCGGTATTCCAGCAACAGGCGCCGAACCAGAACCGGATCGACGCCCAACTCGCAAGGGAAGCGGTGAAACATCAGGACCTGGTGGCACAGGCGTTCGGTACGCAGTTCAAAACCATAAGCGAAACTGGAAAAACTGTCTTCGCGCCTTAGCCACTGCTGCGCCGTGTAGGACGGTTTTCCGGTGTAGCCGATACTGCGTTCGCCATAGTCGAACAGCATTTCGAAGTGCCATTCCACCGTTTTCAGGCGCTCTTCTTTCCATGAATACAGGTGAGCATCCGCAGCAAAGTTGCCATAGCAGACATCGCTCAAATAGCGCTGTGCCGTGGGGCCCTCATTGTTCACTTCGGGTTTGTACCGGTAGACAATGTGTTCGCCATGGGCATTCATGCTCTCCTCCAGCAACCATTCTGCGACCCGGTTAGCGCTCAGTGGATCGGCACGACGCGAAGAGGCGTTTTTTCCATACAAGTGAAGGCTGCCATCTGCACCGTGGATCAGCCAGAAGCCTGCTTTGTCGGTTTCCGAGGACCAATGCTCAATGCGTTCAAACGTCCTTTCGACACGAGGAAAATGACGCACGACTGAGTAAGCCGTATCCAGTTGAAGCTCGTTGTACTTGCTGATTTGGAGTTCAACGAGCGCGCCGTTTGTGTCGCGCTCCGGCAACCATACAACCCCGCCCGGACCGACAATCTCGTCGTCTTGCGTATAGGTCGGCACACCCTTGCTGGTGCGTCGCGCCACAACCGGCAATGAGATTGCCCAACCGATGCCGAACACGCTATTGCCGGCAGAGCTTTGGTAACTCAGTGCCAGTGACGGGGCAAAGTCGCGTCCCGGCGAAATCGGCAATGCGATCTCATAGGTCGCCGCGCCGTTGGGGCCGATACTGTCCGCGCCTTTACCAATGCTCTGAATGGCACCGCCACCCTTGGGCAGTGACGGAGCGTTCACGGAAATTTCAGACTGCCCGTTCATTGCGAACCTCCGCCTGACCGGGCCGTGTAGCAAACATGGACGATGATGTCGGTAAGGGATTGGAGCATGACTTTTTGAGCGGTGTGGTTGGGAAACGCCAACTTCCACTTCGAAACAGCGCCGGTGTACTCGAACGGCAGGTAGCGTTCATCCTGGAAGTTCAGCGTGAACAGACCGTTGTCATCGACACCCGTCGAGAGTGCGATTTGCTGATTGGCTCTCAGACCTTTCAGGACGGTCTTGTCGTCGCCGGGCATGAGCACTTCGCTGCTGGTCTGGGTCAGCGTGGCGCGGATGTCTTCATAGGGACCAACGACGGCAGGCAGGGAAATGCTGATGCTCTTGATCCGGCGCAGGCAGTGCCCGGGGTAGTCGTTGTCGAACAGCAGCGCCGTCAGTTCAAATTCGCACCAGCCGTTATTGACGAGGTCGGATTTGATTCCTGTGCGCGTTACCCCGATGTCTGATGCGGCCGTGTCATCCCACGGCTTGTTGATCGATGCCGGCGTCTGGTCTTTCGCCTTGAGTTGGCACAGCGACACGGTCTTGCGGATTTCCAGCTCACGCTCGTTGCCCAGAAGGAAGGCATTCTTCATCTTCAGCAGGCCCAGCTTCATACGTTCGCCGGGGCCGAGTCCACGGTAAGTGCTGTTCCAGGACAAATTCTGGAAGAGCGGTTGAGTGGAGTTGTCGGCCGACTCGTAGCGCCAACTCCGTTCGGTGGACCGGCACAGAGAGAAGGTCGAGTCATACACCTGATAATAGAAACTGGAGAATTGTTGGGTGAACCACTGATAAAGCTGGGAGTTGGTGAAGCGCTTGCTGAGGAAAACATAGGAGGCCCGGGCCTGGTCGAGAGACGTTTGGGTCTGCCGCAATAGCAGTCGTGAGGCGGTTTCCCGTTCGACCTGCAGCGCCAGTTGTGCATCGATCTGGGCGATTTCCAGGGTCGCCTGATCGCGTGCAAGCGTCCAATCCTGGTGACGGCGACGGTACTGCGCAGCACGTTCCAGAGCATCGCCCGCGCCATACGCCGCGGATGCCGCGCCTTGGGCCAGGGCCATCGCGGCGAAGGGAGGACCTTCAAGGCGAGCGCCGCCGTCCGCCAGGCCAAATACGTTGGGAAGAACCTTCAGCCCTTCACCGACGGCATGTGCCGCATGAGCCGCTCCTTCTGTGATACGCCCCGTCAAATGCAAAGCGGCGGCTGCCACTTCTTCTGGATTGACCACCTCGTTGACCAACTGACTGTAGTAATCACGGCGACCCTCGGCGATGGCTTTACCGGCAATCAATGCTTCCCGGGATTTTTGATCGATCTTCAGGGCCTGGGTCTGCAGGTCTACTGCGATGTTGGCGATATCCCAGACATGTTGTTGCTGAAGTTCCTGGTAGCTGGCTTGCTCACTGCGTTCGATGAACGACATCAAGGCGGCGCCGAACTGGATCACGGTCTCTACCGCACTCATGGCATGGGCATGCAGCGTGCTGAAGCGATAAGGCGGAATCTCTTCGCCCTGGTGTCGGTCAGTGCCGGGCTCTGCTGCGCGTGGGGTGTTGGCGCCGATAAGTTCATTTGCCACGGCTGGTGGGGCGAAGAGCGAGAGCCTCAGGGGACGGCCAACGATGTCCAGGTTATGCCGAAGATTGTGCAAGCGACTTTCGAGCTTGTCCCAGTGTGGAACCAGTATGGGGTTGAAGGGCAGGCGCAAATGCGGGGAGTCAATGGCCTGTGTGGAAAGCGGGCGTACATAAGGGCGGACGCACACCGCAGGAGCCAGCCCCGTCGAGGACACGTTCAGGTGATTTTGGCCCTCTGACCCCAGCGTTTTTTCAAACTCCCGCAGCTTTGTGCTGGTCTGCTCGCTGAAGGTTTTCAGCGGGAGGGATGTCCATAGATCGGTCTGCCGGATATCGGGGCGGGGGCCTAGCAGGTTCTGGGCGCGTAGATACCAGAGCTTCGCGTCTGTCAGGCTGTCCGGGGTCAATTCGCGGTACGCGTGGTCCCCGTGGTTGAGCAGAATGTCGATGTAGAGCATGTACAAGGCTTTGCGAAAGTGCACGGGATGACTCAGTGCAATCTGGTGCGGATCTTGTGGATCCTGAATGGCATGGCTGGACTGGGCTGATGTAGGCGTTTTGTTGATCAGTGGCTCGGCGTTCCAATAGTCAGGATGACCGTCGCTGACTTCTTTTCGGCCGGGATCAAACAGGTAATGCATCCAGCGTTCGGCCTCGCTGTATTGGCGTTCCTGGTTGAAGCGGTGCGCCACCAGCCAGGGAAGGTACAGGAACAGCTCCACGAAGTAGCGGCCGTAGGCGCCGTAGAAATCCAGTTGCTCTGACGGTTTACTGTTCTCGAAGGGTGGTTCCTGCAGATGTTGAGAAGGCCAGTTCAGCAACTTGTCCATGCTTTCTTCGGCGCGTTCGATCAGGTGTCTGGCGAAGGTGATGTTCATACGGATGGGATGGCGAGGTTGGTCGGTTTGAACTTCGCTTTTTTCTATCGCAGTATTTTTGAAGTCGATGAAGTCTGTCGTGCCTAACGCAGTATCCGTGTAGGAATCAATCTTGGGGGCGTTCTTGTCGGGCTGTTTATCAAGCTCGAAAATTGGCTGGGTGAGTTTGAACTGGAAGTGTTTATGCTCGGCCAACAATAAGAATTCGATCAGCTTCGACAGATGAGCATCAACCCCAGGGGTTGATTCCTTGAAAATGATATCGGTGGATATGACGTGATCCTTGTCGATGCGGGCCGACATCATGAACAGTTCAGTCTGTGTCTCCGTTATTTTCACCTTGGTGAACAGACCGATGAACAGAACTGTGGAATCACTCTTGTAAGTTTGCATAGCAAGGGTCTGGGTGCTTTTTTGCAACATCGCCAAGTTCGACGTTCCGAGAGTTTTGGGGGCATAACTTTGTGCACAGGTTCGTGGCGCGCTCCAACTCCCGTCGTATTTTTTGAAACACATGTTCAGGCGAAACAGCGGTCGGGTTACGCTCTGCTTATCTGTCGCCGATTGATCCTGCCAGATGCATTCCGCCCAGATCACATACAAGCGATTATTGAACATGACCGGACGTGTGGTGTGTTCGATGGTGCTGTCGCTTACTGGCAGATCGATCCGATGCCAGTCGGACCATGCCTGCGGTTCCGGGGCATCGTATTTTGCGGTCCGGGAGCCCGGCATGAAGGGGCGACAGGCCATGTCCAGCGAGCGCCAATACCAGGTGTTGGCCGCACGTGACCTGGCGATGAAGTAGTAGGTGCTGTTGGCAAAATCGCTTCCATCGATGTACCCATTGACGATTTCCAGGTTGGCCACTTCCTCCAGTCGGCTCAGGTAGGCCAGCACCGCCGTCTGCACTGATTCGGCAGTGAGCTGGTTGCGGTTGAGGTCGTTTTCCAGCTGCCCGAAGCTATCTGTTCTGGTCTTGCGAAGCGTCGGGTCAAGATAGGCCGCGGGGAAATGGTACAGACGCTGATTGCTCGCCCAGTCCTGGTAGTGATGCATGACCAGGCGCCAGGCTTCGACCTGCTCGGCAGGAATTTGCGCGGTGTGATAGCCAGGCTCCATATTGGCCAGAATGCTGTTGATGTATTGCTGAAGACTGGCAATGGCACAGGCCACCGGACTGGTCGGCACGTCCTGGCTGACCAGTACGTCCAGCAACCAGTACTGGTAAAGGTCATCGGCGGTCTTGAGGTGCTCTGCAATCTTCAGGGATTTGAGTGTTGCATCCTGAGGGACGATTGCAGACAGATAGAACCCGAGTTGCGCATCACGCAGGCTCTCGTTGAGTTGTTTTTCAATAGCAGCACACATGTTCGTTCCTTGAGCATGCAGTGGAGTCAGTGGCTGGCAGCCATGACCGCTTCACCGACGGTTTTCCATTGATCGGCCGGGCTGGCGTTGTCCAGGCTAGTGGCCTTGAGCAGGGCGGCGGCACTGAGGCCGGTGGCCTTGCAGGTGGCGTGGCAGCGCGCTACCCAATCGATTTCCTTCATGGTCATGGCGCGCCGGAACGTCAGGTTCGAGGTGAGTACGGTTACTTCTGCCGTGGTCCAGCTCAGCAATTGCGCCAGACGGCCGTTGTAGTCACCTCCGCTATGGCGCAGGTCAGCCAGCTCCAGGTAACTCAGCAGGCTTTCTTCCGGTTGCCGGTAAGCATCAAGGAAATGGATGAAGCGATCGAACAGATACAAAACCTTGAATGACAGTCTCAGTTGGCCGTCGGGCGTGTCCAGCCACGAGGGCCGGCGCAGCAAATTGGTCAGGGCCTTGTTGCTCAACTGCAGCCGTGCAGCGACCTCCGCGTGGCGCAACAGCGAATGCAACTGGCGCGCCAGCTGATGCGAGTCCTTTGACTCCAGTACCGTGGTGAGAATCTGATGCACCGAGGTGTTCGCCCAGATCACGACATCCTTTGCGCAGTTCATGGGCAGCAGGAGCGCTTCCTGCAAAAACACTTCGACCAGATGCTGTTGGCGGTCATGGGCCCGCAGGAGAAGGTTTGTCAGTTTTGGCTTGCAGTCGTTTTTGAGCCTCAGGTTTTTTCCGGCGTCCTCATCCAGGATGAGCGTCTCGACATCGATTGCTGTGTTCACGGCCCGGGTCAGACTTTGCGATGTATCGCTGTAAATCCCGGGCGCAAAGTTTTTCACCAGACCCTTCTCATCAAGCAGTGTCTTGGCCAGATCCGCGCGCAAATCCACCGTTTGCGGCAGCGCCAACGTTGCGAGTTCCTGTGGGGTTATCAGGTTCAGGCGTGTTTGCTGTTTCAATTGAATGAGATGTTGCTGCAGATCCCCCAAGGGATAGTCGCCAGCGTCCGACAGTGCAAGAACGCGTTGCAGCATGGGGATGTCGAAGATGGACTCTTTGATCCAGCGGGTCACCCAGTCCAATTGCATCAGCACGTTGAACATGTCGGACGCAGGCATTTGCCCGGTTACCAGACACAGTGAAATGCTTTCCCCTGCGAGCAAATTCGTCAATGTCGTCAGTTCGGTGATCGAAAGCCCGAACAATCGAGCCGTGCGTACCTGGCGATAAATGGAAGACAGCGTGTGCAGATCACATTTGAGCGAACCCAGGTGTTTCTGCGTGTTCTTGACCACTTGCAGGAGCGAGTCCTCTGTAAGCGGCAAGCCAAGGCTGGCGCTCAAGTGTTGGAGCACGGTGTGCGAATCGGGATCGGAACCGCCCGCGGTAAACGTTCGGCCATCCAGTTTCAATGGCGTATCGAACAGTCGGGCCCGATTGAACACCTTGTCGAACAGGGGGATGTTTTCGCCGCTGGCGCAAGGTGATACCTGATACAGCAGCGCTGCAAACTCTTCAGCCGTAATCGAATATCTGCGGCTCAGATAACGGTAAGTGCCGAGAGTCCGCATGAGATAAACGTCGAGCTGCATCTTTTGATTGCGCGGTATCTGCGATTCGAATGCACTGCAAATCAAGGTGTCCAGATCGCTGAACGGAATGTCGAGCCAACGTTGAAGACGGATCATTCGATGCAGACGCTCGAGTCGTTTCTCTGTGAGATGGGCGATTTCCCTGGGTTTTGTTTCCGTGTCCAGGCTCATGGATGTGCTGTTTTCAGCAGGAGGTCCGTTTACGTAGCGGGCTCCGAATGGATGGACGAGTGGTGCCCCGGTTGAGACGTTAGGCGATGTGTTCGGTGCGTGCTTGCCTTGTGCGAGCAAGGCCTCCAGTTGTTCGGCTTTGAGCTCGGTTCGCTCCAGAAAGCTGTTTATTTTCTTCAGGTCGGAAACTGACGCGGTGCCGTATATCTGCGTCCAGTCGGTGTTTTTGGCGAAAGCCGTCTCTGTCAGCAGTGCCTGGCGTTTCGGTCCAAGCCCGGACATCAGCATCTGAGCGGTATCAGAGGTGGTCTCCAATACATTGCCGTACTGTGTGTTTCGGTTTGGATTCAGAGGCAGGACGTCGCTGATGAGGTAGTTCAGCTCTCCCAGTACCGGTTTGCCCCCGCTCAGTCCCAGCAGGCACTGATGTTGAAAAAACTCATAGGGGAGTGCGAAGGGATAGGACTTTTGCGCCAGAACGTCATAGGTCGATTTTCCCTGGTCGGAGGGGGGCAGCGCCTTCTGAATATTGCGGTCCAGTATCGAATTGACCAGCCCGAGCATCGGTTGTGCCGCGAAGGTGCTTTGCTGATCGATCGACAGATCTGCCAGGTCGGGTCGTCGTTTTTCCAGCAAGATTCGATTGGCTTTTTCAGTCGCCGATTGCGACGTGCTGGACTCCAGTTGCAATGCAAAGAGGTACAGCGCCCTGAGGTAGGCGACCGGTGAGTCAATGGATGCGATCGAATCAGTCTTGCACGCTTCGTTCCAGTTTTCCTTGAACAGATTGGTGTAGGAAGGCCCCTGTTGCTCGACCGCACGAATGCCGAGAGGGTGCCATTGGTGTTGAGCAAGTCCGTCTGAAAGCCGCTGCTCCCGATACAAATGGCTGATCTGGGCGGCCAGGCATTTGGCATTGTCGTAGATACTTTTTGCGTAGCCTTTGAGCTGTTCGTCGTTCTGGATGGCGTTGTGTAAACGCTCCTTGAATTGAGTTTCGGTGAGCCGGGTGATATCGAACACCGAGGTGAGTTTCAGCGTGTTTTTAAAAAGCTTTTCAAGTGACTCTTTGTGGGTTTTCTCGGTGCTGTAGGCGCCGATCAGGGAGGTGAGTAACGGATTGTCGTCCATGCCGATTGGGCTCCTTTGATGGAGCAAACAACATTAGGGCGTGGCGTGAGGGCGGGCTGTCAGTCACTTCGCTGATGGAAGACTGGAATTTTCAGCACGTGGTCGGGGAAAAAGGGGAGGCGGCCGTGGGATTTGCAAACCCCACGGCCGAGCGTTCTTGAATTCCCCGCTAGTGCAGGAACTGGCGGGAAGAGACAGGGCATTACACCCTGAAGTGACTCACCATCATCTGCAACTGATTACCCAACCGCGCCAGCTCAACACTGGACGCAGCGGTTTCGTCGCTGGCGGCGGCGGTCTGTTCGGACACGTCGCGTACGTTGATGATGCTGCGACTGATCTCTTCGGCCACTGCACTTTGTTGCTCGGCGGCGGCAGCGATCTGCTGGTTCATCGACTGGATGTTCGACACCGTGCGGGTGATGTTATCCAGTGACACGCCGGCCTTGCGGGTCAGCGCCACGCTGCTGTCGGTCAGGGCGCGGCTGTTGTTCATCACGGCCGACACTTGCTGGGTGCCGTTTTGCAGACCGGCCACCAGGCCTTCGATTTCTTCGGTGGATTTCTGCGTGCGCTGGGCCAGGCCGCGAACTTCGTCGGCCACCACGGCAAAACCACGACCGGCTTCACCGGCACGGGCTGCTTCGATGGCGGCGTTGAGGGCCAACAAGTTGGTCTGTTCGGCCACGGCCTTGATCACATCCATGACGCTGCCGATCTTGTCGCTTTCCTTCTGCAACACGCTCATGGCCTCGGTGGAGCGCGCCACTTCGCTGGCCAGGCGCTCGATCTGGGCGATGGCTTCGTTGACCACTTTATCGCCTTCGCGTGCTTCGCCGTCAGCGGCGGCTGCGGCCTGGGACGCTTCTTCAGCGTTGCGCGCGACTTCCTGCACCGTGGCAGTCATCTCGTGCATGGCGGTGGCCACCTGATCGGTCTCGATCTTCTGGCTGTTGACCCCGGCGCTGGTTTGCTCGGTCACCGCCGACAGTTCTTCGGCGGCGCTGGCGATCTGGGTGACGCCATCACGGATACCGCTGATCAAATCGCGCAGGGTCACGCCCATGCGCGCGATGCCTTGCTGCAACACGCCGAGTTCGTCGCGGCGGGTCACTTTGACGTCCTGGGACAAATCGCCGCTGGCGATGCGCTCGACCACGGCCAGGGTGTCGCGTAACGGGCCGGTGATCTGACGGGTGATGATCACGGCGGCAATGACGCCCACCAGCAACGCCAGCAACGTGCTGATCAGTTGCAGTGTGCGGGCCTGGGCGCTTTCGACGTCACGACGGTCAAGTTGGATCTGATACAGCTGATCGCTCAGGGTCACGATGGTCGCGCCTTGTTCGGTCATTTCCTTGCGCGCCTGCACCGCATCGGTATTGGCGGCTTTATACGCTTGCAAGGCGCTGCGGTAGTTGCTCAGCGCGGTTTCCAGCTGACGCAGAGCATCTTGCTGAGTCTCTGCAAAAAGCACGTTGAGCTGTTTCAGGCTGTCGATGGCCGTGTCCAGTTGGCCGACGGCTTTTTGCTCGGTCTCGGCGTTGGTGCTGGCGGTGTAGCCACGCACTTCGTAGCGAGCCAGGATGAACGCTTCCTTGGCCGAAGTGATCGCCTGGAATTGTTCGAAGCGTTGGTCGCTCAGGGGCATTTGCTGCACGCGGGTGTTGATCGCGTCGATCAACTTGCTGGCGGTTTCAGCATTGGCGCCCATGGCGTCGCGGGCGCTGTTACCGGTGCGGTAGGCGCTGCGCATTTTGTTCAGGGATATCTGGTAAGCGCTGATGGTCGCGCTCTGCTCTTTGAGCAGCTTGAGGTTTTCCGGGCTCTTGAAGCTCGACAGCAACGCTTGTTGCTGAGCGACGAAACTGTCGAGGGTGGACTGCACATTCTGTGCGGCAGTTTCATCGCCGTTGGTCAGCATGTATTGCAGGCGAACCACGCGCAGCTTGGTCAGGCCAGCGTTTAGCTGAGTGATGTCGCTCATCCAGTTGCTGCGGTCAATCAACCCGCCCAGGCTTGTCCAGCCGGTCAGGGCGAGGACGCAGGTCAGTGCCAGGACCAGGCCGAATCCCAGGCCCAGTTTCAGGTTCACGCTGATATTACCGAACCAGTTATTCATCAATATTCCTCCAGGAACGTTGTGTTTCTTGATCGTCGGTTGGCTGGAAGATTGTTGTTTTAAGAGCCAGCAAGGGTTAGCAGCTCTATATCGGCGGTAATGCCGAGAGCTGAAAGGATTTTGCTGGAGGGATTCTGTAACAAGATTTTTTGGCGGGTCTTAAGCTTTTTTTCACATGGGTTTCACCAGCTGCCGACGCGCGCCTCTTTACCCTCGCGTCATCGAATGACAATGGGTGCATGCCGGCGAGGCGGCTTGATGTGGAATTGAGACTGAGTCTGTTCGGGATAAAACGCTCGATTGATCTGAGTCGTTTGGCCCGTTATCGAAACGCCGCAGTCGTGCTGGTGTCTGCCTTGTTGGTTATTCCGTTGACGGTTTGGCTGTTGCGGCCCGCTGCTGTGCCGGACTTGGCCCATGGCAATGTAATGGGGGCCCGAGCGTTGGCGGTCGGTTGGGCCAAGGGCGACATGATCGTGCTGGTCCGTCACGTCGAGCGCTGCGATCACTCCTCCGCGGCCTGTCTGATCGGCAACGATGGCATTACGGATCGCTCGCGTAGCGTGGCAGTGCGTGTCGGTGCGCAGTTCGAGCATTTGGGCCTGGATCGGGCCGACATCTACAACAGCCCGGTGATGCGCACGGCGCAAACCGCCGGTTACATGTTCAACAAGGTCGGCGTTGGCGAAGACTGGTTGGTTCACTGTAGAGGCAGCATGTTGCGTGATGTCCTGGCGCACAAGGTGGCCGGACGCAACCTGATCCTGGTGACCCACAGCGAATGCATGTCGCAACTGGAACAAGACCTCAAGTTACCGACCGCCACCCTTGGCTACGGCGCCTCTCTGTTTATCTCCGCTGAAAAGCCTCAGGCACCGCGCATGCTCGGTTTCATCGAAGCCTCTGATTGGCATTCGGTGACCACCGAATGAGTTTCTTCATTATTCCTCTGGATCAGAACGTACGATGCTGACTGCTTCCCGTTACCGCTTTTATTGGGCGAACTTCGGTATTGCGCTGGCCTGCGCGGTCGTGGTGTTCCTGCTGTTTGACATGACCAAAATCGACATCGCCTTCAGCGATCTTTTTTATGATCCGGCCACACGGTTGTTTCCGTTGCAGCATGTCCATCTGTTCGAAAAAATCACTCACAAATGGGCGCGGATCATTCCGAACTGGACCGGTGAGGTCGCGATGATCGGCGCTTTGTTGTCGTTTCTCTGGCCGCGTCTGAAGATTGAAAAACATTCGAAGATCATCGCGTTCCTGGAAAAAATCAAAGTCGCACCGGTGCTTCGGTTCGCCAGTAAACACCGTCGGGACTTCCTCTATGTGGTGTTCGCGTTTTCCATCAGCACTGGCGTTATCCATTACCTCAAGGGCCACACCAGTGTGTATTGCCCAGTCGAGACGACTCAGTACGCCGGGAAAATCGAACACAAGGAGTGGTACCAGAATTTCGATCTGCTGAAAGTTGCCGGCGACGGTCGCTGCTGGCCGGGTGGACATGCGTCGGGCGGCTTCACCATGCTCGCGCTGTACTTCGTGGCGCGCCGCTATCGCTGGCGGTATTCCAAAGCGCTGATGTATGGCTCGCTGCTGCTCGGTTTCGTCTACGGCACGACGCGGGTTCTACAGGGTTGGCACTACATGTCCCACACTTTCTGGGCCGGAATCTTCGTGTGGCTGGCATGTTTGCTGACGGCGTTGGCGTTCTATGGACGGGCGCGGCTGGAGCTGCCAGTGCTGCAAAAGGTCGCGCTACCAGTCGTTGAGCCGTTTACAGGTTTACAAAGTAGTAAGCCTGACGTCCCACCTTCATTGTCTTGAGCACCTTCAAGGGGGCAGCGGGTTCATGTGCCCCGGCCATGAGTGCCACGTTGGACGGCGAAGCACGCAGAAACTCATGCAGTTGCGCCTCGGTATCCAGACCTTTGAGCACGCGCCGGGTGTAGAACACGCTGGCGCCGCCCACCCGTTCGTTCGCCTGAAACAAGGCGACCTGTTGCCCGCTGGCCTGCAACATCTGAATTTGCTCCGTCAGCGGCAGGAAGGACAGCTTGCGATCAGCCTTAGGCAATGCCCATTGCGCTGCGGCGAGGTAACCGCCGATCACCACGGCAAGTACGCCCATGGCAACACCGTGACGGTGTCGGGCAATGAGCCCCAGCCAGGTCGGGGCTTCGATGTGGGCTTTGAATCGTTCTAACAGCACGCTCGCATATTCAGCAGCCATCACCGCCGCCGCAGGCGTCATGGACATCAGGTACACCGTGCGCTTGCTCGACGCCAGGGTCAGCATGACGAACTGCGCCAGCAGCCACACCGTGAAGAACAACACGTAACGATTGGCCATCAAACTTTTGCGAAAATGCCACAGCCCCAGATACACCAGAATATTCCAGGGCAGGAAGGCCTCCGGCAGCTTGGCCAGGTAGTAGTAGAACGGTTCGTAATGCCCGGCCTCGACGAAGGAACCGCTGAAGCGCCCGATGCTGTTGGTCAGCAACACTTCCTCCACGGCATTCGCCCCTCCGCGCTGATACAGCACCGCGAGCCAGATCATCAGCGGCACCAATCCCAACAGAGTCAACACGCCGGGGCGCAGCCAGTCCGAGGGCTTCAGGCGCTTATCCATCAAGGTTTCGGTCAACAGATGCGCGAAGATCACCACCCCTGGCATCGCCAGCCCCAGTACGCCCTTGCTCAAGGTCGCGATGGCGATTCCTGAAGCAAACAGTAACGCGTTGCCGATGCTTGAGTGTCGCTGACTCTGAAAAAAACCTAGCAACACCATGGTCACACCAAGGGCCAGCAACGCGTCTTCACCGACGCCGCGCACGTTACTCCAGTAACTGGCCATGGTCGCCAGCAGTATCCCCGCCATCCAGGCAACTGCCTCGGGCCGGCCGAACCGCCGCAGCATCGCGTACAACAGCATCACGCTGAACAGCCCGGCAAACGCCGACGCCAGCCGCACCGCCCATGGCGTACCGCCAAATGCGCGAATCGCCCCGGTATCGAGCCACAAACTCAAGGGCGGCTTTTCAAGAAACGGTTCGCCGAACAAACGAGGCGTCACCCAGTCGTTATCCAGGTGCATCTGCATGGCAATCCCGGCAACCCGGGCCTCGGTGGAGCCTTGTAATTGGTGATTGCCCAACGCGAAGAAAAACAACAGAGCGGCGAGCAGAAACAGTGAAGAGGCGGTACGTGACATGAGTTTCTGGCTACCGAGCGGGGGACCGGGAAGCTTGAGCATATCGAGGGAATGCTTAACGAAGGGTGAACAGCCTCGCGTTGTTATCGGGCGCGGTGTGCGGAGCAGGATTCGTGTTTGTACCGCTGAAGCATCCGGGGCCGAGTGCCGGTCACGCGAAATGACCGCTAAAAAACGACAGACAAAAAAAAGCCCGCGGGAGGCGGGCAAACCGTAGTTTCTTGAATGAGCGAGAGGAATGTACAGGTTGGAGAGAGGCGGTGGGGTGAAGAAAAATTCATGTGGATGGAAGGCTTCTCCGTGTTGCTCACTGCCGAAGAGGCGCTGAAAAAATCATTGCTTTGCGAGGTGACTCAACAGTAAGTTACACAAAGTGAAACTTTCTGTAGAGCCATGGGTATGCACTCACACTCAAAATCCACCCAGCCAATGGGGCGCCTTCTCCGGAAACTGACCCAGTTGGCCAGTGACGAGCGCTATCTGTTCACCCCGGACGATCTCAGGGCGTTGGTGCCCGACATTTCTGAAGGCGCGTACAAAACCTTGTTGAGTCGTGCGGCCTCGGAAGGTTATTTGGCGCGAGTGTGCCGAGGGCTTTACCTGTTTGAAGCGACCATGCCGTCCAGCGGACTGGTGCTGTTTCATGCCGCCGCCAGGCTGCGTGCCATGCAGTTCAACTACATCAGCCTTGAAACAGCATTGAGTGATTGTGGTGTCATCTCGCAGATTCCCATCAACTGGATCACGCTGATGTCTTCCGGGCGCAGCAGCACTCTTTCATGCGGACGTTGGGGCACTATCGAATTTGTGCACACCCGCCAGAAACCTCAGGATCTGGTCGGTCAGCTCCACTATGACGCACGTTGCCGTCTATGGCGGGCAACACCACAACAGGCATTGCGAGACATGAAGGCGGCGAAACGAAATATGGACTTGATCGATTGGAGCGTTGCCAATGAGTTTGTTTGATGAACTGGTAGATGAGGCACTAAAAAACAAGCAGGATCTGGCGCCATTGCGGGTCGTGGTAGAAAAGGAATTGCTGCACCACGACATCATGTTGGCGCTGAGTTCTGCTGGCATGCTCGCTAAACTGACCTTTATTGGCGGTACCTGTTTGCGTGCTTGCTACGGTTCTAACCGTTTGAGTGAGGACCTGGATTTCACCGGTGGTGCAGATTTCAATCGCGAGAGCCTGACCGAGCTTGCCCATGTATTGGTCACCACACTAAAAACCAAATATGGCCTTGAAGTTGAGGTCGGTGAGCCTGTTCGTGAGGAAGGGAATGTCGACACCTGGAAACTGAAGGTTCAAACCAGACCAGGGCGCAAAGACTTGCCGGCACAGCGCATCAATATCGACGTGTGCTCCATCCCGAGCTATCAGCCACAGCCAATGCAGTTGCTTAATCCTTATGGTGTCGAAATGGGCACAAGCGGTCTGACCTTGCAGGCTGAGACACGCGAAGAAATCTATGCGGACAAGATCGTAGCGTTTGCTCTGCGCCCTAACCGAATCAAGAATCGTGATCTTTGGGACATGGTTTGGCTACGTCAGCAAGGCATAACACCGCAACTGGATCTGATTGCGAAAAAACTGGGCGATCATCACTGCGAACAGGACGAGTTCTTGAGATTGTTCAAGAAGCGTTCAACGCTGCTAGGTACCGATCCGAAAGTAGCCACTGAATTTCGCAAGGAAATGAGTCGGTTCCTGCCGGGGGAGTTGGTAAGTCAAACCGTTAATGAACCGGCGTTTTGGGCGTTTCTGGTTGGACATGTACGTGATTTGTATGTGGCTACAAATAAAGCGCTGAGCGGCCAAGAGAGTGTTCAGAGTTTTGGCTTCAAGATGTGAAACCGAAGGACAATCGATAGCAGTCGTAAAAATGGGCAACCTCAATGAGGTCGCCCATTTTGCTTTTCTACGCCGAAATCTGTGTCTGTGACCGTCGCATGCATCGATCCATGACAAAACCTCCATTCGATCAACGAGCGCGATCACTCAGTGAAAGACGGGAGGTTTGCCCACGGTCACCGACCCGTTCGGATCAAGGTTATCCTTCGCTCGGTTGACCAAAAGTTCGGTCAACACCGTCAACTGATGAAGAGCCAGCGCCACATTGTGCTGCGAGCCTTCGAGTTGATTGGCAAAGTCCAAAGTCATGACGTTGAGCGACGCCAGGGTTTCGCTGGCATGAGCGAGCAGGGTGGTCGTATCGACGTCGGGGCGGACGCTGAAGATGTTTCTGTTCAGGTTGCGCCGGCGGGCGCTGACGGCGCGTTCGGTGGCTTGGGGAAGTTGGGTTGGGTCGAGGGTTTCAGGCTCTGAAGTGGCCGGATTTTCAACTAAATGCAGGGTGATTTTTTTCATAAGGGCGTTCCATGGGGTTAGGGATCCTTACGCTGTTTCGGCTTGTGAAAACCGTCCGCAGGGTTTGTAGCGAAGAATGAAGACTATCTTCCGGAAACCTTGTTCGCCAGTTCATGGAAGCCGCTACGGGTTGCGGGAAATTTCCCAGGATGACGTGGCTCTAATCTGTCAGAGAAACTCTTTTTAGCTACGTTCAGCCCGCATGACCCGGAGCGCCCATCGTAAGCGTCCGGCGAAGACACCTACCCTGATGCAGTATCCAGGGCAATGGTGTCCTCTGCGGCATTACCTCAAAACTATTTCTGATCTATTCGAGTTGGTAATTCAACCAAATATGGTGCGTGCCATCGGTGTCGATCTTGATCCCTCCTGATCCCGAGATCCCTCTCAAATCATCTGTACCACTGCCTCCGACTATGCAGAAAAACTCATCTGCCCGATCAGTGCCGGTTGTGGAGGCAGAGTGGATGAAATTGAAGGCGCCTTCTTTCCCATTCACCGCACCTTTGAAGCTCTCAATTGCGATGTAACTGCCTGTCCTGGTCGTCTGGTCGAATGCCGCAGTAAAAACTGTTGAAGAAACACCGTCGATAGCACCCGAGTAGCATTTCTCCATGGTGCTGATAGACACTGGCAAGGAGGTAGTAATCTCGGGGGTTGGGCTCAGACCTGTTGGTTTGAAATTCTTAGTAGAAAAAGTGGCTAACGCTTCCATTCACATCCGTCTCTATCCAAAGAGTGAAGTTCTCATTCTACTCCACAGCACAGCACGCATGGAGCCAAAACGCTCTGTGGAGCTAAGCCTATTTCCATCTATGCGGCAGCAACTCCGTAAGCGCCCGGCCAACCACCCTCCTGAATCCAAACCTCAATGAAGCACAAACTAGCGCCCCCAGCGTTGGGATTAAATGGTTAGGTCAATGCATCACCAGTTCATAATCATCGGCAACTCTGGACGGAAATCGTGTGTATGGCCGCTTGCACCATGATCGATTTCCAATACGACCAGATGCTCATCACCATGAACAATTTCAAATCCTTTCAGCTGGTTTGCGCAGTTGGCTGGGGTAGAAAAAGCCTGGCTGTTGGGAGTGGTAACTCGCACAGATGTAATGTCACGAAAGCCGTTGGGATGTTCAAACGGCTGCGTTCGCTCAATCGGAGCCTCATCTGGTCTCTTGGCAAACGAAAGAAAAAACCACATCGGTTCGGATATAGGCGCATGTCCCACGTCGACTTTCAGGGCAGCTGGTAAGTAAACAGGTCGATACTCCCAGACCGGAAATATTGGTTTCTCGCCTTCGGTGGATGGTCTGAAGCAAATTCCAAAGGGCGAGGCGACTCCATCTGTGCACTTGAGGCGGTCAAAGAGTTGGGTTGGCGCTGTTAACTGACTTTGAGCTTCTAACTCGTCGGTGAGATGTAAAAGCTCAATGAATGAGTTTCGGAAGAAGAACCTTCTATTGGCAGTGCCTTGGCCGGGGTGTACGTTTGGCGTCCCTTCAGCAAGCCCGAGGGCTTTCAGAGCATCAGCGTCTATACCGTCATCATTCACACAAATAAAAATGTGATCTATTTCCATCGTTAATTCCCTTTAATCATGGTCATGATCCATATGCTTACCTGAAAGACGTTCTCACGCGCCTGCCGACGCAGTGGGCGAGTGAAGTTGCTGACCTGTTGCCGAATAATTGGGCAATCAAATCACACTTGAAGCGCTTGAGCAGCACGAACTCGTGGGCCAGTTTCTCGTTGACCGACTTGTGATGGGTAATTTGCTTGTCCATCGTCTCGACGCGTTGGATCAACTGCGCCGCCAAGGCACGCAGTTGTTCAGGGTTTAGTTGGTCGAGATTGGGAAGCGAAGTCATTCCGCCGATTTTGCCAGAGCAGGCCAATACCAGCGATAGACTCATCGGACAATTGCACGGCCAGGCAGGTCATGGCAGGCGTCACACGATAGAAATCGCGACGCCTGGCCCGACTCTTTGCCAGGGTAGCCCGAGCACAAGGACGTGCAACTGCTCAGCGCTCAATTCCACGTGAGCGCCGTGCCGAGAGCCCGGCCAGAAAAACTTGCCTTGATGCAGGCGGCGGGCCGCCAGCCAAATACCCAACCCGTCGTGCACCAACACTTTGATGCGCGTGGCGCGACGATTGGCAAATAGATAAGCACAGTGCGGCTGCGTCAAATTGAAGTGCACACCATGTCTTGGCTTAGCAGAGCGGGCTAGATGCTTTTGCCGGACGCATACCGACCATCACTCTTCGAGGCAGGGCTATCACCGTGCCTTAACCCTGATTCATCCGATAGGCCGTCGCGCTCCAGTACCGGTTGCCATTGCTTTTATGGCGAGTCCATCCGGCAGCCTCCAATCGCTTGGCGATCATTCGATTCATGAATCCATGACCGAGCAGGAGAACTGGCCCTTCGCTGGCAAGCGATTGAAGTTGTTGAGCGGCCGTATTGGCCCGTATTTTAGCCTTGCGGGCAGACTCGACCGTCCCTGAGAAACCGCACAACCATAGGATTCGAAGAATAAATGCCCACGTAAACGGTGAAAGGCGCGGCCGTGTCCATCGCCCATAGGGCAACTGCGCCTCGCAGAAGATCTCATCTACAAGGCTGGGCTGCAGGCCCAGCGCCCGAACGGATGTCAACGCCCGAGGCGCAGTACTCGACACGATCACTTTGGCGGTAGCGGCCACCTCCACACTCGCCTCAGGGGCGAGCTGGTTGATGATTTCGGACAGGTCGTATTGTTCGATCCAGTGTTTCATATCGACTGATGAAATCTTGTCGATCACAGCCAGATTCGGCTGGCCATGACGCATTAAGATAATTTCCCTTTCCATTGTAATTACGTCCTTGTCTGCGGCCCCGCGAGTGCAAAGGATGCACGCTTGCGGGTATTTGGAGGGGGATGATCATGCCTGAATAATAAACCTGAAGCATTGATCAGCATCCAGATTTTATCCCCGGCGAGCGGTGCACTTGCCTCTGCGAAATAGCTGTCGACTCAACGGTATGGTCACGCTGCCGTCCATCTCAGTCGCTCAGTGTGAGTGCCTGTGATGGATATCGGGAAAGTGCGGATGACTGTGTTGGATGGGAGCGTGGTCATGTAAATGGCTATGAGGTTGAGTACCGTCCCACTCAAAGGCATGTTCATGTTGATGGTGCTCATCGTGAATATGCGGATGGTCATGCGTTTGCGGATCGTGTTGGTGTTCGTGAGAATGGCTCTCGGTAAGGTGTATCCAGACACCCAACCCCATCAGGCCTGCCGCAATCCAAAACACCCATGTCACTGCTTCGCCTAAAAACAGGATTGAAATAGCGGCCCCCAAGAACGGTGCAGTAGAGAAGTAAGCACCTGTGCGTGCTGTTCCAAGCCCCCGCAAAGCTAGAACGAATAGCACCAGGCTAACGCCGTAGCCTAAAAATCCTACGAGTAGCGTTGGCCCTAGCAGAGCCAAATCAGGGAGATGCATTCCAAGAGCAATCCCTAAAACACAGTTCACGCCCCCGGCGACCAATCCTTTGATGCCTGCAATGAACAATGCGTCCGATGCGGAAACCTTCCGGGTCAGGTTGTTATCGATGGCCCAACAAAAACATGCAATCGCCACTGCGACCGGACCAACCCAACCATGGATCTGCTCGGAAGTTTGAGGCCAACCCAAGAGCACGCCACCCGCCACTATTGCGATCATTCCGACGACGATCCGCCGGTCGGCGTTCTCCTTGAAAACCATCCAGGCAAGCAGGGCGGTTAACACCGCCTCAAGGTTTAGCAATAGCGAAGCAGTGGTACCCGATGTGAGGGTAAGGCCGAACATTAGAGACACCGGCCCCAGCACTCCGCCGAACGCGATAGCGCCAATGAGCCATGGCCATTCGGAGGTTGTTAAGCCGACAGGCTGCCAACCGCGATCACGGATCAGCCTGGTGATTGTGAGACCCAAGCCGCTTCCCAGGTAAAGCAAACCGGCGAGCAAGACTGGGGAGACGTTCAGCCCCAGGACCTTGGCTAGCGGTGTGCTGGCACCAAAGAGGGCTGCAGCGCCCAAGGCGTATAAGACGCTTTTGGTCATCGTCTGTTCCGTAGCAAAAGGCATTGTTGAGAAACACGATACCCGTCACGCATGGATAGTGCATTGAATCGCAGCGGGTGCGCTAAAAAATGGCGGGGCCCCTGAAGAATACCTGAGCGCGCGGGGACATTCGCAACATTCCAAATCCACAAAAAAGGCACCTGCGATAGGCTCGTCAGGTGCCTTTCTGCGTTGGGTGCGCGGCAACGATTTTCTATGCCGGGTTCGTTAAGACGCTGAAACCTGCATCTGCAATCGCCGCCCAACTACATCCAGCAAATCGCAACCATCGCGCAACGAAGTCACCAACACCCGCGCCAGCTCACTGTGAACGCCTTCGCTTACGGCGAAGCTCTCCAGCAATTGAGTCGCGGTGCGGATGCGGTAGGCCGCTGTTTCATGCAGCACATCCAACGGTGCTTCGGTGTCGATCAGCAGCGACGCAATGGTGCAGTCGATGCCGGTGACCGGCATGTATCGATCCATGACAAAACCTCCATTCGATCAACGAGCGTGATCACTTAGTGGCAGACGGGCGTGACCGCAGGCGTGGGCGAATCGAGGTTATCCAGTGCTCGATTGATCAACATCTCGGCCAGCACGGCCAATTGCTGAATCGCCAATGCCACGTTGCGATGCGAGCCTTCGAGCTGGTCGGCCAGGTCGGTGGTCATGACGTTCATGGAGGCCAGGGTTTCGCTGGCGTGGCCGAGCAGGGTGGGTGTGTCGACGTCGGGGAGAATGGTGAAAACATGACTCACGGGATCGGGCTGTTTCGGGTCGCGCAAGCGGGCGCTGACGGCGCGTTGGGTGGCTTTGGAGAGTTGGGTCAGGTCGAGGTCTTCCGACTCTGAAAGGGCTGGGTTTTCAAGTGGGTTGGTCTTTTTCATGCAGGAACTCCGAAAGGTTAGGGATCCCTACGCTTTTCGGCCTGTCAAAACCGTCCGCCGAGTTGCAGCGAAGATGGAAGGTTATCTTCTTGGATCGTTACTCGCCAGTTCATGGAGTTCGCCACGACTTGAGGGAAATTTCCTAGGACGTAAAGCTGCAATTAAGGTCTAGGTTGGGAAGGCAAATCGGGAGAGGCGGACGCAGGCGTTATTGAGCGACATCGAAGTGAGTACCGTGCTTTACCGTCCGGCCGTCCCTTCGCTATGCGGCCACCATGGTGAAGCCACCAACATGGGACTTGAAGACCAAGCCGACGCTGGAGCTTGGGCACCCCCGTCTTTTTCAAGGATGTGCCGTGAGTCCCGCCGCAATGAAGATGGCCCTGAAAGGGGATGTCGAGCGTATACGGGAACTAAAAAGCCCGGCATCTGGCCGGGCTTCTCTTTGATTCTATACAGGTCTATTAGGCTTGCTTCGCCTCGGCCTGCATCATCACGAGGTTTTGTTGCTTGGTCGCCTCGGTCAGAACCTCACTGTAAACGCGCTTTTTTTGCTCCGACTTCGCGTTACGAATAAAGTCGGCAAATGGGCTTTTAGCGCCCTTGGTAAGGCCTAGCTTAATCGAAATCATGAATGCGCTCCTGATGGTAACCCGAGCTCGGCCTCTAGATCGGCCCGCGTGTGGCGCTCAGGTATATGGTAGTCAATTTTATCGACACCAGCTTTGTAAAGTCGTCCCGAGTTGTCGATATGCTTGAGCAGTAGATCCACGTGGACATCGCCGCCGTACTCTAGCTTAAGTGTATTCACAACGTCACGCGCCGCGAAATACTGATCGATGAAATGCTCCTTGCGAATCCTTCTACCCTCTGCCTCCTCTCGAGCTTTGACAAAGCCCCATGCAAGATGAGGGTTCTGATAGACGTACAAGATTTGTACAAATCTGCCCTTTTTCAAGGACCGTTCGACATTTCTTCTGGCTACATCGATGTTGGAGAATGTCCCGTCGAGAAGAAAAGACTGTCTCTGATCGATAGCAAAGTCGAGAATCTTTTCAACCAGGATCGAAACACCACCCTGAAAAAGCCAAGAGTTTCTACCCGAGTATTCAGAAAATTCGTTTCGAAGCTCGTCTGGATCAATCCTTAGAATCTTCGTGTCAGCGAAAAGGTTCACAAGCGCGATTGAGGCTTCAGTTTTACCTGCCCCTGGGGAGCCGGCCATAAACACTGACACGGGAGCTTCCTCTGGCGGATAAATGGTTTTGTCAGTCCGGCGCTTGGCGATTGCTTTCTTGTGTGCGCGAGCGAAGCTGACTGCTTTAGCCGAAGTCTCTAGCTCTTCGGGTGTCATTACTTGCCTTGCTGGGGTTACCTCATTCGCCACAAGTAAACTCCTTTGTCGGTTTCGTACCGGCCCCGGAGTCGACCCAGGGACCTACTGATTACAAAGCACCATTTCAAGAACCGTTCAGCACACTCAAAAGCAAAGGAGCCAGCAAAGGGGAATGTGTGAGCCATCGATTACCAAACCCCAGATGCAACAAAGCCCGCACTTGGCGGGCTTTGTCAGCTTCGATTGGTGGGCCGGGGTAATTTGAATCCGCTTAGCATCTTATTGATTTATAAGACTAATATCGATTTTTATTTTTGGTTGGAATACCAATTGGAATACTGCACTCCACTTGGCCACCCAATTTCATTCAATCTGACCAGCACGCTTCGTTACCATGATTGGCAGTGAGCTGCCCTCTGCGTTTAGCCCAAACGTGCTTCCCCACTAAATTTCAGAAATGGGTTAAGTTTTTCTTCTGTCACTGCTGTGATCCAGCTGCAATGCTGCCATCGCCGCTCTAGTAGTTCCGCTGTCGCCACACGCGATACGACCTTGTTCGAGGCTATCGGGGTTATCATGTCAGGCCGTGGCCGGCACGAAGGTTGAAGCACTCAAGTGGCCTAGTCATCATCCGCAAAATTAACGGCTTAATTCGCCGTACTCGTTCATACGCGATCTGGACAGTGGTAAATCATGAATGCAGTAGAAATTGAGTCCGCTATTTCGGACCTGGCCCTTGAGCCCTTTGACGCGGTGGAATTTCCGTTTGTCTTCCTGGCCGCTTTTGGCAATAAGGAAACAGCCCTCAAACGCTTGCGTGCCGGCAACAACAACGCTTCCGACGTGCCTGGCGGCGTGCTACTGCGCAATAACATTCATATCGCCGCATGCGAATCTGGTAGCGTGGGCGAAACGCTCAAGGCATTGCGCGCCAGCCCGGCTACCACAAAGGCCAAAGCAAAGTTCATCCTTGCCACAGACGGGCAAACGCTGGAGTCCGAAGAGCTCATTACGGGTGAAACCATCGCCTGCGACTACCCGGACTTTCCCAACCATTTCGGCTTCTTGTTGCCCTTGGCCGGTATCTCCACCATTAAGGAGATCAAGGACAACCCCATCGACGTGCGCGCTACCAGCCGCCTGAACAAGCTATACGTCGAGTTGCTGAACGAGAACCCTGACTGGGCCAAGGACGAACGCCGCGCCGACATGAACCATTTTATGGCGCGGCTGGTGTTCTGCTTTTTTGCTGAAGATACCGACATTTTTAATGGCGATGGCCTGTTTACCAAAACGGTTGAGCAGTACACCGAACGCGATGGCTCCAACGCCCATCAGGTGCTGTCTGAAATTTTCCGCGCTATGAACATCAAGCTGGCCGAGCGAGCCACTGTTCAGCTTCGCTTGCCCAACTGGGCCAACAGCTTCCCCTACGTGAATGGCGGCCTGTTTTCAGGCAGTACCGAGGCACCGCGCTTCACACGCATGGCACGCACTTACTTGTTTCATGCCGGCAAACTGAACTGGAAAAAAATCAACCCAGACATATTCGGCAGCATGATCCAAGCCGTAGCCGATGATGAGGAGCGCGGCTCACTGGGCATGCACTACACCAGCGTGCCCAACATCCTCAAGGTGCTGAATCCGCTGTTCCTTGATGACTTGCGTGCTCAGCTCGATGTGGCAGGAGACAACAAAGCCAAGCTGCTCAACCTCCGCAAACGTATGGCGCGTATCCGCGTATTTGACCCAGCCTGCGGCTCCGGGAACTTCTTAGTCATCGCCTATAAGCAGATGCGCGAGATCGAGGCAGAGATCAATCGCCGCCGAGGCGAGGCCAACAACAGGTCTGAAATTCCGTTGACCAACTTTCGCGGCATAGAGTTGCGCGACTTTCCGGCAGAGATTGCCCGCTTGGCGCTGATCATTGCCGAGTTCCAATGCGATGTGCTTTATCGCGGCCAGCAGGATGCTCTGGCGGAGTTTTTACCGCTGAATGCGCAGAACTGGATTGTTTGTGGCAATGCGCTGCGAATAGATTGGTTGAGTGTCTGCCGGCCTACGGGTACGGCGGTCAAGATAATTGCGGATGACTTATTTGGCACGCCACTAAATCAGGCGGAAATCGATTTCGAGAACGAAGGTGGCGAGACGTACATATGTGGTAATCCGCCTTATCTTGGTTCAACTTGGCAGACTGATGAGCAGAAGGCAGACTTGGAAGCCATCTTTGCCTCCCGCACAAAAAACTGGAAATCGCTAGACTATGTGGCGGGCTGGTTTATGAAAGCTGCCGACTATGGTATCAAAACCAAGGCAAAAGCTGCATTTGTATCTACCAACTCCATTTGTCAGGGGCAGCAAGTACCGATTCTCTGGCCGTTAATTTTTGCAAAAAACTACCAGATCGTATTTACATATACCTCATTTAAGTGGACAAATCTTGCAAGTCACAATGCAGGTGTGACCGTTGTAATTGTCTGTATTTCTAACGACTCTGAGAGGAGTCGGCGGATTTATTCGACCAATAGCAATGGAGAGGTGGCGGTTAAAGATGTCGATAGAATCAATGCTTACTTGGTATCCGGCGCAGACGTCATAGTCGATAAACAGACGTACCCAGCCGATGAAAGAAGCCAGATGGATGCCGGTGGTAAGCCGGTCGAAGGTGGGAATTTGCTTTTCGCAGAGGAGGAAAAGCAAAGGCTAGTAGAAGGTAATGTGGATGTAGTTAAATTTCTTAAGCGCGTATATGGTGCAAGTGAGTATATTCGAGGTGAAGTGCGTTTCTGCTTGTGGATTTCTGACAGCCAAGAGCAAGAGGCTAAGTCTAATAGTGACATCAATTGCAAATTAAATGCGGTTGCTGCTTTTCGACTAAAAAGCCCAAAGGCTGCCACTAAGAAAGGTGCTGCCTGGCCTCACAAGTTTGAAGAGGTTAAACAAATAGGCAATGAAGTCGTAACGATTGTTCCGAAGGTTTCGTCGGAGTCCCGTGAATATCTTCCCGTAGGATTACTTCCCAGAGGCTCAATAGTCACAGACTTAGCCTTTGCTCTTTACGATGCACCTCTTTGGAATATGGCCCTTATCGCTTCCCGTTTGCACCTGGTTTGGATTGGTACTGTTTGTGGCAAAATGAAAACA
Organism: Pseudomonas lini; assembly: GCF_964063345.1. NCBI lineage: Bacteria > Pseudomonadati > Pseudomonadota > Gammaproteobacteria > Pseudomonadales > Pseudomonadaceae > Pseudomonas > Pseudomonas lini. Next base: position 4,102,323 of record NZ_OZ061318.1, read on the forward strand.
GACTTTCGCTACTCCAACACCCTCGGCTGGAATACCTTCCCGATCCCCCTGCTCACAGAGCAAAACAAGGCCGACCTAACCGCCTGCGCCGAAAACATCCTGTTGGCCCGAGAGGCGCACTTCCCCGCCACCATTGCCGATCTGTACAACCCGGACAGCATGCCGGACAACCTACGCCGTGCCCACGAGCGCAACGATGAAGTGCTGGAGCGCATCTATATTGGCCGTCGCTTCAAGAACGACACCGAGCGGCTGGAAAAGCTGTTTGACCTCTACACCAAGATGGCGGCAAACGCAGCGAAGGCCGCGCCGAAAAAGCCACGAGGGATAAAGGCATGAGCGACACCCCTGTTAGCCTGAGCATGCCACCCGAGGGCTACGGCGACTGGCTGACCGACCTCAAAGGCCGCATCCATAATGCTCAGCAGCGCGCCACGCTGGCAGTGAACCGCGAACTGGTGCAGCTTTACTGGCAGATCGGTCACGATATTTTGACCCGGCAAGCACAACAGGGCTGGGGTGCCAAGGTAATCGAGCGCTTGGCGCAGGATTTGCGCGCAGCCTTTCCCGATATGAATGGGTTTTCGCCACGCAACCTCAAGTATATGCGTGCCTTTGCCGAGGCGTGGCCTGATGCGGAGTTTGTGCAACAGGCTGCTGCACAATTGCCTTGGGGTCACAATTTGGTGCTGCTGGACAAGTTGCCCGGCCCGGAAACCCGCCGCTGGTATGCCGCCAAGGCCATCGAGCACAACTGGTCGCGCAACATTCTGGTGATGCAGATCGAGGCCCGTCTGTTGGAGCGCAGTGGCAAGGCAGTCAGTAACTTCGAGAGCCATCTGCCCAAACCGCAGTCCGACCTGGCCCGCGAGTCGCTGAAAGATCCTTACCGCTTCGACTTCCTTGGCCTGACCTGTGATGCGCAGGAGCGTGAGATCGAAAACGCTCTAGTCAAGCATGTCACCGAGTTCCTGTTGGAACTCGGTGCAGGCTTTGCCTTCGTCGGTCAGCAAGTGCTGCTGGATGTGGGCGGTGACGAGTTTTTTATCGACCTACTGTTCTATCACCTCAAGCTACGCTGCTATGTGGTGATCGAACTCAAGGCCGGCAAGTTCAAGCCCGAGCACCTGGGCCAGTTGAGTTTTTACCTCACTGCAGTGGATGCCCAGCTCAAGCACCCACAGGACGGCCCCACCATCGGTCTGCTGCTGTGCAAGAGCAAGAACAAGGTAGTGGCCGAATACGCCCTGCGTGATAACGCCCGCCCCATCGGTGTGGCCGAATACCAATTGGTGGAGTCCCTGCCGGCAGAGCTGCAAACCAGCCTGCCCAGCATCGAACAGATCGAGCGCGAACTGGCAAGTGATGACGCATCCATGGACGATGACTCGCAATGAACGAACAGAACCACAACCCAACCAACTCTTACACGGTGCCATCGGTATCCATCACCACGGCGCACACTGGGGCTTCCAGCAAAGCCAATGAGTTGGGTATGCGTACCATGCAGGAACGCGCCTATACCAAGCGCGGCGAACAGTACCTACTGATCAAGTCGCCCCCCGCATCAGGCAAGTCCCGCGCCCTGATGTTTATCGCGCTGGATAAGCTGCATAACCAGGGCTTGCAACAGGCAATTGTCGTGGTGCCGGAGCGCTCCATTGGCGGCAGCTTCGCCGATGAGCCGCTGAGCAAGTTTGGTTTTTACTGGGACTGGCAAGTGGCTCCACAGTGGAACCTATGCAATGCTCCTGGCATCGATGAGCCGCGTGTGGCCAAATCCAAGGTGGAATCCGTACGCGCTTTCCTGAAAAGCGCCGACAAGACACTGGTCTGCACCCATGCCACCTTCCGCTTTGCCGTGGAAGAGCTAGGTATCGAAGCCTTCGACAATCGCCTGATTGCCATCGACGAATTTCACCACGTTTCAGCCAACCCGGACAACAAGTTGGGCGGCCAGCTAAGCGCGTTTATCGGCCGCGATAAAGTGCATTTGGTGGCCATGACTGGCTCTTATTTCCGTGGCGACAGCGAGGCCGTGCTGGCCCCGGCGGAAGAAGCCAGGTTTGAGACGGTGACTTACACTTACTACGAGCAGCTTAACGGCTACCGCTGGCTCAAGTCGCTGGATATCGGCTACTTCTTCTACACCGGCAAGTATGTGGATGCCGTCGCCAAGGTGCTGGACCCAGTGCTGAAAACCATCATCCATATCCCTAATGTGAATGCCCGCGAAAGCCTCAAAGACAAGGAGCGCGAGGTCAACGAAATCATGAGTGCGCTGGGCGATTGGCAGGGTGTCGACCCGGCCACCGGCTTCCACCTCATCAAAGCCAAGGACGGTCGCACGCTGAAAGTGGCCGACCTGGTGGATGACAGCGACGCGACCAGACGCTCCAAAGTGCTCGGCGCGCTGAAAGACCCGGCGCAGAAGAACAACCGCGACCACGTGGATGTGATCATCGCATTGGGTATGGCGAAGGAAGGCTTTGACTGGATCTGGTGTGAACATGCACTGACCATTGGCTACCGCAGCAGCCTGACCGAAATTGTGCAGATCATTGGCCGTGCAACGCGTGATGCCGAGGGTAAGGAGCGCTCACGCTTCACCAACCTGATCGCAGAGCCCGCAGCCGATCAAGCCGCTGTTGCTGAGGCGGTGAACGATATGCTCAAGGCCATTTCCGCCAGCTTGCTGATGGAACAGGTGTTAGCCCCGCGCTATGAGTTCACCCCGAAAGATACAGGACCGAAAGAGGGTTTCACTTATGGGCCTGATGGTTATCAACCAGGCGGCACCAACTTGGGTGTAAATGAAACCACAGGCCAGTACCATGTCGAGATAAAGGGGCTGATCACGCCGCAAAGCGCAGAGGCTACGCGCATCTGCAAGGAAGATTTGAACGAAGTGGTGACCAACTTCCTGCAGGACAAAACCGTGCTGGAACGCGGCCTTTTCGACAAGGAAAATACACTGCCCGAAGAGCTGACCCAATTGCGCATGGGCAAGATCGTACGTGAGCGTTACCCAGACTTGAGCGACGTCGATCAGGAAGCCATCCGCCAGCACGCCATCGCCGCCATGAACATTACTCAGCAGGCCAAGTTGGCCTTGGGCCAGGCCGATGTAAACGGTGGCGACGCAGTGCAGGGCAGTACGGCGCTGTTGGATGGTGTGCGTAAGTTCGTTAACGTGCGCGAGCTGGACATTGATTTAATCGATCGCATCAATCCCTTCGATGCCGCCTATGCTGTGCTGGCGAAAGCGATGGATGAAAGATCCCTGCGTCAAGTCCAAGCCAGCATTTCTGCCAAGAAGGTTAGCATCCCGGAAGACGAAGCACGCGACCTGGCGAAGCGTGCGTTGCAGTTCAAGAACGAGCGTGGTCGCTTGCCAGACATTAATTCCGCTGACGGCTGGGAAAAGCGCATGGCCGAAGGTGTAGCTGCTTTAACACGTTATCGTGCTCAGGCATTAGCAGGCCAAAAGGGGCTACCAATACCTAAAGAAACACCAACTATGCCAAAAGTAGCAGCGCCTAAAAAGACGGAAAAATAGCCGAGCAGAAAAGCTTATTAGCGACTTGTTTCAGCTTGATTGGTTTTATTAATGTCGGTGTCGGGGATGTAAAGGATGGCGCAAGAGCGATTTTGGAAAGAACTTCATGAATTGAAGTTCAATATTGGTTTCGTTCAGCGGCTCTTGCTTGAAGCTGAGGCAAAAGAGCGCCTCATTAAAGCAGTCATAGCAATAACTTCTAGCGCAAGTATCGGTGCTTGGGTTGTCTGGAAAGAACTGGCTGTGCTCTGGGGTGCTATTATCGCAGGCTCACAGGTGCTCTCAGTCATCTACCCTTTACTCCCCTACGCGGATCGTCTCAAAACGTTTTCGTTGATGCTTAAAGATCTTGAACTTTTATTTATTGAGGCTGAGCATAAGTGGCAATCTGTTGCGGACGGAAGCATGTACGCTCAGAAAATAGATAGTGAACGCACACTGCTGCACAAACAGAAGAGCAATATTTTAAATAAGTATATGCCTACCAGCATTTTTCCGGAGAACCCTAGGTTTGCTGACCGGGCTGAGCAGGATGCGGCAAACTACTTCTCTCGCTACTACCCTGAAGAGTATGAACCCTCCAAATCGTTCGGCACCACAAAAGAAGCCGCTAAAGATGGAGCGCTAACATGAATGATGACGACCTACTGGATGCTCTAGGGGTAGAGGTTCCCTCTCTCAAAACAGTCACTCGAACCCCTCGTGAAGAACGCATCATCGCTGGTTTCGAGGACATTCTGCGCTTTTATCAGACCCACGGTCACGCGCCACTGCATGGTGAAGACCGTGATGTTTTCGAGCGTTTGTACGCCGTACGCCTGGATCAGCTGCGCAAATTACCGGAAGCGCAAATACTACTGGCTGAGCTGGATGGCCCCGATCTACTGACCGGGACCGTAACGCTGGATGTGAATGACCTAGATGAGGACGCCTTGCTGGCCGAGCTGGGTATTGGCGGTGAACCCGCAGGCCAGGACGACATCACCGTGCTTCGTCATGTACGCTCCAGCACTGAAAAACGTGCAGCTGAGGAAATCGCCGACCGTACGCCATGTGCGGATTTTGACAGGTTTCAACCACTGTTCGAGCTGGCTGAAAGGGATCTGAAATCTGAAGTTCGCAAAACCTTGCGCTTTGGTCGCGATGCCAGCATTGAATCGGGGAACTACTTCATCGTCGGCGGGCAGTTGGCCTACGTGGCGGAAATCGGCGAAACCATCAAGGCGCCCAATGGCGAAAGCGATGCACGCCTGCGTGTCATCTACGCCAACGGAACGGAAAGCAACTTGTTGCGTCGTTCGCTCCAACGGGCGCTTTACAAAGATGAAACCGGTCGGCGAGTAACCGATCCGGACATGGGACCGTTGTTTGGCAATGCTTCAGAGCCAGACGATATTGAAAACGGGACAATTTATGTGCTGCGCAGCCTGTCTAGCCACCCATTTGTCGCCGAGCACCGCGAGCTGATCCACAAGATCGGCGTGACCGGCGGCAAAGTGGAGACACGCATTGCTAACGCGCAAAAAGATGCGACCTATCTGCTGGCCGACGTGGAGGTTGTCGCCACCTACAAGCTGCATAACCTGAACCGCACCAGGCTAGAAAACATCTTCCACCGTCTGTTCGGTGGGGCTCAGCTCGACTTAACCATCGAAGATCGCTTCGGCCATCCGGTCAAGCCCAGGGAGTGGTTTTTAGTACCTCTCCATGTAATTGACGAAGCGGTTGAGCGCATTCGGGATGGGTCGGTTACCGACGTGGTCTATGATCCCCACTCGGCTCGCCTCGTCAGCTAAAGACACTGATGAGGTACGCGATGACTAGATCGATGCCGTGCGCAAACGCGCGATATCGATCTCGTCTGATCCCGAAACTCCTCTGGGCGTCCGCTAACTGCAAGTGGCGGTACTGCCGATGTCAGTATGGTATGCACGATATCTACAGGTCCCGGCTTTCGCGCTGCCGCTCGTTGTGCTTTACGTTTTCTCGTTCCTGAGCTTTTGCCTGCGACTACACGGCCCGATGGACTGATAGGAAGGGTGTTATCCACTGGATGTCTAAATGATGGCATTGAATCGCTTTTTAACGAATGATAGCGGTTATGAAGGCGATGCTGCGTGTCTGTGGCAGTAAGTCCAGTTCGTAAGCAAAGGATGGTCCGCAAGCAAGGAGGCTCAGATGTGGGCTGATGTCGATACAAAAAACGATTTTCTGAATTACTCAGAAGTGGCCGATCTTGTTGTGGACGTCATCCGTGATCCGTCCATGCGTCCGGTTACCGTAGGCGTGTTCGGTTCCTGGGGTACTGGGAAGTCCACGCTGCTCAATCTGATCGAGCATGGACTGAACCCTCCTCAGGGAGCGTCTGAATTCGTCGTCGTTCGTTTTGACGCCTGGTTGTATCAGGGCTTCGATGACTCCCGCGCCGCGCTGATGGAGGTCATCGCCTCCACCCTTATCGACGCTGCCAAAGAAACCAGCTTTCTACCTGAAGCGAAGAAGCTTTTTGCGCGGGCCAACAAAATGCGAATGCTTGGTCTCATGGTCGAAGGTGGAGCGCTTGCTTTGGGTATGCCTGCTTTCGGTTTTGGTGCGAAAGGGGTGGAAGCTCTGGGGAAGCTCTTTTCCGGTGAAGCGGATCATGACTCGTTAGGAACTCTCAAAGATGAAGGTGGTAAAGCGAAGGACAGCTTTACCGGGCTGCTTGGCCCAGAAAAGCAGCAAACTCCCCCCCAACAGATCGAGGCGTTCCGAAAGGAGTTCTCAGATGTCCTCATTGGTCTCGACAAAACGTTGGTCGTTTTTGTCGACAACTTAGATCGCTGCTTGCCCAAGCAGACGATCCATACCTTGGAGGCTTTGCGTCTATTCCTCTTCATGAACCATACGGCTTTTGTCGTGGCGGCAGATGAGGAGATGGTTCGCCATTCGGTCAGTGAGCATTTCAAAGATCCTGGTGATCGTCATGTGACTGATTACTTGGACAAACTTATTCAAGTGCCTGTTCGTGTGCCAAGGTTGGGCGTTCAGGAGGTTCGGGCGTACCTATTCATGCTGTTTGCCTCGGCCGGTAACAAGGTCCCTGGCGAGCGCATCGAGGCCTTGAGAATCGGGCTTGAAGATAACTTGCGCAAGGCATGGAGAGACGAGCCCATCAGCACAGAGAGGGCCTTAGAGTTGCTGGGCTCGAATGTGCCAGTGGAAGTTGCCGAAGCTTTTCCGATTGCTGATCGAATTGCGCCAATGCTCGCAAGCTCCAGCTCCGTGTTGGGTAACCCCAGAATCGTGAAGCGTATGCTCAACGTCGTTCGAATGAGGGTACGGGTAGCGGCACTGCGTGAAATGCCTGTAAACGAGGCCCTAATCGCCAAGGTAGCTCTTTTTGAGCGTTGCATGGAGGAGAAAGCGGTCGCCCATCTTTACTCGATGATAAATGGTGCTGCCGGTGGCAAACCTGAAGTGCTGGCCGAACTGGAGGGACTACTGGAAGATCCCGTGAAATTTGCGGAGGCTTGTCCGGATTTATGGACCAAAGTAGACCTCGTGCGAGATTGGATCAGGCTCGAACCGCAGCTTTCGACTGTAGACCTTCGTCCGGTCGTTTATCTGAGCAGGGAAACCACTCCCTTACGGGTATTGCGCGCAGGTCTTTCTGCTGATGCGGCCGAAGCGCTTGCTGTGCTCAAACGGACGTCCAACACCTCGTCACCTTCTGCAAAAGCTGCTCTACAGACCATATCCGGTGGTGAGCACGCGGCCGTCATGATCCAGTTAATTGAATCGATGCGGTCGCATTCTGAGTGGACAAGCAAGCCAGTCGGCTTCGACGGTGCGCAGTTGCTTGCCGAGAAGTCACCAGAAGCCGGTGCGCTGCTATCGGACTTCATTCACACCGTAATGCCGGACAAAATTCGGCCTTGGCTCAGCAGCAAGCTTAAGGGCGCGAGCTGGTACAAGGAGCGGGAGAAGAAGTAATGGGAACCTCTACGTCAAGCAAAGGGCCTGGGGGTAATTCTCCATTTGTGCCTGGGTGGGTGGACACCGATGGGCAGCAGGTACCCGAGGCTCCTCCGCAGCGATTTAAAGACTTCCGCACAAATCTGGGGAGATTCGTCTCGACAGGAGACGGCGATTACCTTCGCTCTGCGATAAGCAGCTATGCAGGCGGTGCAACCGGTGGCAGTGGCATTGGACCTGCCCGGTTTGGCTCCATGGCCGGAGCCGGGGGAGCCTTATTTGGTGCGATGGCCACATTGAGGGAAGGGCATTCCCCTCTGGGGCTGGATCTCGCTGCGTTGAACGGCCAGGACACGGACATTGCTATCGACATGATCGTGCAGGCGCTTGCCACTGAGGACGGCGATTCTGATCGCGTTCGGGTTGCGATGAACGAGGCGCTCTCTGAATGCCTAGAGGGTTACCAAGAGTTCGATTTCGCGAGCATCACTGACGAGATGCTTGTACAGATGATGCTGGTGTACGTCACCAAATGCGTGTTTGGACAAGTGGTGCTCGATTCGAACGATGCGTTCGCAAAAGCTGAATCACCTGGCCAAGTCGAGCAGGCCGAGAAGGAACTGTACTCTCTCGTTGAATCGGTGACCGACAAGCACATGCGTTCCTTGTTGGGAGGCAGTCTGAAAGCGCTCTCCAGCACTCAAATTGAAAAGATTCAGATGGCCGCCATCCGCGAAGTGTGGAGTGAATGGGAGGCATACCAAGAGTGACAGACCTCATTTTCCATCACGAAGCTGATCAGCTTCGCTCGCAAACGGCTAATGAAATTCCCGTACTGATGTACGGCAGTCGCCCACCGGCGCGGGGCACTTGCTCTATAGGGGGGCCGGTTCGCGCCGCAGTGAGGCGTTTGGGGGCTCCGGTCAGTAGAACCGGGTTCGATTTGTTGACCATAGCCATGGCCGTAACAGCCGCAGATACTTTTGTTGATAAAGCAGAAGCTGATGATGGTTGGGCCCGGGACCTTCGCTTATTCATCCCCATCGCTGATCCGCAACTTTGGCAGCCCGCGATACCGCTTTTACAGAAGGCTCTGCATTTCTTAAGCGGCGATCTTTGGGAGATCATCCTATTGCCTGATGGACCCAGACAGCTCACGTCTCAGAACCGTGGTCGCATCACCGTTATGGCCGGCCACGATTGCGTCAGTTTGTTCTCGGGGGGGATGGATAGCGGCATTGGAGCGTTGAATTTATTAGCAGAGGGCAGGCGCCCATTGTTGATAAGTCATGCATATCGAGGTGACTCGGAAAAGCAAATCATGGTTCGGGATCATCTACCGGTGGAGGTCTCAAGATTCGCTGCGGTGGCAAATCCGGTGTCCTTGACTGGGAGAAAAACCGATGTGCAGATGCGCACTCGAAGCTTCAATTTCCTCGCCTATGGTGCACTGGTTGGGGCCACACTGGCGCAGCTACGAGTCACTGGCACACCAGTAGAACTTTTCGTTCCCGAGAACGGGCTCATTGCGCTGAACCCTCCAATGACTGCTCGCCGCATTGGCGCGTTGAGTACTAGGACGACGCACCCACATTTTTTGGGCCTATTCCAAAAAATCCTGGATACGGTCGGCCTGCCTGTACGAGTCGAGAATCCGTACGCGCTTCAGACGAAGGGAGAGATGCTTTCTGGGTGCTTAGATCAAGCGAACTTGAGGGTCCTGGCATCGGAAACGGTATCGTGTGGTAAGTGGAAGCGGACACACCGGCAGTGTGGTAAGTGCGTCCCGTGCGTCATCCGACGCGCCTCGTTCCACGCTGCCGGAATGACGGACGGCACCGCGTACCATGCCAGAGGAGCGGATCTGACTTCAGTAATTCGGGATGCGAATGCCAGAGATGATTTGATGGCCATGATCCTGGCGGCCCGCAGATTGCCTGCAGAAGATGTCGCGAAATGGGTGCGTCAATCCGGCCCGCTTCCACTCCAACGCCAGTCTCGTGATTGTTTAATAGGCGTGGCCACTAGAGGCATGGGAGAGGTCAGAAACTATCTATGGTCTCTCGGTCTGCTCTGAAGGGGGGCTGTAATCTCGAGGTGCCAGATCAGCAATTCTCGGTCGTTCCCTAATCGCTTCCAGACCAATTGGGCGGTGAGCTGATAATAATACCGGGAGGCGTCCGAGTGGTCTCTCAGGTGCTGAGTGAGAAACCAGCGCACATGCTTGAGCTGCCAGGTCCAGGGATTGTCTCGCTGCCATCGCTGTTGAATGGCCGCTTGCATGATTCGGGCTTGCCGTAGGTGTCGTTGCTGCGTGACCTGCGAGCCGGTCAGTACGCCGCTCAGGAACAGCGCTATATCGAATGGTTTGGTCACTCTCGACCTCCAATGTAGGCCGAAACCACATCGATCCGGTTATGCCCGAGCTCTAGGCTGATTTGTTGGCGCGCCTGTTGATCAAGGTCGCGGTCAATGCGATAGCAGTGGCCGCCATTGACTGGTGCGGCGTGCCCCGTGAGCTGTTCGTAGCGCTCGCAGGCGTAGGCTGCTCGCAGTTCATGGAAACCCTTCAGCCCTTGTTCATGCAGCGTTTCTCGGGCGGGGAGCACGGTCTGTTGCAGAAACGCGGCGTAGCTTTCGTCGCGGGCCAGTAAGTTGCGGCTGCGGGGCGGCGATGCCTTGCGAGCAAACTGCAGCGCCGCTTTCACCTCTTCATTTACCGCGACCCATCGCGGCGCTGATGCGCCTGAGCGGCCGCCCTTGGTGCCGTCCTGGATGTTGATGCGGCCTAAGTGTTCGGCTTCGCGGTGCAAGCGTGGCAGGTCGGCGAGGATCGCTTCGCGCAGGCGCATGCCGGTTGTTCGGGCCAACAGGACAATCGCGGCCACCCGCTCGTGTTGCTGTTCGCCAAGCGCCTCGAGTACTCGCCGCACCTGTTGGTGGTCTTGGCCATACGGCGCGCGGGTGCGTACGGTCGAGCGCTGCTGTCCTAACGCCTGACTCGGACTGGCGATCCTCACGTCCTGATCACCGCGCAGCGCAGCGAGGGTGCGGTTGACGCTGCTCAGGCGGTTCTGCGCGGTGGCGATGCAGAGTTCACCTTGCTGGATCTGCTGACGCAGGTAAGCGGCGTAGTCTTGCAGCGTCCGTCGATCGATCTGGCGCGCATCGTTGTAACCGGGGCCGTCCTCTGATCGACACCAACGCACGAACGCTTGCCAGCGATCGCTATGCGCTTTCACCGTGGCGAAGTGGCCGCCGGCAAACAGATCCTTTAGCGCTTGTGGGCCGGCGTAGCTCAGCTGGCGGCCATAGCCAAAGTTGCGACCCTCACGCCGACCGACCAGTGCCATCGTCATCACCGTTTTCGTTTGTTTGCAGAAAGCGAAGCAGGGCTTTCCAGTGGGGGCTGATCCTGTCCACCTGCTGCCAGTGTGTCGGGCGGATCAGGAGGGCGTTCTCCTGGTGTTGCAGCAGTGCCCCTTCTTCGCGCAGTTGCTCGATCAGCAGGGCGAGGTTGGCAGGCTCAAATGGTGGTGTGGCGACAGCGGCGACAGTGGCGACAACCCGCGTCGTTTCTGGCCTGGCGCGTGGCGACAGGGTGGCGACAGAGGCGGCGACACTCCGCGATTCTGGCTGTGGTCGATGTTGCGCTTGGTAGCGGCGCACCGCGTCATTGAGGCGGAACATGGCGTACCTCGAAGGTCGTTCCATCGCGGCTGCTCAGCCAGCGATGAGTGATCAGCACGACCAATAAAGAGGCGGTATGGTCAGCGCTTTTGCGGGCAAAACGAGGGCCGTTGCGATTGACGTCGCGAATGGTGAAGTGGGTCCAGCCTTTCTGCACCAGCCAGCGCAGCAGCCGATCCGCCTCTTCGCATCGGCTATTGACCGGTTCCTGTTCGGTCAGGCGCTGGATCTCGGCCAGGTAGTAATCCATCAACGTGGAGGCGCGCTGGATGTGTGCTTCGTCCAGCTGACTGGCCTCTTCAACCATGGCCAGCACACCCGCGATACGCAGCACATTTGCCGCGGCCTTGCCCGCGACAGGCTGGACGCCGGCCAGCTCGCCAAACTCACCAGACTGACACTCGATGGTGTCGTGAATATCAATCCAGGCCCGGCGGGCATGGGCAGTCAGCTCCAGGGTGGCGGGATTCAGTGATCCATCCTGGTGAAGCGACCAGGGCTGTTGCAGCAGGGCGGTGATCCGCTGTTGGTAGCGCTGGAGTTTGGCATCTCGGGTTAGGTCGATCGCCTTGTAGAGTCGCTGGCCGGCCAGGCGCTCGGGCCAACTGATCAGGCAACGGCCGAGGATGCCTTGGCCATTGATCACCGGGTCTTTGAACAGTTGATTGGCCAGGTAGGGCTGAAGCATCAGATGCAGGCTGAGACGGCGGTCATAGGCCCGCAGGCTTTCTCCAGGCATAGAGCGCGCCCGGTCGATCGGGCTGCCATCCCACAGTGTCGACAAGGTAGTGATCGCCTTGAGCCGATTCTCTTTGCTCATGGTGCTGCTGCCCAAGAACTGGCCGCCCTCATCATTGAACAAGCCCATGCTGGGCAAGCCCTGGCACAGACTTTTGACTAGGGCCTCAATGGTCGGTTCGGCAATGATCAGCCTCGGGGGTACCGGCTCAGATAGTTCGCTGCTTTCCGACTTCGCGTGTTTCTTTGCGGTTTTGGGTTTGGCCATGATGCTGGTAGCGGCGCGATAGGCTTTGAGCTTTTCCGCATACAGGGTCCACTGCTGTCGTTCCCAGTCACGCGCGGCCTTCAGTGCCAGATGGTCCACCGCGCTTTTGCGATCACCCGAGGACGCCACTGTCAGTAGGTAGAGGGACAGCGGATAGGTTCGGCCGTCGAGTTGGACATTGGCATGACCCTGGCTCACCAGAGCAGCGCTGGCCAGCACCGATTGCGCGGCCATGGCGCAGGGCACGCCGATCACCTCGGCCAGTCGTTCGACCGCAGGGCCCAACAATTCCCCCAGTGCTTCGACCGGGTAGGACAGTGGCGCCTGCTGATATTCCAGCAACGGTTGTGGTGGCTCGAACGCTTCGCACAGTTGCATCGCAATTCTCCTGAGATTATCGATTCGTCCTCACTCATCCCGCCACGGTTGTTGAGTGTTATCAGGGATCAAGGTCCCTGCGACCTGTGAGGGTTTTCCACTAACGCGGGACTGGCGGCTCCTTACGACCGGGAGCTTGGGCATCTCATGATCCGGCCTCCTGAACACCTCCGAAGAAGTGGGCGGGTGGAGGCTGCACTGGCTGACGAGACCAATGCCGCGAGATCCTGAGTCGGGTGAAGACAGCTATGCGATGACCGGGGCATGCCTGACTGTCAGTCAGGTGCAGCCTGTCCATCGGCTGCGGCACCATTATCGGCATCGCTGTGGTGAGTGAGCATTCGGTGTTTGTCACGCCGATTGTCACGAGGGGGAAAGCCGCAAAGCCCCATGCGAGCAGGGCTGCAGCAGTATGAGATGCGCCCGTCTCTTTAGGGGGCAAAGAGACGGGCAACAGGTTGGCGCAAGAAATGGCCAAGCGGATAAGTTGCTGCAGGGCAGCCAGGAGAAGGCCTGAGTTGCCGCAGTGGGCATTCTGGAAGAGTGGGCGTCCATCACATCGCTGTGACCGTGCGAGCCGCCGGACGCTAATCGCACTTGGGGGTGAACCACCACGGTGTGGCGTAGCCTCAAAGGTTCTGGCTACCTGGGGGCCTGTCGAGGACAGCGCTTGTACGGCTCTGATTTAGCGCTCGTTCTGCTCGCGGTCAACAGTATTTTGGGGGCGACTCTTGCGCCAATCGGTAATGCTGGAAGACCTTGGAGACCGGTGGTTTCCCATGGCCGGGTGGTCGTTCGTCGGTTTTTAATGTGAGCCCATGCGAGTGGGAATGCGGAGCCTTCCCGCTCGCGTGGGCTTGGTCGAGAAAGCCTCAAGAGAGAGGCTTGCAGTGGCGACAGTCGCCACTTCTGTCGCCATGCTGCAGACCAGATATTACGCGGGTTGTCGCCGGTGTCGCCGCTGTCGCCAAATCAACCATCACTCCATCTGGGGAGTCATTTTCGGTTACCGGCGGCGTCCGGTGAGCGCTCACCGTATCGGCACGACGTTGTGATTCCTGGTGTCATTGATGGCCGCTACCGACAGGTTGCCAGTGGCCGCTTTCTGGATGTGCTCACTCCACCAAGCCATCATCGGACGGCGGCGTTCGATGTAGTCAGCTCGGTTGTAAGCGCTTCGGACTTCGTCCTTGTCGACATGCGCCAGCGCGACTTCGATTAGCTCCGGATCCCACCCATGCTCGTTCAGGATGGTGCTGGCCATGGAGCGCATGCCGTGGCTGACCAAGCGGTCCTGGAAGCCCATGCGTTTCAACGCCATGTTGGCGGTCTGGCTATTGGCGTGGGTGCGCGGGTTTCTATCTGCCGGGAACACGTATTCCCTGTGGCCGCTGTGGGGTTTGAGCGCCTCCAGTAACGCGAGTGCCTGTTCGGTCAGCGGGATGGTGTGCGGACGACGCTTTTTCATACGCTCCGGCGGGATGGTCCAGATGCGTTTGTCGAAGTCGATGTCTGCCCAGCGGGTGGTGGCCGCTTCGGCAGGACGGGTCATGGTGTGCAGTTGCCATTCGATCAGGCAGCGGGTGATCCGCTTGATGCTGGCGTTCGCAATTTCGATCATGAGCTCGGAAAGCTCATCGGGTCGTAGCGCGGCCATGTTCTGTTTTTTGGGCTTCTTGAATACCGCCCGAATGCCACTGAGGGGGTTAGCGAAAATCAACCCGGAGTTCACCCCGTAGGTCATGATCTCGTTGAGCCGTTGGCTCAGTCGCTTCACTGTCTCGAGACTGCCTTTGGCCTCAATCGGGCGAAGCAGTTCTATGACCATCGGTGCGGTAATTTTCGAGAGCGGCGTTGTTTTCAGGTCTGGGAATACGTGCAGCGTGAGCGATCGCCAAATGTCTTCGGCGTACGCCGGCGTGACGGAGTCCTTCTTCAGCTCGAACCAGGCGGTGGCCACGTTCTCGAATGTATGTTCCGTCTCCGCTCGTTTGGCTTCGTCCTGTGCATTGCGTTGCACCTTGGGATCAATGCCTTGTGCAAGCAGCTCGCGTGCTTCCACCACTTTCTTCCTGGCGTTCGCTAGCGAGAGCTCTGGGTATGTGCCCAGCCCCATATTGATACGATTTTTGGTTACCGGCTCGCGGTAGTTGAAGTTCCACAGCATCGAGCCATTGCTCCTGACTCGGAGCTGAAGGCCGTCACCATCGCTGAGGACGTAATCCTTGTCTTTTGCCTTGACTGCCTTGAGCTGGCGGTCGGAAAGGCGAAGGGCTAGAGCGGGCATGAGAGCTACCTCTGACACCGTTTTGGTATTCCAAAAAATAGCACCGGATGGCTTGGAATACCATTTGGAATACCCAAACAGCTGGAACTCAAAAAACCTCTCCAGCGCCCAGTAGCGCTTAAACCCTTGATTTCACTGAATTTCAGGCACAAAAAAAGACGTCCGTGGACGTCTTTAGATGATGAAGTGGTGGAGCCGGGGGGATTTGAACCCCCGTCCGCCAGTACTCCGCTGTCGGTACTACATGCGTAGCCGTGTCTATTAAGTTAACCCTCAGCGACCCGACGGGCAGGGTGCTTTGGGCGAGTTGTGTAAGTTTTAGCCGCTTCGTCCACAACGTACTGCACGGCGATTCTGTTCTATATGACAATCACTTTGGGTTTACAGACATCCCCTGATGATTGCTGGACCCGAAGGTACCAGGAGGGAAGGGCTAAGGCTGCTTACGCAGCGAGAGCGTATTCCCCGTAGGTTTCGTCATTGGCAACTATAGAAAGTTGCAACAGTGGATTTACGAGTTCTGTTACCAACTCGGCATGCACCTAAAGTTTCGCAACCGGCGTCGAATCCTAAACGGCCCCGAACCTGCTGTGTGTAACCAGCAGGCAAGCGCAGTGTACGCCAATGCGCGCGGCGAGTCGACCTTCTGTCCTTACCTGTGCATCGGGACCAGCGTCGGATTGGCTCTGGCCCGGCCCTAATGGCTATTCATGTGGCTTTGAATGTCCTGAAGCGCCTGCTGCGTCAGGGAGACACACTCTTTGTCATTGTTGGCGGCGTGGGCGGCCTTGGCTTGTTCGGTTTTGGTGATGACGACGCCTTTGGTGGCAGCGTCCAGCGTGGCTGCGCTGGACAGCTTGCTGTTGACTTCCTGGAGCTTCATTACGCATTGATCGCTATCGTTTGAGGCGTATGCGGAGGAGGCCAGCATTGTTGCAGCGATGAGCAGTC
Organism: Pseudomonas lini; assembly: GCF_964063345.1. Classification (NCBI taxonomy): domain Bacteria; kingdom Pseudomonadati; phylum Pseudomonadota; class Gammaproteobacteria; order Pseudomonadales; family Pseudomonadaceae; genus Pseudomonas; species Pseudomonas lini. Next base: position 4,118,151 of record NZ_OZ061318.1, read on the forward strand.
CAGCCAGGGCGGAACGCTTCATGGGTATCTCCTGGAACGGGGGTGGGGATGGGCCACGCTGATTGGGGCTTAACAAATGGACTGTGATGGCGGGCAAGGGTTCTGTTTTTGCGGGCGTTAGGGTGAAAGATTTTTCCGGGAGGCGGGTGCGAAAAAGGGACAAGAAACGCCTGATGCCAGTCAGTTAAGACGAAATGCGATCTGTTGCAGCTGCCGAGCTCGCGAGGCTGCGTTCGGCCGCGAAGCAGTCGTGAGTCTGCCTGATGCTCCGCAAGCTTAGGGTTTACATGGCTCAGAAGGCCAACCCGAAGGTTGGCCTTGTGCTGGATTACTTCCCGCCTTTGTTCGCGTTCTTGAGTTGCTGGATAGTTTGTTCGGTCTCGGCTATGCAATCATTAGTCCCTTCCTTGGTGCCTTTTGCCTGATCGGCTTTGGCTTTCGTGACGCTTTCCATTACCTGATCAGTCATCTCTGGAGGAGTCTGTGCCTTGGCATTTTCGATGGTTTTCAAGTTGACCGCACAGAGGTCTTCGGCGGCAAATGAGGGAGACGCCAGCATTGAGGCAGTAACGAACAGACCTAACAGTACAGAGCGTTTCATGTGTATCTCCTTGAACTGAGGGTCCAGGCATCGCTGGCCATCAGGACGGGCTGCCAATTTTGGGAAAGGTCCCGCGTTTGCGGGACTTGATCGGTGGACTGCGGCAGTACATCAGGGTTCTATTTTTCTTCAGATCACCCTGGCCTTGGTCACCCGATCCACCAGATAGACCAGCCCGTGATAATCAATTCCACCGTGTTGCGTCAGACCAATCTCACAAGTACGGCTGGTAGAAATCCCTTCGCTGCATTGCTGTACCGCGTCCTTGAGCGTGCGTAACGAGTGAGCATTCAATTCTGGGGTGGTGAAGCCCTTGTCACCGGCAAAACCGCAGCAGTGAATGCCTTCCGGGATGACCACGTTTTTACTGCATTTGCGCGCCAGATCGATCAACGCCTGGCTCTCGCCGAGATGCTGAGTGCTGCACGTCACATGCACCGCGATCGGCGCTTCCTGGGGGGTGAAATCGAGACGATCCATCAAGTGAGTGCGGATGAAACGCACCGGGTCGTACAGGTCGAGTCGCACATCGCCCAAGTCCTGAACCAGCCGCAAGGTGCAGGGGCTAGTGTCACAGTAGATTGGATCGAGGCCGCCACGACTGGCGTGCAACAGTGCGCCAATCAGTTCCTGGCGTTTGTGTTCGGCCTGTTCGGCGTAGCCTTTGGAGGCGAATGGCTGACCGCAGCAGAGGTTGTCCTGATTGTCCGGAAAAACTACCTGGTAACCGGCCTTTTCCAACAGGCCACGGGTTTTTTCGTACAGCGACATTTGCTCTTTATCGCCCGCCGCCGGGCCCATCACCCGCGACACGCAGGCCGCCAGGTACACCACCCGAGGCCGCTCGTCCGACACGGTCGGGCTGAAGCGAATAGCCCTTTCCGGCTGTGGCATGGCGTTGGTCCATTGCGGAACCTGCCCCTTGGACAACCGCGTCAGCGATGCCGACAGCTTTGCCAGGCGCGGCGCGCCCAACAACATCCGTGCACCGTTGGCGACGTGCAGGGTGAAGCGCGCGCCTTGCAACGCGGTGGCGAAATGTCCTTCAATCCAGTTGGCGGTTTTCGTATGCGTTGCTTGCCGGCCGCGGAGTTTTTTCACCAGCTCACCGGTATTGATTCCTACAGGGCAACGTTGTGCACACAGGCCGGTGGCGGCGCACGTTTCGATGCCCTGGTACTCGTAGGCTTTTTCCAGTTCGGCGGTGTCTGTCCCAGCGCGTTTCTTCGCTTGAATGTCACGCCAGATCACGATGCGTTGGCGTGGGCTCAAGGTCAGGCCTTTCGATGGGCACACCGGTTCGCAAAAACCGCATTCGATGCACTTATCCACAATCTCATCGGCGGCGGGCAACGGTTTCAGGTGCTTGAGGTGGATCTGCGGATCTTCGCTGAGTACCACGTCCGGGTTGAGAATGCCGTTAGGGTCGAGCAGGCGTTTGAGCTGCCACATCAACTGGTAAGCATCGCTGCCCCATTCCAGTTCGACGAAGGGCGCCATGTTGCGACCGGTGCCGTGTTCAGCCTTCAGAGATCCGCCGAATTCAACGGCCACCAATTGCGCGACGTCGTCCATGAACGCCTGGTAGCGTGCGACTTCTTCCGCGCTGTTGAAGCCTTGGGTGAAGACGAAGTGCAGATTGCCTTCCAGGGCGTGTCCGAAAAGGATCGCTTCGTCGTAGTGATGTTTGTCGAACAGCTCGATCAAGCGGTTCACGCCGCTGGCCAGTTGTTCCACCGGGAAAGTTACGTCTTCAATGATCACCGTGGTGCCGGTTTTGCGCACCGCACCGACGGCAGGGAAGGTGTCCTTGCGGATCGCCCAGAGCCGGGCGTTTTCCACCGGGTCTTCGGTGAAGTCGACTTGTTTCTCTACCGGGAAACCCGTCAGCGACGCCATGATTTGCGCCAGTTGTTCCTGCAGCAAAGTGGAAGAAGCAGCGCGGGATTCGATCAGCAGGGCGCAGGCATTGGTCGACAGTTGTTGTACGAAAGCCGGCATGCCGGGCTTGTCCTGCACCGAGCGCAGGCTGCGACGGTCCAGCAATTCCACCGCCGATACGGGTTGGCTTTTTAGGACGGTCACGGCGTTGCAGCAGGTTTCTACATCCGGGAACACGATCAGCGCCGACGCCTTGTTCGGGTGGTCGATCACCGTGTCGTAGGTCACCGCGCTGATGAACCCGAGCGTGCCTTCGGAGCCCACCAGCAAGTGGCTCAAGATATCCACAGGCTCGTCGAAATCCACCAGGGCATTGAGTGACAGCCCGGTGGTATTTTTCAGACGATACTTGTGGCGAATTTTCGCAGCCAGTTCGGCATTGGCGCGGGTCTCGCGGCCCAACGTCGCCAGACGCTCCAACAGATCGGCGTGGCTCTCTCGGAAGGCCGCCACACTGGCGGCGTCTTCGGTATCGAGACGGCTGCCATCGGCCAGTACCAGACGAATCCCGGCCAGCGTGTGATAGGTGTTCTGCGCCGTGCCGCAGCACATGCCGCTGGCATTGTTGGCGACGATGCCGCCGATTTTGCAGGCGTTGATCGACGCCGGATCCGGACCGATCTTGCGTCCGAACGGTGTCAGCCAGGCGTTGGCCTGGGCACCGATCACGCCCGGTTGCAGGCGGATCTGTGTTCCTTGTCCGCGAATCTCACGACCGTTCCAGTTGTCGCCCAGCACGATCAGCACCGAATCGCTGATGGCCTGGCCAGACAGGCTGGTACCGGCGGCGCGGAATGTCACCGGGACTTTATCCCGTTGCGCCAGTTTGAGCAGCGCCACCACTTCGTCTTCGGACTCGACGCGGATCACCAGTTTCGGAATCAGCCGGTAGAAACTGGCGTCGGTGCCGAAGGCCAAGGTCGATAGCGGATCGTCGAAACGTCGTGCCTGAGGAATCAGTTGCTGCGCATCTCGCAGGAAAGCTGCCGGTAGACTCATTGGTCCTCCAGAATCAGAACGACCAGATCTTTGGGGCCATGGGCGCCGTAGGCCAGTACTTGCTCGATGTCGGCAGTCTTCGACGGGCCGGACACCAGCAAGGCGTTGGTCGGCATGCCTTGGGCCCATTCGAATTCCTGTTGTACCTGATAGAAGTTGTCGCGAATTTCGCTGGCTTTGAGCAGGGCGAAATGCACTGGCGGCACGAGGCTCATCAGGCGCGGTTCTTCCCGCGTCGGCCAGAGAATCAGACTACCTGTCGCGGCGATTGCGCCGAGGGTGGTGGTGAGGCTGGCCGGGGTGTCGTTGAACAACTCGGCTTTCCATTCCTCGACCGGACGGTCGTAGGCTTTGAGCGCGGGCAGGCCAGGATTTTTCGCCCAATGCTGAGTGATGCGTTGACCATGAGGTGTCGTCGGCGCAATCAAAAGGCTCGGCAATTGGCGATCCTGCAGCAGTTGCGCCAGCAATTCTGGCCAGCCTTCTCCGGGCGTCAGATGAATTTCTGTGTGCACTGCTTCCATCAGTTTGCGCAGTTGTGGGATGCGTTGCTCTGGCGTGTAGGTGTAAGGCTCGGTCACCAATTCGACATCGAAGTTGTCAGGCACCGGCGTGGTGCCTGTCAGACTGTTGCGCAATTTGGCGAGGATATTTTGCTTGGCGCTCATCAGCGGTCTCCCTGTTTGGCCAAATGCTCGCGGGCCATGTCATGCAGTGAGCGGGCGGCGGGTTTCGGTGCGCTGTGGTTCTGGGTCCACGGGCCGACGTTGCTCGGTGTCAGCGCTCGCAGGCGAGTGGCGAAAAAGCCGAACAAACGATAGAGCGTTGGCGAACTGTTGAGCTTCGCCCAGGCATTCCAGATAAACCGTTCTTTGCGTGAGAACTTGCTGCCCTGACCGCGCATCACTTGATGCGGGCTGTCCGGGGCTTTGACGTTCTCTTCCCGTAGGCGACGCAGCAATGCGGGGATCGGAATTTTTACCGGGCAGACTTCACCGCAAGCGCCGCATAACGAAGATGCGCTCGGGTGGTCGGGGACTTTCGCCAGGCCGACCATGTGCGGAGTGATGATTTTTCCGATAGGCCCAGGGTAGACCTCGCCATAGGCATGGCCGCCGATTCGGGTGTAGACCGGGCAATGATTCATGCAGGCGCCACAGCGGATACAGTTCAGGGTCTGGCGCAATTCGCTGTCGGCAAACGCCTGGCTGCGACCGTTATCGAGCAATACCAGGTGCACTTCCTGCGGGCCGTCGAGTTCATGTTCCTTGCGCGGCCCGGAGATCATGTTGACGTAGGTGGTGATCGGTTGGCCGAGGGCGGAACGGGTCAGCAGCGACAACAGCGGTACAACGTCCCGCAGGTTCTCGACGACTTTCTCGATGCCGGTGACGGCAATGTGTACGGGCGGCACGGTGGTCGACATGCGCCCGTTGCCTTCGTTTTCCACCAGCAGCAAGGTGCCGGTTTCGGCCACGGCGAAGTTGACGCCGGAGACGCCGATGTCTGCTTCGAAGAATTTCTGTCGCAAGACTTTGCGACCAATCTGAATGAGTTGGTCAACGTCCTTGGTGTACTCCACGCCAAGTTTGTCGTGGAACAAGGACGCGACCTGACCGGCATTCTTGTGGATCGCCGGCATAATGATGTGTGAAGGCTTCTCGTGGTCGAGCTGGACGATGAATTCGCCCATGTCCGACTCCAGGCATTCAATGCCTTGAGCCGCGAGGACATGGTTCATCTCCATCTCTTCGCTGACCATCGATTTGCCCTTGATCACTTGCCGCGCCTCGTGAGCGCGGATGATCGATAAGACGATGCCATTGGCCTCGTCCACCGTTTCCGCCCAGTGCACTGTCACACCGTTGCGGGTCAGGTTCTGTTCAAGCTGCTCGAGCAGGTCGGGCAACTTGGATAAAGCACGGGCGCGGACAGCATTGCCCAGTGCTCGCAAATGTTCTCGCTCAAAGGCATCGCTGAAGGACGCTGCCCGTTTGCTCATCAGTGAATCCATCGCGCTGCGAAAGTTGTTTCGCAGTTGCGTGTCAGCCAAAGCCTTGTGAGCCCTGGCGCGAAAATCTTCTTCTACGGCCACCGTAGGAATAATCGTGGAAGTGCTCATCGGGCACCCCCGGTACGCTGCCACAGGAAACTGGCCAGATGCTGACCGCGCAATGCTTCCTGCTGTTTCTCCAGTGAGCCATTGATGTTCATCAGGCAGCCGCAGTCGGCACTGAGTACCTTGTGCGCGCCGGATTCCTTCAACGCTCGGGTCTTGTCAGCCACCATCGCGCCGGAAATATCTGGCATACGGACGCTGAAAGTCCCACCAAAGCCACAGCATTCACTTTCGTGACTATGGTCGACTCGCTCCACATTGCTTAGCTGCGCCAACAACTCACGGCCGTGCAGGTGGGTGTTCATTTCACGGCGTGCCGAGCACGACGTGTGCAATGCCACTTTTACCGGTTCGCCACTGTCCTTGAGTTGCACCTTGCAGACAAACAGCAGAAATTCGGCCAACTCATAAGTCCGTGCCGCGAGGGCCTGGACCTGTTTCAGCGTTTGCGGCTCGTCCTTGAACAAGTCGGCGTAGTGTTCGCGCAACATGCCCGCGCAAGACCCCGACGGCACCACCACCGGATAATCACCGGCAAACAGCGCCAGTTGCGAGCGCGCCACGGTCCGGGCTTGTTCGGTGTAACCCGAGGTGTAGGCCGGTTGCCCGCAGCAGCTTTGCCCTTGCGGGTATTCGACACGAATGCCTTCGCGTTCCAGCAGATGAATCGCGTCCATCCCGGCTTCCGGGTAAAACAGATCCACCACGCAAGTCCCGAACAGGTAGACCCGTGACGGTTTTTCGCTGGGGTATTGCCGAGGCTCGGGCAGTGGCGGGGCGACGCGGGTCGCGTTCGGCACGGCGTTGTAAAAAAGCTCGCTCATCAGGCGTGTCTCCGGGTGGTCCCGGTTATCCGTCCGCTGAGGCTGCTGAATATAGAGAGGGAAGCTTTCAGCAGCCTTGCAGACCCGGTTGTGAATAGCTGACGCCGGGGGCGTAACCCGGCGTCGGTTTTTTCCGTGTCGCGTGTAGTTCTTAGTGCACCAGCATGCCGGTGAACCAGTAAGCCTGAGCCAACGTGATCAGGCCGACGATCGTTGCAAAGAATAGGCTGTGCTTGAGGGTGAAGCGGAACAGATCCGATTCCTTGCCCACCAGCCCGGTCGCGGCGCAGGCCACGGCGATCGATTGCGGCGAAATCATCTTGCCGGTCACGCCGCCGCTGGTATTTGCCGCCACCAGCAAGGTGTCGTTGACGCCGATCTGGTGCGCGGTGGTTGCTTGCAGCGAACTGAACAGTGCGTTGGAGGAAGTATCGGAACCGGTCAGGAACACGCCGAGCCAGCCGAGGAACGGCGAGAAGAACGGGAATGCCGCCCCCGTGCCTGCCAAGACCAAAGCCATGGTCGACGACATGCCCGAGTAGTTGGTGACGAAGGCGAAGGCCAACACCATACCGATGGACAGAATCGGCCAGCGCAGTTCGTAAAAGGTTTCTTTTAAAGTGGTCAGACCAGTTTTCAGATTGATCTTCAGCACCAGCATCGAGATCAGCGCGGAGAAGAAAATCGCCGTGCCGGTCGCGGAAACCGGATCGAGTTTGAATACCGCCGGCATCGCCGTCGGTGCGGTCACGATCGGTGCGATCTTGATCACCATTTGATCCAGGTGCGGGATAGCGAAGTTGAACACCCAGCTATACATCGAGCCACCTGCAGCGAACATCGCCTTGAACGGTTTCAGCGTCCAGATCGTGACCAGCACGGTGAGGATTAGAAAGGGCGACCAGGCTTTGAAAATTTCCCCCAGGCTGTAAGGCGAAGCCACGGTGGTGCGTTTCTGGCCGAAACCACCGGCGCTGGACACCACGGAAGCCGAGACGGCACCGACGATGTGTGCGCCTGCAGCGCGTTTTGGCTGCCAGACTTTCAGGAACAGGGTTAGAGAAATCAGGCTGACCAGCGCCGAGGTGATGTCCGGCAGCTCCGGGCCAATGAAGTTCGAAGTGAAGTATTGGGTGACGGCAAAGCTCAAACCGGCCACCAGTGCGGCAGGCCAGGTTTCCCGAACGCCGCGCAGGCCATCCATCATGAACACCAGCCAGAACGGCACGAACACCGACAACAATGGCAGTTGCCGACCCGCCATGGCGCCGATCTTGAACGCGTCTATGCCGGTGACTTGCCCGGCGACGATGATCGGAATCCCCAGTGCGCCAAAGGCCACCGGCGCAGTGTTGGCGATCAAACACAGGCCTGCGGCATACAGCGGGTTGAAGCCCAGCCCTACCAGCAGCGCGGCGGTAATCGCTACCGGTGCGCCGAAACCGGCGGCACCTTCCAGGAAGGCGCCGAAGCAAAAGCCGATCAGCAGCACTTGCAGACGTTGGTCGTCAGTGATCGACAACACCGAGCTGCGGATCACTTCGAACTGGCCACTCTTGACCGTCAGTTTGTACAGGAACACCGCTGCCACGATGATCCACGCAATCGGCCACAAGCCGTAGGCGAAGCCATAGCCGGCTGCCGCAAAGGCCATATCGACCGGCATCTGGAACGCGAAGATTGCCACGGCAATCGACAGCGCGAGGGTAATGCTGCCGGCCACGTGGCCTTTGAGGCGGAACACGGCCAAAGCCAGGAAGAAAAATACGATGGGGATGACGGCCGCGAGTGCGGACACGCCGAGACTGCCGAGCGGGCTGTAGAGCTGTTGCCAGGTTTGCATATGGGGTGGCCCCTAATTGTTGTTGGTCAGGCACTGGTCAGCGTTCTTGGATAATTGGTAATACCAATTTACAATCGCTGTTGGCTAGGGTAAAAGCCTTGTATACGGTGTGTCAATTTGCCGCCCTAAAACTTTTGTCGAATAAGCGGTGCAGAACGCATCTGATTCGTTCGATCAAGCGTCGACTGGTAGGTGCTGGTGCGGCGTCAATAGGCCAGAATAGAGAGCCCGGCGAGCCGCCGGGATCGTGGAGAATTGAGTGATGGGGTTTGATCAGATTCGGCAGCGCCGTTTGTCTGACGATATTGTCGAGCAGCTCGAAGGGATGATTCTCGAGGGCACATTGAAGGCCGGCGAGCGGCTGCCGGCGGAGCGTGCGTTGGCCGAGCAGTTCGGCGTGTCACGCCCTTCGTTGCGCGAAGCGATTCAGAAACTGGCGGCCAAAGGTCTGCTGGTCAGCCGTCAGGGCGGTGGTAACTATGTGGTGGAATCCCTGGGCTCGACGTTCAGCGATCCGCTGCTGCATCTGCTGGAAAGCAACCCCGAGGCTCAGCGTGATTTGCTGGAGTTTCGTCATACGCTGGAAGCATCCTGTGCTTACTACGCGGCATTGCGCGCCACGGACGTGGATCGCGAGCGGCTGACGGCGGCATTCGACGAGTTGCAAGACTGCTATTCGCGCCATGACGAAGTGGGTCGGGCGGAAGAGGGCGCGGCAGATGCGAAATTCCATTTGGCGATCGCCGAGGCCAGTCATAACGCGGTGTTGCTGCACACCATTCGTGGCCTGTTCGACCTGCTCAAGCGCAACGTGGTGACCAACATCGGCGGCATGTACAAGCAGCGTGCTGAAACCCGCGACATGCTGATTGCGCAGCACAGAGAATTGTATCTGGCGATTATCGAAGGTCGGGCGGAGCAGGCGCGGGAAGTTTCCAGTCGGCACATTTTGTATGTGCAGGAAGTGCTGGAAGAGGTGCGTCAGGAAGTGCAGCGCGTGGCTCGGGCGGAGCGGCGCAAGGGGATGTAATCAGTTCACTGTGGCGAGGGCTTGCTCCCGTTGGGGCGCGAAGCGGCCCCCAGGCCAGCACCGTTAAGCAGATCGTTTACGACTGCTTCGCAGCCGAGCGGGAGCAAGCTCCCTCGCCACAAAAGCCGCGATCAGGGTGGAAAATTAATCTTCCTTACCCTTGTTTCGCACCGCGCGCTGCAATTCACGACCGGCGTCGCGTTCGCGTTCGGTATCGCGCTTGTCGTATTCCTTCTTACCCTTGCCCAGAGCGATCTCGCACTTGACCATGTGCTTGCTCCAGTACCAGGAAAGGCATACGCAGGCGTAACCTTTTTGCTGCACGGCAGCGGCCAGCTTTTCCAGCTCGCGCCGGTTGAGCAGCAATTTTCGGGTGCGGGTCGGATCAGCGATGACGTGCGTACTGGCAGTCATCAGCGGCGTAATGTGGCTGCCGAGCAGCCAAGCTTCGCCATCCTTGAGCAATACGTAACTGTCAACCAGTTGTAGCTTGCTAGCCCGCAAACTTTTTACTTCCCAGCCGGCCAGGACCAGACCAGCCTCGAACTTATGCTCGATGAAGTAATCGTGTCGCGCCTTTTTGTTCTGCGCGATGGTCCCTGTTGGGTGTTTCTTCTGTTTAGCCATAGGGGCGGCATTATAGGGAGTTGCAAGCAAGTCGGCTACGGTGACGCTACGTGCTTGAGCAGGTTGATTGAATCCCGGACAATGCGGCCTCTTTTTTGATCGCTTGGGCGTGATAACGATGTCGACAGACAAGGTTTCTGTCCACGGCAGTTGGGCTAGCCGCTGGGTCTTCATACTCGCCGCGACCGGTTCGGCCGTGGGGTTGGGTAGTATCTGGAAATTCCCTTACATGGTCGGCGTCTACGGTGGCGGAGCCTTCGTGCTGATGTTCCTGGCCTGTATCGCGCTGATCGGTATGCCCGTCATGCTGGCCGAAACCCTGATCGGCCGCCGCGCGCGGCAGAGCCCGGCCAATGCCTTGAAGGTCCTGGCACTGGAAGCGGGGCATTCGGCGAAGTGGTCCTGGGGCGCATTTGCCGGGATGATCACGGCGCTGCTGATCCTCTCCTTCTATAGCGTGGTCGGCGGTTGGTCGCTGGATTACATCATCGACATGGGGCGTGGCGACTTCCAGGGTGTAACGCCTGACCAGGTCGGGGCTTATTTCGGCAATGTGATCGCCGACCCATGGCGCCTGACACTTTGGCATACGATTTTCATGCTCCTCTCTGCGGTGGTGATCGCTAAAGGCGTTGTTGCCGGGCTTGAGCGCAGCTTGCGAATCATGATGCCGCTGCTGTTCGTAATGATCCTGGTGCTGCTGGGTTACAGCATGACCACGGGCCATTTCATGGAAGGCGTGCATTTCATGTTCGACTTTCATCCGGAAAAAGTGCTCGACGGTTTGCTGCCGGCGATGGGGCACGCTTTCTTTTCCCTGAGCGTAGGCGTCGGTTCGATCATGATCTACGGCGCTTACATGCCGAAGAATTCGTCGATCTCAGGGACTGTGGTCGGCGTGGCGCTGCTCGATACCTTCGTTTCCCTGGTGGCCGGTCTGGCATTGTTTCCGATTGTGTTTGCCGCGGGCCTGAACCCGAGCGAAGGCCCTGGCCTGATGTTCGTCAGCCTGCCATTTGCATTTGGCAACGTGGCGTTCGGCCAGTTGATGGGCGTAGTGTTCTTCGTGCTGGTAGCGATTGCTGCATGGAGTTCGGCGATTTCCCTGCTCGAACCGATGGTGGCTTACCTGGTTGAGCGCACGAAGATCAGCCGCGCCTGGGTCACCTTCTGGCTGGCGTTCACCTGCTGGTTCGTCGGTCTGGGCACCGTGTTCTCCTTCAATATCTGGAAGGAAGCCAAGTTTTTCGTGAACGAAGGCGGGATGTTCCACCTCTATCAATGGGGGGCAGCCGGTGGTCTGGACTTCTTCGGTGTGATCGATTTCTTCACCTCGCGGATCATGTTGCCACTCGGTGGTTTGTGTTTCGTGATGTTTGCGGGCTGGGTGATGGGGCGTGAAGCGGTGCGCGACGAGTTGTCGATCCATCGTCCGGTGCTGTTCGCCCTGTCCCTGTTCTTGATGCGCTATGTGGCGCCCATCGGCATTCTCGTAGTGTTTGCCGCCCAGCTGTGGAAGTAACGCTGACATGACGACACACATTCAACGTTCGGCCCTGCTGCCGTATCCGGCACAAGCGCTTTATGACTTGGTCAACGACGTGGCCCGCTATCCGGAATTCCTGCCGTGGTGTTCGTCGGCGGAAGTCCTGGAAAGCACTCCTGAGCTTATGCGTGCCAGCGTCGGCGTGGCCAAGGGTGGCCTGAGTCAGCATTTCGTGACGCGTAACACCCTGGTGCCAGGGCGTTCGATCGAGATGAACCTCGAGGAAGGTCCATTCAGCCAGTTGCACGGCGTCTGGGTGTTCAAGCCGTTGGGCGAGAAGGCCTGCAAGATCAGTCTGGACTTGTCGTTCGACTACTCGGGACCGCTGGTGCGTGCCACGTTGGGGCCTTTGTTCAATCAGGCGGCGAACACACTGATGGACGCGTTTTGCCAGCGTGCGAAACAGATGCATGGTTGAGGCAATGATCAAGGTCGAAGTGGTGTATGCCGCTGTTGATCGTCAGGTATTGCTGGCCGTGACGGTGCCGGTGGGCGCAACGGTACGAGAAGCGTTGCTCAAATCCGGCCTGAACAGCGAATTTCCTGAGCTGGATCTGGCCAGTTGTCCGGTTGGGATCTTTGGCAAAGTGATTGCTGAGCCGGCCAGTCGTCCGGTCCAGCCTGGGGATCGCCTCGAGATTTACCGGCCGTTGCTTGCCGATCCAAAAGAAGTTCGCCGGTTACGCGCCGCCAAAGCGGCCGAGACCAAAGCCCGGAATCAGTGATCCGGTTAAACGCCAGGCGATAAAAAACCCGGACATGCCGGGTTTTTTATTGCGTCGCAAATTATTGCGGCGAAGTTTCCAGCGGTTCTGGCGTCGGGACTGGAACGGTTTCTACGTTGTCCACGTCCTTCTGGATCTGGTCCAGCAACGAACCTGGCTTGACCGGTTTTTCTGGCTTCGGCTTCTCGGCGTTTTCTGCAGGTGTGGTCACGGTAGTGCCACTGTCCTTGCCGAGAATGGCTTCGTCGCGGCTCACGCCCGGCATGAAATCGCCAGAGAGGCTGACAAGTTGGTCATTTGGGTTGAAGATAACGCTAATGCGTTCCTGTTGGCGTTCACCGCCACCCGGCTGCAGGCTGTAGAGATAATCCCAGCGATCGGCATGGAACGTGTCAGTCAGCAGAGGGTTACCCATGATAAACCGTACTTGCCGGCGGGTCATTCCCGGGCGTAACTGGTCTATCATGTCCTGCGTGACGACATTGCCCTGCTGGATGTCGATTTTGTAAACCCCGGGGAATGAACAACCGGCGAGTGCGAGCAGTCCCACAAAGGTGAAACTGGTTAGCAAGAGCTTGGTGTTTTGCATCGGTGGGCGACTTCCACTATCTTGGCTGGGACAACGTAAACGCCGATCATACCCGCATTAAGAGAAGCTGCGAAGCAGCATCGCGAGAAAGCTGACCATGGTTGAAAATAGCGAACTACGCAAAGCCGGCCTCAAAGTGACCCTTCCACGGGTCAAAATTCTGCAAATGCTCGATTCCGCCGAGCAACGCCACATGAGTGCCGAGGATGTCTACAAGGCGCTGATGGAGGCTGGTGAGGACGTCGGTCTGGCCACGGTTTACCGTGTTCTGACCCAGTTCGAGGCAGCTGGCCTTGTGGTGCGGCATAACTTCGACGGAGGCCATGCGGTCTTCGAGCTGGACGACGGCAAGCATCACGACCATATGGTCAACGTCGAGACCAGTGAAGTGATCGAATTCTTCGACGAAGAAATCGAGCGGCTGCAGAAAGCAATCGTCGACAAGTATGGCTTCGAGATGGTTGATCACAATCTTGTACTGTACGTGCGCAAGAAAAAGTAAGCATGTCGCGCGAACTTCAGGTTCGCGAAACGAACGAAGGCGACCCCAGGGTCGCCTTCGTGCTTTCTGCCGTTCTTAAATTTTCGCGGTAACGACCATCTTTTTCGCGTGAGCCAGTGATTCCTTGGTGAGGTCGATGCCACCCAGCATCCGTGCCACTTCTTCGACACGATCGGTCTTGCTCAGTTTGGAAACGGCCGTACGCGTAGCGTCTTCACCGCGCACCTTGTGTACAAATAGATGTTGATGCCCTTGCGCCGCCACTTGCGGCAAGTGAGTCACGGTCAGAACCTGCCCGCGCTCCCCGAGGCGTCGCAGTAACTGGCCGACAATCTCGGCGGTCGGGCCGCCGATACCCACGTCCACTTCGTCGAACACCAGGGTCGGTACGCGCGAGGTCTGTGCAGTGATCACCTGAATCGCCAGGCTGATACGCGACAGTTCGCCACCCGATGCCACTTTCGCCAGGGCTTTCAACGGTTGCCCCGGGTTGGCGCTCACCAGCAGTTCTACCTGTTCGAGCCCGTTAGGCAGCAGTTCGTCGCTGCTGTTGGGGCGAAGTTCGATGGTGAAGCGGCCGCCGGGCATGCCCAGGCGCTGGATTTCCTGTTCCACGGCACTGGCCAGGCTGCTTGAGGCTTGATGCCGCAAGTCGCTCAGCTCCCGAGCCTTCTCCTGATAATGGCGGGCGTAGGAGGCCAGTTCATCGCTCAATCGCTCGATGGATTCGTCGTTGGCGTTCAGGGTTTCGATTTCATCGAGTAGCCTCTGCTGCATCTCGGCGACTTCAGTCGGCTGGATGCGGTGTTTGCGCGCCAAGGTGTAGATGGCATCGAGGCGCTCTTCCAGGTATTGAAGGCGGGCCGGGTCGGCGTCGAAATTGTCGAGAAAGCGGTTCAGCTCGCCCACGGCTTCTTCAACCTGAATCTGCGCGCTGGTCAGCAGGCTGCTGGCTTCGCCCAGGGCGCCGATCGAATTGTTTACGCTCGATAGGCGGTTAAGGCTGGCAGTGAGTGCATTCAATACGTTGCCGGAATCACTTTCGCTGCATTGTTCGACCACTTGCCGGCAAATGCCCAGCAGGGTTTCGGCATTGGTCAGGTTTTTGTGTTCCTGTTCCAGCTGCTCCAGTTCGTTCTCGCCGAGGCCGAGGTTTTCCAGTTCTTCGAGTTGGTAGCTGAGCAACTGATGACGAGCGCGCTGTTCGTCGCCGGAGTTGGAGAGGCGTTCCAGTTCCTGGCGGGTCTGGCGCCAGCGTTGGGCGGCCAGTTGCACCTGGCGAGCCAGGTCCGTGGCGCCGGCGTATTCGTCGAGCAGGCGGCGGTGAGTATCGGTTTTGAGCAGGGATTGGTGTTCGTGCTGGCTGTGGATATCAATCAGCAACTCGCCCAAGGCCTTCAGGTCGCCGAGAGGGCAGGGGGTGCCGTTGATGTAGCCGCGCGAGCGCCCTTCAGCGGTGATCACTCGACGCAGAATGCACGGCCCGTCGCTCTCGAGGTCGCGCTCGGCCAGCCAGGCGCTGGCTTCCGGAATGTCGATCAGGTCGAAAGTGGCCAGGATATCGGCCTTGTCGGCACCCGGGCGGACCACGCCGTTGTCGGCGCGATCGCCCAGGGTCAGGCCCAGGGCGTCGAGCATGATCGACTTGCCGGCGCCGGTTTCCCCTGTGATCACGCTCATCCCGCGATCGAGTTCGAGATCGAGATGTTCAACGATGGCGTAGTTGTGTACGGACAGGTGCACCAGCATAAAGGCCGCTCCCAAGCTTTAGGTCTGGTTATTTATACAGTGTTTTGTTTCGGGCTGACAATGCCCCCTCTTAGGTCGATTTGCTTGATCGAAGGAAATCCTTAGTGCGGTGAGGAATGACAATGCAGCTGTTTTTTGTAGGGTTAATCAACAAATAGCCCTTGAAGCTGAATTTTGCGGCCCCATATACCGGGGCAGAAGCGCGAGTTGAGCTCGCGGACGATATTGGAAGGAGAAATCTATGGCTGACGAACAGACAGTGGATACGCAAAATCTAGACGCCAACCAGGGCCCCGAGGCTTCGGGTGAAGACCTGGCGGCTCGTGTACAAGTGCTCGAAGAGCAATTGGCTGGTGCGCAGGATCAGGCTTTGCGTGTAGCCGCCGATCTGCAGAACGTCCGCCGCCGTGCCGAGCAGGACGTTGAAAAGGCTCACAAATTCGCCCTGGAAAAGTTCGCTGGCGACCTGCTGCCGATCATCGACAGCCTGGAGCGCGGCCTGGAGCTATCCAACCCTGACGACGAAAACATTCGTCCGATGCGCGAAGGGATCGAGCTGACCCTGAAAATGTTCCAGGACACCCTGAAGCGCTATCACCTGGAAGCGATCGATCCTGAAGGCGAACCCTTCAACGCCTCGCATCACCAGGCAATGGCCATGCAGGAAAGCGCCGATGTCGAGCCAAACAGCGTGCTCAAGGTGTTTCAGAAGGGCTACCAGCTCCACGGTCGCCTGCTGCGCCCGGCCATGGTTGTGGTCAGCAAGGCACCTGCACCCGTTTCGCCTTCGATTGACGAGCAGGCTTGAAATTAGCCGCAAGGCCCCCATTTAGAAGTCAAGCGTTTAAGTGCTACCGCAGTCAGCCACCACTACTGCGGCATCCAAATCCAAAGTTTCGGGAGAGTGAACATGGGCAAAATTATCGGTATCGACCTGGGGACTACCAACTCCTGCGTCTCCGTGCTGGAAAACGGCAAAGCCAAAGTTATTGAAAACGCTGAAGGCGCGCGTACCACGCCGTCGATCATCGCTTATGCCAACGACGGTGAAATCCTGGTTGGTCAGTCGGCCAAGCGTCAGGCAGTGACCAATCCGCATAACACCCTGTACGCGGTGAAGCGTCTGATCGGTCGTCGTTTTGACGAAGAAGTCGTACAGAAAGACATCCAGATGGTCCCTTACAAGATCGTCAAGGCTGACAACAACGACGCCTGGGTTGAAGTGAACGGCCAGAAAATGGCGCCGCCACAAATTTCGGCTGAAATTCTGAAGAAAATGAAGAAGACCGCCGAAGACTACCTCGGCGAGCCAGTGACCGAAGCGGTCATCACCGTTCCGGCCTACTTCAACGACAGCCAGCGTCAAGCCACCAAAGACGCCGGCCGCATCGCGGGTCTGGACGTTAAACGTATCATCAACGAACCAACCGCAGCGGCACTGGCCTACGGTATGGACAAGGCGAAAGGCGATCACACCGTGATCGTTTACGACTTGGGCGGCGGTACTTTCGACGTTTCCGTGATCGAAATCGCTGAAGTCGATGGCGAGCACCAGTTCGAAGTGTTGGCCACCAACGGCGACACTTTCCTGGGTGGTGAAGACTTTGACATCCGTCTGATCGACTACCTCGTTGACGAGTTCAAGAAAGAAAGCGGCATGAACCTCAAGGGTGACCCGCTGGCCATGCAGCGTCTGAAAGAAGCCGCTGAGAAAGCCAAGATCGAACTGTCCTCGAGCCAGTCGACCGACGTGAACCTGCCGTACATCACTGCAGACGCTACCGGTCCTAAGCACTTGAACGTGAAAATCTCCCGCGCCAAGCTCGAAGCGTTGGTGGAAGACCTGGTTCAGCGCACCATCGAACCTTGCCGCATCGCCATGAAAGATGCCGGTATCGAGATTGGTGCGATCAACGACGTGATCCTGGTCGGCGGTCAGACCCGTATGCCACTGGTTCAGAAGCTGGTGACCGATTTCTTCGGTAAAGAAGCACGTAAAGACGTCAACCCTGACGAAGCTGTTGCCATGGGTGCTGCTATCCAGGGCGCGGTATTGGCCGGTGACGTGAAAGACGTTCTGCTGCTCGACGTCAGCCCGCTGACCTTGGGTATCGAAACCATGGGCGGCGTGATGACCGCGCTGATCGAGAAAAACACCACGATTCCTACCAAGAAATCGCAAGTGTTCTCGACTGCCGACGACAACCAGGGCGCAGTGACCATTCACGTGCTGCAAGGTGAGCGTAAGCAAGCCGCACAGAACAAGTCCCTGGGCAAGTTCGACCTGGCCGAGATTCCACCAGCACCACGTGGCGTGCCACAAATCGAAGTGACCTTCGACATCGACGCCAACGGCATCCTGCACGTCGGCGCGAAAGACAAGGCTACCGGCAAGACTCAGTCGATCGTGATCAAGGCCAACTCCGGTCTGTCCGAGGAAGAAATTCAGCAGATGGTTCGCGATGCTGAAGTGAACGCTGAAGAAGACCGCAAGTTCGAAGAGCTGGCCAGCGCCCGTAACCAGGGCGATGCCCTGGTTCACTCGACGCGCAAAATGGTCGCTGATGCTGGCGACAAAGTGAGCGCTGAAGAGAAGACTGCAATCGAAGCCGCTGTCGTTGCCCTGGAAACCGCCATCAAAGGTGATGACAAGGCCGCTATCGAAGCCAAGGTTGAAGAGTTGTCCAAGGTTTCCGCGCCAGTGGCTCAGAAAATGTACGCTGATCAGGCTCAGCCAGCTGAAGGCGCGGCGCCGAAAGACGAATCGGCTGAAAAGGCTGACGACGTTGTCGATGCCGAGTTCGAAGAAGTCAAAGACCACAAGTAAGTTGTTGGTCGCCCGGTTGACTGCCTTCAGGCGGTGACTGGTAGGATGTCGCCGCGCGGGAGCTTGCTCCCGCGTTGGCGTGTCTGGAGTTAGCGAATTTTTACAGCATGCGACAGCGCTCGGGTGCTGAAGGTATGACCGGAAATGCTCCTGCTTTTCGAGTCGAAAGTACCGCATCGAATCAAAGACCAGGATCGTTGAATTGACGTGAGTTGGGTCCGGGCCTGTATTGGGGCTCAACGAGTTTGGCGAGGCTCAGGAGAGGTTTGCCGAACGTCCTTAAGAGTGCAAAGACTTATGGCAAAGCGTGACTATTACGAAGTATTGGGTGTTGAGCGTGGTTCAAGCGAAGCGGACCTGAAAAAGGCCTACCGTCGCCTGGCGATGAAGCACCACCCGGACCGTAATCCCGATGACAAAGCGTCGGAAGATATGTTCAAGGAGGCCAACGAGGCCTACGAAGTGCTGTCCGATTCCAGCAAGCGCGCGGCCTATGACCAATACGGTCATGCCGGTGTCGACCCGAGCATGGGTGGCGGCGGTGCCGGGTTTGGCGGTCAGAACTTCTCCGATATCTTTGGCGATGTCTTCAGTGACTTCTTCGGTGGCGGTCGCGGCGGTGCTCGTGGCGGCGCTCAGCGCGGCAGCGACCTGCGTTACACCCTGGAGCTGAACCTGGAAGAAGCGGTGCGCGGCACGACCGTGAATATCCGCGTTCCGACACTGGTCAACTGCAAGCCGTGCGACGGCTCGGGCGCCAAGAAAGGCTCCTCTCCGGTCACTTGTCCGACGTGCGGCGGTATCGGTCAGGTGCGCATGCAGCAGGGCTTCTTCTCGGTGCAGCAGACCTGCCCGCGTTGCCATGGCCAGGGCAAGATCATTTCCGATCCGTGCGATTCCTGCCGCGGCGAAGGTCGTGTCGAAGAGTACAAGACCCTGTCGGTGAAAGTGCCGGCCGGTGTCGATACGGGTGACCGTATTCGCCTGTCCGGTGAAGGCGAGGCGGGAGCGCAGGGTGGCCCGACCGGCGACCTGTACGTGGTGATCAACGTGCGTGAGCACGCGATCTTTCAGCGTGACGGCAAGCATCTGTTCTGCGAAGTGCCGATCAGCTTCGTCGATGCAGCGCTGGGCGGCGAGCTGGAGATTCCGACCCTCGATGGTCGGGTCAAACTGAAGATCCCTGAAGGGACTCAGACCGGTAAGCAGTTCCGTGTTCGCGGTAAAGGCGTCGCGCCGGTTCGTGGTGGCGGTGCTGGTGACCTGATGTGCCGTGTGGCGGTCGAAACCCCGGTCAACCTGGGTCGGCGTCAGCGCGAATTGCTTGAGGAGTTCCGCAGCTCCCTGGCGGACGACAACAGTCATTCGCCGAAAACCACCGGTTGGTTCGAAGGCGTGAAGCGCTTCTTCGGCGATTTGTAAGGAGTCGGCATGCGACGTATAGCTGTGATGGGCGCTGCCGGGCGCATGGGCAAGATTCTGGTCGAGGCGGTGCAGCAGCGCGCACCGCTGACTGGCCTGACGGCAGCCATCGTGCGCCCCGGCAGCACGCTGATTGGCGTGGATGCCGGTGAGCTGGCATCGCTGGGACGAATTGGTGTGCCGCTGTCCGGTAAGCTGGATGCGGTGGCCGATGAGTTCGATGTGTTGATCGACTTCACACTCCCTGAAGTCATGCTGAAAAACCTGGAGTTCTGCCGCAAGGCGGGCAAGGCCATGGTGATCGGCACGACGGGATTGGACGCCGCGCAGAAGCAGTTGCTGGTCGAGGCAAGCGAAGATATTGCGATTGTGTTCGCGGCCAATTTCAGTGTCGGTGTAAACCTGTCGCTGAAGCTGCTCGACATGGCGGCTCGTGTGCTGGGCGATGACGCTGATATCGAAATCATCGAAGCCCATCATCGGCACAAGATCGATGCGCCTTCAGGCACGGCTCTGCGCATGGGTGAAGTCATCGCCAGCGCGCTGGATCGTGATCTGCAGAAGGTCGCGGTCTATGGTCGTGAAGGTCACACCGGTGTGCGCGAGCGTGAAACGATCGGCTTTGCCACTGTTCGCGGTGGTGATGTGGTTGGTGATCATACGGTACTGTTCGCCTGTGAGGGCGAGCGACTGGAAATCACTCACAAGGCATCCAGTCGCATGACCTTCGCCAAGGGCGCGGTACGTGCGGCTTTGTGGCTGGACGGTCGTGAGCCGGGCCTTTACGACATGCAAGACGTGCTCGACCTGCGGTAAGATGTGCCCGAAATCGGGTTCAAACTCATCGTTTGGACCCGGTTTTATTCCGCCAAGCGACGTCCTGTCGCATTCTCCGGCCTTTAGGGCTCATTGGCGGTAGACCAAAAATGCCTTTTTCTGTAAGCTACAGCTTTAGTGTGTCCACTAAAAGCGCGCAGAATAATTCGGTGAAGAAGCGGGGTGACGTGTCCATACGTCACTCCGCTTTTTTACAACCTGCGATCGCCCTTTCAGGCTTTATATTTACGGGAGGTCTTCTTGACTAAGCCAGCCATACTCGCCCTTGCTGATGGCAGCATTTTTCGCGGCGAAGCCATTGGAGCCGACGGTCAAACCGTTGGTGAGGTGGTGTTCAACACCGCAATGACCGGCTATCAGGAAATCCTTACCGATCCTTCCTACGCCCAACAGATCGTTACCCTGACGTACCCGCACATCGGCAATACCGGCACTACGCCGGAAGACGCCGAGTCCGACCGCGTCTGGTCCGCTGGCCTGGTCATTCGTGACCTGCCACTGGTTGCGAGCAACTGGCGCAACACGATGTCACTGTCCGACTACCTGAAAGCCAACAATGTGGTGGCAATCGCCGGTATCGACACTCGCCGCCTGACGCGCATCCTGCGTGAGAAAGGCGCACAGAACGGCTGCATCATGGCCGGTGACAACATTTCCGAAGAAGCTGCCATCGCCGCAGCTCAGGGTTTCCCTGGCCTCAAAGGCATGGACCTGGCAAAAGTCGTCAGCACCAAAGAGAAGTACGAGTGGCGCTCGACGGTCTGGGATCTGAAAACCGACAGCCACGCGACTCTGGAAGCCTCCGAGCTGCCATATCACGTGGTGGCTTACGACTACGGCGTCAAGCTGAACATTCTGCGCATGCTGGTCGAGCGCGGTTGCCGCGTGACCGTGGTGCCTGCACAGACTCCGGCCGCCGAAGCACTGGCACTGAAACCGGACGGCGTGTTCCTGTCCAACGGCCCGGGCGACCCTGAGCCATGCGACTACGCGATCCAGGCAATCAAGGATGTGCTGGAAACCGAAATTCCGGTATTCGGCATCTGCCTCGGTCACCAGCTGCTGGCTCTGGCCTCCGGCGCCAAGACCCTGAAAATGGGTCACGGCCACCACGGTGCCAACCACCCGGTCCAGGATCTGGACAGCGGTGTGGTGATGATCACCAGCCAGAACCACGGTTTTGCGGTAGACGAAGCGACCCTGCCAGGTAACGTTCGGGCGATCCACAAATCGCTGTTCGACGGCACCCTGCAAGGCATCGAGCGTACCGACAAGAGCGCCTTCAGCTTCCAGGGTCACCCTGAAGCCAGCCCTGGCCCGAACGACGTAGCGCCACTGTTTGATCGCTTCATCAATGAAATGGCCAAGCGACGCTAATCGCTCGCCCTGATGTAGCGAAGCCTGAGGGCGGTCCCGAAACCGGTGGCCCCCTCAAGGCTTCAGAGATTGAACAAGACGGCTTGCCGACTGACCTGCGGATTTGAGTGACAACCCATGCCAAAACGTACAGACATTAAAAGCATCCTGATTCTCGGCGCTGGCCCGATCGTGATCGGCCAGGCCTGCGAATTCGACTACTCCGGCGCCCAGGCCTGTAAAGCCCTGCGCGAAGAGGGTTACCGCGTCATCCTGGTGAACTCCAACCCGGCGACCATCATGACCGATCCGGACATGGCCGACGCCACGTACATCGAGCCGATCAAATGGCAGACCGTTGCCAAGATCATCGAGAAAGAGCGTCCAGACGCGCTGCTGCCAACCATGGGTGGCCAGACCGCTCTGAACTGTGCGCTGGACCTGGAGCGCGAAGGCGTTCTGGAGAAGTTCGGCGTAGAGATGATCGGCGCCAACGCGGACACCATCGACAAGGCCGAAGACCGTTCGCGCTTCGACAAGGCGATGAAATCCATCGGTCTGGACTGCCCGCGTTCGGGTATCGCCCACAGCATGGAAGAAGCCAACGCAGTTCTTGAGCGCCTGGGCTTCCCGTGCATCATTCGTCCGTCCTTCACTATGGGCGGCACCGGTGGCGGTATCGCTTACAACCGGGAAGAATTCGAAGAAATCTGCGCCCGCGGTCTGGACCTGTCGCCGACCAAAGAGCTGCTGATCGACGAATCGCTGATCGGCTGGAAAGAGTACGAGATGGAGGTTGTCCGCGATAAGAAGGACAACTGCATCATCGTCTGCTCCATCGAAAACTTTGACCCGATGGGTGTGCACACCGGTGACTCGATCACCGTTGCTCCGGCACAAACCCTGACGGACAAGGAATACCAGATCATGCGTAACGCCTCGTTGGCGGTACTGCGTGAGATCGGCGTGGAAACCGGCGGCTCCAACGTTCAGTTCGGCATCTGCCCGGACACTGGCCGTATGGTCGTGATCGAGATGAACCCGCGTGTATCCCGCTCTTCGGCACTGGCCTCGAAAGCCACTGGTTTCCCGATTGCGCGTATCGCTGCCAAGCTGGCGATCGGCTACACCCTGGACGAGCTGCAGAACGAAATCACCGGCGGCGCTACTCCTGCATCCTTCGAGCCGTCCATCGACTACGTCGTCACCAAGCTGCCGCGCTTCGCCTTCGAGAAATTCCCGAAAGCCGACGCACGCCTGACCACTCAAATGAAGTCGGTCGGTGAAGTCATGGCCATCGGCCGGACCTTCCAGGAATCCCTGCAGAAAGCCCTGCGCGGTCTGGAAGTGGGCGTTTGCGGCCTGGACGAGAAGCTCGACCTGAGCAACCCGGAAAGCATGAGCATCCTCAAGCGCGAGCTGACCGTGCCGGGCGCCGAGCGTATCTGGTACGTCGCTGACGCGTTCCGCGCCGGCCTGTCGGTCGAAGATATTTTCGGCATGAACATGATCGATCCGTGGTTCCTGGTGCAGATCGAAGATCTGATCAAGGAAGAAGAGAAGGTCAAGACCTTGGGTCTGGCCAGCATCGACCACGACTTGATGTTCCGCCTCAAGCGCAAAGGCTTCTCCGACATGCGTCTGGCCAAGCTGCTGGGCGTGACCGAGAAGGCTCTGCGTCGCCACCGTCACAAGCTCGAAATCTTCCCGGTCTACAAGCGCGTTGACACCTGCGCGGCCGAGTTCGCCACCGACACCGCTTACCTCTACTCGACGTACGAGGAAGAGTGCGAAGCCGCTCCGTCGGGCCGCGATAAGATCATGATCCTCGGTGGCGGTCCAAACCGTATCGGCCAGGGTATCGAGTTCGACTATTGCTGCGTACACGCGGCACTGGCTCTGCGCGAAGACGGTTACGAGACCATCATGGTCAACTGCAACCCGGAAACCGTTTCCACCGACTACGACACCTCCGATCGTCTGTACTTTGAACCAGTGACCCTGGAAGACGTACTGGAAATCGTCCGTGTCGAGAAGCCGAAAGGCGTGATCGTCCAGTACGGCGGCCAGACTCCGTTGAAACTGGCGCGTGCCCTGGAAGAAGCCGGCGTGCCAATCATCGGCACCAGCCCTGACGCCATCGACCGTGCCGAAGATCGTGAGCGCTTCCAGCAAATGGTTGAGCGTCTGAACCTGCGTCAGCCGCCAAACGCCACCGTGCGCAGCGAAGACGAAGCGATTCGTGCCGCCGCCAAGATCGGTTACCCGCTGGTGGTTCGTCCGTCCTATGTACTGGGCGGCCGTGCGATGGAAATCGTCTACGAAGAAGAAGAACTCAAGCGCTACCTGCGTGATGCGGTGAAAGTGTCCAACGACAGCCCGGTGCTGCTCGATCACTTCCTCAACTGCGCGATCGAAATGGACGTGGATGCGGTCTGCGACGGCACCGACGTGGTGATCGGCGCGATCATGCAGCACATTGAGCAGGCCGGCGTTCACTCCGGTGACTCCGCGTGCTCCCTGCCGCCGTACTCGCTGCCTGCTCACATCCAGGACGAGATGCGCGAACAGGTCAAGAAAATGGCCCTGGAACTGGGCGTTGTCGGCCTGATGAACGTTCAGTTGGCGCTGCAAGGCGAAGACATCTACGTCATCGAAGTCAACCCGCGCGCTTCCCGTACCGTACCGTTCGTGTCCAAGTGCATCGGTGTTTCCCTGGCAATGATCGCGGCTCGCGTGATGGCCGGTAAAACCCTGAAGGAAATCGGCTTCACCAAAGAAATCATTCCGAACTTCTACAGCGTGAAAGAGGCGGTGTTCCCATTCGCAAAATTCCCTGGCGTGGACCCGATCCTGGGCCCAGAAATGAAGTCCACCGGTGAAGTGATGGGCGTGGGCGACACCTTCGGCGAAGCCTTTGCCAAAGCCCAGATGGGTGCCAGCGAAGTGCTGCCGACTGGCGGTACCGCGTTCATCAGCGTGCGTGACGATGACAAGCCACTGGTTGCAGGCGTGGCCCGTGATCTGATCAACTTGGGCTTCGAAGTGGTCGCCACTGCCGGTACTGCCAAGCTGATCGAAGCAGCAGGCCTGAAAGTGCGCCGTGTGAACAAGGTGACCGAGGGTCGCCCGCACGTGGTCGACATGATCAAGAACGACGAAGTCACCCTGATCATCAACACCACCGAAGGTCGCCAGTCGATCGCCGATTCCTACTCCATTCGTCGTAATGCCTTGCAGCATAAGATCTACTGCACTACTACCATTGCTGCTGGCGAAGCTATCTGCGAAGCGCTGAAGTTCGGTCCCGAGAAGACTGTGCGCCGCTTGCAGGATCTACACGCAGGATTGAAGGCATGATCAAATACCCAATGACCGTCCAGGGCGCGAAAGCCCTGGAAGAAGAGCACGCTCACCTGACCAAGGTCGTCCGTCCGAAGCTGAGCCAGGACATCGGTACGGCCCGCGAGTTGGGTGACTTGAAGGAAAACGCCGAATACCACGCTGCTCGCGAGCAGCAGGGTATGGTCGAGGCGCGGATTCGTGATATCGAAGGCCGGATTCAGAATCAGGTCATCATTGATGTCACGACCATTCCCCACACCGGCAAAGTGATTTTCGGCACCACCGTTGAAATCGCCAACGTCGAGACTGATGAAAGCGTCACTTACCACATCGTGGGTGAGGATGAGGCTGACTTCAAACTCGGCAAGATTTCGGTGGGTTCGCCACTGGCCCGCGCCTTGATTGCCAAGGAAGAGGGTGATGTGGTCGCCGTGAAAACGCCAGGTGGCGTTATCGAGTATGAGATTGTCGAAGTTCGCCACATCTGAAAGAAGGCGCCCGCTACGTGCGGGCGCCATGCTTTGGCAGCTGACCCAAATGTTGTGGGTTGGCGGCTTGTGGCTGTTGCACATCGGTCTGCTGCCGGTGCTGGGGCGAATAGGCCTGGCACCGCTGCTGATCGACGAAATTGCAGGCATGCTGAATACGCTGATGGTGGGATTTGCCACGGCGTGTGTGGGTTTTCAGGCTTTGGTGCTGGTTCAGGCCAAGGGCCTTGCCAGTCTATGGCGCGATATTCGTGGGCAACTGCTGCTGATGGCACTGTATGGGGGCGCGATGTATTTCGCGGTCCACGTCGGCTGGCCGCACGCGGCGCATTGGCAGCTGTTCAGCTATCTTGTTCTGGGATTTTCCGGGCTGGTGCTGGTGATGCAACCGGTGCCGGGATGGAGTGTGAGGGTGCGCGAAGCACACCCTTGACCCTTGTCATCACTTGAAGCGATGGACGTTCGACAGCTGCTTGTTGACGCTGAAGTTCTTGCGGTAAATCAGTGCCATCTTGCCGATGACCTGAACCAGATCGGCTTTGCCGGCCTTGCAGAGTTCTGCAATGGCTGCCAGGCGCGATTCGCGATCAAGGATGTTGAGCTTGATTTTGATCAGCTCGTGATCCGCCAAAGCGCGTTCAAGTTCGGCTAACACACCTTCAGTCAAACCGTTGTCAGCCACAATCAAAACTGGTTTCAGATGGTGGCCAATGGATTTGTACTGTTTCTTCTGCTCTTGAGTGAGCGGCATAATCTGACCCTTTAGTCTGGATTCTGTAAAATGGCGGCCATTTTACCCGAGGGTTCGTGGATCCGCCCAATTAATCACGACCCTTATCATCGAGGTGCCCAATGGCGCGTTCCAAGACAAGCCTTGGTTGGCTGAAAAGACATGTCAATGATCCCTATGTGAAGCAGGCGCAGAAGGATGGTTACCGCTCGCGTGCGAGTTACAAGCTTCTGGAGGTCCAGGAGAAATACAAGCTGATCCGTCCGGGTATGAGCGTTGTCGACCTGGGTGCGGCGCCCGGCGGCTGGTCGCAGGTCACTAGTCGGCTGATCGGTGGTCAGGGGCGTCTGATCGCCTCGGACATCCTGGAAATGGACAGCATTCCGGACGTGACTTTCATCCAGGGTGACTTCACCCAGGACGAAGTGCTCGCTCAGATCCTTGAAGCCGTGGGTAATTCGCAGGTGGACCTTGTGATTTCCGATATGGCCCCCAATATGAGTGGTACGCCTGAGGTGGACATGCCAAAAGCCATGTTTCTATGTGAGCTGGCTCTTGATCTGGCGGCTCGGATACTCAAGCCGGGTGGTAATTTCGTGATCAAGGTGTTTCAGGGCGAAGGGTTTGATGCTTACGTGAAGGACGCTCGTCAGAAATTCGACAAGGTCCAGATGATCAAGCCGGACTCTTCCCGTGGCAGTTCCCGCGAGCAATACATGCTGGCTTGGGGCTACCGCGGCCGTAGTGAGTAAATCGAGGTTTTTTTGCGGGTCGATAGGATTTTCGTATTTCGTCCCGTGAGCATTAGCGAATATTGTGTAGAAAGTGTTTCACAAAGGGTTACAGACGGCGCCTGCCAGAGCCGTAGGTAATGTAGTAAGTTAGGCCGGTGAATATCATGCGAAGCACGCGCCATTAGCGGAGCTTGCTTCAGAGGGTAGTTAATTGAACGATATGGCAAAGAATCTGATCCTGTGGTTGATCATCGCGGCTGTCCTGGTGACGGTGATGAACAACTTCTCCAGCCCTAACGAGCCGCAGACCCTCAACTATTCCGACTTCATCCAGCAGGTCAAGGATGGCAAGGTCGAGCGCGTAGCGGTTGATGGCTACGTGATTACCGGCAAGCGCAACGATGGCGACAGCTTCAAGACCATTCGTCCGGCAATCCAGGACAATGGCCTGATCGGCGACCTCGTGGATAACCACGTGGTAGTCGAAGGCAAACAGCCTGAGCAGCAAAGCATCTGGACTCAACTCCTGGTCGCAAGCTTCCCGATCCTGGTAATCATCGCTGTCTTCATGTTCTTCATGCGACAGATGCAGGGCGGTGCCGGTGGCAAGGGCGGGCCGATGAGCTTCGGCAAGAGCAAGGCGCGCCTGCTCTCCGAAGATCAGGTGAAAACCACTTTGGCTGACGTTGCTGGTTGCGACGAAGCCAAGGAAGAAGTTGGCGAGCTGGTCGAATTCCTGCGTGATCCGGGCAAGTTCCAGCGTTTGGGCGGTCGCATTCCTCGTGGCGTGCTGATGGTTGGTCCTCCTGGTACCGGTAAAACCTTGATCGCCAAGGCGATTGCCGGCGAAGCCAAAGTGCCGTTCTTCACTATTTCCGGTTCCGATTTCGTCGAAATGTTCGTCGGTGTCGGTGCCAGTCGTGTTCGTGACATGTTCGAGCAGGCGAAGAAACACGCGCCATGCATCATCTTCATCGATGAAATCGACGCCGTCGGTCGCCACCGTGGTGCCGGCATGGGCGGCGGTCACGACGAGCGCGAACAGACACTCAACCAGTTGCTGGTAGAGATGGACGGCTTCGAAATGAATGACGGCATCATCGTCATTGCAGCGACCAACCGTCCCGACGTGCTGGACCCTGCATTGCTGCGTCCGGGCCGTTTCGACCGTCAGGTCGTGGTCGGCCTGCCGGATATCCGTGGTCGCGAGCAGATTCTCAAAGTCCACATGCGCAAAGTGCCAATGGGTGACGACGTCGCTCCGGCCGTGATCGCGCGTGGTACTCCTGGTTTCTCCGGTGCCGACCTGGCCAACCTGGTGAACGAGGCGTCGCTGTTCGCAGCCCGTGCCGGCAAGCGCATCGTCGAGATGAAAGAGTTCGAGCTGGCCAAAGACAAGATCATGATGGGTGCCGAGCGCAAATCCATGGTCATGTCCGAGAAAGAGAAGCAGAACACTGCTTATCACGAAGCTGGCCACGCTATCGTCGGTCGTGTCGTCCCTGAGCATGACCCGGTCTACAAAGTGTCGATCATCCCGCGCGGTCGTGCGCTTGGTGTGACCATGTTCCTGCCGGAAGAAGATCGCTACAGCCTGTCCAAGCGTGCGCTGATCAGTCAGATCTGCTCGCTGTATGGCGGTCGTATCGCTGAAGAAATGACCTTGGGCTTCGATGGCGTCACTACCGGTGCATCCAACGACATCATGCGTGCCAGCCAGATCGCACGGAACATGGTAACCAAGTGGGGCTTGTCGGAAAAACTTGGTCCGTTGATGTACGCCGAAGAAGAGGGCGAAGTGTTCCTCGGTCGTGGCGGCGGTGGTCAACATGCCAGCTTCTCCGGCGAGACAGCCAAGCTGATCGACTCCGAAGTACGCAGCATCATTGACCAATGCTACGGCACGGCCAAACAGATCCTTACGGATAACCGTGACAAGCTTGATGCCATGGCGGATGCCTTGATGAAGTACGAGACGATCGATGCTGATCAGATCGATGACATCATGGCGGGTCGTGCGCCTCGCGAGCCTCGCGACTGGTCTGGCGGCAGTGATACTTCCGGCACGCCTCCGGCGGTGCAGGATGGGCGTCCGGAAACACCAATCGGTGGCCCGGCTGCTGACGTATAAGGTTTGAAATGACTTTTGTTCAGTCCTCAACCCGGTTGCCTTGCGGCAACCGGGTTCTTGATTTGGCCCAGACGCATGTCATGGGCATTCTCAATGTCACTCCCGACTCCTTCTCCGATGGCGGCCAATACAGCCAGCTGGATGCGGCGCTGCGCCACGCCGAGGCGATGGTGGCGGCTGGCGCGACGCTGATCGACGTTGGTGGCGAATCGACCCGGCCGGGTGCCCGGGCGGTTTCACCGCTTGAAGAGCTCGAGCGTGTAGCGCCTATCGTTGAGCGTATCAGTCGTGAACTCGATGTGATTATCTCGGTCGATACATCCACGCCAGCGGTCATGCGTGAAACCGCAAGACTGGGGGCGGGCTTGATCAATGATGTGCGTTCGTTGCGCCGAGACGGAGCCCTGGATGCAGCAGCGGCCACCGGTTTGCCGGTGTGTCTGATGCATATGCTCGGTGAGCCGGGCGACATGCAGGACAATCCGCAGTACCAGGATGTGACGAAAGAGGTCGGTGAGTTTCTCGCTGAACGCATGCTTCAGTGCGCATCGGTAGGCATCCCTGCCGAGCGGATCATCCTCGATCCGGGGTTCGGCTTCGCGAAAACCTTGCAGCACAACTTGAGCTTGTTTAAGCATATGGAGGCCTTGCATGCCTTGGGGCGGCCCCTGTTGGTCGGGGTTTCGCGAAAGAGCATGATCGGGCAAGCCTTGAATCGGCCGGTGGGAGAACGCCTGCATGGCGGTTTAGCGCTCGCGGCACTGGCTTCAATCAAGGGGGCGCGTATATTGCGCGTCCATGATGTGGCTGAAACGGTCGACGTAGTGCGAATGATTGCTGCGGTAGAATCAGCCGAATAAGAATGATGGAGTACTTATGAGTAAAAAATACTTTGGCACCGACGGCATTCGTGGTCGGGTCGGTCAATACCCGATAACTCCTGATTTCATGCTCAAGCTTGGCTGGGCGGCAGGCATGGCATTTCGCAGCATGGGTGCCTGCAAGGTGCTCGTGGGCAAGGACACCCGGATATCCGGTTACATGTTCGAATCGGCGCTTGAGGCCGGGCTGACCTCGGCAGGTGCTGATGTGATGCTCCTGGGGCCGATGCCGACGCCGGCCATCGCCTATCTGACACGTACCTTTCATGCCGAAGCCGGCATCGTGATCAGCGCTTCGCACAATCCTCATGATGATAACGGCATCAAATTTTTCTCCGGGAAGGGCACCAAGCTTCCGGATGAAGTCGAATTGATGATTGAAGAGTTGCTCGACACCCCGATGACCGTGGTTGAGTCGAGCAAAATCGGCAAAGTATCGCGAATCAACGATGCCTCGGGTCGTTATATCGAATTCTGCAAGAGCAGCGTTCCGACCGGCACCAGTTTCGCTGGGCTGAAGATCGTGATCGACTGTGCCCACGGTGCGACCTATAAAGTGGCGCCTAGTGTGTTCCGAGAGCTGGGAGCCGATGTCGTTGTGCTTTCTGCTCATCCTAATGGCCTGAACATCAATGAGAATTGCGGTTCGACCCATATGGAGCCGCTGCAAGCTGCTGTATTGGCCGAGCAAGCCGATTTGGGTATTGCCTTTGACGGTGATGGTGACCGGGTCCAGATGGTCGATCACACCGGCACTGTCGTCGATGGCGACGAGTTGTTGTTTATCATTGCTCGCGATCTGCAAGAGCGCGGCAAGTTGCAGGGCGGTGTCGTCGGTACGCTGATGAGTAACCTGGGGCTGGAATTGGCCCTGGCGGATCTGGCAATTCCTTTTGTGCGCGCCAACGTTGGCGACCGTTACGTGATCTCCGAGTTGCTGGAGCGCGATTGGCTGGTGGGTGGGGAAAACTCAGGGCACATTGTCTGCTTCAGTCACACCACCACTGGTGATGCGATCATTGCTGCGCTGCAGGTGTTGATGGCCCTTAAGAGGCGCGTAGAAAGCCTGGCTCAGTCCCGTCAGGCGCTGCGCAAGTGTCCTCAGGTGCTGATCAATGTCCGGTTTGGCGGTGGTGCGAATCCGATCGAACATCCGACAGTCAAAGAGGCCAGTGATCGTGTGACCCAGGCGATGGCCGGTCGTGGGCGCGTACTGTTACGCAAGTCCGGGACAGAGCCGCTGGTGCGGGTCATGGTCGAGGGCGAGGACGAAACGCAGGTTCGCGGTTACGCCGAAGAGCTGGCAAAACTGGTAACTGAAGTTTCTGTCTGATTTCGGCTTGCCAGCCATGATTGTGTTGGGTAACATCTGCGCCCACTTTGACCGACGAGGTACAGCATGCGTCGCCCTATGGTAGCTGGTAACTGGAAGATGCACGGTACCCGCGCCAGCGTCGCTGAGCTGATCAAAGGCCTTAGTCATCTGGCCTTGCCTAGCGGTGTTGATGTCGCGGTATTCCCGCCTTGCTTGCATATCAATCAAGTGATTGATGGCTTGAAAGGCAAGTCGATTTCGGTCGGCGCGCAGAATTCTGCAGTGGAATCCATGCAAGGTGCATTGACTGGTGAAGTTGCGCCGAGTCAGTTGGTGGATGCAGGTTGTTCCCTGGTGCTTGTCGGGCACTCCGAACGCCGCCAGATAATGGGCGAGCAGGATGGAATGCTGATTCGCAAGTTCGCAGCGGCGCAGGCATGTGGCTTGATTCCGGTGTTGTGCGTAGGGGAGACCCTCGAAGAGCGCGAAGCCGGGAAAACTCTTGAGGTTGTCGGGCGTCAGCTTGGCAGTATCATTGAGGAGCTGGGTGTAGGTGCCTTTGCAAACGCAGTAATTGCTTACGAGCCGGTCTGGGCCATTGGTACCGGGCTGACTGCTTCGCCGCAACAGGCGCAGGATGTGCATGCAGCCATTCGCGCTCAGTTGGCGGCAGAGAATTCTGAGGTCGCGCAAGGTGTGCGGCTTCTATACGGCGGCAGCGTGAAGGCGGCCAATGCGGTCGAACTGTTCGGCATGCCGGATATCGATGGGGGGCTCATTGGTGGAGCTTCCCTGAATGCAGATGAGTTCGGTGCGATTTGTCGCGCCGCGGGAAACTGAAAAAATGCTGGAAACAGTCGTAGTCGTTTTTCATCTGCTGGGTGCATTGGGCGTAGTTGCTCTGGTTTTGCTGCAGCAGGGTAAAGGTGCGGATGCTGGCGCGTCTTTCGGAGCAGGTGCTTCAAATACTGTGTTCGGAAGCCAAGGTTCCTCTACCTTTCTTAGTAAGTTTACTGCTATACTTGCCGCCGGTTTCTTCATAACCAGCTTGGGGTTAGGTTACTTTGCTAAAGAGAAGGCTCATCAGCTGACTCAAGTAGGGTTGCCAAATCCAGCAGTGTTGGAAGTTCCAAAGCAACAACCGGCTTCTGATGATGTCCCGGTGCTTCAAGAGCAAAAGTCGGCTACTCCAGCGACTGACGTGCCTCCAGCTCAAGAGCAGAAGTAAGAAGGTTTCAAACGTAGTATTGCCGAGGTGGTGGAATTGGTAGACACGCAACCTTGAGGTGGTTGTGCCCATAGGGTGTAGGGGTTCGAGTCCCCTTCTCGGTACCAATTATCAGGAGAGCCCGCTGTTGCGGGCTTTCTTGTAGGTGGAAGGTTACATTGACCCTGTTAGGGATCGGTCGTATACTTCCGCCCCAGCTTTGTCGCGGGGTGGAGCAGTCTGGTAGCTCGTCGGGCTCATAACCCGAAGGTCGTCGGTTCAAATCCGGCCCCCGCAACCAGTTTAAGGAGCCCCTTTTCAGGGGCTTTTTGTTAGCTGGACACTTTCAACGCCGCTGTTCAACGGCGTTTCAAGGATGGGCGTTTCGCCCATTTTTTTATTTTGCACAGCATGCACATACATGCACGAGGGGGTTCAGGTGTCGAGCAAGCTAGAAGAGTTGCAGGCCTTGCTGGCCCCGGTGGTCGTGGCCCTAGGCTATGAATGCTGGGGTATTGAGTTTTCGGCTCAAGGTCGCCACTCAATGTTGCGCGTTTATATTGATAAAGAGGGCGGCGTGCTGGTGGACGATTGTGCCATCGTCAGTCGTCAGATCAGCGGTGTGCTGGATGTTGAAGATCCGATCGCCGTTGAATACACCCTTGAAGTTTCCTCGCCTGGCATGGAACGCCCACTGTTCACTATTGAGCAGTTTGCAAAATTTGCCGGTGAACAAGTGAAGATCAAGCTGCGCTCGCCTTTTGAAGGTCGGCGCAACTTTCAGGGCCTTCTGCGCGGTGTAGAAGAACAGGACGTCGTGGTGCAGGTTGAAGACCATGAGTTCCTGTTGCCGATCGATATGATCGACAAGGCCAACATTATTCCCAGTTTTGACTGAGACGCGGATCCCGCGGATCCAATGGCTTGCGAAAGGCGAGGCGTACGATGAGCAAAGAAGTACTGCTGGTTGTTGAGTCGGTATCCAATGAAAAGGGCGTACCGGCAAACGTAATTTTTGAAGCGCTGGAGCTGGCTCTGGCCACTGCTACCAAAAAGCGTTTCGAGGACGAAGTCGATCTGCGTGTGGAAATCAATCGCCACACCGGTGCTTACGAGACATTCCGTCGCTGGACGGTCGTCGAAGAAGCAGATCTGGACGATCCGGCCATCGAAACCTGGCCGAGCAAGGTTGCTGAAACGCATCCTGGTGCCAAGGTCGGCGATGTTGTCGAAGAAAAGATCGAATCCATCGAGTTCGGCCGTATTGCTGCACAGACCGCCAAGCAGGTCATCGTGCAGAAAGTTCGCGAAGCCGAGCGTGCTCAAGTCGTTGACGCCTATCGCGAGCGCCTGGGAGAAATCATCTCCGGCACCGTGAAGAAAGTCACCCGCGACAACGTGATCGTCGACCTGGGCAATAACGCTGAAGCGTTGCTGGCCCGTGAAGACATCATTTCTCGCGAAACCTTCCGGGTTGGCGTGCGTCTGCGTGCGCTGCTCAAGGAAATCCGCACCGAGAACCGCGGCCCTCAGCTGATCCTGTCGCGTACCGCGCCGGAAATGCTGATCGAGTTGTTCCGCATCGAAGTGCCGGAAATCGCTGAAGGCCTGATCGAAGTAATGGCTGCGTCCCGCGACCCGGGTTCGCGCGCCAAGATCGCGGTCCGCTCCAAGGACAAACGCATTGATCCGCAAGGCGCTTGCATCGGTATGCGCGGTTCGCGCGTCCAGGCAGTGTCGGGCGAATTGGGCGGTGAGCGTGTGGACATCGTCCTGTGGGACGATAACCCGGCGCAGTTCGTGATCAATGCAATGTCGCCGGCTGAAGTGGCGGCAATTATCGTTGACGAAGATGCCCATGCAATGGACATCGCCGTTGGCGCAGACAATCTTGCTCAGGCCATCGGTCGCGGTGGTCAGAACGTGCGTCTGGCTAGCCAGTTGACTGGCTGGACCCTGAACGTGATGACCGAATCGGACATCCAGGCTAAGCAGCAAGCAGAAACCGGCGACATCCTGCGCAACTTCATCGACGAGCTGGAAGTCGACGAAGACCTGGCACAGGTGCTGGTAGATGAAGGTTTCACCAGCCTGGAAGAGATTGCCTACGTACCGTTGGAAGAAATGCTCAACATCGATGGCTTTGACGAAGACACCGTCAACGAGCTTCGCGCTCGGGCCAAGGATCGTTTGTTGACTAAAGCCATCGCTACTGAGGAAAAGCTGGCAGACGCCCATCCGGCCGAAGACCTGCTCTCGCTTGAGGGTATGGACAAGGATTTGGCGATGGAACTGGCGGTGCGCGGCGTAATTACCCGCGAAGACCTGGCCGAGCAGTCTATTGACGACCTGCTCGACATCGACGGCATTGACGATGATCGTGCCGGCAAGTTGATCATGGCCGCCCGAGCCCATTGGTTCGAGTAATTAGGCGCGGCCTGAGGAGAGAAGTGCATGACGCAAGTCACGGTGAAACAACTGGCCGATGAGGTCAAAACACCGGTAGAGCGCCTGTTGCAGCAGATGCGTGAGGCAGGTCTGCCGCACACCGCCGCCGATGAAGGTGTGAGCGATAGTGAGAAGCAGTCTTTGCTGACTCACTTGAAGAGCAGCCACAAGGCGAAAGTGGAAGAACCGCGCAAGATTACATTGCAGCGCAAAACCACCAGCACCCTGCGTGTTGCTGGTAGCAAGAGCATCAGCGTTGAAGTACGCAAGAAGAAAGTCTTCGTACAACGCAGCCCGGAAGAAATCGAAGCCGAGCGCAAACGCGAACTGGAAGAACGTCGCGCAGTAGAAAATGCTGCACGTCAAAAGGCTGAAGAAGAAGCCAAGCGTCGCGCCGAAGAAGAAGCGCGTCGCCAGCCTGCTGCTGCGCAAACCGCTACTAACAACGCCGTTGCAGCGCCTGCTGCCGTTGCCGAGCCAGTGCGTGAAAGCGCGCCGGTTGTTGCAGCTGCACCGTCTGCTGACGTTCGCAACAAGCAGAACGAACAGCGCCGTCCGGACAAACCACGTGCCGACGATAGCAATCGTCGTGGCAGTGGCGATGGCGAGCGCAAAAACGCTCCGCATCGTGCTTCGGTCAAAGAGAAAGCGCCTGCACCACGCGTTGCCCCACGTACTACCGACGAAGAAAGCGATGGCTTCCGTCGTGGTGGTCGCGGCAAGGCCAAGCTGAAGAAACGCAACGCCCACGGTTTCCAGAGC
The DNA here is from genome assembly GCF_964063345.1 of Pseudomonas lini. Lineage (NCBI taxonomy): Bacteria > Pseudomonadati > Pseudomonadota > Gammaproteobacteria > Pseudomonadales > Pseudomonadaceae > Pseudomonas > Pseudomonas lini. Next base: position 4,153,729 of record NZ_OZ061318.1, read on the forward strand.
CCAACCGGCCCTGTCGTGCGTGATGTGCAGATTGGCGAGACCATCACTGTTGGCGATCTCGCCAATCAGATGTCGGTCAAGGCTGCTGAAATCATCAAGTTCATGTTCAAACTGGGCACTCCAGCGACCATCAACCAGGTGCTTGATCAGGAAACTGCTCAGCTGGTAGCCGAAGAACTGGGCCACAAAGTGACCCTGGTCAGCGACACCGCTCTGGAAGATTCCCTGGCCGAGTCCCTGAAGTTTGAAGGTGAGACGTTCTCCCGTGCACCGGTTGTGACCGTAATGGGCCACGTTGACCACGGTAAAACCTCGCTGCTCGACTACATCCGTCGTGCCAAGGTTGCTGCTGGCGAAGCCGGCGGTATCACCCAGCACATCGGTGCGTACCACGTTGAAACTGATCGCGGCATGGTCACGTTCCTCGATACCCCGGGTCACGCTGCGTTTACCGCAATGCGTGCCCGTGGCGCCAAGGCGACCGACATCGTGATCCTGGTCGTTGCAGCGGACGACGGCGTAATGCCGCAGACCATTGAAGCGGTCCAGCACGCCAAGGCTGCCGGTGTTCCACTGGTTGTTGCAGTGAACAAAATCGACAAGCCGGGCGCTGATCTCGATCGCATCCGTAGCGAACTGTCGGTTCACGGCGTGACTTCCGAAGAGTGGGGCGGTGATACGCCTTTCGTCTCGGTATCGGCGAAAGTCGGTACTGGCGTAGACGAGTTGCTCGAAGCTGTTCTGCTGCAAGCTGAAGTTCTGGAACTGAAAGCGACTCCTTCGGCTCCTGGCCGTGGCGTCGTGGTTGAATCGCGTCTCGACAAAGGTCGTGGCCCGGTTGCAACCGTTCTGGTTCAAGACGGTACCCTGCGCCAAGGCGACATGGTGCTGGTCGGTTCGAACTATGGCCGTGTACGTGCCATGCTCGACGAGAATGGCAAGCCAATCAAGGAAGCCGGTCCTTCCATCCCTGTCGAGATCCTCGGCCTGGACGGTACCCCGGACGCTGGCGACGAGATGAGCGTGCTGTCGGACGAGAAGAAAGCCCGTGAAGTGGCTCTGTTCCGTCAAGGCAAGTTCCGCGAAGTCAAGCTGGCCCGTGCTCACGCCGGCAAGCTGGAAAACATCTTCGAAAACATGGGCCAGGCAGAGAAGAAGACGCTCAACATCGTCCTCAAATCCGACGTCCGTGGTTCGCTGGAAGCGTTGAACGGTGCCTTGAACGGCCTGGGTAACGACGAAGTGCAAGTGCGTGTTGTCGGTGGCGGTGTCGGTGGTATCACCGAGTCCGACGCCAACCTGGCACTGGCCTCCAACGCTGTACTGTTCGGCTTCAACGTGCGTGCCGATGCTGGCGCTCGCAAGATCGTCGAGCAGGAAGGTCTGGATATGCGTTACTACAACGTGATCTACGACATCATCGAAGACGTCAAGAAAGCCCTCACCGGTATGCTGGGCAGCGATGTTCGCGAGAACATCCTGGGTACCGCTGAAGTGCGTGACGTGTTCCGTTCGCCGAAGTTTGGCGCGATCGCCGGTTGCATGGTTATCGAAGGTGTTGTTCACCGTAACCGTCCAATCCGTGTGCTGCGTGAAGACATCGTTATCTTCGAAGGCGAGCTGGAATCCCTGCGCCGCTTCAAGGATGACGCTTCCGAAGTACGTGCCGGCATGGAATGCGGTATCGGCGTGAAGAGCTACAACGACGTCAAAGCTGGCGACAAGATCGAAGTCTACGAGAAGGTTCAGGTTGCTCGCAGCCTCTAACTCGCGCACTTCAAGGGCCACGATGAGCCGCCGCATGCAGATGCGCGGCGCAACGTCCGGACTCTAAACGCAACGCCCGGTCTGGCTTTTGTCAGGCCGGGCGTTTGCCGCTTTCAGACCCCTCGGGTTTCACCGTGGGGCAGTAACAGGTAACAAGACATGGCAAAAGAATACAGCCGTACCCAACGTATCGGCGATCAGATGCAGCGTGAGCTGGCACAGCTGATCCGTCGTGAAGTAAAAGACCCGCGCGTCGGCCTGGTCACCATTACCGCTGTTGAAGTCAGCCGTGACGTCGGTCACGCCAAGATCTTCATCACCGTGATGGGTCAGGACAACGCTGAAGACATCGCGCAAAGCATCAAGGTGCTCAACGCAGCCGCAGGTTTCCTGCGCATGCAGTTGGCTCGCGAAATGAAGTTGCGCAGCGTTCCGCAGCTGCACTTCCATTACGACGAGAGCGTCGTGCGTGGCGCGCATCTGTCTGCCCTGATCGAGCGTGCGGTGGCTGAAGACAATCAGCACCCGGTAGCGGCTGAACCCGAAGACGCCAAGGAGTAATCGGTGGCTCAGGTCAAACGTATCCGTCGTAACGTCAGCGGCATCATCCTGCTCGACAAGCCGTTGGGGTTCACCTCCAACGCGGCGTTGCAGAAGGTCCGCTGGTTGCTCAATGCCGAGAAGGCCGGGCACACCGGCAGTCTTGATCCGCTGGCCACCGGCGTGCTGCCGTTGTGCTTCGGTGAGGCCACCAAGTTCTCGCAATACCTGCTTGATTCCGACAAGGCTTATGAAACCCTGGCGCAACTGGGCAAGACCACCACCACGGCCGATGCCGAAGGTGAAGTTTTGCTGGAGCGCCCGGTGACCGTTGGTCGCGCCGATATCGAAGCTGTGCTGCCGAAATTTCGTGGGCAAATCAGTCAGATACCGCCGATGTACTCGGCGCTCAAGCGTGATGGCCAGCCGCTGTACAAGCTGGCCCGTGCAGGCGAAGTAGTGGAGCGCGAACCGCGTTCTGTTACTATTGCGCGCTTGGAATTACTGGCCTTTGAGGGTGATACTGCGCGGCTTGCAGTGGATTGCAGCAAAGGCACCTATATCCGCACCCTGGTGGAGGATATCGGTGAGCAACTCGGTTGTGGCGCTTACGTCGCTGAATTGCGACGTACCCAGGCCGGGCCTTTCACGCTTGCACAGACCGTCACTCTGGAAGAGCTTGAAGCGGTACATGCCGAAGGCGGCAACGAAGCGGTCGACCGCTTCCTGATGCCATCGGACAGCGGCCTGCTGGACTGGCCACTGTTGCATTTCTCGGAGCACAGCGCGTTCTACTGGCTTAACGGCCAACCGGTCCGCGCCCCGGATGCACCGAAGTTCGGCATGGTACGGGTACAGGATCACAACGGTCGCTTCATCGGTATCGGTGAAGTGAGCGAAGACGGGCGCATCGCGCCGCGTCGACTGATTCGGTCAGAATGACCGAAACCGGCCTGTGTAACAGCAGGCCGGCGAGTGTGGCTGTTAACAGGCACGGTCACTACTCATTTATAGATACAGGGATTTGTCCCTGGCCTGTTGAAGCTGTTTCCTTGAAACAGTTTCCTGATAAAAGGATTGCCTCATGGCTCTCGACGTTCAAGAAAAAGCTCAAATCGTAGCTGACTACCAGCAAGCTGTTGGTGACACTGGTTCGCCAGAAGTGCAAGTTGCACTGCTGACCCACAACATCAACAAACTGCAAGGTCACTTCAAGGCCAACGGTAAAGATCACCACTCCCGTCGTGGTCTGATCCGCATGGTAAACCAGCGCCGTAAGCTGCTGGACTACCTGAAAGGCAAGGATCTGGGTCGTTATCAGGCTCTGATCGGTCGCCTGGGTCTGCGTCGCTAATAAGCGATTGCGCTAGAGGTTGGTTGTCTGTCGTGCGTCAGTGGGTTTCCCGCTGGCGCATGGCAGGCTCCCAGCCTCAAGTTTTATCTGGATATACGTTTTACCCTGGACAGGCGTTGGGCCGATTCCCGACATTGCCCAAGAATTTCGCAAGAAGACAAGTTCCCCAAGAGCCACAAAAGAAGGTAGGACACCGTGAACCCGGTAATCAAAAAATTCCAGTTCGGTCAGTCGACCGTTACCCTCGAGACTGGCCGTATCGCCCGTCAGGCCTCCGGCGCAGTATTGGTCACCGTTGACGACGACGTCAGCGTATTGGTGACTGTTGTCGGTGCCAAACAAGCCGATCCAGGCAAGGGCTTCTTCCCTCTGTCCGTTCACTACCAGGAAAAGACTTACGCTGCCGGTAAGATCCCTGGCGGTTTCTTCAAGCGTGAAGGCCGTCCTTCCGAGAAAGAAACCCTGACTTCCCGACTGATCGACCGTCCGATCCGTCCGCTGTTCCCAGAAGGCTTCATGAACGAAGTGCAGGTTGTCTGCACCGTCGTTTCCACTAGCAAGAAGACCGATCCGGACATCGCTGCGATGATCGGTACCTCGGCTGCCCTGGCCATCTCCGGCATTCCTTTCGATGGCCCGATCGGCGCTGCCCGCGTTGCGTTCCATGAAAGCACCGGCTACCTGCTGAACCCGACTTACGAACAACTGAAAGCTTCGAGCCTGGACATGGTCGTTGCCGGTACTTCGGAAGCCGTGTTGATGGTTGAATCGGAAGCCAAAGAGCTGACCGAAGACCAGATGCTGGGCGCTGTACTGTTTGCTCACGACGAGTTCCAGGTGGTGATCAACGCCGTCAAGGAACTGGCCGCTGAAGCTGCCAAGCCAACCTGGACCTGGGCTCCACAGCCAGAAGCCACCGCTCTGTTGGGTGCTATCCGCGCCGAGTTCGGCGAAGCGATCTCCCAGGCTTACACCATCACCGTCAAAGCCGACCGTTATGCACGTCTGGGCGAGCTGAAAGACCAGGTTGTTGCCAACCTGTCCGGTGAAGAAGGTCAGCCGACTTCCGCTGAAGTCAAAGCGGCTTTCGGTGAAATCGAATACCGCACCGTTCGCGAAAACATCGTTAACGGCAAGCCACGTATCGACGGTCGCGACACCAAGACCGTACGTCCGCTGAACATCGAAGTCGGCGTTCTGCCAAAGACCCACGGTTCGGCACTGTTTACCCGTGGCGAAACCCAGGCCCTGGTAGTCGCGACTCTGGGTACTGCCCGTGACGCACAGCTGCTGGATACCCTGGAAGGCGAGAAAAAAGACCCGTTCATGCTGCACTACAACTTCCCTCCGTTCTCGGTAGGTGAGTGTGGTCGCATGGGTGGTGCTGGTCGTCGCGAAATCGGTCACGGCCGTCTGGCCCGTCGTTCGGTTCAGGCCATGCTGCCTGCTGCCGACGTGTTCCCGTACACCATTCGTGTTGTGTCGGAAATCACCGAGTCCAACGGTTCGAGCTCCATGGCTTCGGTCTGCGGTGCTTCCCTGGCTCTGATGGATGCCGGCGTTCCGATGAAGGCACCGGTTGCCGGTATCGCCATGGGTCTGGTTAAAGAAGGCGAGAAATTCGCTGTCCTGACCGACATCCTGGGCGACGAAGATCACCTCGGCGACATGGACTTCAAAGTAGCGGGTACCGCCAAAGGTGTTACCGCGCTGCAGATGGACATCAAGATCAAGGGCATCACCGAAGAAATCATGGAAATCGCTCTGGGCCAAGCCCTGGAAGCGCGCCTGAATATCCTCGGTCAGATGAACCAGATCATTGGCCAGTCGCGTACCGAGCTGTCGGAAAACGCTCCGACCATGATCGCGATGAAAATCGACACCGACAAAATCCGTGATGTCATCGGTAAAGGCGGCGCGACCATTCGTGCGATCTGTGAAGAAACCAAGGCTTCGATCGACATCGAAGACGACGGTTCGATCAAGATCTTCGGCGAAACCAAGGAAGCGGCTGAAGCGGCACGTCAGCGCGTTCTGGGCATCACCGCAGAAGCCGAGATCGGCAAGATCTACGTCGGTAAGGTTGAGCGCATCGTCGACTTCGGCGCATTCGTCAACATCCTGCCGGGCAAGGACGGTCTGGTTCACATCTCGATGCTGAGCGATGCTCGCGTTGAAAAAGTGACCGATATCCTGAAAGAAGGCCAGGAAGTGGAAGTACTGGTACTGGACGTGGACAACCGCGGCCGTATCAAGCTGTCCATCAAAGACGTAGCAGCAGCCAAGGCTTCGGGCGTTTAAACACCCCCGCGTCTGACCGCTTCATCGTTATAAAAAATGCCCCGCCGTGAAAACGGCGGGGCATTTTTTTGTGTACAGGAAAGTAACTGAACATGAACTTTCTGTGGCGAGGGAGCTTGCTCCCGCTGGGTTGCGAAGCGACCCTGATGTATTACGGCAGGCCACTGCGTGTACCGGTTTACGGCTGCAGCGCAGCCGAGCGGGAGCAAGCTCCCTCGCCACAAGTTGCTGGTCTCCGATCCTGATGCTAGGTTTAGCCCACCGCCCGTGTAGCTCAGCCGGTAGAGCAGCGCACTCGTAACGCGAAGGTCGCAGGTTCGATTCCTGTCTCGGGCACCATTCTCTTCTTCACTTCACCTTTCTGCTCAGGTCCTCGACAGTGCGTTTGAGCTGATCCATCGCGCGATCCTGATCGCTGATCTCCCGTTTGAGATTGGAGATTTCGCTGTTACTCGAGCTTGAGCTGGAGCCGCTGTTGCGCTTTAGCTCTTCCACTTGTTTGCCAAGGTTGTTCAGATCGCGTTCCTGTTCATTGACCGTGCGCTTGAGATCGTCAATCTCCTTGCCGCTGGAGTTTGAACTGGAACCGCTGTTGCGTTTGAGTTCGTCGATCTGACGGGCCTGCTCACTGATGGTGCGCTTCTGGCTTTCCAGTTCGGTGGCATTGGCCTTCACGGTTTTTTGCAGGTTTTCCAGATCATCGATGCTGACGCTGGTTCTGACGAGCGTGTCTTTACCGAATGAGTTGTGGAGAGCCGAGATTTTGTCGGAGTACAACGAAGGGTCAGAGGTGACTTCGACAGCCGCTTGGGCGGCACTGGCCAATGTCAGGCAGGAGAGCAGCAGGGTAGCGGTGGCAAGCTGGGCAGACAAAAGCTTCGAAAAACTGTGCATCACTGGAGTTCCTTGTGAAGTGCTGATATGGCACATCGCTATGACTTGGGATTTCGACTTATGTTCCCAAGGCCTCCTGCACCTTATGCTCGTGGCTTTTTGTGGAATAGATGTAAAGACCCGTGTGAATCCTCGACAAAACATCCTATATTCGTTGTCTGCATGAGCATCGCCCAGCAGTTTTCAGATGATCCCGAATGGTTCTGAAGGCCAGACAAACCGGGCTTCTAACGGTTTTTTGCGTCAGAGAGATCCTTGATGATCCAGATCCATCTTCCATTCCCCAGATCAGCGAGAACGCCATGACCGTTAAAGAATTGACCCAAGAAGCCAGACACGAAGAAGCGCTTAAAAAGTACGTGCTGGACGCGCCCCAGTTGCTGGAAGAGATCAAGGACTTGCCCGCCGACGATCAGAAAGACCAGATCCAGTGGGCGTTTGAGGATGAGGCGGAAGCTCAGGGCTTGCAGCCGTGGGAGCTGACGCTCAAATACACGAGCACGCCGGAGGAGTTCGAGGCCAAGCGTCTGGAACTGCACAAGGAGGCGGCCGAGGTATTGGGCGTCGAGTGGGAAGAGTACTGCGAGATGAATAATCTGGTGGTCTAAAAAAAATGCCAGCCTTTATCAGGCTGGCATTTTTTTATCAAAGGCGTGATCAGATACTCAGCCGCATCGACAGGTCCACAGCCTTCACATCCTTGGTCATCGCACCAATCGAAATATAATCCACGCCGGTTTCGGCGATTGGCAGCAACGTGCTTTCGTTGATACCGCCGCTAGCCTCCAGTTTTGCCTTGCCGGCGTTCAGGCGCACAGCTTCGCGCATGTCATCCAGGCTCAGTTCATCGAGCATGATGATGTCGGCACCCGCCGCCAGTGCTTCCTTCAGTTCCGCCAGGCTTTCCACTTCGATCTCCACCGGTTTGCCCGGGGCGATCTTGTGCGCGGCTGCGATAGCCTCAGGGATGCCACCACAGGCGGCGATATGGTTTTCCTTGATCAGGAAGGCGTCATACAGACCGATACGGTGATTGTGGCAACCGCCGCAGGTCACGGCGTATTTCTGGGCCAGGCGCAGCCCCGGCAAGGTTTTGCGGGTGTCGAGCAACTTAACCTGGGTCTCGGCGACGAAATCGGCCAGGTACTGTGCGCGAGTGGCCACGCCGGAAAGCATTTGCAGAAAATTCAGTGCGCTGCGTTCACCCGTCAGCAGCGAGCGCGCCGGGCCTTCGAGATGGAATAGCGCCTGATTGGGTTTCACCCGTTCGCCGTCGCGCACCTGCCAATGAACGGCAACCCGTGGGTCCAATTGCCGGAAAACCGCGTCGACCCACGCGGTGCCAGCAATGACAGCCTCATCGCGGGTGATGATGGTGGCTTTGGCCAGGCGTTCGGCCGGGATCAGTTGCGCGGTGATATCGCCGCTGCCGATGTCCTCGAGCAACGCACGGCGCACGTTGGCTTCGATTTCGGCGGTCAAATCGGCGAGACGTAGATTCGGCATAACGGGCTCCACAAACAAAGTGGCCCGATTATAGGGCCATGGTGCGAGGCAACCCAAGGCATCAACGGCCATTCAATTGTTCGCAAACCTGCATTTGGTCGATTCGCGCCAGCAATCGGTGTTAAGCAAGGGGCTCCCTCATAGCGTCTATTTCTTGGGGGAGCGCAGAGTCTGCTGGCACAAGGGGAGTCTTTTGCAGATAATTCGCCTTGCATTTGACGTCATAGCTTTGACGTAACTCTGGATTCCTGATGATTGAATGACAACGGGTGGTGACTGTCCCCGTTGAGCGTCGGCTGTATGGCCTGCGTACTCGATCTTTCTTACCGAACCGAACCGAAGAATCACCGTTTCAGGAGGCTTGGATGCACATCGACGGGAATGTAGTGCCTTTGCACAAGGCCGCTACCGACCAGGCGATTCACTCGCCGCTCGCCCGCCTGCCCGTGATTCTGCTTCAGGTTCGCGACAAGGCCGCTCAACAGCTCAAGCAAGGTTTGCAGGAGTTGTTCGATAACGCCGACGACACCCTGTTCGAAATGGCCGATCGGGCCCGAAACAACGTCGAGCAAAACATCTTCTTCGAAGCCATGCGTGATTTGCGCCTCAAGCGCAAAAGCATCGAACGCGGATTTCTCGAGCAATTCTTCGAGGCCTTCGTCAGCCTTGCGCAGTACGACATTTCCCAAGCTGCCTTGCCCCGGGCATTGGCTTTCGATGCCTCGGCGTCGATGCCCAATGACGACATGGAGCGCAACGTGGCGGTGGAGGCCATGGTCGGCAAAGTGCTCAATCGCGACGGTTTCGCCCTCGACCAGCTCACCGCCCGACTCAGCACACTGTTGAGCAAGACGCTGGTCGAACAGCACAACCCCCTGGGGCCGACGCTGCTCTGTGAGTATTTCTTGCAGGCCGGGCGCAACCTGGGCATGGAGATCAAGGTCAAGCTGATCATCCTCAAGCTGTTCGAACGTTATGTGCTCAGCGATGCTGATCAGCTCTACGCCGAAGCCAATCAACTGCTGATCGCCACCGGCGTGCTGCCGGACCTCAAGCCCGCCCCGGCGCGGCGTGCCGCCGATCGGGCGGCTGCCAGTGTTCGTGCTGACCCCGCCGAAACAAGCGTGCGGACTGGCAATACGCAGATTGACGAAGGCGTGCAGGAAGTCTTCGCCGCATTGCAGGAGTTGCTGTTCCACGTGCGTGGCAGTGTTGCGCCGACCCTGGAAGTCAGTGCCCAGACCCAGCCTATTTCTACCCGCGACCTGCTGCGCCTGCTTTCGCATTTGCAGCAATACGTGCCGACGCTGGCGGCTCAGGACGACTTCGATCTGCGTAACCAGCTCGAACAACTGCTGACCCGGGGCAGCGTCAAAAGTGGCAAGTCGCGCGTGGTCGGGGTGGCCGACGAAGACGTGATCAACCTGATTGCCATGCTCTTCGAATGCATCCTCGATGACCGCAATCTGCCGGACTCGCTCAAGGCGCTGATCGGCCGTTTGCAGATTCCGATGCTGAAAGTCGCGGTACTCGACAAGAGCTTTTTCAGCCGCAGCAGCCATCCCGCCCGGCGTTTACTCAACGAAATCGCCGCTGCGGCCATGGGCTGGGGCGAGTGCGATGACCGTGAGCGCGACAGCCTGTACCTGCGCATCGAGCAAGTGGTGCAGCGCTTGTTGAATGACTTTGTCGATGACCCGGCGATCTTTTCCGAGTTGCTGGCGGATTTTCTCGCCTTCACCAGTGACGAACGCCGTCGCAGCGAATTACTCGAGCAGCGTACCCGTGACGCCGAAGAAGGCCGAGCCAGGACCGAATTGGCGCGTCAGCGCGTCGAGCAGGCGCTGAACCAGGCGTTGGTGGGCAAGGTGCTGCCGCACAGCGTGGTGGCGTTTGTCCAGGAGGCCTGGAGCAAAGTGCTGTTGCTGACCTGCCTCAAGCAGGGTGATCAGTCCGCCGAATGGCATGCCGATGTGCAGACCATGGCGCAATTGATCTGGAGTGTGCAACGCCATGACGAACCTGACGCGAGCCTGCGCTTGTTGTCGCTAGTGCCGGGGTTGCTCAAGTCGTTGCGCGATGGCTTGAACCGTTCGGCATTCGACCCGTTTGCCACCGGCGAGTTTTTCAGCGAGCTGGAAGTTTTGCACCTTCAGTTGTTCGAACGCCCAGACCAGAAAAGCACGACTGTTGACGCACCGATGATGGTCGAAGTGCAGCAGGAAATCGTGCTTCGCACCGCTGACGAAGGCCCGGTCGAAATGGCATCGATGCGTTTGCCGGAGGGCGATATCGCTCTGCTTCAGGTCGATCAGCTGCACCTGGGTTGCTGGGTCGAGTTTCAGGAGGACGAGGAAAACACCCTGCGCTGCAAGCTGGCGGCGATCATTGAAGCCACCGGCAAGTACATCTTCGTCAACCGTACCGGGATGAAAGTGCTGGAGCACAGTCGTACCGGTCTGGCCCTGAAGTTTCGGCGTGGCGCGGTGCGAACGCTGGACGACACCTTGCTGTTCGACCGGGCGCTGGAGTCGGTGCTGGCCAACCTGCGGCGCATCAATCGCGGCAAGTGATCGCGCGCCGAGGGTCTATCGCGGCATACTGGGCACCAACACAGTCGTCGTTGAAGGAACCTGTATGCAGTTGGACCCCGCGAGCGGTTGGTGTCAGGGCGTGCGCATATGCCCCTCGCCCAACTTCAATGCGCGCCCCGAGGGCGAAATTTCCCTGCTGGTGATCCACAACATCAGTCTGCCGCCCGCGCAGTTTCTGACCGGCAAGGTGCAGGAATTTTTCCAGAATCGCCTGGATGTCACGGAACATCCCTACTTTGCAGGGATCGCCGACCTGCGGGTGTCTGCACACTTTTTGATCGAACGTGACGGCACCGTCACTCAGTTTGTCTCCTGTCTAGAGCGCGCCTGGCACGCTGGCGTCTCGTGTTTCGAAGGACGGGACACCTGTAACGATTTTTCCGTGGGCATCGAGCTTGAAGGCACGGATGATCTGCCGTTCACCGACGCCCAATATCAAGCGTTGACGGCCCTGACTTTACAGCTGCAAAGCGCCTTTACGGGTATCACCGCACAACGCATCTGCGGGCATAGCGATATTGCACCCGGGCGCAAGACTGATCCGGGACCGGCGTTTGACTGGGTACGCTATCGCGCGGCTCTGACAGAAGCCGCTCTGGAAAAAAAGGAGCAACAATGAGTTTTCTGGTGCTGCTATTGGCGGTGTGGATCGAAAAGTTCTCGGCCCTGCGCCATCGGGTTCAACGTGATGGCGGTTGGGTGCGCGAGCTGAACAAGCTTGAAGCCAGCCCCCGCATGACAAACCGTCCGTGGCTGATACTGGTGGTGCTGGTGTTGTTGCCGGTGGCGCTGCTGGGTTTGCTGTTGGTGGTGCTGGAGCCGGTAGCCTACGGTTTGCTGGCGTTACCGGTGCACCTGCTGGTGGTGATTTACAGTCTGGGCCGAGGTGATCTGCTGGCTGGCCTCGGGCCGTTCCGCGATGCCTGGCGCCGGGAAGACCTGCAAGCCGCCGCGCATGTGGCCAAACGCGATTTGAACATTTGCGCTGACAACGGCGAGCAACTGCTGGAGCGAGTTGAAGGGCATCTGCTGTGGCAGGCCTATCAGAGCTTTTTCGCGGTGATCTTCTGGTACTTCCTGCTGGGCCCGGTTGCTGCGTTGAGCTATCGATTGCTGGCGCTGGCCGAGGAACACGGGCAGAACCCGGCCGTGGTCGAGCGAGCAGCACAGCTACGTCATGCGTTCGATTGGGTACCGGTGCGACTGCTGGCGGCGAGTTTTGCGCTGGTCGGCAACTTTGTCGCGGTCGGCCGGGTGATGCTGCACGAGCTGCTGAACTGGAACATCAGCGCCGCCCAACTGATCGAGAAGGTCGGCTTGGTGGCCGGTGAAATTCCGGCGCCGGTGGTCGGGCCGGACGGCATCAACAGCCTCGACCGGATCTGGGAACTGCTGCTGCGCGCGGCAGTGCTTTGGTATGCCGGGTTTGCGTTGTGGACTGTTTTGTCATAATCCACAACACATGTGGCGAGGGAGCTTGCTCCCGTTGGGGCGCGAAGCGGCCCCCGGCGCCCGTCCAGACAGACTAAGTTATCCGGAATTACGACTGTGCTTCGCAGCCGAGCGGGAGCAAGCTCCCTCGCCACAGGGGGCTCATCCGCTCCAATAACGGCACCCCGCCGTTAACCTTAAGTTACAAAACCCTCCGTCGATTTAGGCTATACAGAGACAGCGCCAATAGTGGCTATCTGCTGTCTCTGCGCGCCCGCCATAAAAATAAGAATTCAAAGGGAGACTTCACAGTGAAGAGCTTGCTCTATCCCGCCGTCGCGCTGATGAACCGCCTGAGCTTCGGCATGAAGTTCAGCCTGATCAGCGTGCTATTCCTCGTGCCGATGCTGGTGACCAACTTCTATCTGGTGCGCGATTCCTATCGCGAATTCCAGGGCACACGGGTCGAGCTGCAGAGCCTCGACCTGCTGGGCAGTGGCCTGAGCCTGCGCCGGGATCTGGAAACCCTGAACAACCTGGTGCAGATCAACGTTACCCTTGGCCAGTCCGGCAAGGCCGGTCATGTCGAATCGACTATCAGCGCTCTGGAACAAAGCGTTCTGACCCGTTTGCAAGGGCTGGCGGCGATGACCACTGACCCGGAGCAAATCAGCTTTTTCGATGGCAAGCGCGATGAAATGATCGCCGCGTTCAAGGCCCAGCAAACGGAAACCTCCCTGCAAAGCAAAAGTGCGCTGATCGGCAAGTTGCTCGGCAATGCGCAGATTTTCAGCCAGATCATTGCCAGTCAGGCCGGCCTGAGCCGCGACAGCCAGAGCGACATGCGTCAGCTGAGCGAGCTCATTACCAACGTCACGCCAGCCGTCACCCAAACGCTCGGCGAAGGCCGGGCGATGGGTTCTTACTCGTTGGGGCAGGGCTTTCTCAATTCGGCGTCGAGCACCCGTTTCGATGAGTTGCTGGCGCAGATCGAAAAGCTTCAGGCCGAATACAGTCTGAAATTGCAGGATGCTTTGGGTTCCAGTAAAGCAGCGCACGAAACCCTGGCCGCTCAAGCTGAAAGCAGCAAGACCTCTCTGAAAAAGGCCAGTGAACTGTTCGAAGAACAGGTGGTGATGGCTGACACCCTCGATGCACCGTGGCAGGGCTTTTACGATCAGGTTACGGGTTTGATCGACCAGACCTACCAACTCAATGAAGCCACCCTGAAGTTTCTCGGTACCCAGTTGCAGCAGCGGCTGGAGCAGCACCGCACTCACATGATTTTGCAGGCGGTGGCACTGGCGGTGGTGTTTGTGTTGATTTTTTACCTCTATGGCGGTTTCTACGCCTCGACCCGCACCACCCTCAAGCGTCTTGGCGCGGTGATGGACAAGGTGGCGGCCGGCGACATGACCGTGACCTTCAGCGCCAACAGCCGCGATGAGCTGGGCGAGTTGGGCGAGGTATTCACCGGCACCGTGAAGAAGATCCATGATCTGATCGAGCGCGTGGGCCAGACCGTCAGTGAGGTCGAGCGCCAGGCTGGCCAGGTTGAAAACGTGTCCGCGCAGAGCAATCAGGCAGTGGCGGGGCAGCGTACACAGATCGAGCAGGTCGCCACCGCGATGAACCAGATGTCAGCCACGTCTCTGGAGGTGGCGCGCAGTGCCGCGGCGGCCGTCAGCAGCGCCCACAGCGTCAACGACGAAACCATTAGTGGGCGCGGGCTGGTGGAGTCCCAGCAGGGCAGTATCGCTGCACTGGCCAGTGAAATCGATCAGTCGGTGCGGGTGATCAACCAACTGGCCAGCGACAGCCAGTCCATCAGTAGTGTGCTGGAAGTGATCAAGAGCATCGCCGAACAGACCAACCTGCTGGCGCTTAACGCGGCCATCGAAGCTGCGCGTGCGGGCGAACAGGGTCGTGGTTTTGCGGTGGTGGCGGACGAGGTCCGGACCCTGGCCAAACGCACCCAGCAATCGACCGAAGAAATCGAGCAAATGATCGCCAAGCTGCACAGCGGTGTCGGGGCGGCGGTCAAGGCGATGGGCACCAGCCATCAGATGGCCAACGGCACGGTCGGGCAGTCGGAAAAGGTCCAGCAGGCGCTGGAAAACATCCTTGGCGCCGTCGGCATGATCGTCGATCAGAATCAGCAGATTGCTGCAGCCGTAGAACAGCAGACCGCCGTGGCTCACGACATCGATCAGAACATTGTCGAGATCAACCGCGCCGGTGAGCGCACCGCCGACGGCGCGCACCAGACTGAAAATGCCAGCCGAGCGTTGTCGGCGCAGGTGGTTGAACTCAAACAATTGATCAGCGCGTTCCGGGTTTGATGCCACGCAGCAGATTTACTGTGGGAGCGGGCTTGCCCGCGATAGCGTCTTAACATTCAACATCAATGTTGACTGACAGTCCGTCATCGCGGGCAAGCCCGCTCCCACAAGTATTGCGTGAATCAGCGGACTACCAGCTGAACAACTCACACGCATTGGCCGTGCTGGCGGCAGCCAGTTGTTCGGGGCTGATCGCCATGAGGGCGGCCAGTGCCTCGCAGATCGCCGGCAAATGGGCCGGGCTGTTGCGTTGACCGGGGAACATGGCGGGGGCCATGTCCGGTGAGTCGGTTTCCAGTACCACCGATTCAACAGGCAAACCGGCGAGTACCCGGTGCATGCGCAGGGCCTGCGGCCAGGTTGCGGCGCCGCCGAGGCCGAGTTTGAAACCCAGCTTGATGTATTCGCGGGCCTCTTCCTGGCTACCGGCGAAGGCATGAATAATCCCCGCGCGTTTCAAGCGAAACCGTTTGAGCGTGGCAATCACCGCCGCATGGCTGCGTCGCACATGAATCAGCGCTGGCAGATTGAAGTCCGCCGCCAGTTGCAGTTGGGCGTCGAACAACGCTTGCTGGCGTTCACGATCCAGGGTTTCGATGAAGTAATCCAGACCGATCTCGCCCACCGCGCATAGCTGTCGATGCCCCGCCAGACGCGTCAGCCAGTCACCGAGTTCGGTCAAATCCTCAGGGCGATGGTCATCCAGATACACCGGGTGCAAACCGAACGCAGCGTGCAGATCGGGATCGCTTTGCACCAGATCCCAGACCCGCTGCCAATTGGCCTGATAAACCCCCAGCACCACCATCCGCCGCACGCCGAGAGCGCGGCTCTCGGCCAGCAGCGCCTGACGATCCACGTCGAAATCCGGGAAATCCAGATGAGTGTGGGTGTCGATCAGTTCCACGGCTCAGTCCTGATGAATTCGCTGCTTGAAGGTCCGCGCGATGGCCTGCACGCCGGGTTGGTAATCGGCCTGTTCAATGGCTGCCAACGCTAGTCGCAGCGCCTTGTCGGCGATCAGCTGATGCTGCTGGGACATGGCGTTGACCGGCAGCGGCAAGAAGTCCAGCAACTGCGTATCACCGAAAGTGCCCAAACGTAGCGGGCGGGACTTCAGAGGGAAGTCGTGCAAGGCATCGAATACACCCTGAAGCAGCACGTAGGAGGTGGTCACCAGCGCATCCGGTAAATGGCCCAGGCGCTGAAGCAATTCCTCCATCAATTGTTTACCGCACTCACGACTGAACGACTCGCCGTGTTCGATCAGCGCCTCGCCTTTGAAGCCGTTCAGCGCTTCCTTGAAACCTGCCGCCCGTTCCTGGCTGATACTCAATTCGGGACGGGCACCGATCAGCGCGATCTGCTTGGGCAACGGGTTCAGCAGGCTGCGGGTAAGCTGCAGACTGGCTTCGCGGTCGTCGCTGATCACCGAGCAAAAGTACTCAGGCTCCATCACCCGGTCGATGGCGATGATCGGAATGCCTTTGGCCTGCAACTGACGATAACTGTCATCGCCGGCCGGCAGGCAACTGGCGACGATCAATGCATCGCAACGCCGGGCCCGGAACAGTTGCAGCAATTGCCGTTCACTGTCCGGCGCATCGTCGGAACTGGCGATCAACAACTGATAGCCGCGAGCCCGGGCGCCTTGTTCCAGCAGTTTGGCGATTCGTGCGTAACTGGGGTTTTCCAGGTCCGGCAGAATGAACCCCAAGGTGCGGGTGTGCCGACTGCGCAACCCGGCGGCCTGAGGATTGGGGGTGAAGCCGTGTTGTTCGACCACCGCGCGCACGCGCTCGACGGTAGCGCTGCTGATACGTTGCTGTTCAGCCTTGCCATTGATGACATAACTGGCGGTGGTCACGGAGACGCCGGCCAACTGTGCAATATCACTGAGTTTCAACCCGGGTTTTCCTTTTTTGTTCGAGCTTGCCCGACATTTTCGCCAATCCTACCCGATTCGGGCAGGCGACCATTGTCGCAGCAGATCCGACAATTGGACTTCAAGGATGAGACATTATCGAGTAACGTGCCTAACATTCTAGATTAAACGTTTCAGCAGGCGTATTTTCTACGCTAAAGGTCGCTTTGGTCGGTTCTGCCGCGAAACCGCCAAAACTGCCCCTGAAAAGGCGCTCCCAAAGGCTTAAGCTGAATCAATCAAAACAATACCTGGCGTCACACGGCGCCAAAAAGGAGAAAGCATGCTCGAGCTCACCATAGAGCAGATATCCATGGGCCAGTCGGCTGTGGATAAAGCCACCGCCCTGCAATTACTCGCTGACCGACTCGTGACCGATGGCCTGGTGGCGGATGGTTACCTTGCGGGCTTGCAGGCCCGGGAAGTCCAGGGCTCGACCTTTCTCGGCCAAGGTATTGCCATCCCCCACGGCACCCCGGAAACCCGTGATCAGGTGTTCGCCACTGGCGTGCGACTGATGCAGTTTCCTGACGGCGTGGACTGGGGCGATGGCCAGATCGTTTATCTGGCGATTGGTATCGCCGCCAAATCCGATGAACACCTGCGCCTGCTGCAACTGCTGACCCGCGCCCTCGGCGAAACCGATCTGGGCCAGGCCCTGCGCCGCGCCAGTTCCGCCGAAGCCTTGTTGAAACTGCTGCAAGGCGCGCCACAGGAGTTGGCGCTGGACGCACAGATGATCGGCCTCAGTGTTTCTGCCGATGACTTTGAAGAATTGGTCTGGCGCGGCGCCCGTTTGCTGCGTCAGGCCGATTGCGTGAGCAACGGTTTTGCCGGCATCTTGCAGCAGGTCGACGCGCTGCCGCTGGGCGATGGCCTGTGGTGGCTGCACAGTGAACAAACGGTGAAGCGTCCGGGCCTGGCGTTCGTGACCCCGGACAAACCCATGCGCTACCTCGGTCAGCCGTTGAGCGGGCTGTTCTGTCTGGCCAGCCTGGGTGAAGCCCATCAGGCGCTGCTCGAACGCCTTTGCGCGTTGCTGATCGAAGGCCGTGGTCATGAATTGGGCCGTGCCACCAGCAGCCGCGCGGTGCTGGAAGTCCTCGGCGGTGAAGTGCCGGCGGATTGGCCGAGCGCACGCATTGCCCTGGCCAACGCCCACGGTTTGCATGCGCGTCCGGCGAAGATTCTCGCGCAACTGGCGAAAAGTTTTGAAGGCGAAATCCGCGTGCGCATCGTCGATGGCCAGGACAGCGCGGTGTCGGTGAAGAGTTTGAGCAAACTGCTCAGCCTCGGCGCCCGTCGCGGCCAAGTGCTGGAATTCATCGCCGAGCCAACCATCGCCGCCGATGCTTTGCCTGCCTTGCTGGCGGCCATCGAAGAAGGCCTCGGTGAAGAAGTCGAGCCGCTGCCGGTCGTGAGCCAACAGCGCGAAGTGATTGCCGACGTCGCCGAAGTGCTGCTTGCACCCGCGTCCGGCAGCCTGATTCAGGCGATTGCTGCCGCGCCGGGGATCGCCATCGGCCCGGCGCATATTCAAGTGCTGCAAGTCATCGATTACCCGCTGCGCGGTGAGTCCGCCGCCATCGAGCGCGAACGTCTCAAGCAAGCGTTGGCGGATGTGCGTCGCGACATCGAAGGCCTGATCGAGCGCAGCAAGGCCAAAGCGATTCGCGAGATTTTCATCACCCATCAGGAAATGCTCGACGACCCGGAACTGACCGACGAAGTCGACACCCGCCTCAAGCAGGGCGAAAGCGCCGAAGCGGCGTGGATGACAGTGATTGAAGCCGCCGCCAAACAGCAGGAATCGTTGCAGGACGCTTTGCTCGCCGAACGTGCCGCCGACCTGCGCGACATTGGCCGACGGGTGCTGGCGCAATTGAGTGGCGTCGAAACCCCGGCCGAGCCAGAGCAGCCGTACATTCTGGTGATGGATGAAGTCGGCCCGTCCGACGTGGCTCGTCTCGATCCGACGCGCGTCGCCGGCATCCTCACCGCTCGCGGTGGTGCCACGGCCCACAGCGCCATCGTCGCCCGCGCCCTCGGTATTCCAGCGCTGGTGGGCGCCGGCGCCGCCGTGTTGTTGCTGAAGCCGGGCACGCCTCTGTTGATCGATGGCCAGCGCGGTCGCCTGCACGTGGACGCCGATTCCGCCACCTTGCAGCGCGCCACCGAAGAACGCGACACCCGCGAACTGCGCTTGAAAGCCGCCGCCGAACAACGCCATCAACCGGCGTTGACCACCGACGGCCACGCAGTGGAAGTGTTCGCCAATATCGGCGAAAGCGCCGGCGTCACCAGTGCTGTGGAGCAGGGCGCCGAAGGCATTGGCCTGCTGCGCACCGAACTGATTTTCATGGCTCACTCCCAAGCGCCGGACGAGGCGACTCAGGAAATCGAATACCGTCGTGTCCTCGATGGCCTGGCCGGTCGCCCGCTGGTGGTGCGCACCCTTGACGTCGGTGGTGACAAGCCGCTGCCGTACTGGCCGATCGCCAAAGAAGAAAACCCGTTCCTCGGCGTGCGGGGCATTCGCTTGACCCTGCAACGTCCGCAAGTCATGGAAGCGCAGTTGCGCGCCTTGCTGCGTGCGGCTGACAACCGTCCATTGCGGATCATGTTCCCGATGGTCGGCAGCGTCGATGAATGGCGTCAGGCCCGGGACATGACCGAACGGCTACGCCTGGAAATCCCGGTTGCGGATCTGCAACTGGGGATCATGATCGAAGTGCCGTCGGCTGCTTTGCTGGCGCCGGTGCTGGCCAAGGAAGTGGATTTCTTCAGCGTCGGCACCAACGACCTGACGCAATACACCTTGGCCATCGACCGTGGTCATCCGACCTTGTCGGCCCAGGCCGACGGCTTGCATCCGGCGGTGCTGCAACTGATCGACATCACCGTGCGTGCGGCTCATGCTCATGGCAAGTGGGTCGGCGTGTGCGGTGAACTGGCGGCCGATCCGCTGGCGGTGCCGGTGCTGGTGGGCCTGGGTGTGGATGAGTTGAGCGTGTCGGGCCGCAGCATTGCCGAGGTCAAGGCGCGCATTCGTGAACTCAGCCTGACCCAGACTCAAACCCTTGCCCAACAGGCCCTGGCCGTGGGCAGTGCGAACGAAGTTCGTGCATTAGTGGAGGCCCTGTAATGGCCAAGATCTTAACCCTGACCCTTAACCCTGCGCTGGACCTCACCGTCCAATTGCCGCTACTTACCCCTGGTCAGGTCAATCGCAGCGACGAAATGCACACCCACGCCGCCGGCAAAGGGGTGAACGTGGCGCAGGTGCTGGCCGACCTCGGGCATCAGCTGACCGTCTGCGGTTTTCTCGGGGAAGACAACCTTCAAGCGTTCGAAACCCTGTTCGCCAAACGCGGTTTTACCGACGCGTTTGTCCGTGTCCCCGGCGAGACCCGCAGCAACATCAAACTGGCGGAAAGCGATGGTCGCATCACCGACATCAATGGCCCGGGGCCGAGGGTCAGTGAAGCGGCGCAGCAAGCTTTGCTCGATCGTCTCGACCAGATTGCTCCAGGGCATGACGCGGTCGTCGTGGCCGGCAGTTTGCCCCGTGGCGTGAATCCTCAGTGGTTGCGGGAGTTGATCCAGCGCTTGAAAAAACGCGGTTTGAAAGTGGCGCTCGACACCAGCGGTGAAGCCTTGCGCGCAGGTCTGGCTGCCGGCCCGTGGCTGATCAAACCCAACACCGAAGAACTGGCTGATGCGCTGGGTTGCGAAGTGGTTTCCGTGGGTGCCCAAGCCGAGGCAGCGAGCCGCTTGCATGCACATGGCATCGAACACGTGGTGATTTCCGACGGTGCCGACGGGGTGAACTGGTTCAGTGTCGGCTCGGCCATGCACGCCACGCCGCCCAAGGTCAGTGTGGTCAGCACCGTTGGGGCCGGGGATTCGTTGCTGGCGGGCATGCTCCACGGTTTGCTCAGCGCCGACACGCCCGAACAAACCTTGCGCACCGCCACCGCGATTGCCGCCATGGCCGTCACCCAGATCGGTTTTGGTATTGGCGACGCCGCGCAATTGGCGCAGCTCGAACAGGGCGTGCGCCTGCGCCCCCTGACAGAACAATAAGAGGGTTTGCAATGAAGTTAGCCATTGTTACGGCCTGCCCGAACGGCATGGTCACCAGTGTGCTGTGTGCTCGTCTGCTCGATGCAGCGGCCCAGCGTCAGGGCTGGAGCACCAGTGTCGAAGTCGTTGATGCGGCCCATCCGGAACGCCAACTGTCGGCCGCGACCATCGAGGCCGCCGAGTGGGTGTTGCTCGTCACCAGCGCGCCGGTGGATATGTCGCGGTTCGTCGGCAAACGTGTGTTCCAGAGCACTCCGGCCCAGGCCCTGCAAGATGTCGAAGCGGTGCTGCGTCGCGGGGTGGAGGAGGCCGAGGTTTACGTCGCGCCCGAAGCCGTCGCCGAACCGGCTACCGTGGTTAAAAATGCGCCACGCCTGGTGGCTGTCACCGCGTGCCCGACCGGCGTCGCCCATACCTTCATGGCCGCCGAAGCCTTGCAGCAAGCGGCCAAGCGCTTGGGCTACGACCTGCAAGTGGAAACCCAAGGCTCGGTCGGCGCTCGCAATCCACTCAGCGCAGCGGCGATTGCCGATGCCGACGTGGTATTGCTGGCGGCAGACATCGACGTCGCCACCGAGCGTTTCGCCGGCAAGAAAATCTACCGTTGCGGCACCGGTATTGCGCTGAAACAGGCCGAAGCGACGCTGAACAAAGCCCTGGCCGAAGGCAAGCAGGAAAGCGCTTCGACCGGCGCCAAAGGCCCGGCCAAGCAAGAAAAGACCGGCATCTACAAACACCTGCTGACTGGTGTGTCGTACATGTTGCCGATGGTGGTGGCGGGCGGTCTGATGATCGCCTTGTCCTTCGTGTTCGGCATCACCGCGTTCAAGGAGGAAGGCACGCTCGCGGCGGCGCTGATGCAGATCGGCGGCGACACCGCGTTCAAGCTGATGGTGCCGCTGCTGGCGGGATACATCGCCTACTCGATCGCTGACCGCCCGGGCCTGGCGCCGGGGATGATCGGTGGTTTGCTGGCGAGCACCCTGGGCGCCGGTTTCATCGGCGGGATCATTGCCGGTTTCATCGCCGGCTATGCAGCCCAGGCGATCAACCGCTATGCGCGCTTGCCGCAAAGTCTTGAGGCGCTGAAACCGATCCTGATCATCCCGTTGCTGGCGAGCCTGTTCACCGGTCTGGTGATGATCTACGTGGTCGGCAAGCCGGTGGCCGGGATGCTCGCGGGGCTCACGCACTTCCTCGACAGCATGGGCACCACCAACGCCATCCTGCTCGGTGTACTGCTGGGCGGCATGATGTGCGTCGATCTCGGCGGGCCGATCAACAAGGCGGCTTACGCGTTTTCGGTAGGGCTGCTGGCGTCGCAAAGTTATGCACCGATGGCCGCAACCATGGCCGCCGGCATGGTGCCGCCGATTGGCCTGGGCATCGCCACGTTCATTGCTCGGCGCAAGTTCGCCCAGACTGAACGCGAGGCCGGTAAAGCGGCGCTGGTATTGGGGTTGTGCTTTATCTCCGAGGGGGCGATTCCGTTTGCAGCGAAAGACCCGTTGCGGGTGATTCCGGCGAGCATCGCCGGCGGCGCGCTGACTGGCGCGATGTCGATGTACTTCGGCTGCAAACTCATGGCGCCCCACGGCGGGTTATTCGTGATGCTGATTCCGAATGCGATCAACCATGCGCTGTTGTATCTGCTGGCGATCGTGGCCGGGAGTTTGCTGACGGCGGTGACGTATGCGCTGCTCAAGCGGCCGGAAATGGTGGAGTTGGCGCTGGAACCGGCCAGTGCCTGACACACCACAAAACCTGTGGGAGCGGGCTTGCCCGCGATGACGGCTTAACATTCAACCCATTCGGTGACTGTTTCACCGCTATCGCGGGCAAGCCCGCTCCCACAGGGACCGCGCTTTCACACGGGCGTCATTTGCACGTGCTTAAGTTTTCCTTTTTCAGGGAGAACACCATGAGCGAATTCGACCTCGGCCGCCGTCGTATCATGCAAGCCGTTGGCGCTGGCCTGTTGATGCCTGGCCTGGCGCCGGCGGTGATTGCTTCGGTCAAGGATCGGCCGCAACTCACCGATGGCGTGCAGTCCGGCGACCTGTTGGGCGACCGGGCGATGATCTGGAGCCGCAGCGACCGTGCGGCGCGGATGGTGGTGGAATGGGACACGCGCAGCCTGTTCAGTAACCCTCGTCGATTCGTCTCGCCATTGGCCGATGCCCGCACCGATTTCACCGCCCGGGTCGAACTCACTGGCCTGCCCGCCGATCAGTCGATTTTCTACCGCGTGACGTTCGAAGACGCCCAGAGCGGTGTCGCCAGTGAACCCTGGTTTGGCCATCTGCGCAGTGTGCCAACTGCCCGGCGCAATATTCGGTTTGTCTGGAGTGGCGATACGGTCGGCCAGGGTTTCGGCATCAACCCGGACATTGGCGGCATGCGCATCTATGAAGCCATGCGTCTGCGCCTGCCGGACTTTTTTATCCACAGCGGCGACACCATCTACGCCGACGGTCCCGTACCTGCGCAGCTCGCAACAGAGAGCGGCCGTGTGTGGCGCAACATCACCAGCGAAGCCAAGAGCAAAGTCGCCGAAACCCTCGACGACTATCGCGGCAATTACCGCTACAACCTGATGGACGAAAACATCCGCCGCTTCAACGCCGAGGTCCCGCAAATCTGGCAGTGGGACGACCACGAAGTGGTGAACAACTGGTCGCCGGGCAAGCAACTGGATGAGCGTTACAAGAGCAAAGATATCCACAGCCTGGTGGGCCGTGCGCGCCAGGCCTGGCTGGAATACGCGCCGATGCGTTTGCAGAGTGCCGATGACGGCGGGCGGATTTATCGCAAGCTGAGTTATGGGCCGATGCTTGATGTATTCGTGCTCGACATGCGCAGTTATCGCGAAGCCAATGACGACAACCTGGGTGCCGCCAAACCGTTTCTCGGTCGAGAACAATTGGACTGGCTCAAACGTGAATTGAAAGGCTCCCGGGCCCAATGGAAAGTCATCGCCGCCGACATGCCCATCGGCCTCGGCGTACCCGACGGCGAAGTCAGCCCCGGTGTGGCGCGTTGGGAAGCGGTGGCCAATGGTGACCCTGGCCCGGCTCAGGGCCGTGAAGTGGAAATCGCTGAATTGCTCGGTTTTCTGCGGGCGCAGCAGGTGCGTAATTTCGTATTCCTCACGGCGGATGTGCATTACTGCGCCGCGCACCATTACCACCCGGACCGCGCGGCGTTCCAGGACTTCGAACCGTTCTGGGAGTTTGTTGCGGGACCACTGAATGCGGGGAGCTTCGGGCCTAATGCGCTGGATAAAACCTTCGGCCCCGAAGTGGTGTTCGAGAAAGCCCCACCGGCGCAGAACACCTCGCCGTTTGCCGGGTTTCAGTTTTTTGGCGAGGTGAATATCGATGGGCCGACGGGGGAGATGAGTGTGGTGCTGCGGGATCTGGATGGGGTGGGGGTGTTTGAGCGCAAGTTGGCGCCGGCGTGAGAAGAAGTAAGCCGACACTCTATCAATGTGGGAGCAAACCTGTGGCGAGGGGGCTTGCCCCCGTTGGGCTGCGAAGCGGCCCCAAAATCTCAGATGTACCAAAGACCTTGTGAGTGCTACGCACTCAAACGGGAGCAAGCTCCCTCGCCACAAAAGCCCGCACAGGGGATCAAGGGTGTCAGTAGACGTCGCGGCGGTAGCGGCCTTGTTCGATCAGGCGGTCGACCTCTTCAATACCCAGCAATTCGTTGAGCGCGTGATCCACCCCTGACGCCATCCCCTGCAAACTGCCGCAGATGTAAATCACGGCGCCATCGGCCAGCCATTTTTTCAACTCATCGGCCGACTCGCGCAGGCGATCCTGCACATAGATCTTCTCGGCCTGATCTCGGGAAAACGCCAGGTCCAGTCGTTCCAGATCTCCAGCAGTCAACCATTCTTCAAGCTCTGCGCGGCACAGGTAGTCATGCTCGCGATTACGCTCGCCGAACAGCAGCCAGTGACGCTGCTGCCCGTCGGCAATCCGTGCCTTGAGCAAACTGCGCAACCCGGCCAGCCCGGTGCCGTTGCCCAGCAGGATCATCGGCACCGGTTCGTTCGGGAGATGGAAACCACTGTTGCGGCGTACTCGCAGGCTGATGCTGCTACCCACGGGAGCGTGTTCGGTCAACCAGCCGGAACCGACGCCCAGGCTGCCGTCGGCGTGCAATTCCTGACGCACGATCAACTCCAGCACCCCGTCGGCGGCGATCGAGGCGATGGAGTATTCGCGCATGGCCAACGGCACCAGGGCATCCGCCAGCGCTTGCGCGTGCAGGCCGACCAGATGGGCGCGGTTCTCGGGCAGTTGGCGACTGGCGAGAGCTTGTTCCAGCGTTTGCGACAGGCCATCGAATTCAACCGTGGCCCGACCGTCAATCCCCAGGCCGTCGAGGAAATGCTCGATGGCCCACGGACAATTGCGCGGCAGCACTTCCACCAGATCCCCGGCCAGCCAGCTGCTGGTGGTGGGGGCGCTGAGGCCCAGCAAGTACACGGGCGAGCCGCTGCTGTCCGGGTTCATCAATTCGCGGCGGGTCAGGGTCCAGTTGTCGTAGCTTGGTGCTTGCCAGGTATCCACTGGCGCCTGGCCGGTCAGCAGGCCGAGTTGCTGTTGCCAGTGACGCAAGGCGTAAGGGTCGCCGCTGTCGACTTCCACCGGGGCGAACAAGGTCTTGCCGCCGTGTTCGCCCAGCCAGTTGTGCAAGCGGCGGGCGAAGCCGCAGAAGTGTTGATACTGGCGGTCACCGAGGCCAAGCACGGCATAGTTAAGGCTGTCGAAGCTCAGCGCACGGCCCAGCACTTTGCGTTCGAATCCTCGGGCGCTGTCAGGTGCCTCTCCGTCGCCGAAGGTGCTGACCACAAACAGCGCGTTGCTGGAATCCTGCAGGTCTTGTTCGCTGACATTGGCCAATGGTTGGACCTTCACCGGCAACCCTGCGGCCTGTAATTGTCCGGCGGTCTGCCAGGCCAGTTGTTCGGCGAATCCGCTCTGACTGGCGAAGCCGATCAGCCATGCCGGCGCATCACTGCCCGGTTGTACGAGGCCTTTACGGGCGTCCTTGATCTGACGTTTCTTGCGTCGACGGTCCAGGTACAGCAACCAGCCAGTGACAAAAAATAGCGGCATGGCCAGTGCGGCGATCGTCACCATAATCCGCCCGATAATCCCGAAGTAACTGCCAACGTGCAGTGCGTAGATACTGGTCAGCAGTTGCGCCTTGAGGCTCTTGTCGCTGTAGCGGTCATGACGGCTGACGATGCCGGTCGCCGGATCGAGGGTGAGCTGGTTCCGTGCCATGTCGTGGGGTGAGTTCTTCAGCAGGTAGAACACGGTTGCCGGTTGCCCGGCCACGGGCGGCATACGCACGTTGTAGGACGAAAGACCAGGACCGGCGGCGCTGTAGATGCTGCTCCATATGGCGGCGTAATCGGCAGTGGGAGCGGCACCGCTTGGCGCAGGGCCGCGACCACTGCGCACTCGTTCGTTCTGCGGCGAATCGGAAAGCAGCCGGGTCAGGCCTTTGTTGTACCACTCGTACGACCAGGACAAACCGGTCAGCGCCGCCAAAAGATAGAACACCAGGCACCAGGTACCGGCCACCGAATGCAGATCCCAGTTGAAGCTGCGACCCTTTTTATTCCAGTCCAGGGTCAGCCACGCGCGCCAGCTTTTCCATTGGCGCGGCCAGCGCATATACAGGCCGGACAGGCAGAAGAACAGCAGAATCAGCGTACAGGCGCCAGTGATCTGCCGGCCAGTATCGCCCATGGCCAGGACCCGGTGCAGTTGCAGCATCAGGCCAAAGAAATCCTGGCCCGTGACATCGCCCATGAACTCGCCGGTGTAGGGGTCGAAGTACCGCATCGGCCCGCGACGTTCACCGGGTGGCGCGGTGAAGATCACCCGCGCGGCGTTGCCGCTGTCGGTCTCGACCCAGAGCATCGAGACTTTTTTGCCCGAAGCGCCTTCGATTTTTTCCACCAGCTCGGCAGGCGGCAGTACGCCGGCAATCTGCTTCTCGACGTGCAGCACAGAGGGGTTCAACGCTCGCAGGATTTCATCCTGGAACGATACCGCCGCCCCGGTGATGCCCATCAGGGCCAGGACCAGTCCGGCGCTGATGCCGAAAAACCAGTGCAACTGGAACAGGGATTTCTTCAACACGTCGCTCGCCTTGTTCGTTCAAAAGTCATCATCACGGCGCGCATTATGCCGTGAGTTGTCGAGAAGGATTCTTTTTTACACACAAAAGCCCCGTTCACTTCGATGAACGGGGCTTTGGCCTGATGCCAGTCAGTTAAGAGATAGAACAAGCGATGAGTAACCTGTGGCGAGGGAGCTTGCTCCCGCTGGGCCGCGAAGCGGCCCCCTTATCCCAAAAGAGGGGGACTGCTTCGCAGTCCAACGGGAGCAAGCTCCCTCGCCACAGGTTCAGTATCACGCCTAAACGACTCGCATTGGGGCTTTGGCCTTTCGCTTCTGTTATCAGAAGTGGAAGTTGGCACTCAGCAGGGCGGTACGGCCCGCCGCCACGTGGGCGTAGTGGTTCTGGAGTATCTGATCGAAGTAACGCTTGTCGGTCAGGTTCTGTACGTTGAGTTGCAGGTCGACGTTTTTGGTCAGGCGGTAGCTGGCCATCGCGTCGTAACGCCAGTAGGACGGGATCTCCACCGAATTGGCGACGTTGCCGAACTGGGAATCGACGTAGGTCGCACCGGCACCGACGGTCAACTTGTCCGGCACCAGATCGTAAGTCGACCAGAACGTGAAGTTGTTCTGTGGGGTGCTTGGCATGTGGTTGCCTTCATCGGCGGCGAGGGTGGTTTTGACCACTTCGCTGTCCATGTAGGTGTAGCCGCCGAAGACTCTCCAGTTACGGGTCAGCTTGCCGGCGTAGCTCAGTTCCAGGCCATTGACCTGCTGTTCGCCGTCCAGCACTTGCGTGGTGCCGCCGTCCGGATCGTTGATCCGCGCGTTGGTTTTCTCGGTGCGGAACAGCGCGGCGGTCAGCGACAGATCGTCACCGAAGAAGTCCCACTTGGTGCCGATTTCGTAGTTGCGGTTCTTTTCCGGATCCAGACGGCTGTTGTTCGCTGCCAGTTCCAGGCCACCGTTGCCGCTGGTTTCACCGGCCGGGTTGCTGGAGGTCGAATAGGCCGCGTAGATGCTGCCGTTAGGCAACACGTTGTAGACCACGCCGATCTGGTAGTTCACCAGGTCACTGGTGTTCGCCCGGGAGAAATCGTTCGCCGGCGCTGTGCTGCTGGCGTTGGCGTGGCCGCTGGATTCGACCTGGTAGTTGTCATAACGCAGGCCCAGGTTCAGGGACCATTGCTCGTTGAACTTCAGGGTATCGAACACGTAGGCCGCGGCGGTTTTGGTGTCGGTGTCAGTGAACGCGGTGCTGTCGGCGATCGTGCCGTTCCAGTTATCCCCAGGCGTCGGGTTGTACAGGCTGGTGCAGTCGCCGGAGGTGAACAGGGCGCGGTTGCATCGGGTGCCGCTGGCAGTGGAAGTCAGGGTGTACGGACGGTTGTGGGTGTCCTGATAGGAAAACTCCAGGCCGGTCACCAGGCTGTGCTCGATGGAGCCAGTGTTGAACTTGGCACTCAGGTCGGTCTGGTTGATCCATCCGCTGGACGTCGAGTTACGGCTCTTCGCGCCACGGTAAACGTTGCCATTGACCACGTTGCCCTTGCTGTCGTCCGGGTTGCTGACGATGTAGTCCAGGGTTGAGCGGGACATACGGAAGCTGTTCGACACGGTCAGGTCTTCATTCAGATCGTGTTCGATCTTGAGGGTGCCGCTGTCATTGGTGGTCTCGCGAAAGTCGCGACTGGTGAGGCCGTAGAAGTTGTCGCGATCGACATTCACAGGTTTATCGACGTTGTGCTTGCTGCGGTTGGGGCTCAAGGTCAACGGAATGCCATAGTCGGGCATGTCGTCGGTTTCGACGTGGTAGTAGCCGACGGTCAAGCGGGTATCGGTGCCCAGGCCGAAGGCGAAGGATGGCGCCACACCCCAGCGACTGACGTCCACGGTATCCCGGCCGGCGACGTTGGCTTCATGCTTCATCAGGTTCAGACGCACGGCCGAGGTGTCGGTCATCTGCTGGTTCAGATCGAGGGTAGTGCGCTTGGTCTGGTCTGAACCCCAGGTGAAGCCGCCGTTGTAGGCATTGCCCAGTTTGGCGGTCTTGCTCACCAGGTTCAGGCTGCCACCGGTGGAACCGGCGCCGGTGAAGGCTGAGCCCGGGCCCTTGCTGACTTCGATCGATTCAACGTTGAAGATCTCGCGACTCTGGGACGCCGGGTCGCGCATGCCGTCGACGAACGTGTCGCTTTCGGCGTTGAAGCCGCGAATGATCGGACGATCGCCCGCCGGGTTGCCCCCTTCGCCGGCACCGAAGGTGATGCCCGGGGTAGTGCGCAGGGCGTCGACCAGGCTGGTGGCGCCGGTGTCGCGAATCACTTGTTGCGGGATCACAGTGACGCTTTTCGGCGTCTCGCGCAGTGGCGCGGTGTACTTTTTGGAGACCGAAGTATCGGTCTTGTAGGAGGTGTCATTCTGCTCGCCCACAACGCTGGTCGCGTCCAGGGAAATGGCATTGTTCGGTGCTTTTTCGTCGGTCTTCTCGGCCGCGAAAACCATGTGGCCCGCAGAGCCGGCAGTGATCGCCATGCCAATTGCAGACGCGAGCAAACGCGGTGAGCTGACCGTTAATTGTAGTTGTTGGCGTGACATGTGAATTCCCCTCCCCAAGGATTTGAGGCCGCGGAATATAGGGTAAACACGTATCTGTATCAATTGCGAAACGTTACTATTTGCGATGAATTTACATTCTTTACAATTTACCTTTACGGTTTTTGTCGTTTCATTCGTCACACGGGTTTTACATGGGCAATAAGAATCAATACCATTGGCGCTCCTTTGCCTTCAGGTGTCTTTTCATGTTGCTGCACATTCCCGGCGTGTTCGCGAAAGAAGAAGTGCAGCGCATTCGCGAGGCCCTGACGCAGGCGGATTGGGCCGATGGCAAAATCACTGCCGGTTATCAGTCGGCCAAGGCCAAGCACAATCTGCAACTGCCTGAAGGGCATCCGCTGGCCAAGGAAATCGGTGCGGCGATGCTCGAACGGTTGTGGAAAAATCCGCAGTTCATGTCAGCGGCATTACCGCACAAGGTCTTCCCTCCGTTACTGAACTGCTACACGGCTGGCGGCAGTTTCGACTTCCACATCGACAACGCCGTGCGTCAGCCCAAGGGCAGCATCGAGCGGGTGCGCACCGACCTGTCGGCGACGTTGTTCTTCAGTGAACCGGAGGACTACGACGGCGGCGAACTGGAAATCCAGGACACCTTCGGCACCCAGCGCGTGAAATTACCGGCCGGCGACATGGTCCTGTATCCGGGCACCAGCCTGCACAAGGTCAACGCCGTTACGCGTGGCACCCGTTACGCCTCGTTTTTCTGGACGCAAAGCCTGGTGCGGGAAGACAGCCAGCGTGCCTTGCTGTTCGAGATGGACGGCGCGATTCAACAGTTGACCCAAGACATGCCCGACCACCCTTCATTGATCCGCCTGACCGGCACCTATCACAACCTGTTGCGTCGCTGGGTCGAGGTGTAAGTGACGGACTTTCGGTTACGCCGCGAGGAAATCCTCGATGGCGACCACCTCAAATCAATGCTCGAAGAAAGCCCGGCGCGGGCGGCTCAGGCGATTCTGATCGCCGCGCGTGAAGGCGTGCTTGATGCTCAGGCGTTGCTCGGGCAGATCCTGCTGGACGGGCGAGGCATCGCTCAGGATCAGCCGCTGGCCGTGCGCTGGTTCGAGATTGCCGCTCAGGGTGGACACTTGATGGCGCGCAACATGCTCGGCCGTTGTCATGAACATGGCTGGGGTTGCACCGCCGATGCTTCGATAGCCGCGGGGCATTATCGTGTTGCCGCTGAAGACGGACTGGATTGGGCGATGTACAACTACGCCAATCTGCTGGCGACTGGTCGTGGTGTGGCGGTGAATCAGCTGCAAGCCTTGAGGCTGTACCGCAACGCCGCCGAACTCGGCCATGCCAAATCGATGAACCTGTTAGGACGGTATCTGGAAGAAGGGCAGTATTGCTGCGCTGACCCCTCGGCGGCGTTTGAGTGGTATCGACGCTCAGCGGAAAACGGAGATTTTCGCGGTCAATTCAGTTATGCCAGTGTTTTGGTCGAGCGCACGCAAATAAAAGAAGCACTTGCCTGGTTCCGGCAGGCAATGCTCGGAGGGCATTCGGCCTTTCTTGAAATCAGTGCCCAGACATTATTGAAAGTGCCTCACGCCGAGGTGCAATCAATGGCCAGGGAATACGGTGTGCAAGCAAAACTGATAAGTAATTAAATAAACTCTGTGCGTCGCCCGCAAATACAAATATAAAATTGTCGCAGTCAAGAATGATTTCATTGCTGGAGAAGAATGTTGGAATTGTATATTTACATACATTTTCAGCGTGGTTGTTACTTGGGTTTTGATCAGTTTTATGATTATTCTGTGCTCGCAGTTCAATGATTATTCATTTGGCTGAATGGCCATGTTTGTGGCTGTTAAATTTAAGTTGACTAATTAAAGGAATAATTATGTCTAGCACTAATTTGTGGGGCGAAGCCCTGAAGAATGCAACGCCAGAACAAGTCATTGGCTTTGCGGTCGGAGCGCCGAAGCTATTAACAAATGCCTCTATGTCAAATGCTGATGTGGGTGTCCGAGACACAGGGTTGCTGCTGACAAAAAAACAAATCATTGATTTGCGCAAATACGAAGCCGCAGGTCTTGCGCTCCCTTACACACTCAAAGACGTCGAAGATTATCTGCGATTTGGCGCGGGTCAGAACGGTGGGGCCGGCCTGCACCCCGCCGACTTTCTGACCACATTCCAGAACACCCGCAATCACGCCAGGCGTTGGTCGCCACTGCGCGAACGCATCATGATGACGGGACGCGGCCTCAAGGACTTTGCCAGCAGTATGCTGACCTACGGCGCCTCGATGAAAGAGGTGTACAGCGAAGTCAAGGCATCCGGTTTATTGCAAGAGCGCAATATCAAGACCCTTGCCCAACTGAAAGCGCTTGAGCTGGAACTGGGCGATAAGTTTCCGGGTATTGAGCTCGAGTCGGATACTGTCGAGACGCTGGATTACTATCTGTCGCGGATTTTTGAGAAAATAGACAGCAATCTGAAAGTGGTAGAGGGCATAAAAACCGACCTGGATCTGTTCGGCTATGATCTTCGAGAACATATCTTGCCTGGTATCAAGTTAAGGGTGGGGTTGATTGACAGCAGTTCCCTGGCGGCGGATGTAAAACTGTTGAAAGCAGTTATTGAAGACCGGGCCAAGGAAATTGATATTAAAAACACCGAATACCAGGCTGCCGTACAAGAAGCTCTTAAGGCCGCGGCGGGGATGAATATTGTGGGCCTGGCGATGGCCATCTATATGGGGGTCGAGGCTGAAAATATTCGTGCGGCTCGTAACCAGTTGTATGCCGATCAGGAGCGGGATATTAAAGTTCTGGCCAACAAGAACCAGACACTGGGTTCTCTGGCACGTGTAAAACACGATTTGCAAAGCCTGATGATCGTGACGATTGATGCTGATGTCGCCACGCGAAACCTGATGCACGTCTGGAGTGTCTTGCACCTGTGCATCAAAAACTCGGTCGGTGCCGTCAATCAAATCAATGATGCGTTGAGCTTGAGGATTTTCATGACCGAGTTTGAAGAAGTGGTTAATCCGTGGAAACAGATCGAAACCGATTCGGATCGACTCATCCAGGTCTTCAAAGAGGCAGATGATGAATATGAGCGTAACTACTCGTTGGCTCCACGCATGATGAATGTTGTCAGCCTTTTCAGTCCGGCCTATCCACCGTTGAATCTGACAGCGTTGGCCTCCAGTCATGAACAAATGCGCGATGATCGCACCCAGGCGAACGTCTGGTTGATCAAGCTCGGTTACTTGCCCGATTTGTTCGATCGCTTCAATCGTCTGGTGACCAACGTTGGTCAGGGCGCGAGCCAGCTGCAGAGTTCGGCCCTGGACTGTATTAATGAACTTGAAAACACCTTGCGCCGCATAGCGCGTAACGAAAAGGAACGGCAGGAAGAAACTGACCCCGAGGTTATCGAGGAAATTGAGGATGAGCGCAAGCATCTGCTGGATAGCGCAACGCGTGCTATTGCCGATAAGGCTGGGCAGGTTCGTCGTTGCCTGGGCAACATGCAGGATCGGTTCGATCGGCGCCTGACAGAGGCTTATATCCTTGACTTCAAGCGTGATGAGCAACAGGCAAACGCCGAAATCGTGGCTCTGCAATCGAAGATGGCGGCGTTCAATGAGGAGCGTCAGGTCATCATTGACGCAGTGATAATCCTGAAGAAGAGCGGTATTGAAGAGCTGGGCAAGGACATTGAGCTGACGCTTGGCAAGATCACCGAGCTGGGGCTGGCACCGCCGGAAATTAAATTGGTCATGATGGCGATCGACCAGTTGAAAAAAACCATCAACGACGCCGGCAAGGCTGTTCGCTTTTTGGATATGCTTCGTGAGAGCGACAAGCTGCAGCAAAAAATTGAAGTCCTGATCAACGAGATTGATCGTGAGAACTCCATTATTCACGCATCGACAGGGAAGGTTATTTACCTTCAGGCCGTTCACTCGATCGAAGATTCGCGAGAAAAATACGTTGGAGAATACAGCGTCGCTGTTTCAAACTTTGACAAGTTTCTGACCACCATCGATGCAAAACAGTTTGCCAATGACGATGAGCGCAGTGCTGCGTTCAAAGAGCAGGCCTCGCTGTTTATCAACTTCCTTGCTCCAGTGTCGTTGCCACTGCGATAAGCCCCTCCATAAACGTTTACTGCCAGTCAGTCGTGGGCGGGCTGGCTGGCAGTAGAAGTTTGTCAGACAAAGGAATGCCTGATGCTTGATTACTTATTGGCAGAAAAGAATTTTGCCACCTTGAAGCAGTACGTTAATTTTTTGAATGAGCTGCCCGATGCGCTACGAGAAATCAATCGATTCTCCGACTCCATAGCCCGGGCCGGGCACACGCTGTTGCGACCACCCGATGCTCAAACATTGATTCAGGCCGGGCTCACCAATGCTCAATGTTGGCGTGCGATTGGCATTACAGTGCCTGTGTTGGGCAATACTTCCGCCCGGGTATTACAGGAAGTAAGCGGTTTTATCAGTGAATTTAAAACCGTTGTCTCTGTCACTCAGAATCGACGATTGCCAATATCCCGGATTGATCCGCAGCAGTTCACGGTTGTGAAATCCGTCGGATGGGGAAATGCGCCATGCGCCGATGTGATTGATGTCATGCGCGAGCTTGATGCGCGGCTGGAGCATTGCCAGCAGTCAGTGGCGAAATTCAAAGCGCAGGTAACGACACTGGCCGAATCGATCCATGGTTTATTTGTCCGTTTCATCGAATCGCTGTCCCTGCCACTTTGCAGTTGCGATGGTCCAATACCCAAGATCGAGGCTTACTACACCTTGGGCCGAATCGGTCTGCCGGGAATGGGTTACAACCCAAACCAAGGGTATTCGGAAGACCAACGGCTAGAAATGGCCAAGGCGCATATCGGTCGGCTGTTCAACCTTTATCGGCAAGCCAGCACGGCAGCAAACAATCTCGGCGATTTCTGTTACCGATGGGCGTATATGGTGGAGGAGGCCAAGCGAACGCTTCGCACCTCTCATCCCCATCAGACGATGGCGCGCGCCAAGGCTTCGCTGCCGTTGTTGACGGGTTCGCTCGAAGAAGTAAAAACGATGTCTGAACAATTGGTTCAGATGGCGAAAGTGCTTTAAAAAAAAGCCCATGACGTGTCATGGGCTTTTTCATTTCTACGAGTAGCGCTTACACGTAGAACGACTTCAGCGGCGGGAAGCCATTGAACTCAACCGCGCTGTAACTGGTGGTGTAAGCACCGGTCGACAACCAGTACAAACGGTCACCGATCGCCAGGTTCAACGGCAAACCATACTTGTAGTTCTCATACATGATGTCGGCGCTATCGCAGGTTGGACCGGCGATAACCACTTCTTCCATCTCGCCTTTCTTCTCGGTCCAGATCGGGAACTTGATGGCTTCGTCCATGGTTTCGATCAGGCCAGAGAATTTGCCCACATCCGTGTACACCCATCGCTCGACGGCGGTACGGGATTTACGCGCCACCAGCACCACTTCACTGACCAGAATGCCGGCGTTGGCGATCAGCGAACGGCCTGGTTCCAGGATGATTTCCGGCAGCTCGTCGCCGAAGTCTTCCTTGAGGAAGCGGATGATTTCTTCAGCGTAGGTTTCCAGGCTGTTGGTGCGGGTGATGTAGTTGGCCGGGAAGCCGCCGCCCATGTTGATCAGCTTCAGGTGGATGCCGTCTTCTTCTTTCAGACGTTCGAAGATCACTTTGACCTTGGCGATCGCCGCGTCCCAGACGCTGATGTCGCGCTGTTGCGAACCAACGTGGAACGAGATGCCGTAAGGCACCAGGCCCAGGTCGCGAGCAAGGATCAACAGGTCCATGGCCATGTCGGTCTGGCAGCCGAATTTACGCGACAGTGGCCAGTCGGCGGTGGTCGAGCCTTCGGTCAGGATGCGCACATAGACTTTCGAGCCGGGAGCGGCCTTGGCGATGTTGCGCAGGTCGGCTTCGGAGTCGGTGGCGTACAGACGCACGCCCTTGTCGTAGAAGTAGCGAATGTCTTTGGATTTCTTGATGGTGTTGCCGTAGCTGATGCGATCCGGGCCGACGCCCTGGTTCATCACTTTGTCGAGCTCGTAGATCGAGGCGATGTCGAAGTTCGAGCCTTTCTCTTTGAGCAGGTCGATGATTTCAACGGCCGGGTTGGCCTTGACTGCGTAGTAGACCTTGGCGAATTCGAAACCGGCGCGCAGGTCGTCGTAGGCCTGGCTGATCATCGCGGTGTCGATCACCACGAACGGGGTTTCTTGTTTGTCGGCGAAGGCCTTCATTTTGTTGAAGGTATCGCGCGCGAAATAGTCTTCGACGTTGATCGACATGCTGGGAACTCCTACTGGCAAACTGAAATTAACAATGGGTGCAAATGAACGTCCTCCGTATCCCCACTTTGGTTCGCCTACTTCCCAAGGCATGTCGCCGAAAGCAAAAAGGCCACGGGAGGCGGTGCTTTCCCTTGGCCTTGCTGTCTCGTCGTCAGTACTTGAGCCGGATGGATCGTTTCCAGCATGGACGTTCGGCGCGAACTTTAGGGCGTGAGGAGCTTGAGATCAACAAAAAATGTCGCGTTTTTGCACGCTTCCGTCGTGCGGTCCCGGACAGCTACTGATGTAACCGACCTGCATGACAGTGTGATGTTCCCGTAGAAGGGATATTTGAGGGGTGTCAGAGGGATTTGTTGTGCCCCCAATCGCGGGCAAGCCCGCTCCCACAGTGATTTGCGGCGTACACAAATCTTGTGTACGCCAAGAACCCTGTGGGAGCGGGCTTGCCCGCGATAGCGTCAGTCAGGCCAATGCAGTCTCGGCCGGCGAAACAATACTGGTCTTGCCCCCACGGGACTTACCAGAGCTCAAATACTCGGCAATCGATTCCTGAGTCACTTCACCCAGGAACACCCGCTCGGCGTCCATCACCGGCAGCCACGAGCGGTTGAACTCGTACATGCGCGACAGCAGGATGCGCAAATGCTCGTCGTAGGCTGCGGTGGCGTTGAATTGACGCAGGTATTGCGCGCAAGTACCGGCCTGGCGGTGCAGGTCGCGACGGCGCACGTAGCCCAAGGCCTTGTTCTCGGCGCAGGTAACCACCACGTAGCGACGGTCCAGTTCGTCCATCAGTTCCAGTGCTTCGGCCACCGGAGTTCCCGGGCTCACCGATGGCGCGTTGTCCGCAGCGTCTTCGGCTTTGACCAGCAACAGGCGCTTGAGGGTGCTGTCCTGGCCGACGAAGT
The DNA here is from genome assembly GCF_964063345.1 of Pseudomonas lini. Taxonomy (NCBI): domain Bacteria; kingdom Pseudomonadati; phylum Pseudomonadota; class Gammaproteobacteria; order Pseudomonadales; family Pseudomonadaceae; genus Pseudomonas; species Pseudomonas lini. The sequence continues at coordinate 4,190,464 of NZ_OZ061318.1, forward strand.
TGCTGACAAAGTCGTCCGCCGGGTGCGCGAGAAGCGTGTCCGGATGGTCGATCTGCAGCAGTTTGCCCGCGCGGAAAATCGCGATCTTGTCGCCGAGCTTGATCGCTTCGTCGATGTCGTGGCTGACCATGATCACGGTCTTGTTCAGCGCCCGTTGCATCTCGAAGAATTCGTTCTGAATCATCTCGCGGTTGATCGGGTCGACCGCGCCGAACGGTTCGTCCATCAACAACAGCGGTGCATCCGCCGCCAGCGCACGAATCACGCCGATCCGTTGCTGCTGGCCACCGGACAATTCACGCGGATAGCGAGTCAGATACTGCTTGGGTTCGAGCTTGATCATGCTCATCAACTCGCGGGCGCGGTCGTGGCATTTCTGTTTGTCCCAGCCGAGCAGGCGCGGAACGATGGTGATGTTTTCTTCGATGGTCATGTTCGGGAATAAACCGATCTGCTGGATCACATAGCCGATGTTGCGACGCAGGGTCACGGCGTCGAGGTCAGTGGTGTCTTCGCCGTTGATCAGGATCTTGCCCGAGGTCGGTTTGATCAGGCGATTGATCATCTTCAGCGTGGTGCTTTTGCCGCAACCCGATGGCCCGAGGAACACACAGATTTCGCCTTCATTGACGGTCAGGCTTACCGAGTCCACGGCTTTCACATCTTTGCCGTTGCTTTGGAAGGTCTTGCTGAGGTTTTGAAGTTCGATCATTTGAGCAATCCTTTTGGAGTCAGCGTGCGTTGCAGCCATTGCAGAAGCAGGTCGGCGAAGATGGCCAGGAGACTGACCAGCACGGCGCCGACGATCAGCATCGACATGTCGCTGCGGCTGATGGAAGCGAGAATGAGTACACCGAGGCCACCGGCGCCGATGGTCGCGGCGATGGTCATCACGCCGATGTTCATCACCACGGCGGTGCGCACGCCGGCGAGGATCACCGGCACGGCAATCGGCAGTTCGACCATGCGCAGGCGCTGGCCGAAGGTCATGCCAATACCGCGCGCTGCTTCGCGAATGCCCGGTTCGACGCCGGTCAGCGCCAAATAGGTGTTACGCATGATTGGCAGCAACGAGTACAGAAACACTGCGGTGATCGCCGGCATCGGGCCGAGGCCCTGGCCGAATTTCGAATAGAACGGCAGCAGCAGGCCGAACAGCGCAATCGATGGCACGGTCAGCAACACCGTAGCGCTGGCTTGCAACGGGCCGGCCAGTGTCGGGAAACGGGTCATCAGGATGCCCAGCGGCACGCCGACCACAATCGCTAACGTCACCGCGATGCCAACCAGGGTGATGTGCTGCCAGGTCAGGTGCAAAACCTGCGGCCAATCGAGATGGGAAAAGGCGTTCAAAAATTCCATGGCTTTTCCTCCTCAGTTGATGGGGTGCTGGCGCAGGAAATCTGCAGCAACGGATGAAGGACTTTCGTGATCGACATCGACCCGCGCGTTGAGCTGACGCATGGTGGCGTCATCGAACAGTTCGGCCAGCGGCTTGAGCTCTTCGGCAAGTTTCGGATGGGCGTCGAGGTAAACCTGACGCACCACTGGCGCGGCGGTGTAGTCCGGGAAGTAGTGCTTGTCGTCTTCCAGCAACTTGAGCTTGAAGGCGTTCAAACGACCGTCGGTGGTGTAGACCAGACCGGCAAACACCTGGCCATTGCGCAGGGCGGTGTAGACCAGCCCTGCGTCCATCTGACGGATGTTTTTACGCGTCAGGTTCATGCCGTAGAGATCCACCATGCCTTCGAGACCGTCGGAACGGTTGGCAAACTCAGTGTCCAACGCGACGAGGTGATTGGTCTTCGCCTCAGCCTGCATCACCGTGTTCAGCTCGCTCATGGTGTTGATCTGCGGATAAGCCTTCGCGGTGTTTTCCGGCAGTGCCAGGGCGTAGGTGTTGCTGAACTTCGACGGGGTGAGCCAGACCAGGCCTTTTTTCGCGTCGAGTTCTTTCACCCGGGCGTAGGACTGAGCGCTGTCGAGCTTGTCGGTGACATGGTTGTAAGCCACCAGCGACACGCCGGTGTATTCCCACATCAAATCCAGCTGGCCACTTTCGTGGGCGCTGCGAGCCAGGTTGCTGCCCAGACCGCCGGTCACTTGGGTGTCGTAACCCTTGGTTCGCAGGTATTGGGAAGTGATTTCCGCCAGCAGGGTTTGTTCGGTGAACACTCGGGCACCGATGCGGATCACCGGTTTTTCAGCGGCTTGGGCAACTCCTGCGAACAGCAGAACGCAGCCCAGTAATAGGCTTAGCTTTTTCATAAATATTCCTTTGCCGAGGCTTAAGACGGGCGGAGGCCGCGTTCGAGCCAGAGGCGGCTGGCGAGTGTCACCAGACCGTCGAGCAGCAAGGCCAGCAGGGCGGTGCAGGCCGCGCCGAGCAGCAGTTGCGGCTGATTGTTCAGGGCGATGCCGGGGAAAATCAGGCTGCCCAGACTGTTGGCGCCGATCAGGAACGCCAGCGGTGCGGTGCCGACGTTGATCGCCAGCGCCACGCGCACGCCACCGATGATGATCGGCACGGCGTTCGGCAGTTCGACCCGCCATAGCACCTGAGTCGGTGTCATGCCGATGCCGACGGCTGCTTCCTTCAACGAACCCTGAACATTTTTCAGGCCTTCATAGGTGTTGCGCACGATCGGCAACAGTGAGGCGAGGAACAAGGCGAAGATCGCAGGGCCGCTGCCGATGCCGAGGATACCCAGGGCGATGGCCAGTACGGCAAGAGGCGGCACGGTGTTGCCGATGTTGAAGATCTGCATGAAGCGTTCTGCGCGTCCAACCATGGTCGGGCGGCTGAGGAAGATACCGGCGGGTATGCCCACTACAAGGGCGGCCAGCATGGAAACGAGGACGAGAATCAGATGAGCTTGCAGGTAAAACAACAAATCGTCGCGGTACTGTTCGATCGTGTTGATGCCAATCCAGTGGACCAGCAGGGCCAGAAGGGCGACGACAACCGCACCTCCTATCAGCCCTTTGCCATAGCGAATAGCCACAGGCGGACTCCTTTTTTCAGTCGGCGAACACCGCTTCGTGTGGCAATGCCATTCCTGGCTGCCGAAGTCAGTGTTCGCGAAAAGCAGCGCGTTCTATGTCCGCAAAGGGACATGAATCGAGCCATAAGCGCAGCCTCGTCAGGCTAACTTGCTGATTTTTCAGCCCCTGGTACGAGTGCCGTAACAGGGGAGTGGACGTCTGCACCTTTTAAAAGGTTCCATAATTAACAGCATTTAGCCACCCCGCATCTCGGTTTACCCAGGGCGAACGGTGGTCCGTAGATGTCGGTTTGCGCTATACTCGCCGCCCTTTTTTGAATCACCTGCCAGGCGATTTCCCATGACCAAACAGGCCGCCGAAGTCGCGAAACGCCGCACTTTCGCCATTATTTCCCACCCCGATGCCGGTAAAACCACCATCACCGAGAAGCTCTTGCTGATGGGCAAGGCGATTGCGATTGCGGGCACGGTGAAATCTCGAAAATCCGACCGCCATGCCACCTCCGACTGGATGGAAATGGAAAAACAACGGGGTATTTCCATTACCACGTCGGTCATGCAGTTCCCGTATCGCGACCACATGATCAACCTGCTCGACACCCCGGGCCACGAAGACTTCTCCGAAGACACCTACCGCACTCTGACGGCGGTGGACTCGGCATTGATGGTCCTCGACGGCGGTAAGGGTGTAGAGCCACGGACCATCGCCCTGATGGACGTCTGCCGTCTGCGTGATACACCGATCGTCAGCTTCATCAACAAACTCGACCGTGACATCCGCGACCCGATCGAACTGCTCGACGAAATTGAAGCGGTCCTGAAGATCAAGGCTGCGCCGATCACCTGGCCGATCGGTTGCTACCGCGATTTCAAGGGTGTTTATCACCTCGCCGACGACTACATCATTGTCTACACCGCTGGCCACGGCCACGAGCGCACCGATGTGAAAATCATCGAGAAACTCGACTCCGATGAAGCCCGCGCGCACTTGGGCGACGAGTACGATCGCTTTGTTGATCAGCTGGAACTGGTGCAAGGCGCCTGCCACGAATTCAATCAACAGGAATTCCTCGACGGCCAACTGACGCCGGTGTTCTTCGGTACCGCACTGGGCAACTTCGGTGTCGATCACGTGCTCGACGCCGTGGTCAACTGGGCGCCGAAACCGCTGGCCCGTGTCGCCAACGAACGCACCGTGGAACCGGTTGAAGAGAAATTCGCCGGCTTCGTGTTCAAGATCCAGGCGAACATGGACCCGAAACACCGCGACCGCATCGCCTTCATGCGGATCTGCTCCGGCAAGTACGAAAAAGGCATGAAAATGCGCCACGTGCGCACCGGCAAAGATGTACGGATCGGCGATGCGCTGACCTTCTTCTCCTCCGAGCGTGAGCAACTGGAAGAAGCGTTTGCCGGCGACATCATCGGTTTGCACAACCACGGCACCATCCAGATCGGCGACACCTTCACCGAAGGCGAAGTCCTGGGCTTCACCGGCATCCCGCACTTCGCCCCGGAACTGTTCCGTCGCGTGCGTCTGCGTGATCCGCTGAAATCCAAGCAACTGCGTCAGGGCTTGCAGCAATTGGCCGAAGAAGGCGCCACTCAGGTGTTCTTCCCTGAGCGCAGCAACGACATCATCCTCGGCGCCGTCGGTGTGCTGCAGTTCGATGTGGTCGCCAGCCGTTTGAAAGAGGAATACAAGGTCGAGTGCTCATATGAGCCGATCACCGTTTATTCCGCGCGCTGGATTGATTGCGACGATAAGAAGAAGCTCGAGGAATTCCGGGTCAAGGCCGTGGAAAACCTTGCGGTCGATGGCGGTGGTCACCTGACCTACCTGGCCCCGACGCGGGTCAACTTGGCGCTGATGGAGGAGCGCTGGCCGGACGTGAAATTCCGTGCGACGCGTGAGCATCACTAAGCGCTGAGCTGTAACGCCCAAAGCCCCGATGCGTAAGCCTCGGGGCTTTTTTGTGCCGCCTCGGTCAACAGTGGGAGCGGGCTTGCTCGCGAAAGCGGCCGTTCATTCAACATTGATGTCGACTGACCCGACGCCTTCGCGAGCAAGCCCGCTGCCACATGGGATCATCATTGTTAGTGGGTTTGGATATAAGACTTATTCGAAACCAATCTCTTCGCCAACGGGATTTTCTGCTACCCGGTAGCGTCCTGTCTGGAGAACCCGGTCAATCGGAACTAAATTTCATTCAGTACCTTTCAGGCATCCACGCGTCACCCAAGAAAGGATGGAATCGACTATGAGTATTTTTCAACGCATTGTGTTGTTGCTTAAAGTTTTGGTGATGCTGTCCCTCGGCACGTCGGCGGTGGCGTGGGCAGAATGTCAGGACCATGAAAAACAGGCCTTTAACGGGCAAGGTGTGCACAGCGAGCTGATGATCGCTGCGACCGAATCAGACGAAGACGACCCAGACGCCGACGAGGATGAGGAAGACAAGCAAACGTAGATGACGGACAAAAGAAAACCCCTCCTGCCGGACTGATGCGCAATCTGGCGGAAGGGGTTGGTTGAGAAGCACAATCCCTGTGGGAGCGGGCTTGCCCGCGAAGACGGAGTGTCAGGCACCACATATGTTGGATGTGCCGGCCTCTTCGCGGGCAAGCCCGCTCCCACAGTAATTTCTGTTCGCCCTCCTTTAACCCAAGAATTGCTCGGCGTAGTGACAAGCCACCTGGCGGGTGTCGACCAGGCGCAGCAGCGGTTCTTCGGTGGTGCAGCGCTCGGTCGCGTACGGGCAGCGCTTGTGGAAGGCGCAGCCGGACGGCGGGTTCAGCGGGTTCGGCAACTCACCGACGATCTTGATTTTCGGCTTGTCCGGATCCGGGTGGATGGTCGGAGTGGCCGACAACAGCGCTTGGGTGTACGGGTGCAGAGGGCGAGTGTAGATGTCCTCTTTCGGGCCCATTTCCACCGGGCGACCGAGGTACATCACCATCACGTGATCGGCGACGTGGCGCACCACGGCCAGGTTGTGGGAGATGAACACGTAGGCGGTGTTGAACTCTTGCTGCAAATCCATGAACAGGTTCAACACCTGCGCCTGAATCGATACGTCCAGCGCCGAGGTCGGTTCGTCCGCCACCAGCACTTTCGGTTGCAGCATCATCGCGCGGGCCAGGGCAATCCGCTGGCGCTGACCGCCGGAGAACATGTGCGGATAGCGCTGGTAGTGCTCAGGCCGCAAGCCCACCTGTTTCATCATCGCCTGGACTTTCTCGCGACGTTCCGAGGCGCTCAGGTTGGTGTTGATCAGCAGCGGCTCGGCGAGTTGGTCACCGACTTTCTGCCGTGGGTTCAGCGACGCGTATGGGCTCTGGAACACCATCTGCACGTCTTTACGCAGCTGCTTGCGCTGAGCCTTGTCGGCGCCGGCGACTTCCTGCCCGGCGATTTTCAAGGATCCGGAGGACGGCTCTTCGATCAGCGTCAGGGCACGGGCCAGGGTGGATTTGCCGCAACCCGATTCGCCCACAACGGCGAGGGTTTTGCCGGCTTCCAGTTCGAACGACACCCCGTTAAGGGCGCGCACGGTCGCATGACCCTTGAACAGGCCACGGGACACTTCGTAGTGACGGGTCAGGTTGCGGGCGGTAAGTACGACGGCCATTACGCCACCTCCTGATTCAGCGGGTAGAAGCAGCGGGCGAGGCTGTTGCTTTTCGGGTCAAGGGCCGGACGCTGGGTGCGGCAGTTGTCCTGCACGTAGGGGCAGCGCGGCGACAACAGGCAGCCTTGCGGGCGGTCGTAGCGACCGGGAACGATGCCCGGCAGTGTCGACAGGCGCGCGGCACCCAGGCTGTGTTCCGGAATGGCCTTGAGCAGTGCTTCGCTGTACGGGTGCGCCGGAATGTCGAACAGTTGTGGCACCTGACCGACTTCAACAGCCTGGCCGGCGTACATCACGCACACGCGCTGGGCGGTTTCGGCCACGACCGCGAGGTCGTGGGTGATCAGCACCAGGCCCATGTCCTGTTCTTTCTGCAGGGCCAGCAGCAGGTCCATGATCTGCGCCTGAATCGTTACGTCCAGCGCGGTGGTCGGTTCGTCGGCGATCAGCAGTTTCGGTTCGCCGGCAATTGCCATGGCGATCGCAACACGCTGGCTCATACCACCGGACAGTTGATGCGGGTAGGCGTCCATACGGCTGGCGGCGCCCGGGATTTCTACTTTTTCCAGCAGTTCGATGGCGCGCTTGCGGGCGTCCTTTCTGGACATTTTCAGGTGCAGGCGCAGCACTTCTTCGATCTGGAAACCGACGGTGTAGCTCGGGTTCAGCGCGGTCATCGGGTCCTGAAACACCATGGCCAGGTCTTTGCCGACGATTTGCCGACGCTGACGATTGCTGAGCTTGAGCATGTTCTTGCCGTCGAAATTCAGGGCGTCGGCAGTGACGATCCCCGGATGCTCGATCAGGCCCATCAGCGCCATCATGGTCACGGACTTGCCGGAACCCGATTCGCCAACGATGGCCAGCACTTCGCCCTTGTCCACGGTAATGTCGAGACCGTCGACCACCGGAACGGCGTTGGCGTCGCCGAAGCGAACGTTGAGATTCTTGATTTCTAACAGGGACATTTGAATCTCCTCAGGCGGCGTTCTTGAGTTTCGGGTCCAGCGCATCGCGCAGGCCGTCGCCCATCAAGTTGATTGCCAGCACGCTGAGCAAAATGGTCAAACCAGGCAAGCTCACCACCCACCAGGCGCGTTCGATGTAGTCGCGAGCCGAAGCCAGCATGGTGCCCCACTCAGGCGTTGGCGGTTGTACGCCAAGGCCGAGGAAGCCCAGTGCCGCGGCATCGAGAATCGCCGAGGAGAAGCTCAAAGTGGCCTGAACGATCAGCGGCGCCATGCAGTTGGGCAGCACGGTGACGAACATCAGGCGTGGCAGACCGGCACCCGCCAGGCGCGCGGCGGTCACGTAGTCGCGGTTCAGCTCGCCCATTACCGCAGCGCGGGTCAGACGAACATAGGACGGCAATGAAACCACGGCGATGGCAATAATGGTGTTGATCAGGCCAGGGCCGAGGATGGCGACAATCGCCACAGCCAGCAGCAGGGACGGCAGGGCCAGCATGATGTCCATCAGACGCATGATGGTCGGGCCGAGCACGCGCGGGAAGAACCCGGCGAACAGACCCAAAAGGATGCCCGGAATCAGCGACATCACCACCGACGACAAGCCGATCAACAGGGACAGGCGCGAACCGTGAATCAAACGCGACAGCAGGTCGCGACCGAGTTCATCGGTACCCAGCAGGAACTGGATTTGCCCGCCTTCCAGCCAGGACGGCGGGGTCAGCAGGAAGTCGCGGAATTGCTCGCTGGGGTTATGCGGTGCGACCCAAGGGGCGAAGATCGCGCAGAAGATCACCAGCAGCATGAACATCAGGCCGGCGACGGCGCCTTTGTTCCTGGAGAACGCGTGCCAGAATTCTTTATACGGGGACGGATATAGCAGGCTTTGATCGACTGCTACCGGTGTAGTGAGAGTGGTCATGGTCTTGATCTCAGCGCTGATGACGGATGCGTGGGTTGGCAAAACCGTAGAGGATGTCCACCACGAAGTTGACCAGAATCACCAGGCAGGCGATTAACAGGATGCCGTTTTGCACCACGGGATAGTCCCGTGCGCCAATGGCTTCGATCAGCCATTTGCCGATGCCGGGCCAGGAGAAAATGGTTTCGGTCAGGACCGCACCGGCCAGCAACGTGCCGACTTGCAGGCCGACCACGGTCAGGACCGGAATCAGTGCGTTGCGCAGGCCGTGAACGAACACCACGCGCGATGGCGACAGGCCTTTGGCGCGGGCGGTACGGATGTAGTCTTCACGCAGCACTTCGAGCATCGACGAACGGGTCATCCGCGCGATCACCGCCAGCGGGATGGTGCCGAGCACGATGGCCGGCAGGATCAGGTGATGCAGGGCATCGAAGAACGCCCCGACGTCATCGGCCAGCAGCGTGTCGATCAGCATGAAACCGGTGCGCGGCTCGATGTCGTAGAGCAGGTCGATCCGCCCGGACACCGGGGTCCAGCCCAGGCTCACCGAGAAGAACATGATCAGGATCAGGCCCCACCAGAAGATCGGCATCGAGTATCCCGCCAGGGAGATGCCCATCACCCCGTGGTCGAACAGGGATCCTCGCTTGAGTGCCGCGATCACCCCGGCCAGAAGGCCCAGGATGCCGGCGAACAACAGGGCGGCCATGGACAGCTCCAGGGTCGCGGGGAATAGAGAGCTGAACTCGGTCCAGACGCTTTCACGGGTGCGCAGGGATTCGCCGAGATCGCCGTGGGCCAACTTGCCGATGTAATCCAGGTATTGGGCATACAGGGGTTTGTTCAGACCTAGGCGTTCCATTGCCTGAGCATGCATTTCGGGGTCGACTCTGCGTTCGCCCATCATTACTTCCACGGGGTCGCCTGGAATCATGCGAATCAACGCGAAAGTCAGCAAGGTGATGCCGAAGAACGTGGGGATCAATAACCCCAATCGGCGGGCAATAAAACTAAACATCTTGTGTGGTACCTCATCAGCCGGTTAGGCATGCCCGGCAGCGCTGGGATCAGCGATGCCGGGCGTTTCTTATCTACTTCACCTGAGTGGTGGCGAAGTTATTAGTGGTGAGGGGGCTAATGTGATAGCCCTCTACGTTGGTGCGCATTGCGGTGAACATACGGGTGTGCGCCATGCTGATCCACGGCTGGTCCTGATTGAAAATGGCCTGGGCCTGCTCGTAGAGCGCGGCGCGTTCGGCCGGATCCACTTTGGCCCGTGCCTGGTCGAGCAGTGCCTGGAATTTCTCGTTGCACCAGCGTGCATAGTTTTCGCCGTTTTTGGCGGCCTCACAACTGAGCATAGGCGTCAGGAAGTTATCCGGGTCGCCGTTATCGCCGGCCCATCCAGCAGACACCATATCGTGCTCGCCGTTTTTCGCGCGCTTGAGCATTTCGCCCCATTCCATGACACGAATATCGACTTTGATCCCGACTTTGGCCAGGTCGGCCTGCATCATCTGCGCGCCGAGCATCGGGTTCGGATTGGTCGGGCCACCACCGTTACGGGTGAACAGGGTAAACGTGGTGCCTTCCGGTACGCCGGCTTCCTTGAGCAGGGCGCGAGCCTTGTCCAGATCACGTGGCGGGTTGGTCAGTTTGTGGTTGTAGCCCAGCAGGGTGGGCGGGTACGGGTTGACCGCCACGGTCGCATTGCCTTTGCCAAACAGCGCGTTGACGTAGGCTTCCTTGTCGAACGCGATGTCGATGGCTTTGCGCACCCGCACGTCACTCATGTATTTGTGCTGAGTGTTCATCGCGATGTAAGACACGGTCATTGCGTTCAGTTCATCGACCTTCAGCTTGTCGTCTTTCTTGATGCTCGGGATGTCATCCGGTTTCGGATACAGCGCGATCTGGCACTCGTTGGCCTTGAGCTTTTGCAGGCGCACGTTGTTGTCGGTACCGATCGCCAGGATCAGGGCTTCCGCCGGTGGTTTGCCACGGAAGTAGTCAGGGTTGGCCTTGAAGCGCACCTGAGCGTCCTTGGCGTAACGCTGGAAGATGAACGGACCGGTGCCGACCGGTTTGTTGTTCAGGTCGCCGGTCTTGTCGGCCTTGAGCAACTGGTCGGCGTACTCGGCGGGGTAGATCGAGGAGAAGGCCATGGCGATGTCGGCCAGGAACGGCGCTTCACGGCGGGTCAGGGTGAATTTGACCGTGTTGTCGTCGACCTTCTCGACGCTTTTTAGCAGCTCTTTGAAGCCCATGCTTTCAAAGTACGGGAAGCCCACGCTCGACTTGTTGTGCCACGGGTGTTTGGGGTCCAGCTGACGCTGGAAGCTCCAGACCACGTCGTCGGCATTCATGTCGCGGGTCGGCTTGAAGTAATCGGTGGTGTGAAACTTGACGCCTTTGCGCAGGTGGAATGTGTAGGTCAGACCGTCGTCGCTGATGTCCCACGACTCGGCCAGTGCCGGAATCACTTCAGTGGTGCCGGGCTTGAAGTCTGCCAGACGATTGAAGATGGTTTCGGCCACCGCATCGGCTGTGACTGCAGTCGTGTACTGGACTATGTCGAAGCCTTCCGGACTGGCTTCGGTACAGACCACCAAGGGTTTGGCCGAGGCGCCGACGGCGACACTCAGCAACGCGGCAGCGATGGCCGCTCGTAGGGGAAGCATTTTCATCTAGAGCCCTCTGCAATCGGTTGAACAGAAAAGCCACGGCTGACTCATCATGAGTCAGCCGCAGGCATGCGTTTTACAAAATGTTGAACGGGATGGTGGTCACGAGACGGAACTCGTTGATGCTGCCATCCGCCTGGTTTTCGCTGGCGCGGTGAGCGGTGTAGGTCGCGCGAATGGCGGTGGCCTTGAGTGGGCCGCTCTGCACGGCGTACGAAGCGCCGATGCCGTATTCATAGTGGTGTTCGCCATCCTGGCTCTGGATGCCGTCATAACCCTTGTCTGCCACGCCGCCGTTGCCGGTGTAGTGAGTGCCGTCGATGCCCCAGCCGCGAGCCTGGTAGATGTTGAATTTCAGGCCAGGCACGCCGTATTCGGCCATGTTCAGACCGTAGGCAATCTGGAAGGATTTCTCGTTCGGGCCGTTGAAGTCCGACAGCAGGGAGTTGGCCAGGTAGATGCCGTTGGTTTCGTGCAGGTAGTCGAAGTACTCGTTACCGTTCACTTCCTGATAGGAGAAGGTCAGGCTGTGAGCCTGGTGGGTCAGGCCGAACGACAGGGAGTAGGTGTCGTTGTCGATCTTGCCGATCAGCGCTTTACCTTCTTCCTGGGTTTTGTAGTAGTTCAGGCCTGTGGTCAGGCTCAAGACCTGGCTGTCGCCCAGCACATGACTGGCGCCGAAGTAGTACTGGTTCCAGATGTCTTCGGCCTGGGTCGCCCAGAGGCTGGTGGTCAGGCTGGCGAATGGGGTGTAGGTGATGCCGCCCGTGTAGACGTGATCGGTTTCAACGATGCCGTTGGCGTATTCGGTACGGAATTTACGCTGGCTTTCTTCGGTACGCGGAGAGTTGCGATCAAAGGTGGCCAGGTCGAAAGCCAGGTTGTTCAGCTCTTCGCTGTGGATGGCCACACCTTGAAAGCTCGAAGGCAGCGCACGGTTACCGATGACATCGACCATCGGGCTGCTGAAGTTCTGGCGGCCAGCGGTCAGGGTGGTGTTGGACACACGGGCCTTGACGTTGGCCAGGCCCAGTTTGCTCCACTGGCCGACGGCGTCGCCACCTTCTTCGGTCAGGGTACGGTTGTTGCCCGCGCCAGGACGGGTACCCGGTGCGCCGCCGTTGTTGGACGCCAGATCCTTGCGATCACGATCCAGAGCGATGGCGTTGTAGGCCGCCACTTCTGTGCTGAAACCCACGGTACCTTCAGTGAAGCCCGAGTTGTACTTGATGATGGTGCCCTGGACCCAGTTGATACGACGATCAGTCGGGGTTGAAACGCCATCCTTCTTATAGGCGAACTTGGCACCACGTTTCAGTTGCTCGTTGGCGTACCAGTTACGCGTGCTGCCGGTGACCGATTGGCCTTCGACAAAGCCGGTTGCTTCGGCTTGAGCGCTTTTGGTGTTGACCGTAACCGGGGTGAAAGCCTGGCTCTGGGATTCAGCGTACGCCGTGGCGGTCACGCTGCTGATGGCCAAGGCCAATAACGCGGTGCTGCTCAGTTTCATGGGTGAAGCTCCTTACTTACTTTTTTTTAATGCCGGTCTTTTTTGGTGATCCGGCTATTTGGTTTAGAACTTATGCACGCATCGCAAACGTTTGCTACAGGCCGAATTGGCGAATTACGGCAATACGCTTGCGTGAGGGCGGATTCCGCCCCCAGCGTTCTGGCTAATCGGTTATTGGTCGATACTGACGCCCGAGAACACGTTACGGCCGAAAGGACTTACCTTGAATCCTTCGACTTTGGCGCTCAACGGCTGGTTGACCGTCGAGTGGGCGACCGGCGTGATCGGCACCTGCTGCTTGAGGTACTGTTGCGCCTGTTTGTAGAGCACGGTGCGCTGGTCGCGATCGGTCACGACCTTGGCCTGCTTGATCAGCTTGTCGTAAGCCGGATCACACCACATGGAGTAGTTGTTGCCGCCAATGGCATCGCAGCTGTAAAGCGTGCCGAGCCAGTTGTCCGGATCACCATTGTCACCGGTCCAGCCGATCAGGCTGATGTCGTGCTCGCCGTTCTTGGTGCGCTTGATGTACTCGCCCCATTCGTAGCTGACGATCTTGATCTTGAGGCCGATCTTCGCCCAATCCGCCTGGAGCATTTCGGCCATCAGCTTGGCGTTGGGGTTATACGGACGCTGAACCGGCATGGCCCAGAGAGTGATTTCAGTGCCTTCCTTCACGCCGGCAGCCTTGAGTAGTTCCTTGGCTTTTTCCGGGTTGTAGGCGGCGTCTTTAATCGTCTCGTCGTAAGACCATTGGGTCGGTGGCATGGCGTTGACCGCCAGTTGGCCGGCGCCTTGATAGACGGCGTTGAGAATGCCTTGCTTGTTCACCGCCATGTCCAGCGCCTGGCGCACTTCGAGCTGATCGAACGGTTTGTGCCGCACGTTATAGGCGATGTAACCGAGGTTGAAGCCGGGCTTCTCGATCAGTTGCAGTTTCGGATCGTTTTTCAGTGCGGTCACGTCGGCCGGGCGCGGATGCAGGGTGATCTGGCATTCGTTGGCCTTGAGTTTCTGCACGCGCACCGAAGCATCGGTGTTGATGGCGAAAATCAGGTTGTCGAGCTTGACCCGGCTCGGGTCCCAGTACTGCTTGTTGCCGCTGTAACGGATGTTGGAATCTTTCTGGTAGCTCTTGAACACGAACGGGCCAGTGCCGATCGGCTTCTGGTTGATGTCGCTCGGCTTGCCGGAGGCCAGCAACTGGTCGGCGTATTCGGCGGAAAGGATCGCGGCGAAGCTCATGGCAATATTCTGGATGAACGCGGCGTCGACGCTGTTGAGCGTCATCACCACGGTCAGCGGCCCGGTCTTCTCGACCTTGGCGATGTTCTTGTTCAGGCTCATCCCGTTGAAATACGGGAACTCGGTCGGATAAGCCTTACGAAAGGGTTGCTGCGGATCGAGCATGCGATTGAAGGTGAACAGCACGTCATCAGCGTTGAAATCGCGGGTCGGTGTGAAGTATTTGGTCGTGTGAAATTTCACCCCTTCGCGCAAGTGAAAGGTGTACTTGAGGCCATCCTCGGAAATATCCCACCTCGTTGCCAGACCTGGTACGACGTTGGTGGCGCCTTTTTCAAACTCTGCCAATCGGTTGTACAGCGGCTCGGCGGCGTCGTTATCGGTCGCAGTGGTGTACTGCGCCGTGTCGAAACCGGCGGGGCTGCCTTCGGAGCAGAACACCAGGCTGTTATTGGCGGCCTGGCTGATGGAAGTGACGGCCAGCAGGCCGGTGCTCAGCAATGCGGATAAAACCAAGGTATGGCGCATGACGCTCCCTCTTTTTGTAGTGTTATTCAATGCGCCGCGATTCCGTCCGGGGACGTTGTGGCTGCATTGAGTTCAAACCAATACGGGCAGCAAACCGATAGCCCACACAGTCACTGGTCAGAGCCCGACGGTAGGGGCCGTGGGTCTGGCAGTAAATGCGCTGAGTCCTAAAGACTCGTAGGAAAAGGCAACGCGTCCTAAGTCCTGCTGTACGAGACAGCGGATTTGGATGTAGGCAAATTCCTAGGTTCTCGGAAGAAAAAAGCAGCGGCGACGCTGAAAACGTCGCCGCTGCCTTTTCTTATTTGCTGACGCTGACGCCGTAGAAGGAGTTCAAGCCAAACGGGCTGATCTTGAAGTCCTGCACGTTGTCGCGCATGGGTTGGAACACCGTCGAGTGAGCGATAGGTGTCATTGGAACGGCGTCTTTGAGGACGTGTTGCGCCTGCTTGTACAGTTCGGTGCGCTTGGCCTGATCGGTAGTGCGCTTGGCTTCCTTGACGATGCCGTCGAATTTCTTGTCGCACCACTTGGAGAAGTTGTTGCCCTGCAGCGAGTCGCAGCCGAACAGCACGTTCAGCCAGTTGTCCGGGTCACCGTTGTCGCCGCTCCAGCCAATCAGCATCGCGCCGTTTTCGCCGCCTTTGGAGCGCTTGATGTACTCGCCCCACTCGTAGGTCACGATCTTGGCTTTGATACCGATCTTGGCCCAGTCAGACTGCAGCATTTCTGCCATCAGCTTGGCGTTCGGGTTGTATGGACGCTGAACCGGCATCGCCCACAGGTTGATCTCGGTGCCTTCCTTGATGCCGGCTTCCTTGAGCAGCGCTTTAGCTTTCTCAGGGTTGTACGGCGCATCCTTGATGGTGGTGTCGTAAGACCATTGGGTCGGTGGCATGGCGTTGACGGCCAGTTGGCCTGCACCCTGATAAACCGAATCGATGATTTGTTGCTTGTTGACGGCCATGTCCAGTGCCTGACGCACTTTCAACTGAGCCATCGGGTTCGGCTGATCGCTGCCCTTGATCTTGTCCATCACGTTGTAGGCGATGTAACCCAGGTTGAAACCAGCCTGGTCAGGCACCTTCAGGGTCTTGTCTTCCTTCAGCGCCTTCAAGTCGGCTGGACGTGGGAACAGGGTGATCTGGCACTCGTTCTTCTTCAGCTTCTGAATACGCACCGACGGGTCGGTGGTGATGGCGAAGATCAAGTTGTCGATCTTCACGTCATCAGGCTTCCAGTAGTCCTTGTTCCCGGTGTAGCGGATGTTGGAGTCTTTCTGGTAGCTCTTGAATACGAAAGGGCCAGTACCGACCGGCTTCTGGTTGATGTCGGCGGCTTTGCCTTCCTTGAGCAGCTGGGCAGCGTACTCGGCGGACTGGACCGAGGCAAAACTCATGGCCATGTTCTGAATGAACGCGGCATCAACTTCTTTGAGGGTGAACTTGACGGTTTTGTCGTCGACTTTATCGATCTTGGTGATGTTGGTATCCATCCCCATGTCGGTGAAGTACGGGAATTCAGTCGGATACGCTTTGCGGAACGGGTCATCCTTGTTAATCATGCGATTAAAGGTGAACAGCACGTCGTCGGCGTTGAACTCACGAGTTGGCTTGAAGTACGGGGTGGTGTGGAACTTGACGCCTTCACGCAGGTGGAAGGTGTAAGTCAGGCCGTCATCGGAAATGTCCCACTTGGTCGCCAGGCCAGGAATAACGGCGGTACCGCCGCGCTCGAACTGGGTCAGGCGGTTGAACATGGTTTCTGCAGAGGCGTCGAAGTCGGTTCCGGTGGTGTACTGACCAGGATCAAAACCGGCCGGGCTCCCTTCGGAGCAAAACACCAGGTTAGTCGCAGCGACGGCGAAAGGTGCGCTGGCTAATAAGCTTGCGCCGACTAAAAACGGAATGACCGCGTGTTTAAGCATGGTGGCCTCATGATTGTTGTCATTTTTGGAATTAGAGGACGACCTCGTGAGTCGACCTGCGGATACTTATGCAGGGGCCATACCCAATGCAAGATCCTGAATGGCCACAAACCTTAAACAGTGGCACGAACGTACCTTAATGTCGCATATGTATAAATACTGAAGTATTTGACCATTTGCGCAGGTTTTTTACGGTGCAAATCGCGCACCGATAAGGGGCAACCGGGGCGTCTCGCGCACCCGGTTGGAGCCTGGTGTTACTTATTTATACCCACTCCATAGAAGGGAGTGAGGCCGAACGGGCTGATCTTGAAGTCGGTCACTTCCTTGCGCAGTGGCTGGAACACCGTCGAATTCGCAATCGGTGTAATTGGCACCTGTTGCTTAAGGATTTGCTGTGCCTGTTGGTACAGATTGACCCGCTGCTGTTTGTCCGTGGACACCTTCGCTTGCTGCACCAGCTTGTCGTAGACCGGGTCGCACCACTTGGCGTAGTTGCTGCCTTTTACTGCGGCGCAGCTGTAGAGCACGCCAAGCCAGTTGTCCGGGTCACCGTTGTCGCCGGTCCAACCGTAGATCATGGCGTCGTGTTCGCCATTCTTGGCGCGCTTGATGTATTCGCCCCATTCGTAGCTGACGATATTGGCCTTGATGCCGACTTTCTCCCAATCCTGCTGGATCATCTGCGCCGACATTCGCGCGTTGGGGTTGGAGGCGCGCTGCACTGTCATGGCCCACAAATCGATGGTGGTACCGGGCGCAACCCCTGCTTCTTTCAGTAGCGCGCGGGCTTTGGTCGGGTCGTGCGGTGCGTCCTTGATACTCGGGTCATAGGACCATTGCGCCGGCGGCAAAGCGTTCTGCGCCAGTTGCCCGGCACTCTGGTAGACAGCCTTGATGATCGCCGGTTTGTCGATGGCCATGTCCAGGGCCTGACGGACCTTGAGCTGGTCCAGCGGCGGGTGAGTCACGTTGTAGGCGAGGAACCCGAGGTTGAAACCTGCTTGTTTGAGTACCTGCAGATTCGGGTCTTTCTCCATCACTTCGATGTCCGCCGGACGCGGGTAGCCGCTGACCTGGCACTCGCCGGCCTTGAGTTTCTGCAAGCGCACGGCGGCGTCCGGGGTAATCGAGAAAATCAGGTTATCGAGTTTCACGTCCTCGGGTTTCCAGTAAGCCTTGTTGGCGGCGTAGCGGATCTGCGAGTCCTTTTGATAGCGCTTGAACACGAATGGGCCGGTGCCGACCGGTTTCTGGTTGAGGTCGGCGGCTTTACCTTCTTTCAACAGTTGCGCGGCGTATTCGGCGGATTGCACCGAGGCGAAACTCATGGCGAGGTTTTGCACGAACGCGGCGTCGATGTTGTTCAGGCTGAAGCGCACGGTGTGGTCGTCGAGCTTGTCGATGCTTTTGATCGTCGTGTTCAGGCCCATGTCGGTGAAGTACGGTGACTCGGCGGGATAAGCCTTGCGGAAAGTATTCTCCGGGTCGAGCAGGCGCTGGAAGGTGAACAACACGTCATCGGCGTTGAAGTCGCGGGTCGGGGTGAAGTAGTCGGTGGTGTGGAATTTCACGCCGTCGCGCAGGTGGAAGGTGTAGCTGAGACCGTCCTTGGACACTTCCCAGCTAGTGGCCAGGCCGGGTTCGATTTCGGTGCCACCGCGTTTGAATTGGGTGAGGCGGTTGAAGACGGTTTCGGCGGAGGCGTCGAAGTCGGTGCCGCTGGTGTATTGGCTGGGGTCGAAGCCGGCGGGGCTGGCTTCGGAGCAATAGACCAGGGTGGTGGCGGCTTGGGCGAGTGGTGCGGTGGTGGCGATTGTTGCGAGGGTAAGGGCGAGTAGAAGTGGTTTGACGGTGGTTCTTTCCATGGAGTCCCCGAGGGCTTGGCGGCGGTGTTTTCCTGAGGGTAGCGTTGTTGGTGGGATCGGCGGAAATATCGTTTTTTGAGGGGGACCCCTCTGTTGTGGCATACACCCCGGATCATTCGGAATCTCGGCGATCTTTTGATCTTGGCGGCCTGACAGCCGACCAATTCATTGCAGACATACACCGCTCCACTGTGGGAGCGGGCTTGCCCGCGATGGCGGCCTTACAGGCAACGATGTTTATTGATTGGTAAAAACATCAGAACCTTCCCACATGTTTTTCAGGTTGTGCGTCGGAAGCGGGCTCCCTAGTCTTTGGTTGTCGCTGCAAAACCAGCGAGCAGGTGTGGAAACCTGAACCTTAAGTAGTTGCATTGCATCACCACCGTAATCGTTGCCGATGTCTTCTTTCGTCTGCAAACTGCGTTATGGCGGCTGTGCGTGGGCAGACTTCGGTCTGGCCGGGTGCCTACTTACCGGTTTTCCACCCCGCGTACAGCTGCCACCTCTTTGTCGTGTGGAAACGACAAGCGGATGGCTCCCACTCAATAAGTAGGAGTTTTTATGGATAAGTTAATCCCCGACCCACCCTTCAACACCACCACACCCAACGCCGAAGCTTCGCGCACCGAAGAGCTACTCAAAGACCGCGAAGCCATAAAACGCGCCCTCGACTACTACCTCGATCCGCCCAAACCTTACGCCGCAAAACCACGCCGCCCCAGCACGATGTTCCTGGTTTCCCCGGACAGCGACACTGAAAGTCTTCTGGTTCAAGCTTGCGAGTCATTGGCCTCGGCCAGTGTCCTGGCCAGTGATTTCGCCACAAACCTGATCGGCCCGCAGCGCAATACAGTATTGGCGATTCAACAGATCATCATGTTGGCGGAATTGGCGGTGAATCGGGCGCTGGATAATGTCGACCCGCAGTCTTAATCCTGAATCACCGCGTCATCGTTCATCGCAGGCAAGCCAGCTCCCACAGGCTCTGCATAGATCTTGAAATGGCGCATGACCTTGTGGGAGCTGGCTTGCCTGCGATGGCGGCCGTGCTTTCACCACAGGACTGACTAACCAGATTCTTCCGGCACAAAAAAACGGCGATCACAGTGATCGGCGTTTTTTTGTACAGACTTATCGAATCACTACATCAACACTTCAATCGCCCCATCCGCCGTCATGCTGACCTGGCTGGTACCCGCTTCAACCTCGGGCGTCACCGGCGCAGAATCCATGCCCGCCGCTTTCATCATCATCGGCCCACGCATGTACGGTTGTGGATAACCGTTGCTGTTGAGGTTCAGGTTGACGATTTTGTAGCTTTTGCCGCCCAGGGCGTCGGTGGCCAGTTGGGCGCGGGACTTGAAGGCGGTCACGGCTTCTTTGAGCAGGGCGTCTTCGCTGGCCTTGCGGGTAGGGGTGGCAATGGCGAAGTCCATGCCGCCCATTTTCAGGTCGGTGAGCAGTTCGCCGGTGAGTTTGGAGAGGGCGGCGAAGTCCGAGCTTTCCAGGCGCAGTTCGGCGCGTTCACGCCAGCCGGTGATTTTCTGGCCTTTGGTGTCGTAGATCGGGTAGCTGTTGCGGCTGCCCTGGCGCAGGGTGATGTCTTTGACTTCTTTAGCCTGGGCCAGTGCTTTGTTCATGGTGGTGCTGACGTCGGCGGCGAGTTTGGCCGGGTCGGTGTTTTGCTCTTCGGTGTAGAGGGTCACGATCATCAGGTCGCGGGCCACTTCCTGGCTGACTTCGGCGCGCAGGGAGATCTGGTTGTAATGCAGTTCGTCGACGGCCAGGGCCGGGAGGCTGACGACGGTGCCAACGCTTAAGGCAAGAAGGGCGGCGCTGCGGCGCAATGTGTGCATGAAAAGCTCCTTGGACGGTGCGCAGGGGTTGAGGTCCGAACCTGCGTGAAACCATCAGACTCTAGCTTCAATGGTCCGGTTCGCACAGTTACAACTTCTATACAGTCTCAAGTGATGCCAGGGCTTTTGTGGCGAGGGAGCTTGCTCCCGCTCGGCTGCGAAGCAGTCGCAAAATCGGTATGCACAGTTTGTCAGTTTCATCCGGTCAAATGGTTGTGGCCTGCTTCGCAGTCCAGCGGGAGCAAGCTCCCTCGCCACAGGGGAACTCACCGCTGAAGGTAAATTCACGCGCAGTAACTGTGGTCGTTTGCCGCACTTTCGCCTCTCAAGCCCGTGGCTTGGTTATACTCCGTGCGATCCGCCTGGAGCGCTCATCAGGAGAGCTCATGCTCGCCCCCGTTCAAATCACTTCCGCCACTCGCCAGAACCTCTGGCGGCTCACGTTCATCCGCACGTTGGTGCTGGCCGCTCAGGCCGGTTCCGTAGGCCTGGCCTACTGGTTCGACCTGCTGCCGTTACCCTGGCTGCAATTGGCGATCACCCTCGGTTTTTCCATGGTGCTCTGCGCGCTGACCGCAATTCGTCTGCGCACGTCGTGGCCGGTGACCGAGCTCGAATACGCTGTGCAACTGGCCTGCGACCTGTTTATCCACAGTGCTTTGCTGTACTTCTCCGGCGGCTCGACCAACCCGTTCGTCTCTTATTACCTGGTGCCGCTGACCATTGCCGCCGTGACGCTGCCGTGGCGCTATTCGGTAATTCTGTCGGGTATCGCGTTGGCGCTTTATACGTTGCTGCTGGCGCGATTTTACCCGCTGGAAACGTTCCCGATCGCACGGGAGAATTTGCAGATTTACGGCATGTGGCTGAGCTTCGCCCTGGCCGCAGCGGTCATCACGTTCTTCGCTGCCCGCATGGCCGAAGAGCTGCGTCGCCAGGAAGAACTGCGTGCCATTCGTCGCGAAGAAGGCCTGCGCGATCAGCAATTGCTGGCCGTTGCGACCCAGGCTGCCGGCGCCGCCCATGAATTGGGCACGCCGCTGGCGACCATGAGCGTGTTGCTCAAGGAAATGCGTCAGGACCACCCCGACCCGTTGTTGCAGGACGATTTGAGCGTGCTGCAAGATCAGGTCAAACTCTGCAAAGAGACCTTGCAACAGTTGGTTCGGGCAGCGGAAGCCAATCGTCGTCTGGCGGTGGAGATGCAGGACGTCACTGACTGGCTCGACGAAGCCCTGAACCGCTGGCACCTGATGCGCCCGGAAGCCAGTTATCGCTTCCAGCGCCTGGGCCAGGGGACCGTGCCGCGCATGGCGCCACCGCCAGACCTGACCCAGGCCCTGCTGAATTTGCTGAACAACGCCGCCGATGCGTGCCCCGAAGGCTTGCAAGTGACCCTGGACTGGAATGCCGAGGACTTGACCATCAGCATTCGCGACCACGGTGCCGGTGTGCCATTGGCCATTGCCGAGCAGATTGGCAAACCGTTTTTTACCACCAAGGGCAAAGGTTTCGGCCTGGGCCTGTTTTTGAGCAAGGCCAGCGTGACACGCGCCGGCGGCTCAGTGAAACTCTACAGTCATGAGGAAGGTGGCACGCTTACCGAGCTGCGCCTGCCCCGTGTCGCCCGAGGAGACGAACATGAGTGACGAGATCCAAGTCGAAGGCGAAGAACTGCCGCATTTGCTGCTGGTAGACGACGACGCAACCTTCACCCGCGTGATGGCCCGCGCCATGGCCCGCCGTGGTTTTCGCGTCAGCACAGCAGGTTCCGCCGAAGAAGGCCTGACCATCGCCCAGGCCGACATTCCGGATTACGCCGCCCTTGATCTGAAAATGGACGGCGACTCGGGCCTGGTGTTGCTGCCCAAACTGCTCGAACTCGATCCGGAAATGCGCGTGGTGATCCTCACCGGTTACTCGAGCATTGCCACCGCCGTCGAGGCGATCAAGCGTGGCGCCTGCAATTACCTGTGCAAACCGGCGGACGCCGATGACGTGCTGGCCGCGTTGCTCTCTGAGCACGCCGACCTCGACACGCTGGTGCCGGAAAACCCGATGTCCGTGGACCGTCTACAGTGGGAACACATCCAGCGCGTACTGACCGAGCACGAAGGCAACATCTCCGCTACTGCCCGCGCCTTGGGCATGCACCGTCGCACGCTGCAGCGCAAACTGCAGAAGCGTCCGGTCCGTCGCTGAACTGGCGCTGAACAATTGTTGTCACACCTCGTTACAAGCCGGGTCGATCATTTATGATCGGCTCGTGTGTGTTCTTTTCTTTATCGAGCCTTATCCATGAATCAGAACGCTGAATATTCCGCGGTCAACGATGCTGTGCGCGGGCAGTTTTTTCGCAAAGTCTGGGCGATGACCACGCCTTACTGGCGCAGCGAAGAGAAGGGCAAGGCCTGGACGTTACTGATCGCAGTAATCGCGCTGTCATTGTTCAGCGTGGCGATTTCAGTGTGGCTCAACAGTTGGTACAAGGACTTCTACAACGCCTTGCAGAAGAAGGACGAAGCGGCGTTCTGGCAGTTGATTCTGTATTTCTGCGGCATCGCGGCGGTGGCGATCCTTGGCGCAGTGTATCGTCTGTACCTGACCCAGATGCTGACCATACGCTGGCGGGCGTGGCTTACCGAAAAGCACTTCGCCCGTTGGCTCGGGCAAAAAAATTACTATCAGTTGGAGCAGGGCGGTTACACCGATAACCCGGACCAGCGGATTTCCGAAGACCTCAACACGTTTACCACTACGACCCTGAGCCTCAGTATCGGGCTGATCCGCACCGTGGTGAGCCTGGTGTCGTTCTCGATCATTTTGTGGGGCGTCTCGGGCAGCATCGAGGTGCTCGGTTTCACCATTCCCGGTTACATGTTCTGGTGCGCGCTGGTGTATGCGATGGTCGGCAGTTGGCTGACGCACCTGATCGGCAAACGGTTGATCGGCCTGAACAACAACCAGCAGCGCTTTGAGGCCGACCTGCGTTTCTCCATGGTGCGGGTGCGCGAAAACGCCGAAAGCATCGCGTTGTACAACGGCGAGCCGAACGAAAACCGACGTTTGAGCAACCGCTTCGGGCTGGTCTGGCACAACTTCTGGGACATCATGCGCGTGTCCAAACGCTTGACTTTCTTCACCTCGGGGTATGGCCAGATCGCGATCATTTTCCCGTTCATCGTTGCGGCGCCGCGTTACTTCACCGGCAAGATCGAACTCGGTGAGCTGATGCAAATCAACTCGGCCTTTGGCAACGTGCAGGAGAACTTCAGCTGGTTCATCAACGCGTATACGGATCTGGCGGCATGGCGCGCCACGAGTGATCGTCTGCTGAGTTTCCGCCAGGCCATGACCGACAACGAAGAACGCGCACCGGCCATCGACGTGCAGAATCAGGGATCGGCGTTGAAGGTGCATAACCTTGGCCTCGACCTCGCTGACGGTCGTCACCTGCTGACCAACGCCGACATGACCGTGGAGGAGGGCGAGCGCGTCATGCTCAGCGGTCGTTCCGGCAGCGGCAAATCGACTTTGCTGCGGGCGATGGGGCACCTTTGGCCGGCCGGCCACGGCAGCATCCGTCTGCCGACGGGGCGTTATCTGTTCCTGCCGCAAAAACCCTATCTGCCGATTGGCACCCTGCGCGAGACGCTGAGTTATCCACAGCCTGGCGACACCTACCCGCATGAGCGCTACGTCCATGTGCTGGAAACCTGCCGCTTGCCGCACCTGGTTTCGCGTCTGGATGAAGCCAATCACTGGCAGCGCATGCTCTCACCGGGTGAGCAACAACGTCTGGCCTTCGCCCGTGCGCTGCTTTATGCACCCCAATGGCTGTACATGGACGAAGCCACTTCGGCGATGGATGAAGAGGATGAAGCGTCGCTGTATCAGGCGTTGATCGATGAATTGCCGGGGCTGAGCATCGTCAGCGTCGGGCATCGCAGTAGCCTGAAGCGTTTCCATCCACGGCATGTGCGCATCGAGAATGGCCACTTGGTGGACCAAACCGTGACCGCATAAACACCACTTGACCTGTGGGAGCGGGCTTGCCCGCGATGGCCTCGACGCGGTTCACCTGCAGAATCGCGTTATCGTTCTTCGCGGGCAAGCCTCGCTCCTACAGAGGGAGTGGTGGTGATCGTACAACCGCGTTGAGCTATGATGCGGATTCAGCCGAATTTTCGAGACAGACGTTCACCATGGAAAACCCGATCGACGCACCTCGCCTCCCTCGCAAGCGCCGCAGCCTCGCTCAGGAACTGGTGACGGTGCTGTCCGAGCAGATCCGCGACGGTCATCTCAAACGTGGCGATAAATTGCCCACCGAGTCGGCGATCATGGACGCCCATGGCGTCAGCCGCACTGTGGTGCGCGAAGCGATCTCCCGTTTGCAGGCCGCAGGCCAGGTTGAAACCCGTCACGGCATCGGCACCTTCGTGCTCGACACGCCGAGCCCGAGCGGTTTCCGTATCGATCCGGCCACCGTGGTGACCTTGCGCGACGTATTGGCGATTCTGGAATTGCGCATCAGCCTGGAAGTGGAATCCGCCGGTCTTGCCGCGCAACGCCGCAGTCCTGAGCAGTTGGCGTTGATGCGAGCGGCGCTGGATGCGCTGAATGAAAGCGCTTCCCACGCCAGCGATGCGGTGGCTTCGGACTTCCAGTTCCACCTGCAAATTGCCCTGGCCACCGGCAACCGCTACTTCACCGACATCATGACCCACCTGGGTACCAGCATCATTCCGCGCACGCGCCTCAACTCTGCGCGCCTGGCCCACGACGACCAGCAGCACTACATGAGTCGACTGAGTCGCGAGCATGAAGAGATTTATGACGCCATTGCCCGCCAGGATTCCGATGCGGCGCGGGCGGCGATGCGGTTGCACCTGACGAATAGCCGTGAGCGGTTGCGCCAGGCCCATGAAGAGGCGCAGGCACAGCGGGGCTGAGCGTCGCCAGAAAGGACGCCATCGCGGGCAAGCCCGGCTCCCACAGGTTTTGTGTCGATCACAATAGTGTGAACACACACAAAACCTGTGGGAGCCGGGCTTGCCCGCGATGGGGTCAGTAGCCATCAATTAATCTTTCAGATTGTCTTCAAAATTCCCCGATCCACCCTCACCGCCAACTCAGCAGCCCCAGGTTTGGCATCGAAAACCGCATGCCCGCGCTCATCCACAAGCGCCCGGGCAATCGGCAAGCCTTTCGACAGCAACTCCAGCGGCGCACCTTTCATCGATTGGCCCGAAGCCAGTTCCAGTTTCAATTTGATAGTCATCAGTGATCTCCTTATCAGGCATTGGCCGCTGAATTCAGCACGCCGGTTGGTTGGTAGTCCTTGAGCAGCAGATAAGTGCTCCAGCCCCACCAGTCGTCAATGGTGGCGGTGTCGTTGAGGTTGTTGACGTCCTTGCGCCGCAACACCTTGCTGCCCTCAACCTTGAACAGTGGCGAGAAATTGCCTGCCGGGTTCAGTACTGCTTGCAGGTCGGGCAGTCTTTTCAACGCAGCAAAACTGCCGGCTGATGGAGCCGTGCCGCTGAGGTACGCCGCGAACACTTCATCCGCCGACACCTGAACCGCTTGATTCACTTGGGCGCGATTGGCGCTGTCGATAGCGTCGAAGTAGCGCTTGTCGCCGTAGGCGTGCCAGCGTTCGCCGTTGCCGTTGCTCACATTGAGGCCGAACTTGCTGTCTTCATCGTGCATGAAACGGGTAATCAACGAACCGAGATCACTGGGCGTGACCACCGCCGCCAACTGTTTGCGTGGCACTCGTAAATGGCCGGCGGAATACAGGTCGGTCAGGTAGTGATCGGCAAAAGCGTTCATCGCATAGGCCAGCTCCAACTGCTTTTCATCGCCGCTGTTGTGGGCCAGCACCGCTTGTTGCAGCGCGGCGGCGTGGCCGGCGATGTAGGCCAGAAGTGCCCATTCGGCAAAGTGGTCGGCATTGTTGGCGGCCAGCTTCAGATAACGCCCCAAAGGGAACAGCGCCGAGACGAAACTGCCGCCGCCAGTGATCTTGTTCCACTCTTCCGACAACGTATCACCGAGGGCGTCATAAGCTTCGTGAGGTTGTTTACCGTCCCTGATCGCTTGATTGATGGCGGCGATTTCCTTCTGCATGACGCCGAGGATCAACTTCGCCTCGGCGTTTGAGGCCGGCAGTACCGCCAGGGAGTTGAAGGCGTTGGTAAAGCGCTGGATTCGGTCCGCTGCTGTTGAGCCTTCGCAGATCGGTTGGTCGGGAATTCCATAAAAATCACCCCCCAGCGCAATCACTTGTCCATAGGTCAATGCCAGGCCATTGGGCAGGTGCAACTCCACCTGCGAGGCCGGTATGGCAGGTGCATCCTTGACGAAGCGCAGCAGGGTGCTGTCGCCGATCGCGGTATGTTCTGCACCCTCAAACCTCAACTGGGGCGCGCCTTTCAGCGATTTTTCGGCAGCGGGCCTCGGCGTTGATGTTTGAGGCCGTGATGGCTGCCGGCGGTGAGTTTAAGCGTGTCGACATCGCCAGAAAGGGCGATGCCGTGCTCGGTAAAAAGATCATCCAGATCGGCAATGACCTGTTTCAGGTTTTCCTTCGGTTTTGCGTGTAGACCTGACATTTCTAGCTCCTTGATATGTCGTAGGTAGAATCAAATTTAACTGTATGCATATACAGCTGTTTGGATCGTAGATGAGATCTTTCCTACGTCAAGGAATTACCTTTTCCGACGCAATTTTTGAGTGCAGCGATGAAATGCAGTTGACGGCTGTATTTTAAGTTGTACGATGACCTACAACTTCGGCGAAGGCTGAACGGTTTTCTCACACAACGTTGCTTCCAGGGTGTTCGAATAATGAATCCACAAGAACTGAAGTCCATCCTCTCTTCCGGCCTGCTGTCGTTCCCGGTCACCGACTTCAATGCTCAGGGCGATTTCCATCGCGCGGGCTACATCAAACGTCTCGAATGGCTGGCCCCATACGGCGCCTCGGCATTGTTCGCCGCCGGCGGCACCGGTGAGTTCTTCTCTCTGGCGGCCAGCGAATATTCGGAAATCATCAAGACTGCCGTCGACACCTGCGCTACCAGCGTGCCGATCCTGGCCGGTGTCGGTGGCGCAACTCGTCAAGCCATCGAATACGCTCAAGAAGCCGAGCGTTTGGGCGCCAAAGGCCTGTTGCTGCTGCCGCACTACCTGACCGAAGCCAGCCAGGACGGTGTTGCCGACCACGTTGAAGCGGTATGCAAATCGGTAAAAATCGGCGTGGTGGTTTACAACCGCAACGTCTGCCGCCTGACCGCTCCTTTGCTGGAACGTCTGGCTGAGCGCTGCCCGAACCTGATCGGTTACAAGGATGGCCTGGGCGATATCGAGCTGATGGTGTCGATCCGTCGCCGCCTCGGTGATCGCTTCAGCTACCTGGGCGGTTTGCCGACCGCTGAAGTCTACGCCGCGGCTTACAAGGCGCTGGGCGTGCCGGTGTACTCCTCGGCGGTGTTCAACTTCATTCCGAAAACCGCGATGGATTTCTACCACGCGATCGCTCGCGAAGATCACGCCACCGTCGGCAAGATCATCGACGACTTCTTCCTGCCGTACCTGGACATCCGTAACCGCAAGGCCGGTTACGCCGTGAGCATCGTCAAGGCCGGGGCAAAAATTGCCGGTTATGACGCAGGCCCTGTGCGTGCACCGCTGACCGATCTGACGGGCGAAGAGTACGAAATGCTCGCCGCGCTGATCGACAAGCAAGGTGCTCAGTAACACCCCACAAAACCAGGGCCGCTGAGCAATCAGCGGCTTTTTGCGTGAGGACTTCTTTTAAAGGAGCAGCCCGTGGCTGATTCAAAGCGTTTCAATAACTACATCAACGGCGAATGGGTGGCGGGCAGTGATTACTGCGCCAACATCAACCCGTCCGAGCTGACCGATACCATCGGCGATTACGCCAAGGCTGATCTGGCTCAGGTCCACGCCGCCATCGACGCCGCTCGCGCCGCGCTCCCGGCCTGGTCCACTTCGGGCATTCAGGCACGTCACGATTCACTGGATAAAGTCGGTACTGAAATCCTCGCCCGTCGCGAAGAACTCGGCACCTTGCTGGCCCGGGAAGAGGGCAAGACCCTGCCCGAAGCCATCGGCGAAGTGACTCGCGCCGGCAACATCTTCAAGTTCTTCGCCGGTGAGTGCCTGCGCCTGTCCGGCGACTATTTGCCGTCGGTGCGTCCGGGCGTCAACGTTGAAGTGACCCGCGAAGCGCTCGGGGTGGTCGGCCTGATCACCCCGTGGAACTTCCCGATCGCGATCCCGGCGTGGAAAATCGCTCCGGCTCTGGCTTACGGCAACTGCGTCGTCCTGAAACCTGCTGATCTGGTGCCGGGCTGTGCCTGGGCGCTGGCGGAAATCATCTCCCGCGCAGGCTTCCCGGCCGGCGTGTTCAACCTGGTGATGGGCAGCGGTCGCGTGGTTGGCGATGCGCTGGTGCAGAGCCCGAAAGTTGATGGCATCAGCTTCACCGGTTCCGTGGGCGTGGGTCGCCAGATCGCTGTTAGCTGCGTGTCGCGTCAGGCCAAGGTTCAGCTGGAAATGGGCGGCAAGAACCCGCAGATCATTCTGGATGACGCCGACCTCAAGCAAGCGGTCGAGCTGTCGGTACAGAGCGCTTTCTACTCCACCGGCCAGCGTTGCACCGCGTCGAGCCGCTTCATCGTTACTGCCGGGATTCACGACAAATTCGTCGAAGCCATGGCCGAGCGCATGAAGTCGATCAAGGTCGGCCACGCGCTGAAAACCGGCACTGATATCGGTCCGGTCGTCTCGCAGGCTCAGCTTGAACAAGACATGAAGTACATCGACATCGGCCAGTCCGAAGGTGCGCGTCTGGTCAGCGGCGGTGGTCTGGTGACGTGCGACACCGAAGGCTACTTCCTCGCCCCAACGCTGTTTGCCGACAGCGACGCTGCGATGCGTATCAGTCGCGAAGAGATCTTCGGCCCGGTGGCCAACATCGTTCGCGTCGCCGATTACGAGGCGGCGCTGGCCATGGCCAACGACACCGAATTCGGTCTGTCGGCGGGCATCGCTACCACGTCGCTGAAGTATGCCAACCACTTCAAGCGCCACTCCCAGGCCGGGATGGTGATGGTCAACCTGCCGACCGCCGGCGTGGATTACCACGTTCCGTTTGGTGGGCGTAAAGGTTCATCCTATGGATCACGTGAGCAAGGTCGCTATGCGCAAGAGTTTTACACGGTCGTGAAGACCAGCTACATCGGTTCGTAATGCAACACCTGTAGGCACCGGCTTGTGTGGGAGCTGGCTTGCCTGCGATAGCATCACCGCGGTGTGACTGACATACCGAGGTGCCTGCATCGCGGGCAAGCCCGGCTCCCACATAAAGCGGTTCCCGCATAACAACATGATCACCCGCGCATAAAAATAATCAGTGGGAGTACCTCTACAATGCAATCGACCAAGCCGACTCACGTCCGCTATTTGATCCTGCTCATGCTGTTCCTGGTGACCACGATCAACTACGCCGACCGGGCCACCATCGCAATCGCCGGCTCCAGCCTGCAAAAAGACCTCGGCATCGACGCGGTCACCCTCGGTTATATCTTCTCCGCATTCGGTTGGGCCTATGTGGCCGGGCAAATTCCCGGTGGCTGGCTGCTGGACCGTTTCGGTTCGAAAAAAGTCTATGCGCTAAGTATCTTCACCTGGTCGCTGTTCACCGTGCTGCAGGGCTATGTTGGTGAGTTCGGCATGTCCACGGCGGTGGTTGCGCTGTTCATGCTGCGCTTTTTGGTGGGCCTGGCCGAAGCGCCATCCTTCCCCGGCAACGCACGCATCGTGGCGGCCTGGTTTCCGACCGCTGAACGCGGGACAGCGTCTGCGATCTTCAACTCTGCGCAATATTTCGCCACCGTGTTGTTCGCACCGCTGATGGGCTGGATCGTTTATTCCTTTGGCTGGCAGCATGTGTTCATCGTCATGGGCGTAATCGGCATCATCTTCTCGGGGATCTGGCTGAAGGTTATCCACAGCCCGCGCCAACACCCGATGATCAACGACGCCGAGTTCAAGCACATCGCCGACAACGGCGGCATGGTCGACATGGACTCGGACAAAGGCAAAGGCAAAAAGGGCGACGGTCCGAAGTGGGATTACATCCGCCAACTGCTCACCAACCGCATGATGCTCGGCGTGTATCTGGGCCAGTACTGCATCAACGGCATCACTTACTTCTTCCTCACCTGGTTCCCGGTGTACCTGGTGCAGGAGCGCGGCATGACCATCCTCAAGGCTGGTTTCATTGCCTCGTTGCCGGCGATCTGCGGGTTTATCGGTGGTGTGCTTGGCGGGGTGATTTCCGATTACCTGCTGCGTAAAGGCCATTCGCTGACCTTCGCCCGCAAGGCGCCGATCATCGCTGGCTTGCTGGTTTCCAGTAGCATCGTGGCTTGCAACTATGTAGACGTTGAATGGATGGTCGTTGGCTTCATGGCCTTGGCATTCTTCGGCAAAGGCGTCGGTGCGTTGGGCTGGGCGGTGGTGTCCGATACTTCGCCGAAACAGATCGCCGGTCTCAGCGGTGGCTTGTTCAACACCTTCGGCAACATCGCGTCGATCACCACGCCGATCGTTATCGGTTACATCATCAGCTCCACCGGCTCGTTTAAATGGGCGCTGGTGTTCGTCGGTTGCAACGCGCTGGTGGCAGTATTCAGCTATCTGGTGATCGTTGGCCCGATCAAGCGTGTAGTGCTCAAAGAGCCGCCAGTCAGCGGTCCTGAAACCAACAATAAGTTATCTGAAGCGCATTCCTGAGGAGCGGCGTCATGCAGTTGATTGAACATTCCGACTCGCCGCGCTACATCCGCCTGCACGAGCGGGACAATGTGGTGATCGTGGTCAACGATCAGGGCGTTCCGGCCGGCACTGAATTCCCCGATGGCCTGGTCACCGTGGATTTCGTGCCGCAGAGCCACAAGGTCACGCTCGAGGATATTCCCGAAGGCGGCCAGGTGATTCGTTACGGCCAGACGATTGGCTACGCATTGCAGCCGATTCCTCGCGGCAGCTGGGTCAAGGAAGATCAACTGCGCATGCCGACCGCGCCACCGCTGGACAGCCTGCCGCTGTCCACCGAAGTGCCGGCCGCGCAGGCACCGCTGGAAGGCTTCACCTTTGAGGGTTATCGCAACGCCGACGGCACCGTCGGCACGCGCAACATTCTGGGTATCACCACCACCGTGCAATGCGTCACTGGGGTGTTGGATCACGCGGTGAAGCGCATCAAGGACGAGTTGCTGCCCAAGTATCCGCACGTCGATGACGTGGTGGCGCTGACCCACAGTTACGGCTGCGGCGTGGCGATCACCGCCACCGACGCGTACATCCCGATTCGTACCGTGCGCAACTTGGCACGCAATCCGAACCTGGGTGGCGAAGCGCTGGTGATCAGCCTGGGCTGCGAGAAATTGCAGGCCGGGCAGGTGATGCACGAGAACGACAGTTCGGTGGATTTGAGCGATCCGTGGTTGTACCGCTTGCAGGATTCCAGTCACGGTTTTACCGAGATGATCGAGCAGATCATGGCGCTGGCCGAGACTCGTTTGAAGAAGCTCGATCTGCGTCGCCGGGAAACCGTGCCGGCGTCCGAACTGATCCTCGGCATGCAGTGCGGCGGCAGCGATGCGTTCTCTGGCATCACTGCCAACCCGGCGCTCGGCTATGCCTCGGACCTGTTGTTGCGGGCGGGGGCGACGGTGATGTTTTCCGAAGTCACCGAAGTGCGTGATGCGATCTACCTGCTGACGTCCCGCGCCGAAACCGAGGAAGTGGCTCAGGAACTGGTGCGGGAAATGGACTGGTACGACCGTTACCTGGCCAAGGGCGAAGCGGATCGTAGTGCCAACACCACGCCGGGGAACAAGAAGGGCGGGTTGTCGAACATTGTCGAGAAGTCCTTGGGATCGATCGTCAAATCCGGCAGCAGCGCGATCAATGGGGTGCTCGGTCCTGGTGAGCGCTTCAAGCGCAAAGGTCTGATTTTCTGCGCGACCCCGGCCAGTGATTTTGTCTGCGGGACGTTGCAGTTGGCGGCGGGGATGAACCTGCATGTGTTCACCACCGGGCGGGGTACGCCTTATGGGTTGGCGATGGCACCGGTGGTGAAGGTGTCGACCCGCACAGAGCTGGCGCAACGCTGGCCGGATTTGATCGATATCGATGCCGGGCGGATTGCCACCGGGCGGGCGTCGATTGAGGACCTTGGCTGGGAGTTGTTCCACTACTACCTGGACGTGGCCAGCGGCAAGAAACAGACGTGGGCGGAGCAGCACAAGCTGCATAACGACATTACCTTGTTCAACCCTGCGCCGATCACGTAGACCGCGTCATCGTTCATCGCGGGCAAGCCCGCTCCCACAGGGATCTTCGGTGTTCACCAAATTTGATTAACAACACTGAAACCTGTGGGAGCGGGCTTGCCCGCGATGGCGATCTACCAGACGGCAGGGGACTTGGTGGCTTATCATTAGCCCCCTAACGACGCCCACCCAAGGTTCTCCCGGCATGCTGGCTATTTTCCTCGAAACCCTGAACATCACCGCGCCGGTGTTTGCCATGCTGTTTCTGGGGGCGCTGCTCAAGCGCATCGACTGGATCAACGACAATTTCATTCATACCGCGTCGGCCCTGGTGTTCAACGTCACCATGCCGGCGTTGCTGTTTCTGGGCATCTTGCATGCCGACCTGCATGCCGCGCTGCAACCGGCGCTGCTGATCTATTTCTCGATCGCCACACTGGTATGTTTTGCGATTGCCTGGGGCTGGGCGATCTGGAAATGCCCGCGGGAAGATCGGGGCATCTACACCCAAGGCGCGTTTCGCGGCAACAACGGCGTTATCGGTCTGGCATTGGCGGCGAGCATGTACGGCGATTACGGGATTTCCCTCGGGGCCATTCTCGCGGCGTTGGTGATCCTGTTCTACAACACGCTTTCGACCATCGTGCTGGCGGTCTACAGCCCGGTGATCAAGTCTGACCCCTGGAGCATCTGCAAGAGCGTGATGGTCAACCCGTTGATCATCAGCGTGTTTGCGGCGGCGCCATTTGCCTATTTCGGAATCGGCTTGCCGGGGTGGCTGGAAAAGTCCGGCCAGTACCTGGCGCAAACCACTTTGCCGTTGGCGTTGATCTGTATCGGTGGCACGTTGTCGCTGGCGGCGATGCGCAAAAGCGGCACGATGGCGCTGAGTTCAAGCCTGGTGAAGATGATCGGCCTGCCGGTGCTGGCGACACTCGGTGCCTGGCTCTGGGGTTTTCGCGGGGCGGAATTGGGGATTCTGTTTCTGTACTTCGGTAGCCCGACCGCCGCAGCCAGTTTCGTCATGGCTCGGCAGGCTAATGGCAATCATGAACTGGCGGCGGCAATCATCGTGATTACCACGCTGATGGCGGCGGTCACTACCAACGTCGGGATCTTCTTGTTGCAGTGGGGTGGGTGGATTTAACCTCGGGAGCTGTAGTGTTCTCTAGGGCCTCATCGCGGGCAAGCCCGCTCCCACAGGGATCTTCGGTGTGAATGGAATTTGATTAACAACACTGAAACCTGTGGGAGCGGGCTTGCCCGCGAAGGCGTCAGATCAGTCACTCAGGCTTCTGGTAGCTATCAATCACTTCCTGCGCCGCCCGAAACGCGTCGATCGCCGCCGGCACGCCGGCATACACCGCGCAATGCAGCAGCGCCTCGCGAATTTCTTCCACGGTGCAGCCGTTGTTCAGCGCACCACGCACGTGACCTTTCAATTCTTGCGGGCACTTCAATGCGGTCAGCGCGGCGAGGGTGATCAGGCTGCGGGTTTTCAGCGGTAGACCTTCGCGATTCCACACACCACCCCAAGCGTGTTCATTGACGAAGTCCTGCAGCGGCTGAGTGAACTCGGTGGCATTGCCCAATGCGCGGTCGACGAAAGCGTCGCCCATCACTTGGCGACGGACTTCAACCCCAGCCTTTTTATCAGTGCTCATGGCAATTCCCTCTTGTGGTGTTGGCGACGCCAGGCGCGCAGCGACGTGAACAGCAAAAACGCCCCCAGCGCCGGCAGGACGAAAAACAGCATCAGGTGTTCAAGCTTGCCGGCCAGCGGCATGCCGGTGGTGAACGACACCACGTGCAGCCCATAGGCCAGGTACAAACCCAAAAACAGCAGGCCTTCGGCGCGAGTCACCCGGTAGCCGGAATAGAACACCGGCAGGCACAGCACCGCGACACCGAGCATCACCGGGAGGTCGAAATCCAGGGCGTTGGGCGAGACCGACAGCGGCGAAGGCGCGATCAATGCGGTAAGCCCGAGCACGCCCAAGAGGTTGAACAGGTTGCTGCCGATCACGTTGCCCACCGCGATGTCCCGCTGACCGCGTAACGCGGCGATCAACGAAGTGGCCAGCTCCGGCAAGGACGTGCTGACGGCGACGATGGTCAGGCCGATGATCCGCTCCGACAACCCCAGGTCGGTCGCGACCGCCACTGCGGCGCCGAGCAGCAAGTGCCCGGCGAACACCAGCATCGCCAGCCCGGCGACGATCATCAGCAGGCTGCTGAACCACGGTGCCTGTGGCGCTTCATGCGCCCCCGATGGCGGACGGGTCGAGTGCCGCGACTGGCGCAGCAGCAAGCCCAGGTACAGCACCAGCGCACCCAGCAGAATAATGCCGTCTGTGCGGTTCAGTTCTTTGTTCCACGCCAGTACGAACACCAGCAGGCTGGCGCCGATCATCAGCGGAATATCCAGGCGCACCAATTGCCGCGAAACCCGCAGCGGAATAATCAGCGCCGAGAGCCCGAGGGTGACGAGGATGTTGAAGATGCTGCTGCCGATCACGCTGCCGACGGCGATGTCGGCGTTTTGCGCCAGGGTGGCTTGCAGGCTGACCGCCATCTGCGGTGCGCTGCTGCCGAGGGCCACGATGGTCAGGCCGATGATCAGCGGCCGCACATGCAGTCGCGCGGCCAGGCGCACGGCGGCGCGCACCATCAGTTCGGCGCCCGCGATCAGTAAAAACAGACCGCTGAACAATTCAATCACGCTGATCAGGGGTAAATCGGCAAGTCCGAAAATAGTCAGCGCTCCGTCTATCAGTCGTCGAGGGCTTGCACGCGAACCTTCGCGGTGCCGCTGCGCAGCATGCCCAACTGTTCGGCCGCTTCACGTGACACGTCGATCAGGCGCCCACGAGAGTATGGCCCGCGGTCGTTGACGCGCACCACGCAGGACCTGTCGTTATTCAGGTTGGTAATCTTCACCCGGGTGCCGAATGGCAATTGGCGATGGGCGGCGGTCAGGCCGTGCTGGTTGAAACGCTCGCCGCTGGCGGTGCGTTTGCCATGGTGTTTGGCGCCGTAATACGAAGCTACGCCGGTCTTGTCGTAGCCGTGTGGATCGATGGTATCCGTACTGGCACAACCGGCCAGCAGAGAGAGCAGGGCGCAGGCACTGAGCAGACGCTTCATTAGGTGACCCCATGATCGTTCCCACGCTCCGCGTGGGAATGCAGCCCGTGACGCTCCGCGTCACAAAAGCGGACGCAGAGCGTCCAGTGAGGCGTTCCCACGCGGGAGCGTGGGAACGATCACTGTGGTTAGCCTTCGAGCTTGCTTTTAAGCAGTTCGTTGACCTGTTGCGGGTTGGCCTTGCCTTTGGAGGCTTTCATGGCCTGGCCGACGAAGAAACCGAACATCTTGCCGCGTTTGGCTTCGTCTGCCGCGCGGTATTGTTCGACCTGCTCGGCATTGGCCGCGAGCATTTCGTCCAGCGCCGCCGAGATCGCGCCCGTGTCGGTCACTTGCTTGAGGCCGCGCTTGTCGATGATCTCGTCCGCACTGCCTTCGCCGTTGGCCATCGCTTCAAACACCACTTTGGCAATCTTGCCGGAGATGGTGTTGTCCTTGATGCGCAGCAGCATGCCGCCCAGTTGCTCGGCCGAAACCGGTGACTGGTCGATGTCCAGGCCTTGCTTGTTCAACAGACTGCCCAGCTCAACCATCACCCAGTTGGCCGCCAGTTTGGCGTCGCCGCCGATGCTCACGACTTTCTCGAAGTAATCGGCTTGCTCGCGGCTGGTAGCCAGGACGCTGGCGTCGTAGACCGACAGACCGAACTGTTCCTGGAAGCGCTCGCGTTTCTGCGGTGGCAGTTCCGGCAGGGTGGCGCGCACGTCGTCGAGGAACGAGTCCTCGATGACCACTGGCAGCAGGTCCGGATCGGGGAAGTAACGGTAGTCGTTGGCTTCCTCTTTGCTGCGCATCGGACGGGTTTCGTCCTTGTTCGGATCGTACAGACGGGTCTGCTGGATCACCTTGCCGCCGTCTTCGATCAGCTCGATCTGGCGCTGCACTTCGCTGTTGATCGCTTTCTCGATGAAGCGGAACGAGTTGACGTTCTTGATCTCGCAGCGCGTGCCGAATTCAACCTGGCCCTTTGGACGGATCGACACGTTGCAGTCGCAACGCAGTGAGCCTTCGGCCATGTTGCCGTCGCAGATGCCGAGGTAACGCACCAGCGCGTGGACAGTCTTGACGTAGGCCACGGCTTCCTTGGCGCTGCGCATGTCCGGCTCGGAAACGATTTCCAGCAGCGGCGTACCGGCACGGTTCAGGTCGATGCCGGTGGCACCGGTGAACTCTTCGTGCAGGCTCTTGCCGGCGTCTTCTTCCAGGTGCGCACGGGTCACACCAACACGTTTGATCGTGCCGTCTTCCATGGCGATGTCCAGGTGGCCCTTGCCCACGATCGGCAATTCCATCTGGCTGATCTGGTAGCCCTTGGGCAGGTCCGGGTAGAAGTAGTTTTTACGGGCGAACACGTTGTGCTGACCGATCTCGGCATCAATGGCCAGACCGAACATCACCGCCATGCGCACCGCTTCCTGGTTCAGCACCGGCAATACGCCGGGCATGCCGAGGTCTACCAGGCTGGCCTGGGTGTTCGGCTCGGAACCGAAGGTGGTGGAACTACCGGAAAAGATTTTCGACCGGGTGGTGAGCTGGGTATGAATCTCCAGCCCGATCACGACTTCCCATTGCATGTGTTTCTCCTCAGAAGCCGGTTGGGGTGCGAGTGTGCCAGTCAGTGTTCAGTTGGTACTGATGGGCAACATTGAGCAAGCGGCCTTCCTGGAAATACGGGGCGAGCAGTTGCACGCCGACCGGCAGGCCATCGACAAAACCTGCAGGCATGGACAAGCCCGGCAGACCGGCGAGGTTGGCGGTGATGGTGTAGACGTCTTCCAGGTACGCAGCGACCGGGTCGCTGTTCTTGGCGCCGAGTTTCCAGGCCGGGTTCGGCGTGGTTGGGCCGAGGATGATGTCGACCTCATTAAAGGCAGCCATGAAGTCGTTCTTGATCAGGCGACGGATTTTCTGCGCCTTCAGGTAGTAGGCGTCGTAGTAACCGGCCGACAGCGCGTAGGCACCGACCATGATCCGGCGCTGCACTTCCGCCCCGAAACCTTCACCACGGGAACGCTTGTACAGGTCTTCCAGGTTTTTCGGGTCTTCGCAGCGATAGCCGAAACGCACGCCGTCGAAACGCGACAGGTTGGAAGACGCTTCCGCCGGGGCGATCACGTAGTACGCAGGGATTGCGTGCTGCATGTTCGGCAGGCTGATTTCCTTGACCACGGCGCCGAGCTTTTTCAGCTCTTCAACGCTGGCCATGACCAGGTCGGCGATGCGCGGGTCGAGACCTGCGCTGAAGTATTCCTTCGGCACGCCGATGCGCAGACCTTGCAGCGAACCGTTGAGGCCGGCGCTGTAATCAGGCACGGGCTCGTCGATGCTGGTGGAGTCCTGCGGGTCGAAACCGGCCATGCCTTGCAGCAGGATCGCGCAGTCTTCGGCGGTGCGGGCCAATGGACCGCCCTGATCGAGGCTGGACGCGTAAGCGATCATGCCCCAGCGCGAAACGCGACCGTACGTCGGTTTCAGGCCGGTGAGGTTGGTCAGCGCGGCGGGCTGGCGAATCGAGCCGCCGGTGTCGGTGCCCGTCGCCGCTGGCAACAGACGAGCGGCAACCGCAGCCGCCGAACCGCCAGACGAGCCGCCCGGAACGTGTTCCAGGTTCCACGGGTTTTTCACCGCGCCGTAGTAACTCGACTCGTTGGCCGACCCCATGGCGAATTCGTCCATGTTGGTCTTGCCCAGGGTCACGGCCCCGGCCGCAGCCAGTTTGGCGACCACGGTGGCGTCGTACGGTGCTTTAAAGTTGTCGAGCATCTTCGAGCCGCAGCTGGTGCGAATGCCCTGGGTGCAGAACAGGTCTTTGTGGGCGATCGGCGCACCGAGCAGGGCGCCGCTCTCACCATTGGCCCGACGAGCGTCAGCGGCTTTCGCCTGCTGGAGCGCCAGGTCTTCGGTGAGGCTGATGAAACTGTTGAGCTGCGGGTCGAGCTGGGCGATACGCGCCAGCAGGACTTTGGTCAGCTCTTCGGAAGAAAACTTTTTATCGGCGAGTCCGCGGGCGATCTCGGCCAGAGTCAATTGATGCATTGCAGGCTCTTTCCCTTTAGTCGATGACTTTCGGAACCAGATACAGGCCGTTTTCGACCGCTGGTGCGATGGACTGATAGGCCTCGCGATGATTGGTTTCGGTCACGACGTCTGCACGCAGGCGCTGGCTCGCTTCCAATGGGTGGGCCAGCGGCTCGATACCGTCGGTATTGACCGCTTGCATTTCGTCGACCAGCCCGAGAATGCTGTTCAGGGCCGAAGTGATGTGTGGAAGATCGGCATCATTGAGGCCAAGGCAGGCCAAATGAGCGATTTTTTCCACGTCGGAGCGTTCAAGCGCCATGGGATTCTCCAGTGGAAAACAGAACGGACGGCGTCCGTGTGTTAGATTGTCGGAACACTACCGCATTTCTACGGTCTCAAGGCCGCGATTGTGGGGCTTGGTGCACAGAAAAGCGGCCAATTTAACATATTGGCGCCTTGCCCAAAATCCCTGTCGTTGTTAGAGTTTGCCGCACTTTTTTACCCACGCGTTGCCTAGGGTCCCTTTCCCATGTTCAAGAAACTGCGTGGCATGTTTTCCAGCGATCTTTCCATTGACCTGGGCACTGCCAACACCCTTATTTACGTGCGCGAGCGCGGTATCGTCCTGAATGAGCCCTCCGTTGTGGCTATTCGGACACACGGTAACCAGAAAAGTGTCGTTGCTGTCGGCACCGAGGCCAAGCGCATGCTCGGCCGTACGCCGGGCAACATTGCTGCCATTCGTCCGATGAAGGACGGTGTGATCGCCGACTTCAGCGTCTGCGAAAAAATGCTGCAGTACTTTATCAACAAGGTTCACGAAAACAGCTTTCTGCAGCCTAGCCCTCGTGTGCTGATCTGCGTTCCATGCAAATCGACCCAGGTTGAGCGTCGTGCCATCCGTGAATCGGCCCTTGGTGCCGGTGCCCGTGAAGTATTCCTGATCGAAGAGCCGATGGCTGCTGCGATCGGTGCTGGCCTGCCGGTAGAAGAAGCTCGCGGTTCGATGGTTGTCGATATCGGTGGCGGTACCACTGAAATCGCGCTGATCTCCCTCAACGGTGTGGTCTATGCCGAATCCGTACGGGTTGGCGGCGACCGTTTCGACGAAGCGATCATCACCTACGTGCGTCGCAACTACGGCAGCCTGATCGGCGAATCCACCGCCGAGCGCATCAAACAGGAAATCGGTACGGCCTACCCGGGCGGCGAAGTTCGTGAAGTCGACGTTCGTGGCCGTAACCTGGCCGAAGGCGTTCCACGCGCATTCACCCTGAACTCGAACGAAGTGCTGGAAGCTCTGCAAGAGTCCCTGGCCACCATCGTTCAGGCAGTGAAAAGCGCGCTGGAGCAGTCGCCTCCGGAGCTGGCGTCGGATATCGCCGAACGTGGTCTGGTACTGACCGGTGGTGGCGCCTTGCTGCGCGACCTCGACAAGTTGCTGGCCCAGGAAACCGGTCTGCCGGTGATCGTCGCCGAAGACCCGCTGACCTGCGTTGCTCGTGGCGGTGGCCGTGCATTGGAAATGATGGATAAACACACCATGGATCTGCTTTCCAGCGAATAAGTCGCCGGATCGCCTCTATGCTGTTGAGCGCGCAGGCAGCACTTTGCAGTGCTGCCTGTTGACGTTTATCTTCTGTCAGTCTGCATCCAGGCCGGTTTGATGCCGTATGAATAAAGAGAACATTTGCCTGGGAGGAGCGGCTTATTAAACCGCTTTTCACCAAAGGCCCCTCACTGGGCGTGCGCTTGTTGGTGCTGGCTGTGCTATCGGTCGCGCTGATGGTGGTCGATGCCCGCTTCACACTGCTCAAGCCAGTGCGTAGCCAAATGTCGCTGGTGCTGATGCAGTCTTACTGGATCACCGACCTGCCGCAGCGGCTATGGCAAGGTGTGGCCAGCCAATTCGGCAGCCGTACCGAACTGGTCGCCGAAAATGAAAAACTCAAAACCGAAAACCTGCTGTTGCAGGGGCGCATGCAAAAGCTGGCCGCCCTCACCGAGCAGAACGTTCGGCTGCGCGAGTTGCTCAACTCTTCCGCGCTGGTCAACGAGAAGGTCGAAGTGGCCGAATTGATCGGCATGGACCCCAACCCCTTTACCCATCGCATCATCATCAATAAAGGTGAGCGCGACGGTGTGATCCTCGGTCAGCCGGTGCTCGATGCCCGCGGCCTGATGGGTCAGGTGGTGGAGTTGATGCCGTACACCTCCCGCGTACTGTTGCTGACTGACACCACCCACAGCATTCCGGTGCAGGTGAACCGTAACGGTCTGCGGGCGATTGCCAGCGGCACCGGCAACCCGGAGCGCCTTGAGCTGCGTCATGTGGCCGATACCGCCGACATTAAAGAAGGCGATCTGCTGGTCAGCTCCGGCCTCGGCCAGCGTTTCCCGGCGGGTTACCCGGTGGCGACGGTCAAGGAAGTGATTCACGATTCCGGTCAGCCGTTCGCCATCGTCCGTGCGGTGCCGACCGCCGCGTTGAATCGCAGCCGTTATCTGCTGTTGGTGTTCAGTGACGGTCGCACAGCCGAGGAGCGCGCCAACGAAGCCGCCCAGGCTCAGGAAGCTCTGGACCAGCACGGCGGTGGGCCGATCATTCCTGCGACCGTGCCGAAACCGGCCGTGTCGGTGATACCGGCTACTGTCGCTGCTCCGGCTGTTCCGGCGGCTGCACCTGTTATCGCACCTGCTGCCGCGCCCCCGGCAAAACCTGCCGCTGCCCATGCTGCCAGCAAGCCACCCGCATCGGCACCAGCCGCCAAACCACCGGCAGCCCAACCCGCAGCCGTGAAGCCTGCTGCCAAACCGCCTGTCTCCGCGCCGGCCACCACTGGGGGAAGAGAATAATGGGCGGTGCAACTTCCTCCCGAAACGGCTGGATGGTCTGGCTGACCTTTGCCATTGGCATGCTGCTCAGCGTTTCGCCGTTGCCGCAATTCATGGAAATCCTGCGTCCTCTGTGGCTGGCCTTGCTGTTGGCCTTCTGGGCGTTGGCCCTGCCGCAGAAAGTCGGCATGGTGACCGCCTGGTGCCTGGGGCTGGCCGAAGACGTGCTGTATGGCACGTTGCTGGGTCAGAACGCGTTGATCCTCACGCTCATTACCTTCCTGGTGCTATCGCTGCAACAGCGCCTGCGCATGTTCCCGATGTGGCAACAGAGCCTGGTGATCCTGGTGATCTTCGGCCTCGCCCAACTGGTTCAGTTGTGGCTGAGCGCCCTGACCGGCAATCGTCAGCCGACCCTGGCGCTGGTGTTGCCGGCACTGGTCAGCGCGTTGCTCTGGCCATGGATCAGCTACGGTTTGCGCGGTTTGCGTCGACGCTACAAAATCAATTAATTCGGTCAGGCATGTGCCCGCACCTGGTGCCCTGTCTCGCCAAAAAGGAACAGTATTTGTGAGACAGGGCACTGGACAGGGAGATGTCTCGATGAAGCAGCTGTACCTCGCCTCAGGCTCGCCGCGTCGACGTGAACTGCTCACGCAGATCGGCGTGTCGTTCTCCGTCATCAGCGCGGACATTGATGAAACCCCTTTACCTGAAGAATCCCCATCGGCCTATGTCGAGCGTCTGGCGCGCGGCAAGGCTGAGGCCGGACACGGGACGGTCGTGTCCGACGCGGATTTCTGCGTGCTGGGCGCCGACACCGCCGTGGTGCTGGACGGGAAAATTCTCGGCAAGCCGGTGGACGAAGCCGATGCATGCGCCATGCTTATGCTGTTGTCCGGGCGCGAACATGAAGTGCTGACGGCGATTGCTGTGCGCGATGGCGAGCGCTGCGAGTCTTTGGCGGTGCGCAGCCTGGTGCGTTTTCGCAACATCGACCGCGACGAAGCGGCGGCCTACTGGGCCAGCGGCGAACCTGGGGACAAGGCTGGCGGTTATGGGATTCAAGGGCTGGGCGCGGTGTTCGTCGCCGGGCTCAATGGCAGTTATTCGGCAGTGGTCGGATTGCCCCTGTGCGAAACCTGCGAGCTACTCGGCCATTTCGGCATACCCTGTTGGCAAACCTTTAACGCGCGTTGAGCGTCGTACTGACAAGATGCGGCCATTATCGTGAACATGCCTGAACGAGACCCTGCCATGAGTGAAGAGATCCTGATCAACATCACGCCGATGGAATCGCGCGTGGCGGTGGTCGAAAACGGTGTCCTGCAAGAGGTCCACGTCGAGCGCACGCAAAAGCGCGGGATCGTCGGCAACATCTATAAAGGCAAGGTCGTGCGGGTATTGCCGGGCATGCAGGCCGCCTTCGTTGATATCGGTCTGGACCGCGCCGCATTTATTCATGCCTCGGAAATTTCCCTGCGCGAAGGCCCGGCGGTGGAGAGCATCAGCGCGCTGGTTCATGAGGGTCAGAGCCTGGTGGTGCAAGTCACCAAGGACCCGATCGGTTCCAAAGGCGCACGCCTGACGACGCAACTGTCGATTCCTTCGCGCTATCTGGTGTACATGCCGCGCACCGCTCATGTCGGCATTTCCCTGAAAATCGAGGACGAAGCCGAGCGCGAACGCCTCAAGCAAGTGGTCACCGACTGCGTGGCCAAAGAAGGCATCAAGGAAGCCGGCGGTTTTATTTTGCGTACCGCAGCCGAAGGGGCCGGGGCCGATGAAATCCTCATGGACATCCGCTATCTGCGCAGGCTCTGGGACCAGATCAACGAACAGATCAAGACCATCAGCGCGCCGAGTGTGATCTACGAAGACCTCGGCCTGGCGCTGCGCACCTTGCGCGACCTGGTGAGCCCGAAGATCGAGAAGATCCGCATCGACTCCCGGGAGACCTTCCAGAAAACCACGCAGTTCGTCGCCGAACTGATGCCGGAAATCGCCGACCGCTTGGAGCATTACCCTGGCGAACGGCCGATCTTCGACCTGTATGGCGTCGAAGACGAAATCCAGAAAGCCCTGGAACGTAAGGTGCCGCTCAAGTCCGGTGGCTATCTGGTGGTCGATCCGGCGGAAGCCATGAGCACCATTGACGTCAATACCGGGGCCTTTGTCGGTCATCGCAACCTCGAAGAAACCATCTTCAAGACCAACCTCGAAGCCGCCACCGCCATTGCCCGTCAGTTGCGCCTGCGTAACCTGGGCGGGATCATCATCATCGATTTCATCGACATGGAAGATGAAGAGCATCAGCGTCAAGTGTTGCGCACGCTCGAGAAGCAACTGGAACGCGATCACGCCAAGACCAACATCATCGGCATCACCGAGTTGGGCCTGGTGCAGATGACCCGCAAGCGCACCCGCGAAAGTCTTGAGCAAGTGCTGTGCGAACCGTGCAGCAGCTGCCAGGGTCGCGGCAAACTCAAGACTCCGGAAACCGTGTGCTACGAGATCTTCCGCGAAATCCTGCGTGAGGCCCGGGCCTATCAGGCTGAAGGCTATCGGGTGCTGGCGAATCAGAAAGTGGTCGACCGTTTGCTCGACGAAGAGTCGGGCAACGTTGCCGAGCTCGAAGGCTTTATCGGGCGCACTATTCGGTTCCAGGTGGAAACCATGTATTCCCAGGAACAATACGACGTGGTGTTGCTCTGAATCGCTGTGTTTCACCTCCACTAGAACGGCTGGCCTCAGCTTTTTGCAGTATTTATGCCATGGGAGCCACCTGACATGGAGCGTCTGACACGCATTTTGGCCGCACTGACCCGCTGGGGTCTGGGCCTGTGTGCGTTGGTTTTAGTGCTGATGGCGCTGTTCGTCAGCCTCGGCCGGGAACTGACGCCGCTGGTGGCCGAGTACCGTGCCGACGTCGAAGATAAAGCCAGCAATGCCTTGGGCATGCCCCTGCAGATCGGCAAGCTGGAAGGTAACTGGAGTGGCCTCGCCCCGGTTCTGCTGGCCCACGACGTGATGGTCGGCGAGGGCTCCAATGCCCTGCGCCTGGATCAGGTGCGCGCGGTGCCGGATCTTTGGGCCAGCTTGCTGGCGCGCGAAGTGCGCATTGCACATCTGGAGCTCAACGGCCTGAAGATCAGCCTCAAGGAAGGCGAAGACGGTCATTGGGCGCTGGAAGGTTTGCCGGTGCAGCAGGACCAGCCGCTGAACCCGGAA
The DNA here is from genome assembly GCF_964063345.1 of Pseudomonas lini. NCBI lineage: Bacteria > Pseudomonadati > Pseudomonadota > Gammaproteobacteria > Pseudomonadales > Pseudomonadaceae > Pseudomonas > Pseudomonas lini. The sequence continues at coordinate 4,235,222 of NZ_OZ061318.1, forward strand.
CAACTGCTCAATCGCATGCAGATCGTCCAGCAGCTATCGGTACTCGACAGCCAGATCACCTTGCAGCCGTTAGGGGAGTCGCCGCTGACCTTGACATACGTCGGCCTGAATCTGAAAACCGGTCCATCCCACCAACGGCTCGATGCCCGTTTGACCCTGCCCGACGGTCAGCCGGTAGCGATGAGCCTGCGCACCCATTTGCGCGCTGCCCAATGGAAGGACGGCGAAGCGGACGCTTACCTGAGCCTGCCGCAGAGTGATTGGTCGAAATGGTTGCCCGAGCGCCTGACCCAGCAATGGAACTTCTCCGAGATCAAGGCCGGTGGCGAGCTCTGGGTGAACTGGAGCAAGGGCACCCTGCAACGCGCCGCGATTCGTTTGAACGCGCCGCAACTCAAGGGCGCCTACGCCGAGCGCAAGCCGATCCAGATCAATAATCTGGCGCTGAACGGGTATTTCCAGCGCAGTTCCAAAGGCGTTCTGGTAACCCTGGATTCTCTGGCGATGAGCCTGGGTGACACCCGCTGGGAATCGAAACTGCAATTTCAACAAACTGCCGCGACCGATACGGTGCCAGAGCTCTTGCACCTGCAAGCCGACCGTCTCGATCTCACACCGCTCACTCCGCTGCTGAACGCCCTGGGCCCATTGCCCGAAGGTGTCGCCACGGCGGTCGAGCGGCTCAAGGTCACCGGAGTTTTGCGCAACGTGCTGATCGACTTCCGCCCAGCCGCTACCGATGACAGCAAATTCAGCTTTGCCGCCAATCTGGAAAAGGTCGGCTTCGACGCTTATCGCGGTGCACCAGCGGTGCGAAATGTCAGCGGCAACATCGGCGGCGACCTCGGGCAGGGCGAGCTGCGCATGGACAGCAAGGATTTCTCCCTGCACCTGGACCCGATTTTCGCCAAGCCATGGCAGTACATTCAGGCCAACGCCCGGTTGACCTGGAAACTCGACAAAGAAGGTTTCACCCTGATTGCACCGTACCTGAAGGTACTGGGCGAGGAGGGCAAGATTGCCGGCGACTTCCTGATCCGCCTGCATTTCGATCACACCCAGGAAGACTACATGGACCTGCGGGTCGGCCTGGTCGACGGCGACGGTCGCTACACCGCCAAGTACCTGCCCACGGTTCTCAGCCCGGGGCTGGACGAATGGCTGCGCACCGCGATTCTCAAAGGCGCGGTGGATGAAGGTTTCTTCCAGTACCAGGGTTCGCTGAACCACGGCGCCGCCGAAACGGCCCGCAGCATCAGCCTGTTCTTCAAGGTCCACGATGCCGAACTGGCGTTTCAGCCAGGCTGGCCGCATGTCAGCAAGGTCAGCGGCGATGTGTTCATCGAAGACAGCGGTGTGCGGATCATCGCCAGCAAGGGCCAATTGCTCGACACCCAGGTCAGCGACGTCTACGTCAATATTCCCCGTGTACCTGCCGGGCAGAGCACTCATCTGTTCCTCGATGGCGCGTTCGCTGGCGGGTTGGGCGATGGCCTGAAGATTCTGCAGGAAGCGCCGATCGGCACCGCCGACACCTTCGTCGGTTGGGAAGGCGAGGGCGATCTGCAAGGCAAGCTCAAACTCGATATCCCGCTGGTCAAAGGCGAGAAGCCGAAAATCCTCGTCGACTTCAAGACCGACAAAGCCCGTTTGAAGCTCCGCGAGCCCACCCTGGAGCTGACGCAACTCAAGGGCGATTTCCGTTTCGACAGCACCAAGGGTTTAAGCGGGCAAAAGATCACGGCGCGTGCGTTCGACAAGCCAGTGACCGCACAGATCTTCGCTGAAGGCAGCCCGGGCAAGCTCAACACTCGGGTTGCCGCATCGGGTGAGGTCGAGGTCAAGAAACTCACCGATTGGCTGAATGTCACTCAGCCATTGCCAGTGACGGGGATGATCCCTTATCAGTTGCAGCTGAACCTTGATGGCGCCGACAGTCAATTGATGGTCAGCTCCAACCTCAGGGGCGTGGCGGTGGATTTGCCGGCGCCGTTCGGCATGGCGGCCGATGTCGGGCGCGATACCGTGTTCCGCATGACCCTGCAAGGACCGGAGCGGCGTTACTGGGTCAACTACGGTGAGCTGGCAAACTTCACGTTTGCGGCACCAACCGGCAATTTCGCCGACGGTCGCGGTGAGTTGCTTCTCGGTGGCGGCAATGCCGTGTTACCCGGTGCCAAAGGCTTGCGCGTGCGTGGAGTACTGTCCGAGCTGGATGTCGCCCCCTGGCAGGATCTGGTAACCAGGTATGCCGGTCAGGATCCAGGTGGCAGCGCCAAACAGCTGCTCAGCGGCGTGGATTTGAAGGTTGGAAAACTCACTGGTTTCGGCACCACCCTCGATCAGGCGTCGGTGCAGTTGACGCGTAAACCCGCCGCGTGGGCCCTGCAACTCGACAGTCAGCAGGCCAAGGGCAGCATCGGTATTCCCGATGCGAAAGCCGCACCGATTGCGGTCAATCTGCAATACGTACGTTTGCCGGCACCAGACCCTACGGTGCTGGCTGACGAGAATTCGCCGGATCCGCTGGCCTCCGTGGATCCGACGAAGATTCCGGCGCTGGATGTCACTATCAATCAGCTGTTCCAGGGGCCGGATCTGGTGGGCGCGTGGCATCTGAAAGTTCGGCCGACCGCCAAGGGCATTGCCTTCAATTCCCTGGATTTGGGCCTCAAGGGCATCCTCTTGCAGGGCAGCGGTGGCTGGGAAGGCATGCCGGGTAATTCCAGCAGTTGGTACAAGGGCCGGGTCAGTGGCAAGAACCTCGCCGACGTGCTCAAGGGCTGGGGCTTTGCGCCGAGCGTCACCAGTGAAGAATTTCATATGAATGTCGACGGTCGCTGGCCTGGGTCACCGGCGTGGCTGGCGACCAAGCGTTTCTCCGGCAGCCTTGATGCGTCACTGAATAAAGGTCAGTTCGTTGAAGTCGAGGGCAGCGCTCAGGCGCTGCGGGTATTCGGCCTGCTCAACTTCAACTCCATTGGCCGCCGCTTGCGCCTGGACTTTTCCGACCTGTTTGGCAAAGGCTTGAGCTATGACCGGGTCAAAGGCCTGCTGGTCGCCAGTAACGGGGTCTACGTGACCCGTGAACCGATTCTGCTGACCGGGCCGTCGAGCAACGTGGAGCTCAACGGCACACTGGACCTGGTGGGTGATCAGGTCGATGCCAAGTTGCTGGTGACTTTACCGGTGACCAACAATCTGCCGATTGCCGCGCTAATCGTTGGTGCCCCGGCCGTCGGCGGGGCGCTGTTCCTGATCGATAAGCTGATCGGTGACCGCGTGGCGCGCTTTGCCAGCGTTAAATACACCGTCAAAGGCCCATGGAAAGAACCGAAAATCACCTTCGACAAGCCTTTTTGAATTCTTTTGAAAAAGCACTCCTTGGGCCTATGGAGTAGCATGTCCCTACGTTCTAATGCACCTGTAGGAGCGAGCGGTGCGGCGGTCCGACTTGCCCGCGAAACGACGCACCACGGTGCGTCAGGAAAGACGCCTTCGCGGGCAAGCCTCGCTCCTACAGGTCTGCGTAGATTTCACATAGGGAATAGGCCATGTCTGTAGCGGTGATTCAAATGGTCAGCCAAAGCGATGTGCTGGCCAATCTGGCCCAGGCCCGTCGTCTGCTTGAGCAGGCGGCGACCGGTGGCGCGCGGCTTGCCGTGCTGCCGGAAAACTTCGCTGCCATGGGCCGTCGCGACATTGCCGACATCGGCCGCGCCGAAGCCTTGGGCGAAGGCCCGATCCTGCCGTGGTTGAAACAGACCGCCCGCGACCTCAAGTTATGGATAGTGGCCGGCACATTGCCGTTGCCGCCGGTGGATCAACCGACAGCCAAAGTGCATGCATGCTCGTTGCTGGTTGATGATCAGGGCGAAACCGTTGCACGGTATGACAAGCTGCACCTGTTCGACGTAGACGTGGCGGACAATCGCGGGCGTTATCGCGAATCCGATGACTATGCTTATGGCAGTGGCGTGGTGGTTGCCGACACGCCCGTCGGTCGAGTCGGCCTGACGGTTTGTTACGATTTACGATTTCCAGAGCTTTACAGTGAATTGCGTGCAGCCGGCGCGGAGTTGATTACCGCGCCGTCAGCCTTTACCGCGGTGACCGGCGCGGCTCATTGGGACGTGCTGATTCGCGCGCGGGCCATCGAGACTCAGTGTTACATGCTTGCGGCCGCCCAGGGTGGGACGCATCCGGGGCCACGAGAAACCTTTGGTCATGCCGCCATCGTCGACCCATGGGGACGTGTGCTGGCACAACAGGACCAAGGCGAGGCCGTGCTGCTGGCCGAACGCGACAGCAGCGAACAGGCGTCCATCAGGGCGCGGATGCCGGTGTCTACTCATCGGCGCTTTTTCTCGCAGGGCGCCCAGCGACCTGCATCAGAACGACGAATTTAAGGCGTAAAGCATATGAGCGAGTTGTTGTCCTCCGTCAGTGAACACCTCCTGGCACCCGGCGGCGTAACGATCGAGAGCCTGCAAGGTGTGCTCGGCGATCTGGCCGGCCCGGGCATCGATGCCGCCGACCTGTATTTCCAGGGGCAGATTTCCGAGTCCTGGGCGCTGGAAGACGGGATCGTCAAGGAAGGCAGCTTCAACCTCGACCAGGGTGTCGGCGTGCGGGCGCAATCGGGCGAAAAAACCGGTTTCGCCTACAGCAATGCGATCACCCTCGAAGCGCTGGGCGCGGCTGCCCGTGCGGCCCGTTCGATCTCCCGGGCCGGGCAGAACGGTACTGTGCAAGCGTTCACCACCCAGGATGTCGCTCAATTGTACGGGCCGGATAACCCGCTGGAAGTGATGACCCGTGCCGAGAAAGTCGAACTGCTCAAGCGCATCGATGTGGCGACTCGAGCCCTCGACCCGCGTATCCAGCAAGTCACTGTGAGCATGGCCGGCGTCTGGGAACGGATTTTGATTGCTTCCACCGACGGCGGGCTGGCGGCGGATGTGCGGCCGCTGGTGCGTTTCAACGTCAGCGTGATCGTCGAGCAGAATGGCCGTCGTGAGCGCGGTGGTCATGGCGGCGGCGGTCGTACCGATTACCGCTATTTCCTCAGCGATGACCGCGCCATGGGCTATGCCCGCGAAGCGTTGCGTCAGGCGCTGGTGAATCTGGAAGCGATCCCGGCCCCGGCCGGTACATTGCCGGTGGTGTTGGGTTCGGGTTGGTCCGGCGTGTTGCTGCACGAAGCGGTTGGCCATGGCCTGGAAGGCGATTTCAACCGCAAGGGCAGTTCGGCCTACAGCGGTCGCATGGGCGAGATGGTTGCCTCGAAGCTCTGCACCATCGTCGATGACGGCACCCTCGCCGGGCGCCGTGGTTCGCTGAGTGTCGACGACGAAGGCACGCCGACCGAGTGCACCACGCTGATCGAAAACGGCGTCCTCAAAGGTTACATGCAGGACAAGCTCAATGCGCGCCTGATGGGCGTAGCCCGCACTGGTAATGGTCGTCGCGAATCCTACGCGCACCTGCCGATGCCGCGCATGACTAACACTTATATGCTGGCTGGCGAAAGCGACCCGGCGGAAATCATCGCCTCGGTGAAAAAGGGCATCTACTGCGCCAACCTCGGCGGCGGTCAGGTGGACATCACCAGCGGCAAGTTCGTGTTCTCCACCAGTGAGGCGTACCTGATCGAAGACGGCAAGATTACTGCCCCGGTCAAAGGGGCGACGTTGATCGGCAACGGGCCGGAAGCCATGAGCAAGGTGTCGATGGTTGGTAACGATCTGGCGCTGGACAGCGGTGTGGGAACGTGTGGCAAGGATGGGCAGTCGGTGCCGGTGGGTGTCGGCCAGCCAACGCTGAAAATTGATGCGATCACTGTGGGTGGCACAGGATCGTAAGGGACTCTTGAAAAAGTGAAGCTTCGGGTGAGTTGCGAGGCAACTCACCCGATTCGGGACTTAACGCAGACCGCGTTGAGTCTCGTCCAGCTCACGGATGTACTTGAAGATTTTACGGCTCGAAGCCGGTGGCTTGTTGGTCGCCAGTTCGTGCTGGGCCTGACGGATCAGGGAGCGCAATTGCTGACGATCAGCTTCCGGGTAGTCGAGCACGAACTTCTCCAGGACTGCATCGTCGCCCGCGATTAAGCGATCGCGCCAGCGTTCCAGACCATGGAAACGTTCGTTGTACTGCCGAGTGGAGGCATCCAGTTGATCGAGCAGAGTCAGAATGGCGTCAGTGTCCTGATCGCGCATCAGTTTGCCGATGAACATAAGGTGCCGTTTACGCGCGATATTCGCGGTGTGCTTGGGCGCATCGGCCAGGGCCCGGCGCATAGCGTCGGTCAACGGCAGTTTTGCCAGCAAGTCAGGCTTGAGCGTTGTAAGGCGCTCGCCAAGGTCAACCAGAGCATGAAGCTCGCGTTTAACCTGGGATTTGCTTTTTTCTCCCGTATCGAGGGAGTCGTCGTAAGAATCAACCATGGTGGCCGTCCGCAAAGAAACGCCGCCATGATAACCAGTCGGGGGCCGCTTGTCCGGCCCGGTCGCTCGAAGGCCCTAGCCGAAAGCAGAATTTGAGTGGAGAACAGCATGAGTGCAGTTGAAAGCGTCGGCCCACAAGCGTTGCCGGCACTGCAAGAACAAGTCGAGCAGATCATCGCTGAAGCCAAGCGCCAGGGCGCCAGTGCCTGTGAAGTGGCCGTGTCGCTGGAGCAGGGCTTGTCGACCACGGTGCGTCAGCGGGAAGTCGAAACCGTTGAGTTCAATCGCGATCAGGGCTTTGGCATCACCTTGTATGTGGGGCAGCGCAAAGGCTCGGCCAGCACCTCGGCCAGTGGTCCGGAAGCAATTCGCGAAACCGTCGCCGCCGCGCTGGCCATTGCCAAGCACACCTCCGAAGACGAAGCCTCGGGCCTGGCGGATGCCGCGTTGATGGCCAAGGATCTGCAGGATTTCGACCTGTTCCATCAATGGGACATCACCCCGGAGCAAGCCATCGAGCAGGCCCTGGGCTGTGAAGCGGCGGCGTTTGCCACCGACAGCCGGATCAAGAATGCCGACGGCACCACCCTCAGCACTCACCAGGGCTGCCGGGTTTACGGTAACAGCCATGGTTTTATCGGTGGTTACGCATCGACTCGTCACAGCCTCAGTTGCGTGATGATCGCCGAAGCCGATGGCCAGATGCAGCGCGATTACTGGTATGACGTGAACCGTCAGGGCAATTTGCTGGCCTCTCCGGAGAGCATCGGCCAGCGTGCCGCGCAACGGGCGGCGAGCCGTCTGGGCGCGCGTCCGGTACCGACCTGCGAAGTGCCGGTGCTGTTTTCCGCGGAACTGGCCGGTGGCTTGTTCGGCAGTTTCCTGTCGGCGATCTCCGGCGGCAGTCTGTATCGCAAATCATCATTCCTCGAAGGCACACTGGGGCAGAAGCTGTTCCCGGAATGGCTGACCATCGATGAACGTCCGCACCTGATGCGCGCCCTGGGCAGTTCGGCCTTCGACGGCGATGGCCTGGCGACCTACGCCAAGCCGTTCGTGGAGAAGGGCGAGTTGGTGTCCTACATACTCGGCACCTACTCCGGCCGCAAGCTAGGCATGCCGAGTACCGCCAATGCCGGCGGCGTGCACAACCTGTTCGTCACCCATGGCGACGAAAATCAGGCTGCCTTGCTGCGGCGCATGGGCCGAGGCTTGCTGGTCACCGAATTGATGGGGCAGGGCCTGAACATGGTCACTGGTGATTACTCCCGTGGTGCGGCGGGTTTCTGGGTCGAGAACGGCGAAATCCAGTTCGCGGTTCAAGAAGTGACCATCGCCGGCAACATGCGCGACATGTTCAAGCAGATCATTGCGGTCGGTAATGACCTGGAATTGCGCAGTAACATTCGCACCGGTTCGGTGTTGATCGAGCGGATGACAGTGGCGGGTAGCTGACCTCCGACTGCTGCACAAAAAGGCGCGCCATCCCATTGGGTGGCGCGCCTTTTTTATTGGCCGCAACCCAGACCCTGTGGGAGCGGGCTTGCTCGCGAAGAGGCCATCACATTCGATATCTGCGTCGGCTGGTACACCGCTTTCGCGAGCGAGCCCGCTCCCACAATAAATCTCCATGGATGGCTATGCTTGTTTTGCTTCTCATTATCATCTAATAATAAATCTCATTACCGAATGAGCCCGGATCATGAGTTCTGCCTTGCACGAGCAGCCTTACCTCGAAAGCTGGCGCTGGATGAGTCGCCAGATCCGTTGCGCCATGGACCCTGACGAGCCGCGCCTGATCGAACATTACCTGGCCGAAGGCCGGTATCTGGCGTGTTGCACGGCCACCTCTCCCTGGACCATCGCCGAAACCTCTTTCCGTTTGCTGCTCGACACCGCCACCGATGTCGCGCTGCCCTGGCACTGGCGCAGCCTGTGTCTCGACCAGGCTTGGCGGCCATTGCGCGATCTCGAACGGCAATCACTCTGCGGCTGCCGCCTCAAGCGCTGGCAAAGCTACGCCTGGCAACTGGCGACCTGCGAGTTGCAACCCTCCATCCCCCTCATAGAACTGGTGCAAGGATCTCCCGATGAGTAACACACGTATCGAACGCGACAGCATGGGTGAGCTGCAAGTCCCGATAGACGCCCTTTATGGCGCGCAAACCCAGCGCGCGGTGGATAACTTCCCGATCAGCGGAAAACCGATGCCCGTGCAGTTCATCCGGGCGCTGATTCTGGCCAAGGCTGCGGCCGCCCGAGCCAACGTCGAGCTCAAACAGATCAGCGAATCCCAGGGCAAGGCCATTGTCGACGCAGCTCAAGGCCTGCTCGAAGGCGACTTCATGCAGCATTTCCCGGTGGATATCTTCCAGACCGGTTCCGGCACCAGTTCCAACATGAACGCCAACGAAGTGATCGCCACGCTGGCCAGCCGCTTGTTGGGCGAGCCGGTGAATCCCAACGATCACGTCAATTGCGGTCAGAGCAGCAATGACATCATTCCGACCACCATCCATGTCAGTGCCGCATTGAGCTTGCATGAGCAGTTGCTGCCGGCGCTGGTGCATCTGGTGCAGGTGGTTGAGCACAAGGCCGAGCAGGTTCATCCGTTCGTCAAAACCGGGCGTACCCATTTGATGGACGCCATGCCCGTGCGCATGAGTCAGGTGCTCAATGGTTGGGCGCAACAGCTCAAGGCCAATATCGGTCATCTACAAGATCTGCTGCCAAGCCTGCAATCCCTGGCGCAGGGCGGCACGGCGGTGGGCACCGGGATCAATGCCCATCCAGAGTTTGCGGCGCGTTTCAGCCAGCAACTCAGCCAACTGACCCAGGTGCAGTTCACGCCGGGTAAGGACCTGTTTGCGCTGATCGGCTCGCAGGACACGGCAGTCAGCGTTTCAGGGCAGCTCAAGGCCACAGCGGTCTCCTTGATGAAAATCGCCAATGACCTGCGCTGGATGAATTCCGGCCCGTTGGCCGGGCTCGGTGAAATCGAACTCGAAGGCTTGCAGCCCGGTTCGTCGATCATGCCCGGCAAGGTCAATCCGGTGATCCCGGAAGCCACCGCGATGGTTGCCGCTCAAGTGATCGGCAACGACACGGTGATCACCGTCGCCGGCCAGTCGGGCAATTTCGAGTTGAACGTCATGCTGCCGATCATCGCCCAGAACCTGCTGAGCAGTATCGAGTTGCTGGCCAACGTCAACCGTCTGCTGGGCGACAAGGCTATCACCAGCTTCAAGGTCAACGAGGCCCGGCTCAAGGAAGCGCTGTCGCGCAATCCGATACTGGTCACTGCCCTCAATCCGATCATTGGTTATTTAAAAGCCGCTGAAATTGCCAAGAAGGCTTATCAGCAGGGCCGGCCGGTGATCGATGTCGCCCTGGAACACACCGACCTGACGCGCAGCCAACTGGAAGAATTGCTCAACCCAGAGAAGCTCACCGCAGGCGGCGTGTAATCACTGCTACCGCTTTGGAGGCTCACCATGGAGCACTGGAAACGCACGATCGAAAGGGCCAACCGCCATTTCATGCTGGGCGAACTCGTTGATGCCCGCGAGGCTTACTTGCAGGCACTGGCGCTGGCTCAAGTGTTGTTCGAGCGCTGGGCGGATGCCGACGAAGCGGTGGCGGCCTGCGTGATTTCCCACCACAACCTGGCGGATTTGCATTTGCGCCTGAACCAGCCGGAGGAGAGCGCCGAGTACCTGTGCGCGATCCATCAACGACTGTTGCAGACCGTGCAGAACTCGCGACTGGCGCCAGCTTTGCGTGAAGCCGCGCTGCGTCAGAGCAGCAAAACCTATGTCGAGCTGCTGAATTTCATCAGCGATCACGGCGAGTATCCGCGTACCCACCGTTTGCTGCACGCCGACACCGCTTCGCCCTCGCATCAGCCTGCGCCCTTACAACATGGAGTTCATTGAAATGGCTTTTACCCTGCCAGCCTTGCCGTACGCCTACGACGCCCTGGAACCGCACATTGATGCGCAGACCATGGAAATCCACTACACCAAACACCATCAGACCTACATCAACAACCTCAACGCTGCAGTCGAAGGCACTGAGTTTGCTGAATGGCCCGTGGAAAAACTGGTGGCGGCTGTGCAGCAATTGCCGGAAAAACTTCGCGCGGCGGTGATCAATCAGGGCGGAGGGCATGCCAACCATTCGTTGTTCTGGGAAGTCATGGCCCCCAACGGCGGTGGCCAGCCCGAAGACGCGCTGGCCAAGGCGATCGACGAACAGCTGGGTGGTCTCGACAACTTCAAGGAGGCCTTCACCAAAGCTGCGCTGACCCGTTTTGGCAGCGGTTGGGCCTGGTTGAGTGTGACGCCGCAAAAGACCTTGATCGTTGAAAGCAGCGGCAACCAGGACAGCCCATTGATGAACGGCAATACGCCGATTCTCGGCCTGGACGTTTGGGAGCACGCTTATTACCTGCGCTATCAGAACCGCCGTCCGGAATACATCAATGCGTTCTACAACGTGATCAATTGGCCCGAAGTCGCCGCGCGTTATCAGGCTGCGCTGGTTGAGAACGCCCCCTAAGTCTCTATAAAACAATCCAGGGCTGACTATGGGCACTGAAACACTGGCGATTGGAAGTGGACGAATGTTTCGTTACGCACTGGGATCGCTGTTACTGCTGGCGGGCGTGACGTTATTGGTTGCTCAAGGGCTGAGCTGGCTGGACCTCGAACCGAAACTGCAGCGCGCCCTGCAGGGCGGGGCGATCTGCGCCTTGGGCACAGCCTTGGGCGCCGTGCCGGTGCTGGTGATTCGACGGATGCCTCAAGCAGTCAGTGACACACTGTTGGGTTTTGGGGCCGGAGTGATGCTCGCGGCGACGGCGTTTTCGCTGATTGTGCCGGGCATTGCCGCAGCCGAAAACCTCGGGCTGACGCCTTGGGCGGCTAGCGGCCTGATCAGCTTCGGCATCATGCTGGGCGCATTCGGCTTGTTTCTGGTGGATCGCAAGGTGTCTGGCGCTACGCCTGAAATGCTCGTGGGAACGTTGGAGCGACCAGTGATTCCACCGCGGATCTGGTTGTTTGTGTTTGCCATCATTGCCCACAACATCCCCGAAGGCATGGCGGTCGGCGTCTCGGCCGGTGGTGGCATGCCCGACGCCGACAGCCTGGCCATGGGCATCGCTTTGCAGGATGTGCCGGAAGGGCTGGTGATTGCATTGGTGTTGGCCGGAGCAGGGATGTCGCGGGTCAAGGCGTTCCTGATCGGTGCTGCGTCAGGGTTGGTCGAGCCGGTCTTCGCATTGTTGTGCGCCTGGCTGGTGAGCCTGGCCGAACTGCTGCTGCCTTTGGGGCTGGCACTGGCGGCCGGTGCGATGTTACTGGTGGTGACTCACGAAGTCATCCCCGAATCGCGCCGTCATGGTCACGACAAACTGGCCAGCCTTGGGCTGCTGATCGGGTTTTGTCTGATGATGGTGATGGATACCGCGTTGGCTTGAGGTGCGCAGATTTAGCGAAGAGGTGCTTTTGTGGCGAGGGAGCTTGCTCCCGCTCGGCTGCGGAGCAGTCGTAAAATCAGCGAATGCGGTTATGTTTGTGTACAAGGGTGGCAATTTTGGGGCCGCTTCGCAGCCCAGCGGGAGCAAGCTCCCTCGCCACAAGAGACTGCGCTGTTTATTCGCCTTCGTCGAAGAAGTTGTTGATCAACGCCACCAACGCCTCAAGCGCTTCCTGTTCCTGTTCGCCTTCGGTACTCAGGTGGATTTTGGTACCCTTGCCAGCGGCCAGCATCATCATGGCCATGATGCTTTTGCCATCTACCACGGATTCTGGCGTGCGTCCTACCCTGATCGTGCAATCCGGAAACTGACCGGCAACCCCGACGAACTTGGCAGACGCACGGGCATGCAGGCCCAGCTTGTTGATGATTTCGATTTCCAGAGCAGGCATCGCGATGTGAATCCTTTAGCTGAGGTCGCGGTGGCGGACCTGGACGTTCTTCAGGGTTTTTTGCAGGACCTGACCCAGGCGTTCGGTCAGGTAGACAGAGCGGTGATGCCCGCCGGTGCAGCCAATGGCAATGGTGACATAAGCGCGGTTGCTGGCGGCAAAGCGGGGCAGCCACTTGAGCAAGTAGGAGGAAATGTCCTGGAACATCTCTTCGACGTCAGGCTGTGCCGCCAGGTACTCGGCCACCGGTTGATCGAGCCCGGACTGTGCCCGTAGCTCCGGCTTCCAGTAAGGGTTGGGCAGACAGCGCACGTCGAACACCAGATCAGCGTCCACCGGCATGCCACGCTTGAAGCCGAAAGATTCCACCAGGAACGCGGTGCCCGGTTCCGGCTGATTCAGCAGGCGCAACTTGATGGTATCGCGTAGCTGATACAGGTTCAGATTGGTGGTGTTGACCTTGAGGTCGGCCAGATCGGCGATAGGCCCCAGCAGATTGGTTTCGTCCTGAATCGCCTCCGCCAATGAGCGGTTGGCGCTGCTCAGTGGGTGACGACGGCGAGTTTCCGAAAAGCGTTTGAGCAAGGTTTCTTCGTCGGCGTCCAGGTACAGCACATCGCACTGGATATGCCGGCTGCGGACTTCTTCCAGCAATTCGGGAAACCGTGACAAGTGACTCGGCAAGTTACGCGCATCGATGGACACGGCCACCAGCGGTTGTGCCAGTTCGGTGTGAATCAATGCGCGCTCGGCCAGTTCCGGCAGCAAGCCGGCAGGCAGGTTGTCGATGCAGTAATAACCGTTGTCCTCGAGCACATCGAGGGCGGTACTTTTACCTGAGCCGGAGCGGCCGCTGACGATGATCAGGCGCATGATTAGTGACCGGTTTGCTCGTCCAGGACAACCTGATACAAGGCTTCGTTGCTCGGGGCGCTGCGCAGCTTTTCACGCACTTCCTTGCGATCAAGCATGCTGGCAATCTGGCGCAGCAGTTCCAGGTGCGCATCGGTGGCGGCTTCCGGGACCAGCAGGACAAACAGCAGGTCAACCGGGGCGCCATCAATGGCGTCGAAATCGATAGGGGCTTCCAGGTGCAGCAGCGCACTGATTGGCGAGGTGCAGCCTTTAAGCCGGCAGTGGGGGATGGCGATGCCGTTGCCGAAACCGGTAGAGCCGAGTTTCTCACGGGCAATCAGGGCCTCGAAGACGTCCTGCATTTCCAGATCCGGTACTTCGCGGTGGATAAGGTTGGCAATTTGCTCGAGGGCTTTCTTTTTACTGCCACCCGGCGCGTTCACTTGGGAACGGCCGGGGGTCAGGATGGTTTCTAGTCGGATCATGGATTGGGAGTGTTAACGACCGGTCGCGCCCTGGAGGAGGCTCTGGGTCTTTTCCTTATGCTTTTTAAGTTGGCGATCCAGCTTGTCGGTCAGCAGGTCGATGGCGGCATACATGTCCGTATGCTCGGCATTGGCGACCACCTCTCCGCCGGGAATATGCAGCGTGGCTTCGATCTTCTGCAGCAGTTTTTCGACGTTCATCGTGACTTGAACATTGGTGATCTTGTCGAAATGCCTCTCTAATCGGTCGAGTTTTTCGCCGATGTAGGTGCGCAGGGGTTCGGTCACTTCCAGTTGGTGTCCACTGATGTTGACTTGCATACAGCTTCTCCTTCGTTGCCAGTGCATAAAGCGGCAGGCAGAAATGCCTGCCACTGGAACGCTGTGGCGAGCCCGGCGGCTACATCAACCGCTTCCGTTCGCTGGAAGGCGCGATCCCCAGGGATTCGCGGTACTTGGCGACGGTGCGACGGGCTACCTGAATGCCTTGTGCCTCCAGTAAACCAGCGATCTTGCTGTCACTCAACGGCTTTTTCTGATTTTCCGCGGCAACCAGTTTTTTGATGATCGCGCGGATCGCCGTGGACGAGCATTCACCGCCTTCGGAGGTACTGACGTGGCTGGAAAAAAAGTATTTCAGTTCATAGATGCCCCGTGGGGTATGCATGAATTTTTGCGTGGTCACCCGTGAAATCGTCGATTCATGCATGCCCACCGCTTCGGCGATGTCATGCAGCACCAACGGCTTCATGGCTTCGTCACCGTATTCAAGAAAGCCGCGTTGATGCTCGACGATCTGGGTGGCGACTTTCATCAGGGTTTCATTGCGGCTTTGCAGGCTCTTGATGAACCAACGAGCCTCCTGCAGCTGATTACGCATGAAGGTGTTATCAGCGCTGGTATCGGCGCGGCGCACGAAACCGGCGTACTGGGCGTTGACACGCAGGCGTGGCACCGATTCCTGATTCAGCTCCACCAGCCAGCGCTCGTTGTCCTTGCGCACAATCACGTCGGGAACGACGTATTCGGCTTCGGCGGACTCGATTTGTGAACCCGGGCGCGGGTTGAGGCTCTGGACCAGTTCGATGACCTGACGCAGTTCATCTTCCTTGAGCTTCATGCGACGCATCAGCTGGCTGTAGTCGCGGCTGCCGAGCAGGTCGATGTAGTCGGTGACCAGGCGCTTGGCCTCGGCCAGCCAAGGGGTCTTGGCTGGCAGTTGACGCAGTTGCAGCAGCAGGCACTCACCGAGGTTGCGGGCGCCGATGCCAGCGGGTTCGAATTGCTGGATGCGGTGCAGGACGGCTTCGATTTCGTCCAGTTCGATGTCCAGTTCCGGGTCGAAAGCTTCGAGGATTTCCTCGAGGGTTTCGTCCAGGTAGCCCTGATTGTTGATGCAGTCGATCAGGGTCACGGCGATCAGGCGATCGGTGTCGGACATAGGTGCCAGGTTCAGTTGCCAGAGCAAATGGCTTTGCAGGCTTTCACCGACCGATGTGCGGGTGGTGAAATCCCACTCGTCGTCATCGTTGCTCGGCAGGCTGCTGGCGCTGGTCTGGTAGACGTCTTCCCAGGCCGTGTCGACGGGCAATTCGTTGGGGATGCGCTCGTTCCAGTCGCCTTCCTCAAGGTTATCCACCGTTGGGGCGGTTTCCTGGTAAGAGGGTTCCTGAATGTCGGCGTTGGGTTTTTGTTCGGCGCTATCGGCCAAGGGGTCAGCGTTATCGAAGTCGTCGCCTTCTTCCTGGCGTTCGAGCATCGGATTGGACTCCAGGGCCTCCTGGATTTCCTGTTGCAGGTCCAGGGTCGACAATTGGAGCAGGCGGATGGCCTGTTGCAGCTGCGGTGTCATCGTCAGCTGCTGGCCCATTCTCAAGACTAGCGATGGTTTCATGGCAGGGGCTTAACACCTTATTCGCCGGCGCACATGCGCCATCCACTACAGAGCGCCGAAGCGCCAAACATAAGCAAATTATATGCCCGAAACTGAAGTGTTTGCCTAGAGCGCTGTAACAATAAAAACTTATTGATTTTTTATTGAAGCGAGCGCTCTCTCGGCGACTGGGGCACCTCAGTGCTTACAGGCGGAACTCATGGCCCAGATACACTTCCTTGACCAGTTCGTTGGCCAGGATGGTGGCGGAGTCACCTTCGGCGATCAACTGGCCGTCGTTGACGATGTAGGCCGTTTCGCAGATATCCAGGGTTTCGCGGACGTTGTGGTCCGTGATCAGCACACCAATGCCTTTGGCCTTGAGGTGGTGGATGATCTGCTTGATGTCGCCCACCGAAATCGGGTCTACGCCGGCGAAGGGTTCGTCGAGGAGGATGAATTTCGGGTTAGTAGCCAGGGCTCGGGCGATTTCCACACGGCGGCGTTCACCACCGGACAGGCTCATGCCGAGGTTGTCGCGGATGTGGTGGATGTGAAATTCCTGCAGCAGGCTTTCCAGCTCC
The DNA here is from genome assembly GCF_964063345.1 of Pseudomonas lini. NCBI lineage: Bacteria > Pseudomonadati > Pseudomonadota > Gammaproteobacteria > Pseudomonadales > Pseudomonadaceae > Pseudomonas > Pseudomonas lini. The sequence continues at coordinate 4,251,401 of NZ_OZ061318.1, forward strand.
TGGCGACGACCGGCCTTGTCGAGTTCCTTGCGGGTCTCGAGGATGGCCATGATGTTGTCGGCCACCGACAGTTTGCGGAAGATCGATGCTTCTTGCGGAAGATAGCCGATACCCGCCTTCGCGCGACCGTGCATTGGCTGGTGGCTGACGTCCAGGTCATCGATCAGGACGCGGCCCTGATCGGCCTGCACCAAGCCGACAATCATGTAGAAGCAAGTGGTTTTACCGGCACCGTTAGGACCAAGCAGGCCGACGATCTGACCGCTGTCGATGGACAGGCTGACGTCGCGCACGACCTGACGGCTCTTGTAGCTCTTGGCCAGATGCTGAGCTTTCAGAGTTGCCATTACTGGGCCTTTTGCTCGTCGGTTTTCTTCTTCGGCTGGATCACCATGTCGATGCGAGGACGTGCCTCAGTGACCTTGTTACCCGTGGCGCGACCGGCGCTCGCAAGCTTTTTGACCGTGTCGTAGACAATTTTCTCGCCTTGGGTGACGTTGTTGTCTTTATCGATGACTTTAGCGCGATCGATCAGCACGACGCGGTTTTGCGAGGCGTGGTACTGAATAGTTACGCCGTAGCCCTGAACCGGCTTGGTATCGCCCGCCGTTTGCAGTTGCTCGAAGTAGGCGAGGTTGCCCACCGAAGTCACCACGTCGATATCGCCGGCCGGGGTGCGAGTGATGGTTACGGTGTTGCCCTTAACGATCATCGAACCCTGAGTGATGATCACGTCGCCTTTATAGGTGGCAACGCCATTCTTGTCGTCCAGTTGGGCATCGTCGGCCTGAATGCGGATAGGCTGCTCTTGATCGTTCGGCAGAGCCCAGGCGCTCACGCTTCCCAGTGCTGCGCCCAGACTGAGCAAAATAGGGAGAGTTTTAACGAGCCTCATACTGTCCTCTTACGTTCGATAGCAGGTGTATCCTGCTTTCTTTCAAGTACGCTTTCATTCCGTTGCCTGTCGATACACCGCCAGCGCCGTCGATTCTAACGGGTTGATCGGTCTGCGCATATTGCTGCTGCGGGAACACTGTCATACGGGTGGTGGTAATCAGGGTTTTGCGGTTTTTTTCGTCGAAACGGGTGATACGTACCGAATCAATCAGCTCGACCTGAGTGCCGTCCGGATTGACTTCACCCTTCTCGCTCTGGACATGCCACGGGAACTCGGTGCCGCGGAACATGTTCAGGTCAGGATTGGTCAGCAACGTCACTTCGGTCGCTTTCAGGTGTTCGACCTTGTCCGACGTCATCTCGTATTGCAGTTTGCCGTCGGGCAGGTACTGCACGCTATGGGCATTGACGGCGTAATAGTCGATCGCGCTTTCATCGACCTTCGCCACCGGCTTGTCGAGGAAGCGTTCAGGGCTGATGTTCCAGTAGCCGACCGCCGCAAAAATCGCTGCTATGCAACCGAACACCAGGATGTTGCGAATTTTTTTGCTCAGCATGATGGGCTCACAGGTACGCGGCGTTGGCCGCATCGAGACGGCCCTGGGCGCGCAGGATCAATTCGCAGAATTCGCGAGCAGCACCCTCGCCACCGCGGGCCTGGGTGATGCCGTGGGCATGTTCGCGCACGAAACTGGCAGCGCTGGCCACCGCCATGCCCAGGCCTACGCGGCGAATCACTGGGAGGTCCGGCAGGTCGTCGCCAAGGTAGGCCACTTGTTCATAACTCAGGTTGAGCTGGGCAAGAAGTTCGTCTAGCACCACCAGTTTGTCTTCGCGACCCTGATAAAGGTGTGGAATACCGAGGTTCTTCGCGCGTCGTTCAACCACCGGGGTCTTGCGGCCGCTGATGATAGCGGTCTGCACGCCGGCGGCCATCAGCATCTTGATGCCCTGGCCGTCGAGGGTGTTGAACGTCTTGAACTCGCTACCGTCTTCGAGGAAGTACAGGCGCCCGTCGGTCAGCACGCCATCAACGTCGAACACCGCCAGTTTGATCTGTTTGCCGCGTTGCAGCAGGTCCGTGCCCATTACATTACTCCCGCACGCAGCAAGTCGTGCATGTTCAAGGCGCCGACCGGGCGGTCTTCGCTGTCGACTACTACCAGCGCGTTGATTTTATGGTCTTCCATGATTTTCAGCGCCTCGGCGGCGAGCATCTCGGCACGAGCGGTCTTGCCGTGGGCAGTCATCACTTCATCAATGGTCGTGCTGTGGATATCAATGGTGCGGTCCAGAGTGCGGCGCAGGTCGCCGTCGGTGAAGATCCCGGCAAGTTTTCCATCTGTGCTTAGTACGACGGTCATGCCCAACCCCTTGCGGGTCATTTCCATCAAGGCATCCTTGAGCAGCGTACCGCACGTCACTTGCGGCAATTCGGTGCCGGCATGCATGACATTTTCCACTTTCAGCAACAAGCGGCGGCCAAGGGCTCCGCCCGGGTGGGAAAAAGCGAAATCTTCAGCGGTAAAGCCTCGAGCTTCAAGCAAGGCAACGGCGAGAGCATCACCCATGACCAGCGCTGCGGTGGTCGACGAGGTGGGTGCCAGGTTCAGCGGACAGGCTTCGTGTTCGACGCTTACATTGAGGTTGACTTCCGCTGCCTTGGCCAGCGGCGACTCGGGATTACCGGTCAGGCTGATCATTTGAATGCCCTGGCGCTTGATCAGCGGCAGCAAGGTGACGATTTCGTTGGTGGAACCGGAGTTCGACAGCGCCAGAATGATGTCATCACGGGTGATCATGCCCATGTCGCCATGGCTGGCCTCGGCCGGGTGCACGAAAAAGGCCGTGGTGCCGGTGCTGGCCAGGGTGGCGGCAATCTTGTTGCCGATGTGCCCCGATTTGCCCATGCCGACCACGACTACGCGGCCTTTGCTGGCCAGAATCATCTCGCAAGCACGTACGAAATCTGCATCGATATGGGGCAGCAAACCTTGTACGGCTTCCAGTTCGAGGCGGATGGTACGTTGTGCTGATTGAATCAGGTCGCTGGATTGGTTCATGTCGGAAATCGAATAGCCTGATGAAAAGGCGGCGATTATAACGGTAATGATCAAAACCCTCACGCAAGTTCGTCGCGGTTTGTCATTACTTGTTACCGAATCTCTCTAAATAGATGATTTCAGGGGGGCATGATGCTGAACGTGCCCGGCTTGGGCCTTGGGCGCTTGGCCTTTGCAGTGATATAGTTCGCCGCCAGTTCGGCCTGCCCGGGGAGGTATGTGCTTTCGCCAGAAAGCCAGGCGTCCGAGTGAGAGGCTGCATCGCAAGGAGTTTAGATGAGTGCCGATAACGCCTACGCGGTCGAGCTGAAGGGACTGACCTTCAAGCGCGGTGCGCGCAGCATTTTCAATAACGTCGATATCCGCATACCGCGCGGCAAGGTCACCGGCATCATGGGGCCTTCCGGGTGTGGCAAGACCACGCTGCTGCGGCTGATAGGTGCACAATTGCGCCCTACCAGCGGCGAAGTCTGGGTCAATGGCCAGAACCTGCCGACGTTGTCGCGCAGCGATCTGTTCGATGCGCGCAAGCAAATGGGTGTGCTGTTTCAGAGCGGCGCACTGTTTACCGACCTTGATGTTTTCGAGAACGTCGCCTTTCCGCTGCGTGTTCATACCGAGCTGCCGGAAGAAATGATCCGAGACATTGTCCTGCTCAAATTGCAGGCCGTGGGCTTGCGTGGCGCCATTGACCTGATGCCTGACGAATTGTCCGGCGGCATGAAGCGTCGCGTCGCGCTGGCCCGGGCCATTGCTCTCGATCCGCAAATCCTCATGTATGACGAGCCTTTTGTTGGCCAGGACCCGATCGCCATGGGCGTGCTGGTACGCCTGATCCGCCTGCTCAATGATGCGCTGGGCATCACCAGCATCGTGGTCTCCCACGATCTGGCCGAGACCGCGAGCATTGCCGACCACCTTATTGTGGTGGGCGACGGGCAAGTGTTGGGCCAGGGCGCACCCAAGGATTTGATGAAGTCGGATGAGCCACGTATTCGTCAATTCTTGACAGGCGAACCCGACGGTCCGGTCGCATACCACTTTCCAGCGCCGGATTACCGCGCAGATCTTCTGGGGAAGCGCTGATGCGCAAGATTTCACTGATAGAAAGAGTGCGCCGGTTCGGCCGCGCCGGCATCGATGTACTGGAGGTGTTCGGGCGTTCGGCGTTGTTCCTGTTCCATGCCTTGCTCGGTCGTGGCGGCATCGGTGGCGGTTTTGGCCTGCTGGTCAAGCAGCTGCATTCGGTGGGCGTGATGTCCCTGGTGATCATTGTGGTCTCCGGGGTATTCATCGGCATGGTGCTGGCGTTGCAGGGCTTTAACATTCTGTCCAGCTACGGTTCGGAGCAGGCAGTCGGGCAGATGGTTGCACTGACGCTGTTGCGTGAACTCGGTCCGGTGGTTACGGCCTTGCTGTTCGCCGGGCGCGCAGGTTCGGCACTGACCGCCGAAATCGGCAACATGAAATCCACCGAACAGCTGTCCAGTCTGGAAATGATCGGGGTTGACCCGCTCAAGTACATCATTGCCCCGCGCCTGTGGGCCGGCTTCATTTCCCTGCCGGTGCTGGCAATGATTTTCAGCGTGGTGGGCATCTGGGGCGGTTCGTGGGTGGCTGTCGACTGGCTGGGTGTCTATGAAGGCTCTTACTGGTCGAACATGCAAAACAGCGTGACGTTTGTCGACGATGTGCTCAACGGCATTATCAAAAGCATCGTTTTTGCCTTCGTCGTGACCTGGATCGCCGTATTCCAAGGCTATGACTGCGAGCCCACTTCCGAGGGGATCAGTCGTGCCACTACCAAGACCGTGGTGTATGCCTCTTTGGCTGTACTCGGCCTGGACTTTATTCTGACCGCCTTGATGTTTGGAGATTTCTGATGCAAAACCGCACCCTGGAAATCGGTGTCGGCCTTTTCTTGCTGGCTGGCATCCTGGCTTTGCTGTTGCTTGCGTTGCGGGTCAGTGGTCTGTCCCCGAGCGCAACCACCGATACTTATAAACTTTATGCATATTTCGATAATATCGCCGGTTTGACGGTCAGAGCTAAAGTGACCATGGCCGGTGTGACCATCGGTAAGGTCACGGCGATCGATCTGGACCGCGACAGCTTCACCGGTCGGGTGACCATGCAACTGGAAAAGCGCGTAGATAACCTGCCGGCCGACTCCACTGCCTCTATCCTGACCGCTGGCCTGTTGGGTGAGAAATACATCGGTATCAGTGTGGGCGGGGAGGAAACCCTGCTCAAGGAGGGTGGAACCATCCACGACACGCAGTCGTCATTGGTACTCGAGGACCTGATCGGTAAATTCCTGCTCAATACCGTTAGCAAAGAAGCTAAATGAGGAGCTTTTGAATGATCTCTATCTTGCGACGTGGCCTGTTGGTAATACTCGCGGCCTTGCCGTTGATGGCTAACGCCGTGGCGGGGCCTTCCGCGCACGATCTGGTACAGGACACCACCAATCGGATGCTCGCCGATCTGGCGGCCAACAAAGAGAAGTACAAGCAGGATCCGCAAGACTTTTATGCGGCGCTGAACACCATCGTCGGGCCTGTGGTGGATGCCGAGGGCATCTCCAAAAGCATCATGACGGTCAAGTATTCGCGCAAAGCCACGCCTGAGCAGATGCAGACCTTTCAGGAAAATTTCAAGAAAGGCCTGTTCCAGTTCTACGGTAACGCCTTGCTCGAGTACAACAACCAGGGCATCACCGTTGAACCTGCCAAGGATGAGTCGGGAGACCGTACCAGCGTTGGCATGACGGTCAAAGGCAGCAGCGGCGCGATCTATCCCGTGTCTTACACACTCGAAAAGATCAATGGCGAGTGGAAGCTGCGCAACGTGATCATCAATGGCATCAATATCGGCAAGCTGTTCCGCGATCAGTTCGCTGATGCGATGCAGCGCAATGGCAACGACCTGGACAAAACCATCAACGGTTGGGCCGGGGAAGTCGCCAAAGCCAAGGAAGCCACCGAAAAATCTACCGAGAACCAAACCCAATGAGTGAGTCGGCCATTCGCATGAGCGAATCCGGCGAACTGCTGCTCAGTGGCGTGCTGGATTACCGGACAGGCCCGAACCTGCGCAAGCAGGGGCAGGCGCTGATCAAATCCAGTAACGCAGCTGCGCTGGTGGTTGATTGCTCCTCGGTGGAGAAGTCCAGCAGCGTCGGCTTGTCGCTGCTGCTGTGCTTCATGCGCGATGCCCAGGCGGCCGGCAAGGCCCTGAGCATTCGTGCGATGCCCGAAGACATGCGTGAAATCGCTCAGGTCAGCGAATTGACCGAGCTGTTGGCGCATCCCTGAACCGCATCTATAAAGAAGCCCCCCGTCAGAGTCCTGCTTCGCGGGGTTCGCAGGCGCGGGGCTTTTTTGTATGATGTCCGACCCGCGCGCACAGGGCGCCGATTGAGGTTGAGCATGCAGGCCGTAGAAGTGAAGAGCTTCCTTGAAGGAAAGCTGCCAGGAACTCAAATTGAAGTTGAGGGTGAAGGCTGCAACTTTCAGCTGAACGTGATTAGCGATGAACTGGCGGCGTTAAGCCCGGTCAAGCGTCAGCAGAGCATCTATGCCCATTTGAACCCATGGATCGCCGATGGCAGCATCCATGCGGTCACTATGAAATTTTTCAGCAGCGCGGCCTGGGCCGAGCGCACCTGAGCCCAAGGGCGTCGAGATTCTTATGGATAAATTGATTATTACCGGTGGCGCTCGTCTTGATGGCGAGATCCGCATCTCCGGGGCAAAAAACTCTGCCCTGCCGATCCTGGCTGCAACCCTGCTGTGCGATGGCCCGGTGACGGTTGCCAACCTGCCGCACCTGCATGACATCACCACCATGATCGAGTTGTTCGGTCGCATGGGCATCGAGCCGGTGATCGACGAGAAGCTCAGCGTCGAAATTGACCCGCGTACCATCAAGACCCTGATCGCGCCGTACGAACTGGTGAAAACCATGCGTGCCTCGATCCTGGTATTGGGCCCGATGGTTGCCCGTTTCGGTTATGCCGAAGTCGCACTGCCTGGCGGTTGCGCCATCGGTTCGCGTCCGGTCGACCTGCACATCCGTGGCCTCGAAGCCATGGGCGCGGTCATCGACGTTGAAGGTGGCTACATCAAGGCCAAGGCCCCTGAGGGTGGCCTGCGCGGTGCGCACTTCTTCTTCGACACCGTCAGCGTGACCGGTACCGAGAACATCATGATGGCAGCTGCTCTGGCCAAGGGCCGTAGCGTGCTGGCGAACGCCGCTCGCGAGCCTGAGGTCATCGACCTGGCGAACTTCCTGAACGCCATGGGCGCCAAGATCACTGGCGCCGGCACCGACACCATCACCATCGATGGCGTCGAGCGTCTGCACCCGACCACTTACAAGGTGATGCCTGACCGTATCGAGACCGGCACCTACCTGGTGGCGGCAGCGGTAACTGGCGGTCGTGTGAAGGTCAAGGATACTGATCCGACCATCCTCGAAGCCGTTCTGGAAAAGCTCCGCGAGTCCGGTGCTGAAATCACCTGCGGCGAAGACTGGATCGAGCTGAACATGCACGGCAAGCGGCCGAAAGCCGTCAACGTGCGGACCGCTCCATACCCGGCGTTCCCGACCGACATGCAGGCGCAGTTCATCTCCCTCAACGCCATTGCCGAAGGCACGGGTGCGGTGATCGAGACGATCTTCGAAAACCGCTTCATGCACGTTTACGAACTGCACCGCATGGGCGCTCATATCCAGGTCGAAGGCAACACCGCCATCGTCACCGGCATCGAAAAGCTCAAGGGCGCGCCAGTAATGGCCACCGACCTGCGTGCTTCGGCCAGCCTGGTGATCTCGGCGCTGATCGCCGAAGGCGATACCCTGATCGACCGCATCTACCACATCGACCGTGGTTACGAGTGCATCGAAGAGAAACTGCAGATGCTGGGCGCCAAGATCCGTCGCGTTCCGGGCTAGTAGTTGCCGTATGGGCGCAAGGACGCGCCTACTGAGTTTGTTATGAATCGAGGGTGGTGACACCCTCGATGTGTGTCCGGCGCCATTTGCGACCGGGCATGAGTACCTTGATAAGGACTGACGTTTCCCATGTTGACCATCGCACTGTCCAAGGGCCGCATCCTTGACGACACCCTGCCGCTTCTGGCTGAAGCGGGCATCGTGCCGACCGAGAATCCGGACAAGAGCCGCAAGCTGATCATCCCCACGACCCAGGCCGATGTGCGCTTGCTGATCGTGCGCGCCACCGATGTGCCGACTTATGTCGAGCATGGTGCCGCGGACCTGGGCGTCGCCGGTAAAGATGTGCTGATGGAATATGGCGGCCAGGGTCTGTACGAGCCTCTGGATCTGCGAATTGCCCTCTGCAAGCTGATGACCGCCGGCCGTGTTGGCGATGTCGAGCCCAAGGGCCGTCTGCGGGTGGCGACCAAATTCGTCAACGTCGCCAAGCGTTATTACGCCGAGCAGGGCCGTCAGGTCGACATCATCAAGCTCTACGGCTCGATGGAGCTGGCGCCGCTGATCGGTCTGGCGGACAAGATCATTGACGTGGTCGACACCGGTAACACTCTGCGTGCCAATGGCCTGGAACCCCAGGATTTCATTGCCGACATCAGCTCGCGGCTGATCGTCAACAAAGCTTCGATGAAAATGCAACACGCCCGTATCCAGGCGTTGATCGACACCCTGCGCAAGGCAGTGGAGTCTCGACACCGCGGCTGATTCACCTGCGCGACGTTAAGTCGCGCCCGTCTATCCGCCTCATAGCCAGAATTCTCAGGTGCCCAAGCGGATCGATGGTAGCTTCGGGCGCCTGAGTTTTTGCCAATCCTATGAGGCTCTCGCTATGACCGCACCGACTGCAATTCGCCGACTCAACGCTGCTGACCCGGATTTCGCACATCATCTGGATCATCTGCTGAGCTGGGAAAGTGTGTCTGACGACTCGGTCAATCAGCGGGTGCTGGACATCATCAGGGCTGTGCGCGAGCGTGGCGACGCGGCGCTGGTGGAGTTCACCCAGAAGTTCGACGGCCTGCAAGTCGCCTCCATGGCAGACCTGATCTTGCCGCGCGAACGCCTGGAACTTGCATTGACCCGGATTACCGTGCCTCAGCGCGAAGCCCTGGAAAAAGCCGCGACCCGGGTGCGCAGCTACCACGAAAAACAGAAACAGGATTCCTGGAGCTACACCGAAGACGACGGTACGGTGCTGGGCCAGAAGGTCACGCCGCTGGATCGCGCCGGTCTGTATGTGCCGGGCGGCAAGGCGTCGTACCCGTCCTCGGTGCTGATGAACGCAATTCCGGCCAAGGTTGCCGGCGTGACCGAAGTGGTCATGGTCGTGCCGACTCCGCGCGGCGAAATCAACGAGCTGGTGCTGGCCGCGGCCTGCATTGCCGGGGTTGACCGGGTGTTCACCATCGGCGGCGCCCAAGCCGTTGCGGCGCTGGCTTACGGCACCGAAAGCGTGCCGAAGGTCGATAAGGTTGTTGGCCCTGGCAACATCTATGTCGCCACTGCCAAGCGCCACGTGTTCGGCCAGGTCGGGATCGACATGATCGCCGGCCCGTCGGAGATCCTCGTGGTGTGTGACGGCCAGACCGATCCGGACTGGATTGCCATGGACCTGTTCTCCCAGGCCGAGCACGACGAAGACGCTCAGGCGATTCTGGTCAGCCCGGACGCCGAGTTCCTCGACAAGGTCGCAGCGAGCATCGCCAAACTGCTGCCGACCATGGAACGCGCCGAGATTATCGAAACCTCGATCAATGGTCGCGGTGCGCTGATCAAGGTTCGCGACATGGAACAAGCCATCGAAGTGGCCAACCGTATTGCGCCAGAACACCTGGAGTTGTCGGTTGCCGATCCGCAGGCCTGGTTGCCGCAGATTCGTCACGCTGGTGCGATCTTCATGGGGCGTCACACGTCCGAAGCCTTGGGCGACTACTGCGCCGGCCCAAACCATGTGCTGCCGACGTCCGGCACCGCGCGCTTCTCTTCGCCGCTGGGTGTTTACGATTTCCAGAAACGCTCGTCGATCATCTTCTGCTCCGAGCAGGGTGCCTCCGAACTGGGCAAAACCGCTTCCGTGCTGGCCCGTGGCGAGTCGCTGACCGCCCACGCGCGGAGCGCCGAATACCGCATCGTTGACGATAAGAAGGGCAACTAAGCATGAGTAAATTCTGGAGTCCCTTCGTCAAGAGCCTGGTGCCTTACGTGCCGGGCGAACAGCCGAAGCTGGCGAAACTGGTGAAGCTCAACACCAACGAAAACCCGTACGGTCCATCGCCCAAAGCGTTGGCCGCGATGCAGACCGAACTGAACGACAACCTGCGTCTGTACCCGGACCCGAACAGCGACCTGCTCAAGCAGGCTGTTGCCAAGTACTACGGCGTGCAGGGCAATCAGGTGTTCCTCGGCAACGGTTCCGATGAAGTCCTGGCGCACATTTTCCACGGTTTGCTGCAACACGATCAGCCGCTGCTATTCCCGGATATCAGCTACAGCTTCTACCCGGTTTACTGCGGGTTGTATGGCATTAAGTTCGACGCGGTGCCGCTGGATGAACAATTCCAGATCAACCCGGCGGACTACGCCAAGCCGAACGGAGGGATCATTTTCCCTAACCCGAACGCGCCAACCGGTTGCCTGTTGGCGCTGGACGCGGTTGAGCAAATCCTCAAGGCCAGCCCGGATTCGGTGGTCGTGGTGGATGAGGCTTACATTGATTTCGGCGGTGAAACGGCGATCACGCTGGTGGACCGTTATCCGAACCTGTTGGTGACTCAGACCCTGTCCAAGTCTCGTTCGCTGGCGGGCCTGCGGGTTGGCCTGGCGGTGGGGCATCCGGACCTGATCGAGGCGCTGGAGCGGATCAAGAACAGCTTCAACTCCTATCCGCTGGATCGTCTGGCGATTGTGGGAGCTGCGGCGGCGTTTGAGGATCGCGAGTACTTCGACAAGACGTGTCGGTTGGTCATCGAGAGTCGCGAGAAGGTGGTCGCGCAGCTGGAAGCGAAGGGGTTTGAGGTGTTGCCGTCGGCAGCAAACTTCATTTTCGCCCGTCACCCGAAGCACGATGCGGCAGGGCTGGCGGCGAAGTTGCGCGAACAGGGCGTGATTGTTCGGCACTTCAAGCAAGAGCGGATTGCCCAGTTCCTGCGGATTTCCATCGGCGCGCCGGAGCAGAATCAGGCGCTGATCGACGGCCTCGGCGACCTGTAAGGCATCCCCAATCCTGTGGGAGCGTGGCTTGCCCGCGATAAACGATAACGCGGTCTACCTATTGCACCGCGGTGTCCCCATCGCGGGCAAGCCACGCTCCCACAAGGTTTTGTGGGTTACTCGTGATGCGGTTCGCCAAGGAAGGTCAGTGACGTGAACAGCCCGCGTGTCGCCACATCCGGGCTATTCTTCACCGGTACTTCCACCTGCGCCGCAATCACATTCAACCCTTCATTACGCACCAATACTTGCGCCCGACCCTCTGCGTCGGTTTCGGTGCTCGTGGTACTCGGCGCGCTGCGATAGTCGCCTACCAACTTCACGCCCGCCGCCGGCTTGCCGTCCAATAGCACTCGAACCGGCAACGACTTGCCAGGCCCAACCGTCAGCGGATCGACTTCCGGCAAAATCACCAATTTCATCTGATCGAGCTTCGGCAACTTCACCCCCGGCTGGTAAATCGCCAGGCTGTATTTGAACGTCTCGGTCGACTCGATCGCTCCTGGCACCTTGCTGCGTCCTTCGTTGATCCACTTTTTGTCGGCGGTCAGCGACCACATGCCATTGTCCAGTGCGACTGCTAGCGCCGCGGGCGGTTTGAGTGGTTGCAGGCGAGCATGGTCGGCCAGGCGTTCCACGGTAACCGGGATCATTTTTCCTTCGGTGTCGTAGGCCCAGGCGCCGCTGATTTTCTGCGCCTTGAAAGCATTGTCCTCAGCGCCATCACCGTAGATGGCTTCGATATTGCCGCGACGTTGTTCGGTCCACAGCCCATGGGCTGAGGCGTGAGTGGTGAGCATCGCGCCGAGCAGACCCAGCAGAATCAGTGATTTAGCTTGTTGCATGGTGAGTTTTCCTTTTACAGATTGAGTGTCAGGCTGACAGTGAAATTGCGCGGCTCACCGGGATTGACCCAGTAATTGCTGTAAGAGCGCTCGAAGTATTTCTCGTCCAAAATCCAGTGCGCGCTCGACGCTGGTGCAGCCCAGGTCCTTGAGGTCACTGACGGGAATCACACTGATCGATTGCGGGATATTGCGAAGGGGCGTGTCGGTTTTGGTCGCGCTGGAGGAGCGGGTTGCGCGATAACCCTTGATCGGGCCGGTGGGGGATTCGTAGTCGGAGGTGACGCTGATGGCGTCCGGTTCAACGGTATGCGACTCTTCGGCGAAGACCGGACCCGCCAGCAAACCGAGGGCCAGGCCTGCGGGGGAGGCGATTGTTCGAGGCGACATGTCAGGTTGCTCCAACAGTGATGTTGGAACAATATAACATGCCCAATGAGAATGTCTGCTGTTAACAGTTGTGGAGTTACGGAGCTACCGAGGGCGTAAAAGATCGTCCGAACGTGGCCCGAATCTTCGGCAGCTCCTACTGCTTACTCTTCTTCCTTTTCCTTGATCGGCGCGGGTGGCGGACGCAGACCGATTTCTGCCGTGAGCTTGAGCTCTTTACCGTTGCGCATCACCTGAATGGTGACCTTGTCGGTCGGTTTGATCCGCGCCACCTGGTTCATCGAGCGGCGACCGTCGCCGGCGGGTTCACCGTCGATGCTGAGGATCACGTCGCCCAGTTGCAGGCCGGCCTTCTGCGCCGGGCCGTCACGGAAAATCCCCGCGACCACAATCCCCGGACGTCCGGACAGACCAAACGATTCCGCCAGTTCCTGGCTCAACGGTTGTACTTCGATGCCGAGCCAGCCGCGAATCACCTGGCCGTGTTCGATGATCGACTTCATCACCTCCATCGCCAATTTGACCGGGATCGCGAAGCCGATGCCCTGGGAACCGCCGGACTTGGAGAAGATCGCGGTGTTGATGCCGGTCAGGTTGCCGTTGGCGTCCACCAGCGCACCGCCGGAGTTGCCGGGGTTGATCGCGGCGTCGGTCTGGATGAAATCTTCGTAGTTGTTCAGTCCGAGCTGATTGCGCCCGGTGGCGCTGATGATGCCCATGGTCACGGTCTGGCCGACGCCGAACGGGTTGCCGATGGCCAGGGCCACATCGCCGATACGGATATTGTCGGAACGGCCGACGGTGATCGACGGCAGGTTTTTCAGGTCGATCTTCAACACCGCGAGGTCGGTTTCCGGGTCGCTGCCGATGACCCGGGCCAGGGTTTCACGACCATCCTTGAGCGCCACCACGATCTGGTCGGCACCGCTGGTCACGTGGTTGTTGGTCAGCAGGTAACCTTCCGGGCTCATGATCACGCCCGAACCGAGGCTCGACTCCATGCGCTTCTGCTTGGGCGAGTTGTCGCCGAAGAAACGGCGGAACTGCGGATCTTCGAACAGCGGATGGCTGGGCTTGTTGACCACTTTGGTGGTGTACAGGTTGACCACCGACGGCGCGGCCGTGGTCACCGCGTCGGCATAGGACACCGGGCCTTGCTGCAGACCGAGAGTTTGCGGGGCTTGCTGCAGATTCACGTCCAGGCTCGGTAGCCCGACCCATTGCGGGTAACGCTGCATAATCAATAGAGCGATAAGCACGCCGGCCAACAGCGGCCAGCCGGAAAAACGCAGCGCCTTGAGCATTAAGCACGTCCTACAGAGGTTGCAGGCGGTGTGAGACCGCCCATAATGTCGCGCATTATACGAGGCCGAGCGCGCCTCTGAACGGGATATTTAGGAGTCTTTTATGGCCGTCGCCCTGAGCACCCTGGTCGAAGAAGCCGACCGCTACCTGGCCAGTTCGAAGATCGCCGATTACTGCCCCAACGGTTTGCAGGTCGAAGGCCGGCCGCAAGTGATGCGCATCGTCAGCGGTGTTACTGCAAGCCAAGCGTTGCTGGACGCCGCGGTAGAGGCCCAGGCCGATCTGGTGCTGGTGCATCACGGCTATTTCTGGAAAGGCGAGAACCCGTGCATTACCGGCATGAAGCAGCGCCGGTTGAAAACCTTGCTCAAGCACGATATCAGCCTGCTGTCCTATCACTTGCCGCTGGATCTGCACCCGGAAGTCGGGAACAACGTGCAGCTTGCCCGGCAACTGGACATCACCGTCGAAGGCCCGCTGGATCCGGACAATCTGAAAGTCGTTGGCCTGGTCGGCTCGTTGAGCGAACCGATGACCCCTCGTGATTTCGCCCGTCGCGTGCAGGAAGTCATGGGGCGTGAGCCATTGCTGATCGAAGGCAGCGAGATGATTCGTCGGGTCGGCTGGTGCACCGGTGGCGGCCAGGGTTACATTGATCAGGCGGTGTTGGCTGGCGTTGATCTGTACCTCAGCGGCGAAGCCTCCGAGCAGACGTTCCACAGCGCCCGGGAAAATGACATCAGCTTCATCGCCGCCGGCCACCACGCCACCGAGCGTTATGGTGTGCAGGCCTTGGGCGATTACCTGGCGCGACGTTTCGCCCTCGAGCACATCTTCATCGATTGCCCGAACCCCATTTGATTTCAAAACTGAATGAGGTTGCCCCTGTAGGAGCGAGGCTTGCCCGCGAAGAACGATAACGCGGTATGCCTGATGCACCGAGTAATCGTTCTTCGCGGGCAAGCCTCGCTCCTACAAGGGAATAGCCCAAACGAGGGGGTATATTCATATACCCTTTCGATCTAGCCAGCGTCCTGATTAGAAGGGAGCGCTGTGCTAGGATTCCCCGCTCGAACACGGCCCGCAGGCCGTCCATAAGATCGTTTTCGTGAGTAGCCATGGTCGACAAACTGACGCATCTGAAACAGCTGGAGGCCGAAAGCATCCACATCATCCGCGAGGTCGCCGCCGAGTTCGATAACCCGGTGATGCTGTACTCCGTCGGTAAAGACTCCGCCGTGATGCTGCACCTCGCGCGCAAGGCATTCTTCCCGGGCAAACTTCCGTTTCCGGTGATGCACGTCGACACGCAGTGGAAGTTCAAGGAAATGTACGCGTTCCGCGACCGCATGGTCGAAGAACTCGGCCTGGACCTGCTGGTGCACGTGAATCCCGAGGGTGTTGCGCAGGGTATTAACCCGCTCACCCACGGCAGTGCCAAGCACACCGACATCATGAAGACCGAAGGCCTCAAACAGGCTCTCGACAAGTACGGCTTCGATGCGGCATTCGGTGGCGCTCGTCGCGACGAAGAGAAATCCCGGGCCAAAGAGCGCGTGTATTCCTTCCGTGACACCAAGCACCGTTGGGACCCGAAAAACCAGCGTCCCGAGTTGTGGAACGTCTACAACGGCAAGGTCAACAAGGGCGAATCGATCCGCGTATTCCCGTTGTCGAACTGGACCGAGCTGGATATCTGGCAGTACATCTACCTCGAAGGCATCCCGATCGTGCCGCTGTATTTCGCAGCCGAGCGCGATGTCATCGAGATGAATGGCACCTGGATCATGATCGACGACGAGCGCCTGCTCAATCACTTGAGCGACGAAGACAAGGCGCGCATCGTCAAGAAGAAGGTCCGTTTCCGTACGCTGGGCGACTACCCGTTGACCGGTGCGGTCGAGTCCGAGGCCACCAGCCTGACCGACATCATTCAGGAAATGCTCCTGACGCGAACTTCCGAACGCCAGGGCCGAGTCATCGATCACGATGGCGCAGGTTCGATGGAAGAAAAGAAACGTCAGGGTTATTTCTAAGGGGTTGTCATGTCGCACGCATCTGATTTGATCAGCGAGGACATCCTCGCCTATCTGGGCCAGCACGAACGCAAGGAAATGCTGCGCTTTCTTACCTGTGGCAACGTCGACGACGGCAAGAGTACCCTGATCGGGCGCCTGCTGCACGACTCCAAAATGATCTACGAAGATCATCTGGAAGCCATCACCCGCGACTCGAAAAAAGTCGGCACCACCGGCGAAGACATCGACCTGGCGTTGCTGGTCGACGGCTTGCAGGCCGAGCGTGAGCAGGGCATCACCATTGATGTCGCCTACCGCTATTTCTCCACCGCCAAGCGCAAATTCATCATCGCCGATACCCCCGGCCATGAGCAGTACACCCGCAACATGGCCACCGGTGCATCCACCTGTGACCTGGCGATCATCCTGGTCGACGCCCGTTACGGCGTGCAGACCCAGACCCGTCGCCACAGCTTTATCGCCTCGTTGCTGGGCATCAAGCACATCGTTGTCGCCATCAACAAGATGGACCTCAACGGCTTCGACGAAAGCGTGTTCGAGTCGATCAAGGCCGATTACCTGAAGTTCGCCGAAGGCATCGCGTTCAAGCCGACCACCATGGCGTTCGTACCGATGTCCGCTCTCAAGGGCGACAACGTGGTGAACAAGTCCGAGCGCTCGCCGTGGTACACCGGCCAGTCGCTGATGGAAATTCTTGAAACCGTCGAAATCGCCAATGACCGTAACTACACCGATTTGCGTTTCCCGGTGCAGTACGTCAACCGTCCGAACCTGAACTTCCGTGGTTTTGCCGGCACCTTGGCCAGCGGCATCGTGCACAAGGGCGACGAAGTCGTTGTGCTGCCATCGGGCAAGAGCAGCCGCGTGAAATCCATTGTCACCTTCGAAGGTGAGCTGGAGCATGCAGGTCCTGGTCAAGCCGTGACGCTGACCATGGAAGACGAAATCGATATCTCCCGTGGCGACTTGCTGGTGCATGCCGACAACCAGCCGCAAGTGACTGACGCCTTCGACGCCATGCTGGTGTGGATGGCCGAAGAGCCGATGCTGCCGGGCAAGAAATACGACATCAAGCGCGCCACGACTTACGTGCCGGGTTCGATCACCAGCATCGTCAATCGCGTGGACGTGAACACGTTGGCCGAAGGGCCGGCGAGCTCGCTGCAGTTGAACGAGATCGGTCGGGTCAAGATCAGCCTCGACGCGGCTATCGCGCTGGATGGTTACGACAGCAACCGCACCACCGGTTCGTTCATCGTCATCGATCGACTGACCAACGGCACGGTCGCGGCCGGCATGATCATCGCCCAGCCGTTGAGTCATGGCACCAGCACCCATCACGGCAAACTGGCTCACGTGGCTACCGAAGAGCGTGCCCAGCGTTTTGGTCAGCAACCGGCCACCGTGTTGTTCAGCGGCCTGTCGGGCGCTGGTAAAAGCACCCTGGCCTACGCGGTTGAACGCAAGCTGTTCGACCTGGGCCGTGCGGTGTTTGTACTCGATGGCCAGAACCTGCGTCACGACCTCAACAAAGGTCTGCCAAATGATCGCGCCGGGCGTACCGAAAACTGGCGTCGTGCGGCGCACGTTGCGCGTCAGTTCAACGAAGCGGGTCTGTTGACCTTGGCAGCCTTCGTTGCGCCGAGTGCTGAAGGTCGTGAGCAGGCCAGGGAACTGATCGGCAAGGAGCGTCTGCTGACGGTCTACGTCCAGGCCTCGCCGACGGTCTGTGCCGAGCGTGATCCGCAAGGTCTGTACGCTGCGGGTGGCGACAACATCCCGGGCGAATCCTTCCCGTACGACGTGCCGCTGAATGCCGATCTGGTGATCGACACCCAGTCGCTGTCGCTGGAAGAAAGCGTCAAGCAAGTGCTGGATCTGCTGCGTAAGCGTGGCGCGATCTAAGCGTTAGCCGCCAATAAAAAACCCGCAGATGAGTGATCGTCTGCGGGTTTTTTTGTGTTCTTGAGATCGCCATCGCGGGCAAGCCCGCTCCCACAGGGATTTCTAGTGAACACAAAATTTGCATTCCACAGAAACCACTGTGGGAGCGGGCTTGCCCGCGATAGCGTCTGTACAAACACCTCAAACCTTGGCGGTGTACTCGCGATGCATCTGCCCCAGCAGCGCATCCTTGTCATTCCACAGCTGATTGATCCAACCCTGAAACTCCAGGCGATACACGCCGTCCTGGTCGTAGTTCTTGCCGACGAATTGCGGTGGAATCTTCAGCTCCTGAAAGTGCACCACTACATCCTTCACATTCCCACAGAGCAAATCCCAGTAACCCGGACGCCCCGCCGGATAGTGGATGGTCACGTTGACGATGGCTTCCAGCTGGTCGCCCATGGCATCCAGCACGAAGGCAATACCGCCCGCTTTCGGCTTGAGCAGGTAGCGGAACGGTGAGCTCTGCTGTACGTGCTTGCCCTCGGTGAAGCGCGTGCCTTCGACGAAGTTGAAAATCCCCACCGGGTTATTGCGGAACTTGTCGCAGGTCTTCCGAGTGGTCTCCAGATCTTTGCCTTTCTTCTCTGGATGCTTTTCCAGATAGGCCTTGGAGTAACGCTTCATGAACGGAAAACCGAGTGCCCACCACGCCAGGCCAATCACCGGCACCCAGATCAGTTGCTGTTTGAGGAAGAACTTCAGCGGACGGATGCGACGGTTGAGCACGTACTGCAACACCATGATGTCGACCCAGCTCTGGTGGTTGCTGGTGATCAGGTATGAGTGTTGATAGTCCAGGCCTTCCAGCCCGCTGAGCTGCCAGCGCGTATGCCCGAGCAGGTCCATCCAGGCCTTGTTGTTGCTGATCCAGGTTTCGTGGATATGACCCATCAGCCAGTCGGTGAAACGCTGGGCGGCGGGGAAGGGCAGCAGCAGTTTGAAGATCGCCACTACGAACAGCGGCGTGCAGCAGACAATCGTGTTCAGCGCCAACAACAGCGAGGCGATCACGCCGCGCAGGGGGGCAGGTAGAAAATCCAGCATTTAAACATCCATAGGTCGGTTGGCAGCCTGGATCGCGGTCAACGCGATGGTGTAGACGATGTCGTCGACCTGCGCGCCGCGCGGCAGGTCATTCACCGGTTTGCGCAGGCCTTGCAGCATCGGCCCGAGGCTGACGCAGTCGGCGCTGCGCTGCACGGCTTTGTGGGTGGTGTTGCCGGTGTTCAAGTCGGGGAACACGAACACCGTAGCGCGGCCAGCCACCTGACTGTTCGGTGCCAGTTGCTTGGCCACGGTTTCGTTGGCAGCGGCGTCGTACTGCAACGGGCCGTCGATCAACAGCGAGTTTTGCTGTTCGTGGGCGAGTAACGTCGCTTCGCGGACCTTCTCGACTTCTTCACCGCTGGCCGACTCACCGCTGGAGTAACTGATCATCGCCACGCGCGGGGTTATCCCGAATGCCGCCGCCGAGTCGGCGCTTTGCAACGCAATCTCGGCCAGTTCGCTGGCACTCGGGTGCGGGTTCATCACGCAGTCGCCGTAGACCAGCACTTCTTCCGGAAACAGCATGAAGAACACCGAAGACACCAGCGTGCAGCCCGGCGCGGTCTTGATCAGCTGCAGGGCCGGGCGGATGGTGTTGGCGGTGGAGTGAATGACTCCGGACACCAGCCCGTCGACTTCATCCAGCGCCAGCATCACGGTACCGATCACCACGGTGTCTTCCAGTTGTTGCTCGGCCATGGGGGCGTTGAGGCTTTTGCTTTTACGCAGGGCGACCATCGGCTCGACGTAACGCTCGCGGATCAGGTCCGGGTCGAGGATTTCCAGCCCCGGCGGCAACTCGATGCCTTGGGCGCGGGCGACGGCTTCGACATCCGCCGGTTTTGCCAGCAATACGCAACGGGCAATGCCGCGCGCCTGACAGATCGCCGCGGCTTGCACCGTCAGCGGTTCGCTGCCTTCGGGCAACACGATGCGCTTGTTGGCGGCCTGGGCACGCTGGATCAGTTGGTAGCGGAACACCGCTGGCGACAGGCGCATTTCCCGTGGCGTGCCACAACGCTGGTGCAGCCAGTTGGCGTCGAGGTGACCGGCGACGAAATCGGTGATGATCTCCGCACGTTCGCGGTCGTCGATCGGAATTTCCTTGTTCAAACCGTTCAACTGGTTGGCGGTGTCGTAAGAACCAGTACTGACCGATAACACCGGCAAGCCGGCCTGCAAGGCGCCACGGCACAGATCCATGATGCGCGGATCGGGCAGGGTATCGCTGGTCAGCAACAGACCGGCCAGGGGCACGCCGTTCATCGCTGCGAGACTGACTGCGAGGATGATGTCGTCGCGATCGCCGGGAGTCACCACCAGCACGCCGGGCTTGAGCAGCTCCACGGTGTTGCGCATGGTGCGGGCGCAGATGATGATGTTGGTCATGCGCCGGGTTTCGTAATCACCGGCGTTGAGCACCTGAGCGCCCATCAGATCGGCCACGTCGCGGGTGCGCGGTGCGTTCAGTTCCGGTTGATACGGGATGCAGCCGAGCAGCCGGAAGTCGCCACTGCGCAGCAATGGCGAGTGCTCCTTCAGGCGCGAGGCGAAGGCCTCCATGCTTTCGTCGGTCTTGACCTTATTGAGGATCACGCCCAGGACTTTCGGGTCTTTCGGCCCGCCGAACAATTGCGCCTGCAACTCCACCCGGCCGGACAATTCGGTCAGCACTTCGTTTTCCGGTGCCGAGACCAGAATCACGTCGGCATCGAGACTCTTGGCCAAATGCAGGTTCACCCGCGCCGCGTAACTGGCGCTGCGGGTCGGGACCATGCCTTCGACGATCAGCACGTCTTTGCCGACAGCGGCTTGCTGATAAAGGGTGATGATTTCTTCGAGCAGTTCGTCCAGCTGGCCGTCGCCGAGCATCCGCTCGACGTGGGCCAGGCCCAGTGGCTGAGGCGGTTTCAAACCATGGGTGCGGGCCACCAGTTCGGTGGAGCGTTCTGGGCCCGTGTCGCCCGGGTGCGGCTGGGCAATCGGTTTGAAAAAGCCGACTTTGAGACCGGCCCGCTCAAGCGTACGCACCAGCCCGAGGCTGATGGAGGTCAGACCCACACCAAAATCGGTGGGTGCGATAAAAAAAGTTTGCATGCGGATTCTCTGGAAGTGCATGTGGGCAGCCGTGGCCGCCAGGTGATCATCTATATCTGACGATCTACCAAAATTCAGTCGTCAAGGTTATCGCTAACCGAGCCTTGTGCGCACCATCCGCAATCAAAGGGCTGGCCTATTTTTTCATTGCGCAGCGAAGGGTCCAGCACCCAGGCCCGGGATTGCCATGGGGGCTGGTGCCGCAGGTGTTGGGTATGGCCGCAGGAAAGCTCGGCTACCCAGTGCCCTTCCTCGTCCTGATGAAAGCCTGTGACGGTCGAGGCTTTCGTCGCACCCCGTCTGTCCGGGTTGTGTTCGCTTTCGGGCGATTGCTTCGCTAAACTTGGTCTTTCTATATTCTTATGCAAAAGGTCTCGCCCCATGCTGATCGCCGCCAATAAGGCTGTCTCCATCGACTATACCCTGACCAACGACGCTGGTGAGGTCATCGACAGTTCCGCCGGCGGCGCGCCGCTGGTCTACCTGCAAGGCGCAGGTAACATCATCCCGGGCCTGGAAAAGGCACTGGAAGGAAAAGCAGTCGGTGACGAACTGACTGTCGCCGTAGAACCTGAAGATGCCTACGGCGAATACGCTGCCGAACTGGTCAGCACTTTGAGCCGCAGCATGTTCGAAGGCGTTGACGAGCTGGAAGTGGGCATGCAGTTCCACGCTTCCGCTCCGGATGGTCAGATGCAGATCGTCACCATTCGCGATCTGGACGGCGACGATGTCACCGTCGACGGCAACCACCCGTTGGCCGGTCAGCGCCTGAATTTCCAGGTCAAGATCATCGACATCCGTGACGCCAGCCAGGAAGAAATCGCTCATGGTCACGTCCATGGCGAAGGTGGCCATCACCACTGATTTTCTGCGCTAAGCTCAGATAGCTGGAGAGGCGCCTGAGGGCGCCTTTTTAGTCCGCGGCTGTCCTTGATGGCACCGCCAAGTGGCTGTTTCGAGAAGAACACGGGAATTTGGAGTTCGTCATGAGTGCTTTTCACGACCTTAAACTGACAGCCCTGGATGGTCAGGAGCTACCTCTGGCGCCCTTCAAGGGGCGTGTCGTGCTGGTGGTCAACGTCGCCTCCAAATGTGGTTTGACCCCACAGTACGCGGCGCTGGAAAACCTCTACCAGCAATACAAGGACAAGGGTTTCAGTGTGCTGGGCTTGCCGTGCAACCAGTTTGCCGGGCAGGAACCGGGCACCGAGCAGGAGATCCAGGCGTTCTGCAGCCTCAACTATGGCGTGACTTTTCCGTTGTCCAGCAAGCTGGAAGTCAACGGTCATGAGCGTCATCAGTTGTACCGTCTGCTGGCGGGTGAAGGCGCGGAATTCCCGGGCGACATCACCTGGAACTTCGAGAAATTCCTGCTGGGCAAGGACGGTCGCGTACTGGCGCGGTTCTCGCCTCGAACGGCGCCGGATGATCCGTCTGTCGTTCATGCGATCGAAAAAGCGCTGAGCTGATATTCCTCTGTGTAGGAGCGAGGCTTGCCCGCGAAGGCGTCATGTCATTCAACATTGATATCGACTGACATGACGCTTTCGCGGGCAAGTCGGATCGCCGCACCGCTCGCTCCTACAATGTTTCCTATCTTTTAGACCTTAATCACCGCAATCAATAGTGCTGTTCAAGGCTTGGTGCTCTCCATATTATCGTCGTCATAAAGTCTATATCCCGTGGAGCGTCCCATGCCCGTCAAAGCCCTGTTCAAGCCTTTTCACCTAGGCGCCCTCGAGTTGCCGACCCGCGTTGTCATGGCGCCGATGACCCGCTCGTTTTCGCCGGGCGGCGTGCCTAATTCCAAAGTGATCGAGTACTACCGTCGTCGCGCCGCCGCCGGGGTTGGGCTGATCATCACCGAAGGCACCACTGTCGGTCACAAGGCCTCCAACGGCTATCCGAACGTGCCGCACTTCTATGGTGAAGCGGCATTGGCCGGCTGGAAGAAAGTCGTCGATGCGGTGCATGCCGAAGGCGGCAAAATTGTTCCGCAACTGTGGCATGTGGGCAGCGTGCGCCGTATCGGCACCGAGCCGGACGCCAGCGTGCCGGGTTACGGTCCGTCGGAGAAATTGAAGGACGGTCAGGTCGTGGTTCACGGCATGAGCAAGCAAGATATCCAGGACGTGATCGCCGCGTTTGCCCAAGCCGCCAAAGATGCCCAGAGCATCGGCATGGACGGCGTGGAAATTCACGGTGCCCACGGCTACCTCGTGGACCAGTTCTTCTGGGAAGGCAGCAACCAGCGCACTGACGAATACGGCGGCAGCCTGGCTAACCGTTCGCGTTTTGCCATTGAACTGATCCAGGCGGTGCGTGCAGCGGTCGGGGAAGGTTTCCCGATCATCTTCCGTTTCTCCCAATGGAAGCAGCAGGACTACACCGCGCGCTTGGTGCAAACCCCGGAAGCCTTGGGTGAGTTCCTCAAGCCGTTGTCTGACGCCGGCGTGGACATTTTCCACTGCTCGACGCGACGTTTCTGGGAGCCGGAGTTCGACGGTTCCGAGCTGAACCTGGCCGGCTGGACTCGCAAGCTCACCGGCAAGCCAACCATCACCGTCGGCAGCGTCGGCCTGGACGGCGAATTCCTGCAGTTCATGGTCAACACCGATAAAATCGCCCAACCGGCCAGCCTGGAAAAACTGCTGGAGCGTTTGAACAACGATGAGTTCGATCTGGTGGCAGTGGGGCGTGCATTGTTGGTGGACCCGGACTGGGCGCAGAAAGTGCGGGACGGTCGTGAGGAAGAGATCCTGCCGTTTAGCCGTGAGGCGTTGATGACGCTGGTTTAAGCGGCGACAGGACTGACGCCTTCACGAGCAAGCCCGCCCCACAGTGTTCTGCATCACACACAAATCCTGTGGGAGCGGGCTTGCCCGCGATGATGGCCTCAAAGTCAGCAAAGATTCAGGGTAATGTCTGAGCATTAGGAACCACCAACTCCCCCACACAAGCCCCGCGCAACTGCCCCTCGAACTGCTCGATAATCGCCGCCCACCCCTGACGACTCGCATGCTGGCGCGCATTGAGCCGCACGCAACGCAAGGTTTCGCGCTCCTCCAGCAGCCAACACGCCGCATCGCAGAACGCCTCTTCATCCCCAGGCATAGCCAGTACGCCGTTGTAGCCATGGCGAATATGCTGGGCTGCCGCAGCCTGATCGTACGCCACCACCCCCAGCCCCGAGGCCAATGCCTCAAGCACCACGTTGCCGAAGGTTTCGGTCAGGCTCGGAAACAGAAACACATCCCCCGACGCATAGTGACTGGCCAAGGCTTCGCCGCGTTGTGAGCCGCAGAAAATCGCCTCGGGTAATTCCTTCTCCAGCATCGATCGTTGCGGCCCGTCACCGACCACAATCAATTTCATTTTTCGCTGTGGATAAGTCATTTTCAGCGTGTCGAAGCACCGCTTGAGCAAGCCAAGATTCTTCTCCTGAGCCAAACGTCCTACGTGGATGAAGGCAATATCATCCTCGGCCAGTCCCCATTGCTCGCGCAGCGATTTCAGCCGTTTGGCCGGATGAAACAACTGGCTGTCGACGCCTCGAGAGAGCAACGCCAGGCGCTCGAAACTACGGCGTTCCAGTTCCAGTCGCTGGCTGGCGCTGGGCACCAGGGTCAGCGTCGAGCGATTGTGAAACCAGCGCAGGTAGTGAGTCAGCAAGCGCGTCAGCAGCCCGAGGCCGTATTGGCTGGAGTACTGCTGAAAATTGGTATGAAAGCCGCTGACCACCGAAATCCCCAAGCGCCGCGCCGCGCGCAATGCCGACAACCCCAGCGGTCCTTCGGTGGCGATGTACAACACGTCCGGGCGATGGCGTTTCCAGCGCCGCAGCAACTTGTGCATCGACGACTGACCCCATTGCAGGCCGGGATATCCCGGCAGCGGCCAGCCTCGACACAACAGCAACTCATCGTTGCTGCCCATAAGCGGGTCGCCACCCTGGCGTGGTCGCACCAACTCGACCTGATGCCCGCGCGCGCGCAAACCATCGAACAAGCGGCCAAGGGTATTGGCCACGCCGTTGATTTCCGGAGGGAAGGTTTCGGTGATCAGGGTGATATGCAGAGTTGTCGTCATGACCTCAGTGTCGGCTGAGGCCATGTCGTCATTGTGACGGTGGGATGATGGATTTGTGACGCGATTAACGGCGTTCCGGCACCAGATTTTCCGCGCCACGCTCACGCACCCAGAACAGCGTTGCGCCGGCCACGGCCGCCGGCATCATCAGAATGTTGACCACCGGAATCAGCAACACCAGATAAACCATCCCGCCAAAGCTCATGCTCTGCCAGCGTTTCTGCCGCAGCCAGGCGAGCATTTCGTTCCAGCCGAGTTTGTGGTTATCCGCCGGGTAGTCGATGTACTGGATCGCCATCATCCACACCCCGAACAACAGCCACAGCGGCGCGGCGATGATGTTGACCACCGGGATGAACGACAGGATGAACAGCCCGATGGCCCTGGGCAGGAAGTAGCCGAGTTTGCGCATTTCCCGGGACAGGGTGCGTGGGATCATGGCGATCAGTTCGCCCCAGCTGAATGCCGGGAAGTCGTCGGTGCCACGCACCACCACTTCGACTTTCTCTGCGAGGAAGCCGTTAAACGGCGCGGCAATGATGTTGGCGAGCATGGTGAAGGTGAAGAACACCATAAACACCACCAACACGACAAAAATCGGCCAGAGAATGTAGCTGAGGAAACTCAGCCAATCGGGCAGGGACGGCATCAGCGTATCGACCCACATACTGAACTGATGGCCGGCCAGATAGATCAATCCGACGAACAGCACCAGGTTGATCGCCAGCGGCAACAACACGAACAAGCGCAGGCTTGGGCTCAGGACCAGCTTGAGGCCCTCGCGCAGGTATTGCGGGCCAGACAGAACGGGGGCGGGCATAACGTGCTCCGAGCAAAGGGTAAACGCGCCGACCTTACCGGCTTTGCCTGACAGGCGAAAGCGCGGTAGCGGCATCGACATTAACTGTAACAAAGGCGTCTATATATTCGCGGCAACGACATAGAGACCGCCTATGAGCTGGATTGTTAAACCGTATTTCCTTAATCTTCGCCCCCTCGATACGCTGCACCCATTCTTTTTACAGGACTGTCGAGTTCAAGCCTTCCCCAAGTGCTTTCAACGGTCCTTTTTTATTCCCGCCGGCAATCCGGCGTTCCGCGCCCAGTGTTTCGGGCCGGTCAACAGGAGCAGGTCATGTCTGAAGTTCGTCATTCGCGAGTGATTATTCTCGGTTCCGGCCCTGCCGGTTACAGCGCCGCGGTCTATGCGGCTCGTGCCAACCTCAAGCCACTGCTGATCACTGGCATGCAGGCTGGCGGTCAATTGACCACCACCACCGAAGTCGACAACTGGCCGGGCGACGTTCACGGCCTGACCGGCCCGGCGCTGATGGAGCGGATGAAAGAGCACGCCGAGCGCTTTGAAACCGAGATCGTGTTCGATCACATCAATGCCGTGGACTTCGCCGCCAAGCCATACACCTTGATTGGCGACAGCGCGACTTACACCTGCGACGCACTGATCATCGCCACCGGCGCCAGCGCTCGCTACCTGGGCCTGCCATCGGAAGAAACGTTCATGGGCAAAGGCGTTTCGGCCTGCGCGACCTGCGACGGTTTCTTCTATCGCAACAAGCCAGTGGCTGTGGTCGGTGGCGGTAATACGGCTGTGGAAGAAGCCCTGTACCTGGCCAACATTGCCAGCACCGTAACCTTGATCCACCGTCGCGAAACGTTCCGCGCCGAGAAGATCCTGATCGACAAGCTGAATGCCCGGGTTGCCGAAGGCAAGATCATCCTGAAATTGAACTCGACCCTGGACGAAGTGCTGGGCGACAACATGGGCGTGACCGGTGCTCGCCTGAAGAACAACGACGGCAGCTTCGACGAGCTGAAAGTCGATGGCGTGTTCATCGCCATCGGCCACACCCCGAACACTTCGTTGTTCGAAGGGCAGCTGACGTTGAAAGACGGCTATCTGGTTGTGCAGGGCGGCCGTGACGGCAACGCCACTGCGACCAACCTCGAAGGCATCTTCGCCGCCGGTGACGTGGCTGACCACGTTTACCGCCAAGCCATCACCTCGGCCGGCGCCGGCTGCATGGCGGCGCTGGACACCGAGCGTTACCTCGACGGCCTGCAGAACGCTTCGTTCTGATTCCGTAGAAATGAAAAAACCGGCCTTGGCCGGTTTTTTTGTGCCCACGATTTAGAGGCCAATCAGAAAACCTGTGGGAGCGTGGCTTGCCCGCGATAGCAATTTATCCTTCCACATTGACGTCGACTGATACACCGCTATCGCGAGCAGGTTCGCTCCCACATGGACTGTGTGGACTCTGGAATCAGGCCAATTTCTTCAAGCACGCTTCAAGAATATCCAGCCCTTCCTCCAGCACGGCCGCCTCTGTAGTCAAAGGCGCCAGCAGACGAATGATGTGGCGCGACTTGCCGCTGGGCATCAGCAACAAGCCTGAATCGCGCGCGAGAGCCAGTAACTGCGTCAACTGCGCCGAGGCCGGTGTGCCGTCGGCATTGATCAGCTCGATGCCGCGCATTGCACCGACGCCGGTCAAGCGGCCCAGATACGGTGACAGTTCGCGGGCTCGCCAGGATTCGTAGCGGCTGACAATCGCTTCTTCCTGTTGCGCACCCCAGGCGTGCAGGTGCGCGTCAGTCATTTCGTCCAAAGTCGCCAACGCGGCGGCGCAGGCGATGGGGTTGCCCGAATAGGTACCGCCCAATCCGCCCTTGGGCAAGTTATCGAGTAGCGACTTGCGCCCGACAACCGCCCCCAGCGGCACGCCGCCGGCAATGCTTTTGCCCAACAGAATCAGGTCCGGCTCAATGCCCAATCGCGAGAACGCAAACCGCTGGCCGGTACGACCGAAGCCGGACTGGATTTCATCGGCGATCAGCAGAATGCCTTTGTCATCACAGAAACGTCGCAGCGCCTGGGCGAACTCCACATCCATCGCCAGGAAACCCGCTTCGCCCTGCACCGGTTCGACGATAAAACAGGCCACGTCATCAACATCGATCTCGACGCTGAACAGCCGCTCCATGGCCTTCAGGGCATCAAAGCAGGTCACGTCATTGTCTTTGCTGGGGAAGGGCAGGTGGAACACCGGCCCCGGTAGCACACCGACTTTCTGCTTGTACGGCGCGACTTTGCCGTTGAGGTTGAGGGTGGCGAGTGTGCGTCCGTGGAAGGCGCCGTCGAAGGCGATGACTGCCGTGCGACCGGTGGCGCCACGGACGATTTTCAGGGCGTTTTCCGCCGCCTCCGCACCGCTGTTGGTGAGCATGCCGCTGACCGAATAATCCACCGGAATAAACGCCGTCAGGCGATCCATCAGTTCGAGGTAAGGCACATGCGGGGCGGCGTTGAACGCGTAGTGGGTCAGCCGGGTAGCCTGTTCGCAAATGGCCTCGACGATGCGTGGGTGGCAATGACCGAGGTTCAGCACGCCGATACCACCGACAAAATCGATGTAGCGTTTGCCATCGGTATCCCAGACCTCGGCATTTCTGCCGTGGCTGAGCGTGACGGGATGAACGATGTTGATTGACCGACTGATGTTTTCGCTGCTCATGGATACCGGACTCAGAAGAAGGGATGCTTCTTTTTATCTAAGCCGCGAGCAGAGGTGCCCGGCAAACGAAATAAAGTCGCCGGGTCAATATTAAAAGTCGGGATGTGCCCTGATACCGATCAATGACGACGCATAATCTGTGGCGAGGGAGCTTGCTCCCGTTGGGTCGCGAAGCGACCCTGCCTATCTTAAAAAAGAAGGGGGCCGCTGCGCAGTCCAGCGGGAGCAAGCTCCCTCGCCACAGGTTCAGTGTCACTCATGAGTGTTTTGCGGGCTTCAGTCAGCGGCGAGTCAGCGGCTGCTGAGTGAACTTCACACCCGCCAGGCCATGGGCAATCAGCGCGCGGATATTGCCATGGTCACTGCCTTCAGGCGTGGCCACTACCGAACGGTAATGTTCGCCAAACGCCAACAGCGCTTCTTCATCACTCAAGCCTTCCAGCAATGCCAGACCCAGGGTCTTGCACGAACCTTCGTTCTGCCCGGCGGCGTTTTCCACACCACCGTTATTGAACGCCTGGGGCTGATAGGCGTAACCGGCGGCGATGAACGCCAAGGTATCGGCGAAAGCGTGTTCGCCGCTCTTGAGGCTGGCGCGCAGGGTGTTCAGATCATTCATTGGGTTTTCCTTTGGCGAACGCCGCTTGCTGGTCGGCGCTGGCTTCTTTCTGGTATTGGGCTTTCCACTCGGCGTACGGCATGCCGTAAACCACTTCGCGGGCTTCATCGAGGCTGACGTCGATCTGGCGTTCGTCGGCAGCGGCCTTGTACCACTTGGACAGGCAGTTGCGGCAGAAACCCGAGAGGTTCATCAGGTCGATGTTCTGCACGTCCTTGCGGCTGTCCAGGTGGGCAACCAGCCGGCGAAAGGCGGCGGCTTCAAGTTCCAGGCGTTGTTGATCGTTCATGATGGGCTCTGTGCAATCAAATCGTGGCGCGGATAATAAAAGCCTGGCGACCGATGCGCCAGACGCGGTCAGCGGCTCGCGGCCAGGGTAATCGATACCGATTCGGCGAAGCGCAAGGCGTGGGGTTTGTCGACTTCGACTTCGGCGTACAGCACCGACTCGTTGACCATGACCAGATCCAGCACCTCCTGGGTCAAGCGTTCGAGCAGGGCAAAGCGATTGCCCTCCACATGAGCAATGATCGCCTTGGTGATGGTGCGGTAGTTCAGGGCATGATCGATATCGTTGTCGCGCACGGCGTCCTGGGCGGCGTACAGGATGGTCAGGTTGATCAGCACATCCTGCTTGTTGAGGATTTCGTCCTCGTTGATCCCGATAAAAGTTCGCAAACACAGGTCCTTGACCCGGATGCGTGCCATTCCTGGTTGAAGTTGTGGCATTGCTACTTGCTCCGTCCAATCAATTGCAGGAACTCCTGGCGGGTGTTGCTCGACTCGCGAAAAGCGCCGAGCATCACCGAGGTGTTCATGGTCGAATTCTGTTTTTCGACGCCGCGCATCATCATGCACATGTGCTGGGCTTCGATGACCACCGCGACACCGGCGGCGTCGGTCACTTGCTGCACGGCGTCGGCGATTTGCCGGGTGAGGTTTTCCTGGATTTGCAGGCGGCGGGCGAACATATCCACAAGCCGCGCAATCTTCGACAGGCCCAGCACCTTGCCCGTTGGAATATAAGCCACATGAGCCTTGCCGATGAAGGGCAGCATGTGATGTTCACAGAGCGAGTACAGCTCGATGTTGTCGACGATGATCATTTCATCGTTGTCTGAAGCAAACAGCGCGCCGTTGACGATTTCTTCGACACTTTGTTCGTAACCATGACACAGGTATTGCATCGCCTTGGCGGCGCGCACCGGGGTGTCTTGCAGTCCTTCGCGGTCGGGGTTTTCACCGAGGCCGATCAGGATCTCGCGATAGCTTTGGGACAGGGTGTTCTGAGGCAGGAATAACGTCATGGGACATCCTCGCGGGAGCGGCTTATTTGACGTGCCGTCCGCCATTGACGGTCAGGGTCGTGCCGGTGACATAAGGGTTGTCGAGCAAATAGCGCAGGCTCTGGTAGATCACTTCGCTGCCGGGTTCGATACCCAGCGCTGATTTGGCCAGAACCCTGGCGCGGTACGCCGCGTCGTCGTCGGGATTGAACAGTAGCAGGGCTGGGGCGATACCGTTGACCTTGATGCTGGGCGCGTATTTCGCGGCAAAGGACAGGGTCAGGCTGTCGAGCCCGGCTTTGCTGGCGCAGTAGCCGATGTGTTTGCTGCTGCCCCTGCGGGTCACATCATCGCTGATGTGCACGATGTCGGCGGGGCTCGAGCGTTTGAGCAAATCGGCACAGTGCTGGTTGATCAGGTAAGGCGCCAGCATATGCACGCTGAACATTTGGGTGAAGGCTGCGGCTTCGGTGCCCGGGGTTTCGGCCAGCCATTCAGAAGCGTTATGGACAATCGCCCGCAAACTGTCGGTGTGGTTTTTCAGTTCGCCGATGAACGCAAGGATTCCGGCCTCGCTGGAAAAGTCCGCAAACACCGCGGTCGCCCCGAGATCGCGCAGGGCTTGCACACCAGGCCGTTCGCTGCGGTAGCTGAAAATGACCGGATGGCCGTCTTCGAGCAAACGCTGCGCACAGTGCAGGCCGACACGCTGGCCGGCACCGGTGATGAGGATTGGGGCTGCGGAAGAGGTCATGAATGGCTCGCGTCGCGATAAGAGCAAAACTATACCAGCGACGGGAGTTGTTCACCTACGTCCTGCGATGGCGTCACCTTTGTAGGAGCGAGCGGTGCGGCGATCCGACTTGCCCGCGAATGAGACGACTCGGTCTATCTGTCAAACCGCGTCATCGTTCTTCGCGGGCAAGCCTCGCTCCTACAGGGGTTACTGATTTTGGGGGGTGGGTTCGGCGGGCAACGGACGCGCAGATGGGGGGTGCAGCCAGCCGGCCAGCAGATGAGTCGACAACGGAATGAAGAAATACACCATCAATGGCGTCAGGCACAGGGTGCTGACAAACACGCGGGTCAGCAAACCCGTTTCAGCCAATAGCGGCCCTAATACAAAGTTGAACAGCAGGGACACCGGAAAGAACGCCAGCCAGATAGCCACGGCCTGCTTCCAGCGTGGCGGGCGTTGACCGGCCGCACCGAACCAGCCATCGATGCCACTGACCCGATGTTCCGAAGGGTTGGCAAACAGATCACTGCCGCGTCCCAGCCAGGCAGTGCGCGATGCGGAATGCTCCCAGGCGTGCATGGTCTGCTCGTCGGCGAAGCGGAAGATAATCTGGAATTCGTCATCGTCGGGCGGCGGAGCGAGCACGCCAGAACCGAGGTAACCGGGGAAGTCGGTGGCCAGTTGTTCGCCTTCGCGCAACCAGGTCATGAGGTCCTGATAACGCCCATCGGCGACGCGACGCGCCACCATCAGCGTGACGGGTGAAGTAGACATTGTGTATCTCCATATTACAAACGCGTCGCTCCGGATAAGAGCTTCGCCAGACACAGCGCCGGGGTGGTGGGCTGCGTCTCAAGACAAGCAAGGATTATTCCTGATTGTACCTGGGGCGTCTGTTCCAATTAGTTCAACAACGTGTTGAGTACTACTGGGGCAAGAGCGTTAGAATGGATCCAAATTTATACATGGACGTAGATGCCTGTGCTGACCGACGTTACGCCTGGCTTCCCCTCCATTACCTCGCTGATTCGAGAAGAGCTGTTTCCGATTCGTGAGGTCGCGCGCCTGACAGGGGTCAACCCGGTCACGCTACGCGCATGGGAGCGACGGTACGGTTTGATACAACCCACGCGCACCGAAAGCGGTCACCGTTTGTATTCGATGACCGATATCGAGCGTGTTCGCAGCATCCTTGGCTGGATGGAGCGCGGTGTCGCGGTCAGCAAGGTCGGCAAGATACTGGCCAAGACCGAACCGTTCAAGGTGCTGGCGCAGGTCATTCCCAACGAACTCGTTCAAGCCGACTACGGCCAATGGCAGCAGCAGGTCAAGGCAGCGGTGAGTGCTTTTGACGAAGTTCAACTGGAGCAAGTCTACGGTCAGATTTTTTCCAGTTACCCGCTGACGCTGGTGTTTCAGGACATTCTGATTCCGGTCTGGAAGCTATTGGTCCAACGCCATGAAGCATTCGGTCAGACTAGCGAGTGGCTTTTTCTGGATGGTTTTCTGCGTTCTCGTGTGTTGCAACGCCTGCTGCTGGTGCGTGTCATGCAACCGCGACGAGTGATTGTCTGCGCCTTGGCTGACCAATGTCGTGAACTCGAAGTGCTGCTCACTGCGCTGTATCTGAGCAGTGTCGATTCGGCTATACAGTTGTTGGCGATCGGCCAGCCCTTCGACGAGTTGATCCTGGTTTGTGAGAAGATCAAGCCCCAGGCACTGGTGCTGGTTTCCAGCCACGCGCCGGCCGGCGAATTGCCTCGACGTTTGAAACGCTTGGCCATGAGCCTGGATTGTCAGGTGTTGCTGGCCGGGGATGCATCGGACCTGGCACAGGAGAGCCT
Source organism: Pseudomonas lini (assembly GCF_964063345.1). Taxonomy (NCBI): domain Bacteria; kingdom Pseudomonadati; phylum Pseudomonadota; class Gammaproteobacteria; order Pseudomonadales; family Pseudomonadaceae; genus Pseudomonas; species Pseudomonas lini. The sequence continues at coordinate 4,284,376 of NZ_OZ061318.1, forward strand.
GGCCGGATCCTCGATCGGTTGCCTGGGAAACGAGGGAGTGTTAATGCGCCAGCGTCTGAAGCAGTTCCTGGTGGGGAACCTGGATACCTGAGGCAGGTAGACGCAGAGTCAGAGATGCAGGGCAGGATGAGTCAGACGATGCTGCTGAAGGATGTACTGACGCAGACGTTCGGTTTCGTCCGTGTCGCTCTGGCTCAACTCATAGGCGTAGAAACCCTGCTCGGTTTCACGCTCGAAGGTGCCGCGCAACGCAATCCGCTCATAACCTGACGGGCTGAACCACAACGCGAAGTGCTTTGGCGCCTTGGTCTTGTTGGAAACCTCCAGCAAGACCCCTTTGAACGATATTTCGTGCACCCACATCGTGCCGGGTTGCCCCTTGGCATTTTCCAGCGCCACCGGCTCTTCGAGCGTCAGACGCCATGGCCGAATCATCGGCCCGTCTTCATAGATGCTGGGGACGCCGAGGCGTAGATGCATTGCGTGAAATTCATCTTCCACCAAGTGCAGGGGGAAGGTCATTTGCTGATTTTCAAAATTGGCCTGGATGGTGACTTGTTCATGAGCAGCCAGGCGGGTGAGCAAATCACGAATCTGCGAACCACCGTTGACGAGCAGGCTCGACGTCGCATCCCGAACATTGAGTTGCGGGTTGTGTTGCATGTTCTGGATAAAATCCAGCTCATCCTGGGTCAGGAGTGCGTCGCGCTGCATGATTTGCTCGAAAGAAATAATTACAAAGTCATCGGTGATTGTAGTAAATGACCACTAATTCGCAGATTGGTTTGAGCCGTTCGTCGTTTTGAGTGCAACAATTTCTGCCTGAGCCTCGGCCAATTGCGCTTCCAGCTGCGCGACTCGCTGCTGGGCCTTGACCTGAGCCGTGACGTCTTTCTGCACCCCGACAAAATAGGTCTGTCCGTCGTGCGGGTTTTTTACCGTGGAAAGCGACAGTTCGTTCCAGAACGGAGTGCCGTCCTTGCGGTAATTTCTAAGAATTTCCCGGCAAGAGCCGCCACTGCCCAATGCCTGCCGAATCAAGGCGAGGGCTGGCTGATCCCTGTCTCCTGCCTGCAAAAAACGGCAATCCTGATAGAGGATTTCTTCGCTGGTATAACCCGTCAGGCGCTCGAATGCCGGATTTACGTAAATCAGGATGTTGTCCTGCTCACCTTCCTTTTCAGCAATCACGATGCCGTCGTTGGAAGCGTCGATCACCATTTGTAGCAGAGAGGCGTTGATCATCGCAGAGTCCTTTGCGTATGGATTGATACGCTGCATTCTAAAAGATCAATGAAGGCCGTGCTGTTAATATCTCGTACTTTTATTTAGATTCAGGATCAGATTGATGAAAGTCGCCATCCTTTCCGGCTCGGTGTACGGCACGGCTGAAGAAGTCGCCCGTCACGCTGCAAGCATTTTGAACGCCGCCGGTTTTGAAACCTGGCACAACCCCCGCGCGACACTCGCCGATGTTCAGGCCTTTGGTCCCGAAGCGTTTCTGGCGGTGACCTCGACCACCGGCATGGGCGAGTTGCCGGACAATCTGCAACCGCTGTATTTCGCCATCCGTGATCAATTGCCCGCCGCCTGGCGTGGCTTGCCGGGCGCGGTGATCGGTTTGGGCGACGCCAGTTATGGCGATACGTTCTGCGGTGGCGGTGAGCAAATGCGTGAATTGTTCGGCGAACTGGGTGTGCGTGAAGTCCTGCCGATGCTGCGTCTGGACGCCAGCGAAACCGTGACGCCGGAAACCGACGCCGAGCCTTGGTTGGCGGAACTGGTCAACGTTTTGCGGGGCTGACTTGTGGGAGCGAGCCTTTATTGGCGGCAGTGCTTTGACATGGATCCAGACTCACCCGCGCACTGACTCGTTCGGCCATCAAGCTGGCTGCCAATGCAACTACACGAAGTCCGGGGGCTGACTAGACTGCTGTAACGCAGCAAAAAATAATAAAAACCAGAAAAATAAAAAAGGGAATTCTTGCCGTGAGCGTAGCCCCCGTCCAATCGCCACACAGCATCAAAGACAAAGTCAGTGCCGCCGAGTGGCAGACCCGCATCGATCTGGCTGCCTGTTATCGTCTGGTCGCCCTGCATGGCTGGGATGACCTGATTTTCACGCATATCTCCGCCAAGGTGCCGGGCACTGAAGACTTCCTGATCAACCCGTTCGGCCTGATGTTCCATGAACTGACCGCGTCGAGCCTGGTCAAAGTCGATCAGGCCGGCAACAAGTTGATGGACAGCCCTTACGAGATCAACCCGGCGGGATACACCATCCACAGCGCCGTGCATGAAGTCCGTCATGACGTCGCGTGTGTACTGCACACCCACACCGCGGCGGGGGTGGCGGTATCGGCACAGAAGCAGGGCATCTTGCCGATCAGTCAGCAGTCCTTGTTCGTCCTTTCCAGCCTGGCTTATCACGCCTACGAAGGCGTTGCGTTGAACCATGAAGAAAAGGCGCGACTGCAAGCCGACCTTGGCGAAAACAATTTCCTGATGCTGCACAACCACGGTCTGCTGACCTGTGGCGGCACCATCGCCGACACGTTCCTGATGATGTTTACCTTTCAACGCGCCTGCGAAATTCAGGTGCTGGCACAGAACGGTGGTGCGGAGCTGATCGCCATCGAACCGCAGATTCTGGCGGGCGCCAAGGCGATGATCGCCGGTGTCACCAAAAGTGCTCAAGGGATGGGCGGCGCGCTGGCCTGGCCGGCGCTGCTGCGCAAACTCGATAAACAAGACCCGGGTTATAAACTCTAAATGGCCCTCGCCGAGATTCCACTGTGTGTCTGGCGCAAGCGCAGCCAGACGTTCATGTTCCGCGGTCAAACCCTGCGCTATTGGACCGCTGGGCAGGGCGAGCCGCTGTTGCTGATCCATGGCTTCCCCACCGCCAGTTGGGACTGGCATTACCTGTGGCAGCCGCTGGCGCAGCGCTATCGGGTGATTGCCTGCGACATGCTCGGCTTCGGCGATTCGGCCAAACCGGTGAACCACGACTACAGTCTGCTGGAACAGGCCGATCTGCAACAGGCCTTACTGGCGCATCTGAACGTTGAACAACCCGTTCACGTGTTGGCACACGATTATGGCGACAGCGTGGCCCAGGAACTGCTGGCCCGGCACTATGAAACGCGCGCTGATATCGCCAGTTGCGTGTTTCTCAATGGCGGGCTGTTTCCCGAAACCCATCGTCCGGTGTTGATGCAAAAACTCCTGCTCAGCCCCTTTGGCTGGATGATCGGGCGAGCCTTTTCCCGTGATGCGCTGGTAAAGAGTTTCCAGCAGATCTTCGGTCCGCAGACCCGACCCACCGAAAGCGAACTGGATGATTTCTGGAGCCTGGTCGACAGCAATCACGGGCAACGGATCATGCACAAATTGATCAGTTACATCCCGCAGCGCCGTGTCCAGCGTGAACGTTGGGTCAGCGCCATGCAGCGTGGCGAGGTGCCGCTACGGGTCATAGATGGCGAGGTCGATCCGGTTTCCGGCGCACACATGGTGGCGCGTTATCGGCAACTGATTCCCGACCCGGACACGGTCCTGCTGCCTGAGATCGGCCATTACCCGCAGATCGAAGCGCCGGCGCAGGTGCTCAAGCACTACCTGGAATTTCGCGATCGACTGGTTTCACCGCCGCGCAAAGTGGCGTGTTCCTGACTATCCCGATGCCTTATTGCGCACCATTCAGCCGCCCCCGTGTTCATTGTGACCGGCAGCCTCGTGGCTGACACTCGCACTCATTGTCCCCTGGCCTGCTGGAGTTCCCCATGAATGAGTCTGTGCGCTTCGAAGATAAAGTGGTGATCGTCACCGGTGCGGGCGGTGGCTTGGGGCGGGCGCACGCGCTGCTGTTCGCAAAACAGGGCGCCAAAGTGCTGGTCAATGATCTCGGCGGTTCGGCTCAAGGCGAAGGCGCCAATGCATCGGCAGCCGATCGTGTGGTCGCGGAAATTCGCGAAGCGGGCGGAACCGCCGAGGCCAACCACGATTCCGTCACCGACGGTGACAAAATTGTCCAGAATGCCCTCGATACATTCGGCCGTGTCGATGTCGTGGTGAACAACGCCGGCATCCTGCGAGACAAGACCTTTCACAAAATGGACGACAGCGACTGGGACCTGGTTTACCGCGTCCATGTCGAAGGCGCTTACAAGGTCACCCGTGCTGCCTGGCCACACATGCGCGAGCAAAACTATGGCCGCGTGATCTTCACCGCGTCGACTTCTGGCATCTATGGCAACTTCGGTCAGTCCAACTATGGCATGGCCAAACTCGGCCTCTATGGCCTGACCCGCACATTGGCCATCGAAGGCCGCAAGAACAACATCCTGGTCAACGCCATCGCCCCGACCGGCGGCACCCGCATGACCGAAGGCCTGATCCCGCCACAAGTGTTCGAACAACTCAAACCGGAACTGGTCAGCCCGCTGGTGGTGTATCTGGCCAGCGAACATTGCCAGGAAACTTCGGGGTTATTCGAAGTGGGTGGCGGCTGGATGGGCAAGGTGCGCTGGGAGCGCAGCCTGGGCGCCGGGTTTGATCCGCGGGTGGGGTTTTCACCGGTAGATGTGGCGGCGCATTGGGAGCAGATTTGTGATTTTGAGGGTGCGGCGCACCCGACGGACAATATTGAGGCGTTGAAGGAAATGATGGAGAACTTGCAGAAGTATTCGATTTAAGGATGTGGGGCCACCAAGCCGCAAATGGGCGGCTTGGTGGTTTTCGGATTTCAAACGTATCTTTTTTCTATGACGAACTGGGGCGCTTTCCAGTTTGGACCTTTTATTGCCAGCCCTTTATCTCCGTTGGCCAATACACCCGCGGCAAAGAGCCGTGTATAGGCGCTTTCAAGCGCGCCATATTCTTTGAGAATTTCACGGTTATAGCGTCTGATCATCATGTCCAGATGCGGGGTTGGTTTGAGCAGTGCAAATACGGCGACGATATCATCCAGAGATTCATTTTTAACGATTTGCTCTATGGTGTTCATTACCACATCTCCTTCAGAAATTGTTTGTACTCGCGCTCGTCCTGTTCAGCTGCGGCGGCCAACGCTTCTGGCGTGTAAAGCAAGGAGGGATCATCTTTCAGCTTGAAGTCTTCCAGCGTCGCAGTATGCACATTGTTCCACACGGAAGAGCCTGCATCCGGCATTTCTGTATCGCCATATCCCAAAGCTTTAAATCTTTCAAACTCCCTGATCTCATGAGTGTAGAAACGTTTATCGGTATCGGTCATCTCGAGTTCTCCACGGAGAATTCTGTGCAGTCGATCAATCATCACTTTGTTGGCATCGGATGGAGGAAATTTAGAGGTATGCAGTTCCACGATATTGACTCCTTCTTGTGAAGCAACTGCAGGCGTCCATTTCAAGTCCAAAGTAGGCCCGCCTATTTGTTCTGGATTGAAGTCACGCCCACTGTGCTCACCTTCGGTAGTCGCGCCCTCATAAGGGTTGTTGAAGACGGTATAGATCGGCGGAATACCCGACTCAATCGGGAACACTGTGATGAATCCACCACCAAAATCGTAGAGTTCCAGCTCCGGATGCGTATCGATCCATGGGGTTTGGCCCCACGGGCTCCCGCCGTTGTAGAGGACAATGTTTGGCACGCTCGCCGGTAGCGCCGTGGACGCGTCACCCGGTTTTACGATAGGTGTCCAGGTCATCCCGATGGAGGAAGCATCCGGACTGTAGGATCTGTAGACGTTACTATGCGGATCAAGCGTGGCAAGCCGGATCGGCACGTTGGAGGGCACCAACATTCCGTCGGTGCTCGCTACGACGAACTCCATTTCGTCGTCAGTGGTCATGGAGCCCAAAACAACCGGGAGATCGATTTCTCCTCCCGATGCTGCGACAGCCAGCAAGTCATCGGGGTTGGCCGGTGCAAGTTCCGACAGCGGGACACTCAGGGCATAACGTTCACCGTTGCCTAGTTCCGATGGATAAATCAGTGCCGCAACCCCTGCGACAGCGGGTATCGCTGTTGCAGCAATTGTTTCGGTGATCGCCGAGACCGCGACGCGTAGCGTTGCCGTGATTGCCAAGGCGGTCCCCCGATTGGGGGCGAGGGTTCCTCCTGCAATGGTAAACACCGGGCCGGCGGCTGCAGCGGAGCCCGATACGGGAAATGTGCGTGTAGCCAAGGCTGGTTTACGTGCCTTTTGCACTTCTGCCTGACGTTGGGTCTCAGCCGCATCCTCTGCTGCAATCCATGCCCGCCTTTCGGCCTCCCGTAGGGCTTCGGCTTCCTTGCGGGCCTGTTCGGCGGCGACCGTCGCTGCAATCCGAGCAAGCCGTGCACGTTCCTCGGCTACGCGTCGGGCTTCGGCTTCAGCTGCCTTACGCGCCTGTTCCTCAGCCACGCGTTTGGCTTCAGCCTGGGCTCTTGCCTGAGCCGCTGCCGCCGCTTCTGCATTGGCCTCGGCAATGGCGTTGTTCTGTGTGGCTAAGCGGGCGTCCAACAGCTTTATCTGCTCAGCCAGGAACTTCGCCTCGTAAGCCGCGGCGTAAGAGACATTCCATTTTTCTACTGCTCTGTAATAGCCCCTTTGCCCTCCGCGACGACCCGGGGGTACATCGAAACCCTTGTAGTCAGGATTTTCACCTTTGTGGGTCAGTGGGTCATGGCCATAATAAAGATTGGCTGTTTCTATTTGTTTTTGATGATCTGTCCTGGCTTTGGAAAGTTGCAGCTTAAGCGTCCGTAACTCAATATCAAGAGCGTCGGCTCCAGGTACCACAGCAGCAACGGCCGCTCTTGTTTTTGCAAGTTCAGCATCGGTTATGTGAATGATGTTCTTGATGTTTTCGTTGAAGAGTTCTTCGGTATAAGCATTGTTGTCAATCAGCCAATCAGTGGCGGAATCCATTAAGTCATATGCACGATCGGAGTGGTCGGGGTTTGACACGCCCCCGGCGCCAAATCCGAAACCAGAAGACGACGAAGGCTTACGAGGTATACCTCTATTAACAAGGATGTTTTTTTCTTGCGGCATATCGAATTCCTTTCGATTCCAATACTGGAATTGCCATGCCGGCATCCAATGATGACGGCCGTTCATGGTCCTGTGTATCAGCGCCATCCAGGGCGCCGAGAAAGACTATATTCCAACGTAATAGCCGGGCAGGTGAGCGTTTCCGACAGTGATGTAGGAAACAAGAAGTTTTATCTCGGAAATAAACCCACATAAAAAAGGCCGCTGCAAACGCAGCGGCCAAAGTAAGACGTTGGATCAAGGAGCAACAAATCAACGTCAGTGAACAGGGGACGACGAGTCGAAAAAATACGCTTCAAATCATCTGGAATCTGTCGCCAACGGGGTGGGTCTATCATCCCCGTCGCTTCGTGCTTTACAGGCCGTTTGCCGTGAAAGCCCGGTAAGAATAAGGGCTTGAGCGCAAAGGAAAAATAGCGATTCCAGACATGCACTGTTGCAGTCTGAGCAACAGTCTTTGGCTGAACCCTGTAGCAGCCTTCGGCATCTGCCACATGCCCGATTCAACCCGCGTCCCATGCGTTGCGCTGATAACCCTCCATCCAGCCCATCCATACCCCGCGCAAACCCGCGTCCCATGCGGGCATTCATCCTTTGGAGGTACAGCGCGAATACCTCCTTGGTGCGCTTATCGCTCCCGGCGTGCGGCAGTAGGGTGGGGCCTTCTGTCACTCACCGGGGAAGACGCATGACAAAAACAACAATGCGCGCCATCTTCAAACCGCAAGCGCTGGCCGCTGCGGTGGCCTTGGGCTGCTGTGCCCAGGCGCAGGCTGTTTCATTCAACATCGGCGAAATCGAGGGACAGTTCGATTCCTCGTTGTCGGTCGGCGCGAGCTGGGGCATGCGCGATGCCGACAAGTCGCTGGTGGGCACCGTCAACGGCGGTACCGGCCAGTCTTCGACCGGTGATGACGGACGTCTGAACTTCAAGAAAGGCGAGACCTTCTCCAAGATCTTCAAAGGTATCCACGACCTCGAATTGAAGTACGGCGACACGGGTGTGTTCGTCCGTGGCAAGTACTGGTACGACTTCGAGTTGAAGGACGAAGACCGCGAGTTCAAGCAGATCAGCGACAGCGGTCGCAAAGAGGGCGCCAAGTCTTCGGGCGCGCAGATCCTTGATGCGTTCGTCTATCACAATTACTCCATTGCCGATCTGCCAGGCACCGTGCGAGCCGGTAAGCAGGTGGTCAGCTGGGGTGAAAGTACCTTCATTGGCAACTCGATCAACAGCATCAACCCGGTCGACGTTTCAGCGTTCCGTCGTCCTGGTGCTGAGATCAAGGAAGGACTGATTCCGGTGAACATGCTGTTCGCCTCCCAGGGCCTGACCGATCAGCTCACGGTGGAAGGCTTCTACCAACTGGAGTGGGATCAGACCGTTCTCGACAACTGCGGTACCTTCTTTGGCGTCGACGTGGCGGCGGACGGCTGCAACAACGGTTACACCGTCGGCAGCCCGGCGATTGCGCCGCTGGCGCCGCTCGCGGCAGCCTTTGGCCAACCTATCCAAGTCAGCCGTGAAGGTGTGATCGTGCCCCGTGGCGGCGACCGCGATGCCCGGGATTCAGGGCAGTGGGGCACAGCCTTGCGCTGGCTCGGTGACGACACCGAATACGGCCTCTACTTCATGAACTACCACAGCCGTACACCAACCGTCGGCACCAGCACCGCCGGGCTGTCGACACTGGCCAGCCTGCCGGGCATGGTCAGCACTGCCAACCGTCTGGCCCCGGGCAGCGGCTCGGGCCTGGCGCAAAGCGTGATGCTCGGGCGCGGCCAGTATTACCTCGAATACCCGGAAGATATTCGTCTGTACGGCGCGAGCTTCTCCACCACTTTGCCCACCGGCACTGCCTGGACCGGCGAAATCAGCTACCGGCCCAACGCTCCTGTGCAGGTCAACACCAACGACTTGACCCTAGCGTTGCTTAACCCGATCGCCGGCGGCGCCGCATCGCCTGTCGCGACACGGCCAGGGGCCGACAACACTGGTTATCGCCGCAAAGAAATCACCCAGGTCCAAAGCACCCTGACGCACTTCTTCGACCAAGTGCTGGGCGCCCAACGCCTGACCCTGGTCGGTGAAGCGGCGGTGGTACGAGTCGGTGGTCTGGAGTCGCGGAGCAAGCTGCGTTATGGCCGTGATTCGGTCTACGGCCAGTACGGTTTCGGCGGCGATACCGACGGCTTCGTCACCTCCACTTCCTGGGGCTACCGCGCCCGGGCGATCCTCGATTACGCCAACGTGATTGGCGGGATCAACCTCAAACCCAACCTGTCCTGGTCCCATGACGTCGCCGGTTACGGCCCCAACGGGCTGTTCAATGAAGGCGCCAAGGCAGTCAGCGTCGGTGTCGATGCCGATTACCGCAACACCTATACCGCGAGCCTCAGTTACACCGATTTCTTCGGCGGTGACTACAACGTCCTGGAAGACCGTGACTTCCTGGCGCTGAGCTTCGGTGTGAACTTCTGATCTGGCTGAGAAGGATGATTTAAATGCGCAAGATGATTCTGCAATGCGGCGCCCTGGCCCTGAGCCTGCTGGCCGCCAACGTGATGGCGGCGGTCTCGCCGGAAGAAGCCAACAAGCTCGGCACCACGCTCACGCCGCTGGGCGCCGAGAAGGCCGGCAACGCCGACGGGTCGATCCCGGCCTGGACCGGTGGCATCCCGAAAAACGCTGGCGCGGTCGACAGCAAAGGCTTCCTGGCTGACCCGTTCGCCAGTGAAAAACCGCTGTTCACCATCACCGCCGCAACGGTCGAAAAGTACAAGGACAAGCTTTCGGATGGCCAGGTGGCGATGTTCAAGCGCTACCCGGAAACCTACAGAATCCCGGTCTACCCGACCCATCGCACCGTGGGCCTGCCGCCGGAAATCTATGAGTCGGCCAAGCGCAGCGCGCTGAATGTGAACAGCATCAACGACGGTAACGGCCTGGCCAATTTCACCGGCAATCGCTATTACGCGTTCCCGATTCCGAAGAACGGCGTCGAGGTGCTGTGGAACCACATCACCCGTTATCACGGCGGCAACCTTCGACGCATCATCACCCAGGTGACCCCACAGACCAACGGCAGCTACACGCCGATTCGTTTTGAGGAAGAGATCGCCGTACCGCAATTGATGAAGGATCTGGACCCGGAAAAAGGCGCCAACGTACTGACCTTCTTCAAACAATCGGTAACTGCGCCGGCACGCTTGGCGGGTAACGTATTGTTGGTGCATGAAACCCTCGACCAGGTGAAAGAGCCGCGTCTGGCGTGGATCTACAACGCCGGTCAACGTCGAGTACGACGCGCACCGCAAGTGGCTTACGACGGGCCGGGCACCGCCGCCGATGGTCTGCGCACCTCGGATAACTTCGACATGTTCTCCGGAGCGCCGGATCGCTACGACTGGAAACTGATCGGCAAAAAGGAAATGTACATCCCCTACAACAGCTACAAACTCGACTCGCCGAGCCTCAAGTACGATGACGTGGTGAAAGCCGGGCACATCAACCAGGACCTGACCCGTTATGAGCTGCACCGGGTCTGGGAAGTGGCCGGCACGGTCAAGTCGAGCGAGCGGCACATCTACGCCAAGCGCCACATGTATCTTGACGAAGACAGCTGGCAAGTGGCGCTGGTGGATCACTATGACGGTCGTGGTCAACTGTGGCGAGTGGCCGAAGGTCACGCCCAGTATTACTACGATCACCAGACGCCGGCCTACACCCTGGAGGCCCTCTACGACATCATTGCCGGCCGATACATTGCCTTGGGAATGAAGAACGAAGAGAAGCACAGCTTTGAATTCGGCTTCAACGCCAAGGCTGCCGACTACACCCCGTCAGCCCTGCGCGCCGAGGGTGTTCGGTAAGGGTTTTGATATATTGGCATCACGAGAGGCGACCTGCGGGTCGCCTTTTTTATGGGCGCCAATCAGCGTCCTGAATACTTCTCAACAAGCGGGTTGGAGAGGGCTAGGGTGGCCGGACAATTATAAAAAGGCACGCCGCAATGACCGCCATGACTCCGTGTCTGGACCGTTCTGGATTCCTTCCCCGCCTGTCTTCTCATCACCTGTCGCGGACTCGTTTGAGCGAGCCGTTATTGGCTTCTACGGCCCGGGTGAAATTGCTCTGCGCACCCGCCGGCAGTGGCAAGAGCGCGCTGCTCACCGAATGCCTGTTGCAGGCGCCAACCCAGTGTCGGGTGCATTGGTTGCCAATGTCCGGCGTGGCGTCGAGCGCTGCAGATTTTCGTCATCGTCTGGCAGAGACGTTGGGGCTGGCCTCATCGGATGAAAACGGGTTGCTGGGCGATCTGGCGCGATTGCAAACGCCGACCTGGCTGTTTCTCGATGACTATTGCCGCCTGCCAAACCCGGAGCTGGACTCGCTGCTGGATCGCATGCTGGCGATCAGCAGTCCGATGCTGACGTGGTGGCTGGGCGCCCGTCGGCGGCCGCCCTGCAACTGGCCACGATTGCTGCTCGATGACGAGTTGTACGAGTGCGAAAACGCTTCGCTGGCGTTCACGTCAAGTGAGGTCGAGCAGATATTACAGCCCTGGGTACCTGAGCAGGCCAGCAAGGTGGCCAGTCGAATCGTCCAGCGCACCGGCGGCTGGTGTGCCGGTGTGCGGATTGCATTGCTGCAAAAGTGCGAATGGTCGCGTCAGGACAAACCCCTGGGACGGGCGGACACCTTGCTCGATTACCTGGAACACGAGTTGTTCAGCTCGCTGACGCCAGAGTTAAGCGAGGTCTGGCGCGTGTTGGCCCACTTGCCGCGCTTCAATGCCCGACTGTGCGATCACCTGTTTGGGGCCGGGGAGGGCGCTCAGTACTTGCGGACCTTGCAAACGCTGGGCTGTTTTATCGAGCTTTGGCGGGACTCCACCGACTGGCTGCAGATTTTCACCCCGTTCACCCAGTTGTTGCGTGATGAGCAATGGCCGGCTGGACGCTCCTGGCATCGGCGTGCCTGCCAATGGTTCTGTGCCGAACAGGACTGGAAGTCGGCCTTCGAACAGGCATTGCTCGCCGAGGAATACGAAGTGGCGGTCAGCCTGTTGCAGCATTTCAGTTTCGAGCATTTGTTCGAGGAGCAGACGGTGGTGCTGTTGTTGCGTTTGCATGAGCAGCAAGGCGAGGAACTGACGTTGGGCAGTCCGCAGCTGGTCGGGTTGGTGACCGCTGCTCTGCTGTTCGCCGGCCGCTTTGAACAAGCGACCCTGTGCATCGCTCATTTAGCGAATTTCACGCCTCAACCCTCGGCGCTGCTTCAGCGTCAATTGATTGCGCGCTGGCAGTCGCTGCAGGGTTGGTTACTCCATTTGCAAGGGCGAATGGAAACTTCGCGTGCGCACTTTCTTGACGCGTTGAGCGCGCTCGATCCCGAATGCTGGACGGCTCGCCTGATGTGTTTGTCCGGTCTGACGCAACAGGCATTGCTAAGGGGCGAACTTGACGTGGCCCAAGCTCATAACCGCGAGGCGCTGTGCCTGGCGCGGGCGCAAGGTTCGCTGGTGTTCGAAGGTTTGATGGAACTCGATCACGCGCAATTGCTGGAGCAACGGGGCGCAGCGGTGCGGGCCGAAAGTCTGCTTTGCGACATTGATGAATTGCTCCGCCAGCGTTCGGATCGACCTGCACCCTTGCTTGGGCGAATTGCGTTGCGTCGTGGGCGGTTGGCTCTGTGCCTGGGTGCAGACGAGCGCGCTGCCGAGTTCTTTCAGGCAGGCCTGGACGATTGCTTGCGCAACCACGACAAGCGCGTGTTGTATGGGTTTCTGGGTCAGGCCCAATTGGCTGCGAAGGAGGGGGATTACGCCCAGGCGTTTGTCCGGTTGCGCGACGCTGAGCGTCTGATGCAGCAACGGCATATTCCAGACACCGTCTACCGCGGCGTTCTGCTGCAAGTCAGCAGCCAGCTCTGGTTGCAACAAGGCCGCCCGGAACTGGCGCACGAGGCCCTGACCCGTGTGCTGCGCCACTATCGCGGGCCGAATGCCCGGCAGGCGCCGCCGGCGACCCTGGAGCTCATTGCGCGAATCGAATACTTGCTGGTCCTGGCCGATACCCAATTGCACTTGGCGATCGAACCTTTGGTGCAGCTTCACGGGGCACTGGTCGTTGCGCACGAACGCGGCATGTTGAACCTGGAAACAGAACTGCAGCTGATGATCGCTCAAGTGGCCTGGCTCACCGGCGATAGTGCGCGTGCGCAAAGTGCGCTGCAGCGGGGCCAGGAGTTGGCGGAGCGCGGTCATTTACAGTTTGCGCTGCGTGAATTGAGTTTGCGTCAGCCCGATTTGTACAGTTGTGTGGGGCTGGTCGATCCCGGGGAAAAGGCTGAGGCGGTGGTTGTGGATGGCCCTCTGAGTCGACGGGAACTTGAAGTACTCACCCTGATTGCGCAGGGAAATTCCAATCAACAGATTGCCGAGCAACTTTATATATCCGTTCATACGGTAAAAACCCATGCGCGTCGTATTCATGGGAAGTTAGGTGTTGAGCGTAGAACGCAGGCAGTGGCCAAGGCCAAATCATTGAAGCTCTGTTGAAGGGTTGGAAATTGTGGGGTGTATTAACCCGTCAAGTGCTGCTGGCGGGCTCAAACCCCATCCGCCAACTCACGGCCCGGGTCGCCGCCAGCAAACGCTGCGCCGCCGGGCCGTTTTCATCGGCGTGAAACAATGAGGTCGGGCCGACGATGGTCATCACCGCCGCCACCTGTCCGACCGCATTGAACACCGGCGCCGACAACGCATCCACGCCGGGCATCAGCAAGCCGTGAACATGGTGCAGGCCGCGTTCGCGGATCTGTTTGCATAAGCTCGCATAAACCTTTTCGTCCGCCAGCGGATGGGCATCGACGGCGATTTCCTGCTCGCGCAATTCATCTGTTTCGCGGTGGGGCAAATAGGCACTGAACACCAGCCCTGTCGACGAACTGAGCAACGGTAAAACCGAGCCTAATTGCGTGACCACTGTCACCGCGCGCACCGCCGGTTCGATGTGCACCACCGTCGCGCCCTGATTACCCCACACCGCTATAAAGCAGGTTTCGTTCAGCTCATCACGCAACTCGGCCAACGGCAGGGCGGCGACTTTCAGCACATCCATACTGTTCAAAGCAGCCAGACCGACTCGAAGCGCTTCACGGCCGAGGCCGTAATGGTTGGTGGCGGGGTTCTGCTCGGCAAAGCCGCTGGCGATCAGCGCCTGCAAATAGCGGTGAACCTTGCTCGCCGGCATCTGCACGTGTTCGGCCAGGCGCGACAGCGAGGTCGACGGCGACAGCTCGGCAAGCGCCTTGAGGATGTCGGTACCGACTTCGGCCGAGCGGACTTTCTGTTTACCGTTGCTTTCGCTGGTCATGAGGCGGTGTGATCCCGGGACGAATGGGCGTCTTTATAGCTTGACGGTCAATACCAATCAAATTACGTTATGCGTAATCGAATTACGACAAAAATAACCCAGGCGTGCCAAGCCCTCTTCAACAGAGTGACAGGCCATTGCCTACTCCCGTTCAGGAGGCTCCATGAACCTCGATTCAACGGCGCCAGCGCTGGCTTATCAGTCAGGTTTCGGCAACGAATTCAGCAGTGAAGCGTTGCCGGGTGCACTGCCCGTCGGCCAGAACTCCCCGCAAAAAGCCCCTTACGGCCTGTACACCGAACTGTTCTCCGGCACGGCCTTTACCATGGCTCGCAGCGAAGCACGACGGACCTGGATGTACCGCATTCAGCCGTCGGCCAACCACCCGGCATTCGTCAAACTGGATCGTCAACTGGCCGGTGGCCCATTGGGTGAAGTAACCCCCAATCGCCTGCGCTGGAATCCGTTGGACATTCCGACCGAACCGACCGATTTCATCGACGGGCTGGTGAGCATGGCAGCCAACTCGGGCGCGGAAAAACCGGCCGGGATCAGCATCTATAACTACAGCGCCAACCGTTCCATGGAGCGCGTGTTCTTCAACGCCGACGGCGAACTGTTGCTGGTGCCGGAACTTGGCCGCCTGCGCATCGCCACCGAACTGGGCGTGCTGGAGCTGGAACCACTGGAAATCGCCGTTCTGCCGCGCGGGCTGAAATTCCGCGTCGAACTGCTCGATCCGCAAGCCCGCGGCTACATCGCGGAAAACCATGGCGCCCCTCTGCGCCTGCCGGATCTGGGGCCGATCGGCAGCAACGGCTTGGCTAACCCGCGAGACTTCCTGACGCCGGTGGCCCATTACGAAAACCTCAAGCAACCGACCACCCTGGTGCAGAAATTCCTCGGTCAGTTGTGGGGTTGTGAGCTTGATCATTCGCCGCTGAACGTGGTCGCCTGGCACGGCAACAACGTGCCGTACAAATATGACCTGCGCCGTTTCAACACCATTGGCACGGTCAGTTTCGATCATCCGGATCCATCGATTTTCACCGTCCTGACCTCGCCAACCAGCGTGCACGGTCTGGCCAACCTCGACTTCGTGATCTTCCCGCCACGCTGGATGGTCGCCGAGAAAACCTTCCGTCCACCGTGGTTCCATCGCAACCTGATGAACGAATTCATGGGCCTGATCCAGGGCGAATACGATGCCAAGGCCGAAGGTTTCGTGCCTGGCGGCGCCTCGTTGCATAGCTGCATGAGCGCTCACGGCCCTGACGGCGAAACCTGCACCAAGGCGATCAACGCTGAACTGGCGCCGACTAAAATCGATAACACCATGGCCTTCATGTTCGAGACCAGCCAGGTGTTGCGCCCGAGCCGATTCGCCCTGGATTGCCCGCAACTGCAAAACAATTACGACGCCTGCTGGGCCACGCTGCCCGCCACTTTCGACCCGACCCGGAGATAACCCATGACTCAGACTTCCATCACTCGTAGCTGGGTTGCCTCTGCCAACGGCCACGCGGATTTTCCGCTGCAAAACCTGCCGTTGGGCGTGTTCAGCGTGAAGGGCTCCGCGCCGCGCAGTGGCGTGGCGATCGGCGATCAAATTTTTGATCTGGAAGCGGCACTGGATGCCGGCCTGTTCGATGGCATTGCGAAGAAAGCAGTCGAAGCCACCCGTGGCGGCCAGTTGAATGCGTTCTTCGAATTGGGCCGCGAGGCTCGTATCGCTTTGCGCGAACGTCTGCTGGAACTGTTTGCCGAAGGCAGCACCCTGCACGGCAAGATCGAGGCTCAAGGCGCGAAACTGCTGCCGCTGGCGGCGGATTGCGAAATGCACCTGCCGGCGAAGATCAACGACTACACCGACTTCTACGTCGGCATCGAGCACGCGCAGAATGTCGGCAAACTGTTCCGCCCGGACAACCCGTTGCTGCCGAACTACAAGTACGTGCCGATTGGTTACCACGGCCGTGCCTCGACTATTCGCCCGTCCGGCACTGACGTTCGCCGTCCGAAAGGCCAGACCCTGCCGGCCGGCCAGACCGAGCCGACGTTTGGTCCGTGCGCACGACTGGACTACGAATTGGAACTGGGTATCTGGATCGGTCAGGGCAATGAGATGGGCGATTCCATCGCCATCGGTGACGCCGCCAATCACATTGCCGGTTTCTGCCTGCTCAACGACTGGTCGGCGCGGGACATCCAGGCTTGGGAATACCAGCCGCTGGGGCCGTTCCTGTCCAAGAGTTTCATCACCAGTATTTCGCCATGGGTGGTGACGGCCGAAGCGTTGGAGCCGTTCCGCCGTGCGCAGCCTGCGCGCCCGGAAGGCGATCCGCAGCCGCTGCCGTACCTGTTCGACAAACGTGATCAGGCCGGCGGTGCCTTCGACATCGAACTCGAAGTGCTGCTGCTGACCGAATCGATGCGCGAGCAAAATCTGCCGGCCCATCGCCTGACCCTCAGCAACACCCAACACATGTACTGGACTGTTGCACAACTGGTTGCGCACCACAGCGTCAACGGCTGCCAGTTGCAGGCCGGTGATCTGTTCGGTTCGGGCACGTTGTCCGGTCCTGAAAACGGTCAATTCGGCAGCCTGCTGGAAATCACCGAGGGCGGTAAAAAGCCGATCGAACTGGCGTCGGGCGAGGTGCGTAAATTCCTTGAGGACGGCGACGAAATCATTCTGCGCGCGCGTTGCAGCCGCGAGGGTTTTGCTTCCATCGGTTTCGGTGAATGCCGTGGCAAAGTGTTGCCTGCGCGCTAAGAGGATCGAGTCATGGAACTCTATACCTACTACCGTTCGACCTCGTCTTACCGGGTGCGTATCGCGCTGGCGTTGAAGGGGCTGGATTACCAGGCGCTGCCGGTCAACCTGATCGCGCCGCAAGGTGGCGAACATCGGCAACCGACGTATCTGGGCATCAATCCGCAAGGCCGGGTGCCAGCCTTGCGCACCGATGAAGGCGAGTTGCTGATCCAGTCACCGGCGATCATTGAGTACCTGGAGGAACGTTATCCACAGGTGCCATTGCTGTCCAAAGACCTCGCCGCCCGCGCCCATGAGCGTGGCGTGGCGGCGGTGATCGGGTGCGATGTGCATCCGCTGCACAACGTCAGCGTGCTCAACAAGCTTCGGCAGTTGGGGCACGATGAGCCGCAGGTGGTGGAGTGGATTGGTCACTGGATCAGCCAAGGGTTGGCGACGGTGGAGCAAATGATCGGTGACACCGGTTACTGCTTTGGCGATCAACCGGGGCTGGCGGACGTCTATTTGATCCCGCAGCTGTATGCAGCCGAGCGCTTCAATATTTCGCTGGACGCCTACCCGCGAATTCGTCGGGTGGCGGCGCTGGCGGCGACACATCCATCCTTCTTCCTGGCCCATCCGGCGAACCAGCCCGATACCCCTTAATGGCTTCACACAGACCCAATGTGGGAGCGGGCTTGCTCGCGAAGAACGATAACGCGGTGCGTCAGAAATACCGCGGTGCCTTCTTCGCGAGCAAGCCCGCTCCCACATGAGATCAGTGAACCACTGAGTTGGGCGGCAAATGCCCGAGCCGTTCAGTCAGGCGAATCCGCTGGATCGGATCGTCACTGAGCAGCAGCGCATGCTCCAGGTCAAAGCGCTCGGCATTCGGGCAATCCAGTCGTTGATAGAGGCTGGCCCGGGCCAGATAGTCGGAGGCGCTGGCGTTGCCCAATTCCAGCACGCGCTCGGCGTCGATCAAGGCGTCGATGTAATCATCGTTGGTGAGGTACAGCTGGCGCAGGTTACGCGACAGCCGTTGCAGCATCTGCGCCGGTTCGGCGGTCAGCAAATGCTCGGCGCCAAGCTTCATGTTCGGGCCGTACTGACGTTGCAGCAGTTCGCGACAATCATTGGGGTACAGCCGTCGCCCACCGCACGGGTCGAGCAGATGATCGGAGCCTTGCACCCGCAGCAGGAAATGCCCGGGAAAGTTGACCCCGACCATGGGAATCTCCAGCCTTCTGGCCAGTTCCAGCGCAATCAGGCCCAGTGCCAACGGCTGGCCGCGCCGACGTTCCAGTACTTTATTGAGTAACGCCACTTGCGGGCGCAAGGGCGTGGAGTCGTCCTGGGCGAACCCCAGGTCATTCATTCGCCGCAACAACGGTTGCGCCAATTCACTCACCGGCAGCATCGGCAACCCATAGCTGACCCGTTGTTGCAGGTCCTTGAAGTCCGCCAGCACGGCCTCGGGATTCAGCTCCTTATCGTGTTCGACGGCCATCCACAGCGCCGCCTCGAACAGCGCGGGCGGTGATCGTTGCAGACAATCGAAAAAACGTTGGCGCGGGGTCATCAAAATCTCCGGGGAATGCCTCGTTTTAGCCCCGTCACAGGTTTTCGTCCAGTACTGCACACAGGCAGTAACAGGTTATGTCCGAAAGCGTTCAAAGCGACGCCGCTTATTCCGGTGCGCTTCTGCAATTTTTGTGCGCAAGCCTATACTGGCGACTACAAGAAGTGATTCGGGAGCCCTACGATGTTCGCTCTCATGCAAAGCACTCGCCTTGAATCGCTGCACCTGAGCGTCGATCCGGTCACCGGGTTGAAGGCGGTGATTGCCATCCACAACAGCCGTCTGGGACCTGCCCTGGGCGGGTGTCGTTACCTTGCTTACCCCAGCGATGAATCCGCGATCGAGGATGCCGTGCGCCTCGCCCAAGGCATGAGTTACAAGGCGGCCCTGGCCGGCCTGGCTCAGGGCGGTGGCGTTGCGGTGATTGTTCGCCCGGCCCATGTGGAAAACCGCGCCGCGCTATTTGAAGCCTTCGGGCGCTGCATTAACGAACTCGACGGTCGCTACATCACCGCCATCGACGCCGGCACCTCAGTGGCGGACATGGATTGCATCGCCCAACAGACGCAATTCGTCACCAGCACCACTGCCGCAGGCGACCCTGCACCACACGCCGCCATGGGCGTATTTGCCGGTATTCGCAGCACCGCGATGGCGAGATTGGGCAGCGATAATCTCGAAGGATTGCGCGTCGCCATTCAAGGCCTGGGCAACGTCGGTTATGCCTTGGCCGAACAGCTACACGCGGCCGGTGCCGAGTTGCTGGTCAGCGACATCGATCACGGCAAAGTGCAGCTGGCCATGGAGCAGTTGGGCGCTCATCCGATTGCCAACGATGCGCTGCTCAGCACACCGTGCGACATACTCGCGCCCTGCGGCCTGGGCGGTGTGCTTAACAGCAACAGTGTGTCGCAACTGCGCTGCTCGGCGGTCGCCGGTTCGGCAAACAACCAACTGATCCATCTGGAAATCGCCGATCAACTGGAACGCCGGGGCATTTTGTATGCGCCCGATTATGTGATCAATGCCGGCGGGCTGATCTACGTGTCGCTCAAACACCGCGGGGAAGAACTGACAACCATCACCGCGCACCTGTCGAAAATCAGTTCACGGCTGACCGAAGTCTTCGCCCATGCCCAAGCGGAGAAACGTTCCCCGGCCCGGGTGGCGGATGAGTTGGCGGAGAAAGTGTTGTACCGGTGACGCTGTACTGGTGAAAAGTTTGAAAGGAGTGAGAGCCTATCCGGCCATTGCTCCCCAAGCCCTGCGCCACAAACGCAGGGCCTGACAATTGCACGCCGACTCCGCGTGCCAGGAGCCCTGTGATGCTTCACAAGGTTGAGCTGCCTTACACCCGATTTCTATCCCCTGACGGCCAGTTACTCGGCAATCTTCCCACCTGGGCCGACGACTTCAATCTGCTGACGCGCCTGTATCGGCAGATGGTCCTGACCCGCCTTTTCGATCAGAAAGCTGTCGCCCTGCAACGCACCGGACGCATCGGCACCTACGCGCCGACCCTGGGCCAGGAAGCCATTGGCGTCGCGGTCGGCAGCCTGATGCACGCCGAAGACGTCCTGATCCCGTATTACCGCGACACCGCTGTGCAATTGATGCGCGGCGTGCGCATGGAAGAAATCCTCTTGTACTGGGGCGGCGATGAGCGTGGCAGCGACTTTGCCGAGCCGGCGGTCGCTGAGGATTTTCCGATCTGCGTGCCGATCGCCACCCAGGCCCTGCATGCCTGCGGCGTTGCCAGCGCCTTCAAAATCCGCGGCGAGCATCGGGTCGCGGTCACCACTTGCGGCGACGGCGGAACCAGCAAAGGTGATTTCCTCGAAGCCCTCAATGTTGCTGGCGCCTGGCAGTTGCCGGTGGTGTTTGTAATCAACAACAACCAATGGGCGATCTCGGTACCGCGACGAATCCAGTGTGGCGCCCCGACCCTGGCGCAGAAAGCCATTGGCGCCGGGTTCCACGGCGAGCAAGTCGACGGCAATGACATGCTCGCCGTTTACGACCGCGTGCAAGCAGCCCTCGAACGGGCGCGCCACGGTAAAGGCCCGGTGCTGCTCGAATGCCTGAGCTATCGCCTCGGCGATCACACCACGGCCGACGATGCCACGCGCTACCGGTCGGCGGACGAGGTCAAGCAGGCCTGGCTCGAAGAGCCGATCAAGCGGTTGCAACGCTTCATGGCCGGGCAGGGCGTGTGGGACGAAGGCCGTGAACAGGCGCTGATCAGCGAATGCCAAGGCTTGGTGCAGGGGGCTGTGGATAACTTCGAAGCGGCGGGCCTGCAGGCACCGGAATCGGTGATCGATCATGTCTACGCGCAGTGGCCACAAGCTTTGGCCGAGCAGCGTGAAGAGTTTCTCGAACGGGTGGCGCGCCGGACGGGAGGTTCGGGCCATGAGTAACGGTAAGGTGACGCTGCTGGAAGCGGTGAATCTGGCGTTGCATCGGGCCATGAGTGAAGACGAAAACGTTATCGTCCTCGGTGAAGATGTCGGGGTGAACGGTGGCGTGTTCCGCGCCACGCTGGGCCTGCGCGACAGCTTTGGTTTCAAGCGGGTGATCGACTCGCCGCTGGCCGAAACCATGCTCGGCGGACTGGTGGTGGGCATGGCGGCCCAAGGCCTGAAACCGGTGGTGGAAATCCAGTTCATGGGTTTCATCTACGCCACCATGGAGCACCTGGTGTCCCACGCCAGCCGCATGCGCAACCGCACGCGCGGGCGGATCACCTGCCCGATGGTGATGCGCACGCCGATGGGCGCAGGAATTCGCGCGCCGGAACATCACAGCGAAAGCACCGAAGCCCTGTTTGCGCATATTCCGGGGCTGCGGGTGGTGATCCCGTCCTCGCCGGCCCGGGCCTATGGCTTGCTGCTCGCGGCCATCGACGACCCGGATCCGGTGATATTTCTTGAACCAACCCGACTCTATCGAATGAACCCGCAACCGCTGCTGGATGACGGCAAGCGCCTGCCGCTGGACAGCTGTTTCACCCTGCGTGAAGGCAGCGACCTTACCTTGATCAGTTGGGGCGCCAGCGTGATGGAAACCCTGCAAGCCGCCACGCAACTGGCCGAGCAGGGCGTCTCGGCGGAAGTGATCGATGTCGCCAGTATCAAACCTCTGGACCTCGACACGATGCAAGCCTCGGTGCGCAAGACCGGTCGCTGCGTGATCGTGCATGAAGCGCCACGCTCCTGCGGGGTTGGCGCGGAAATCGCCGCCAGCCTCTACGAACGGGTATTTCTGGAGTTGCAGGCACCGATCCAGCGAGTCACCGCGCCCGACATCCCGCCGCCGCTGTATCGACTGGAATCGCTGTACATGCCCAGCGTCGAAGACATTCTTCACGCTTGCGACATTGTGCTGCAGCACGCCTGACAGAGGAGGTTGCGATGAAATATTTCAAACTGCCGGATCTGGGCGAAGGCTTGCAGGAGGCGGAAATTGTCCGCTGGCACGTCAGGGTCGGCGATACCGTCAAGGCCGACCAACTGCTGGTGTCGGTGGAAACCGCCAAGGCGCTGGTGGACATTCCCGCGCCCTACGACGGCGTGGTGGCGAAAACATTCGGTGGCGAGGGCGACATTCTTCATGTGGGTGAGCCTTTGCTCGGTTACGAAGGCGAAGCGGATGCGGGCACCGTGGTGGGACGGCTTGAGGGCGGCGGCACGAATCAGGAGGATGCCTTTTTTATCGGCGCTGCGCCTTCGACTCGTGAGCATCTGGCGAACCGTGCCACGCCGGCAGTGCGTCAACTGGCTCGGCAGCTCGGTGTTGAACTGAGCGCCTTGGTCGGCTCCGGCCAGGACGGCCAGATCACCCGCAGCGACGTAGAAAACTCGGCCCAGACAGAACGCGAACGCTTCGGCGGCGAGAAGCTGCGCGGTGTGCGACGCAGCATGGCGCTGAACATGGCCAGGTCCCATGCCGAAGTGGTGCCGGTGACGATTTTCGGTGATGCCGACCTGCATCGCTGGGGCCAGGCGCGAGAACCGCTGATTCGTCTGGCCAAGGCGATGGCGGCAGCCTGCACCGTGGAACCGGTACTCAACAGCGCCTTCGATGGCAAAACCCTGGCGCTCAAGCAACACGAACGACTCGATCTGGGCATTGCCGTGGATACGCCGGACGGTTTGTTCGTACCGGTGCTGCGCGATGTCGGTCAGCGCACGGCAGCGGATTTGAAAGAAGGTGTGATGCGTTTGCGGGCCGACGTGCAGGCGCGCTCGATCCCGCCTAAGGAAATGATGGGGGCGACCCTGACCCTGTCGAACTTCGGCACCTTGTTCGGCCGCTACGCCAACCCGGTGGTGGTGCCGCCGCAAGTGGCGATCCTCGCTGCCGGGGCGATCCGCGATGAACCGGTGGCGGTCGACGGAGCAGTGATGGTGCATCCAATCCTGCCGCTGTCCCTGACCTTCGATCATCGCGTGGTCACCGGTGGCGAGGCGGCGCGATTCTTCAAGGCGCTGGTCGAGGCGCTGGAACAACCCGAGGTTTAGATTTCCAGCAGGCATGAAAAAGGCCCTGAGCCATTTGACTCAGGGCCTATTCAATTCGGGCATTGCTTACTTTGGTGTCTTGGCGGCTTTGGCTGGCTTGGTCGGCTCAGCGTCCGCTACTTCAACAGGTGCAGCTGCTTCAACAGGTTCAGTGGCTTCGGCGGGTGCATTCAGCAGTTCGGACAGTGCGTCCGGCTGGCTCTTGAATGCCTTGGCGAATACATCACGGTTCTTCGCCATGTAGATCCCGGCTTCTTCCACTTGCTGTTCGGTCAGGGACGGAACGGCTTTTTGCAACACTTCAGCCAGCAATTCGGCCAGTTCGAGCATTTTGTCATGACGGTCAGCTTCGGCTTTATCCATGAACAAGCGCTCCAGATCTCGGCTGCTGCGGTATACCACTTCGACGGCCATTCACCACCTCACATGCCTTCACATTAGTTGTCTGTTTCGACAACTGTATTTATATACAGCGAAAAGGATAAGCGAATCCCTGCGCTTTGGGTAGTGGCTTTTTAATGTAGACCGTAATCGGCGTTTGTCAGGTGAACCGTGTCGCTCCATTCGCGGGCAAGCCCGCTCCCACAAGGATCACCGCTGAACCCTGTGGGAGCGGGCTTGCCCGCGATGGCGTCCGTCCAACCACCGCCAACGTGTCTCATATCACGCAGCCATCATCTCACCCAACAGCATCTGGCCTTTTTTCTGCATGCAGAACAACCGTCACGTCCAACCCGCATCATCCGCTCGAACCGAGCTAAGGAACCATCATCGTGAAAATCAACTGGGCCGAGAACCTGCGGCAAAACGTGCATCAATTGGCCGAGTCCCTGGGCAACCTGTTCGTCGAGACCTTCCACTACCTGGCACTGTTCGCCATCGGTGCGGTGACCGCGTGGGCGGCAGTGATGGAATTCCTCGGGATGCTCGAACAAGGGCACATCAAGATCGATGACATCTTGCTGCTGTTCATCTACCTGGAACTGGGGGCGATGGTCGGGATTTACTTCAAGACCAACCACATGCCGGTGCGCTTCCTGATTTACGTGGCGATCACTGCGCTGACGCGGCTGCTGATCTCCAACGTCTCGCATCACAATCCGCCAGACCTGGGGATCATCTACCTGTGCGGCGGGATTCTGTTGCTGGCGTTTGCGATTCTGGTGGTGCGTTACGCCTCGTCGCAATTTCCTTCGGTGAAGATCGAACACCCGCAACGCAAGATCGGTGCGGGTTCCGGTGAGCATCCGGAAGTGGAGAAGGGCGAGCTTTAAAGCCCCATTGAAGGTCGAGGCCGGGATTTGACCGAGGGCGGCGGCGGGTTGCGACTGTCGCCGTCGGTCATGGCTTCGAGGATGGCCACGGCGCTGTGGCCCTGTTCGATGGCGATGCCGAATTGGATGCTTTGCACCAGGCGTTTGAGGCGCTTGGGGTCATTGCGCTGTTCGGCGCTGATCATTCGCTTGGCCACCACGCGGCCGCTTTTAGAGAGGGTCAGCATGATGCTGCCGTCCAGCCCCTGAATGCTCAGGTTGACTTGATAATCCGGTGCAAAGGCATCGGTAATGAGTTGAAAGGGGTTGTCCATGATGCGTCACCGCCTGATTGAACGTGCAGTTGTTGACCGGCCATGATCGGGATTAGTTCGCAACACCAGACCATCGGCCATTCCATAGCCATATCGCCATCATCGCTTTTGTAGGAGCTGCCGCAGTCTGCGATCTTTTGATCTTAATGTTCGCTGAAGATCAAAAGATCGCAGCCTTCGGCAGCTCCTACAGTGATGTAGCAAGGGACATGCCGGAAAAATTGTCGAACAATGAACACGGCAAAAAAATGGCGGGCACTCTGGCCCGCCTTCTTTTTGCCTGCCCGTTTCAGGGCATGAACGAGTAGATGATCGCAGACAGTGCAATCAAACCGATCAACACCACGAACACGTTCGAGGCCTGATTCGAGTACTGGCGCAAGGCCGGCACGCGGCGGATGGCGTACATCGGCATCAGGAACAACAGGCACGCGATGATCGGCCCACCGAGGGTTTCGATCATGCCCAAGATGCTCGGGTTGAAGGTCGCGACGGCCCAGCAGCTGAGGATCATGAACAGCGCAGTGACGCGGTTCAGCCAACTGCTGGACATGACGCGACCACGGCCACGCAGGCTTTTCACGATCAGGCCCTGAAAGCCTTCGCTGGCGCCGATGTAATGGCCGAGGAAGGATTTGGTGATCGCCACCAGCGCAATCAACGGCGCGGCGTAAGCGATGACCGGCGTCTGGAAGTGGTTGGCCAGGTACGACAGGATCGAAATGTTCTGCGCCTTTGCAGCGGCCAAATCAGCCGGGGACAACGCCAGCACGCAGCTGAAGCAGAAGAACATCACCGTGACGACCATCATGACGTGAGCGATCGCGAGAATGCCGCTGCTCTTGCGTTCGGCTTGCTCGCCGTAACGCTGTTTCTGATCGACGGCGAAGGCGGAGATGATCGGCGAATGGTTGAACGAGAACACCATCACCGGGATCGCCAGCCACAAGGTCTTGAAGAACAGCGGCAGTGGCATGCCTTCGCTGGCAGTGGCGAAGAACGCGCCGTTCCAGTTCGGGATCAGGCTGACGCCGAGCAGCAGCAACGCTGCGACGAACGGGTAAACCAGCACGCTCATGCATTTGACGATGACGCTCTGACCGCAACGGACGATGGCCATCAAGCCGAGAATCAACCCCAGCGACAGGATCGCCCGAGGTGGCGGTGTCATGTGCAACTGGTGCTCCATGAGGCTGCTCAGGGTGTTGGTCAGCGCCACGCTGTACACCAGCAGAATCGGGAAAATCGCGAAGAAATACAGCAGCGTGATCAGCTTGCCGGCGCCGACGCCGAAGTGTTCTTCCACTACTTCAGTAATGTCCCCGGAACGGCCGGACAACACGAAGCGTGTCAGGCCACGGTGGGCGAAGAAGGTCATCGGGAAGGCCAGTACCGCCAGGAGCAGCAGCGGCCAGAAACCACCGACACCGGCATTGATCGGCAGGAACAACGTGCCGGCGCCAATCGCCGTGCCATAGAGGCCAAGCATCCAGGTGGTGTCGTGTTTACTCCAGCCTTTGTGGGTTATTTCGCTATTGCGTGTCAGGTCTACAGCGGGATTATCGGCAGCAGGTGTACGTACATCGCTCATCGTTTTTGCCTCGTTATTATTCTTGCTCGGGCTCACGTATTGCGGGCTGTCAGGAAATGTTCTTCAACATTCCACCCAGCTAACAGCCAGGCCGCCCCGTGAAGTTTCTTTGTATTTGTCGTGCATGTCGGCGCCGGTATCGCGCATGGTGCGGATTACCCGGTCCAGGGAAATGAAGTGTTTGCCGTCACCGCGCAGGGCCATTTGCGTGGCGTTGATTGCCTTCACCGCAGCGATTGCGTTGCGCTCGATGCACGGCACCTGCACCAGACCGCCAACGGGGTCGCAGGTCAGGCCGAGGTTGTGTTCCAGGCCGATTTCGGCGGCGTTTTCCAGTTGCTCGGGAGTCGCTCCGAGTATGTCGGCCAGGCCGGCGGCGGCCATGGCGCAGGCGGAACCGACTTCACCCTGGCAGCCGACTTCGGCGCCGGAGATCGAGGCGTTTTTCTTGCAGAGAATGCCTACGGCCGCAGCGCCCAAAAAGAACGCCACGACATCATCGTCCGACGCGTCCGGGTTGAATTTCATGTAGTAGTGCAGCACGGCGGGAATGATCCCCGCCGCCCCGTTTGTAGGCGCGGTCACCATGCGTCCGCCGGCCGCGTTTTCTTCGTTCACGGCGAGGGCGAACAGGTTGACCCACTCCATGGCTGACAGGGTGGAGCTGATGACATTCGGTTTGCCAATTTCCAACAGACTGCGGTGCAATTTCGCAGCGCGACGCGGAACATTCAAACCGCCAGGCAGGATGCCTTCGTGACGCAAACCTTGCTCGACGCACTCGCGCATCACCGACCAGATATGCAGCAAGCCCTGGCGGATTTCGGCGTCGCTGCGCCAGGCCCGTTCGTTGGCCATCATCAGCTCGGAAACCCGCAGACCGTGCTGGTTGCAGAGCTTGAGCAATTCGGCGGCGCTGGAAAAGTCGTAGGGCAGCACTACATCGCTGGTCGGCGCAATGCCGGACTCGGCTTCGGCTGCTTCGATGATGAAACCACCGCCCACCGAGTAGTACGTTTGCTCGAACAGTTCACCGGTTTCGCCAAAGGCTGTCAGAGACATGGCGTTGGGGTGGTAGGGCAGGCTCTCGTCGAGCAGCAGCAGATCGCGCTGCCAGTTGAAGGCAATGGTCGATTTACCGGCCAGACTCAGTTCGCCGGTTTCATGCAAAGTTTGGATTCGGCTGTCGATGGAGTTCGGCTCAATGCTGTCTGGCCATTCGCCCATCAGGCCCATGACGCAGGCACGGTCGGTTGCATGGCCGACGCCAGTGGCCGAAAGGGAGCCGTAGAGACGGATTTCTACCCGCCGTACGTCGGCCAGTAAATCCTGGTCAATCAGTGCTTGGGCGAAGGTCGCGGCGGCGCGCATCGGGCCGACGGTGTGGGAACTGGACGGACCGATGCCGACTTTGAAGAGATCGAAAACACTGATAGCCATGCTAAAGCCTATACAAGCAATGGAAGAGAAATCGCTGCCATTTCTGTAGGACAAGCGCAATGTCGGCGATACTGCCAACCTCGGTCCTACGTGACCAACGAAACTTCCTAAGACAGCCTTTAGCAGGACTAAACAATGAGTCGCCAATTGCACGCCCAGACCTACGTCTGGCTGCACGTGTTTTCGTGTGCCGCGCGGCACTTGTCCTTCACCCGTTGCGCCGAAGAACTGCACATCACGCCGGGGGCGGTCAGTCAGCAAATTCGCCAACTGGAAGAGCGGCTGGGTTTTCGCCTGTTTCATCGTCGCGCCCGGGGCGTGGAATTGAGCGCCGAAGGCCAGCGATTGGCTATCACCGTCAACGAAGCCTACGGCAGCATCGATGCGGAATTGCGACGACTGGATGCGGGAATGATCAGCGGGATTTTGCGATTACGCTCGATTCCATCGTTCCTGAGCAAATGGCTGACCCCGCGCCTGCCGCGTTTGCAACAGCGCTTTCCGGATATTCAGTTGCGGCTGGTGGCCGAGGACAGCAGTGTTCCGTTGCACGAAGGCTATTTCGATCTGGCGATTGACCTGAACGACGGCAGTTATCCCGGATTGTTATCCACAGCCTTGTTGGATGAGCAGATCTTTCCGGTGTGTGCCCCGAGCCTGCTTCGCGGCCGGCCGCCACTGCACGGCCCGGCAGACCTGGTGCATTTTCCGTTGCTGCACGACATCACCGCCTGGCGCGGCAGTTACGAGTACGCGGAATGGGAGTTTTATCTCAACGCCATTGGCTTCGAGGGCGCGGATGTGCGGCGCGGGCATACCTTCAATCGCAATCATCTGACCATCGAAGCGGCGATTGCCGGGATGGGCGTGGCGATTGCGCGGCGAACGCTGCTCAACGATGAACTGGAGCGCGGGACGTTGATCGTGCCATTTGGCCTGGCGGTGCCTAATCACAAGCGATACGTGCTGCTCTATGCGCCGGGCGCGCTGAGTCATCCGGGCGTACGCGCGGTGCATGACTGGCTGGTGGAAGAGGCGGGGATATTTCGTAGTCTGCATCCGCTGGCAGAGCGGCAGATGTGAGCCGCCAAGACATCAAGCAGGGGCGACCGAACTCCCGACATTAACAGCGCTTTTACCCGTTGTCCGGCTTTTTTTGCGTATGAATATTTATCTTTTTTTAGGGGTTGAATTATCCAGCGTACACACCGATTGTGTAACCAAGAGGTCACGGTGATGACGCCCAAGGGGCTAGCTGACCGGCCTCTCGCGAGCTAGCTGAAATAAGGGAAGAACTATGCAAATCCAAGTCAATAGCGATAACCATATTCAAAGCAGCATCCGACTGGAGGAGTGGGTACGAACTACCATTGAGAGCACGCTCGAACGTTATGAAGAGGACCTGACCCGCGTCGAGGTCCACCTGCGGGACGAGAACGGCGACAAGCCCGGTCCCCACGATATGCGCTGCCAGCTGGAAGCGCGGCCAAAAGGCCACCAACCGATTTCTGTCACTCATAAAGCCGCTAACCTGGAACTGGCGATCGACGGTGCGGCCGAAAAACTCGAACATGCGCTTGAACATCTGTTCGGCAAACTGCGGGGCAAACCACGTGCCGCTGTGGTGCCGTTCGAAAGGCCTACGGCCGATGCGCTGCTGGAAGACGAGTTTCTCGAGAACGAACAGGCTGCACAAAATGGCTGAGGCCTGATTCACTTTTTACCTTCCCACGTTCTCTCCACCTAAAAAACGGGCCTGCTTATGCAGGCCCGTTCTTGTTTCTGGTATTCGCCGGCTCCTGTGGTTCCATGAAAACCTGTGGCGAGGGAGCTTGCTCCCGCTGGGGTGCGAAGCGGCCCATAACCAACCAGTGAGGATAAATCGGACCTGTAGGAGCCAGCGGTGCGGCGATCCGACTTGTCGGCGAAAGCGCACTTAAGGACGCCTTCGCCGGCAAGCCTGGCTCCTACGAAAAGCGGCTTGCTCGCTTAACTGACTGGCATTAGCCAGTGCGGTGTGTCAGGCAAATCTCGTTAGCAGGTTTCACGACTGCTTCGCAGCCGAGCGGGAGCAA
Source organism: Pseudomonas lini (assembly GCF_964063345.1). NCBI lineage: Bacteria > Pseudomonadati > Pseudomonadota > Gammaproteobacteria > Pseudomonadales > Pseudomonadaceae > Pseudomonas > Pseudomonas lini. The sequence goes on from NZ_OZ061318.1 coordinate 4,314,333, forward strand.
GCTCCCTCGCCACAAAGTGTCAGACCTCAGCCCCTGGCTCAGTAATCAAAACGCGACCGAAGTCTGCACATACACCGTCCGCGGTTCTCCCACGTACTTGCCCTTGTTGTTGTCATCGAACGAGCGGGTGAAGTACTGGTGGTTGAGGATGTTCTTCATCCCCACCGCCACATTCAGGTCCGACAGCTTCGGCCCAAAGTCATACGCCGCGCGGCTGCTGAACAACATATAGCCTGGAATCTTTCCGGTGTTGCCATCGGCGCTTTCGGCCGAGGTGTTGGTGTTGTCAGCGAACTGATCACTCTGATAGCTGCTGTCCAGGTTCAGTTTCCACGCGCCTTCGGTATAACCCACGCCAACCGTGCCTTTGTGTTTCGAGGAGAACGGTACACGATTGCCCTTGTTCGGCCCGTCTTCGCGGATGGTTGCGTCCACATAGGCGTAAGTCGCGTACACATCGAAACCGGCCAGCGCCGGGCTCAAGTCGTCGAGGGCGTAATTGATGCTGGTTTCAATGCCTTGATGACGTGTTTCGCCTCGTGCGATCACCGAGTCGTTGGTTTGATTGCTTTCATATTGGTTGTCGAAGTTGATCAGGAACGCACCAATCTCTGCCCGCAACGCGCCGTTGTCGTAACGGGTGCCCAGCTCCCAGGTGCGCGCCTTCTCTGGTTTGACTTCGCCGCTGGTCACCCGGTTAGGCATCTGGCTGTACTGCACGGTGCCGAACGATCCTTCGGTATTGGCGTAGAGGTTCCAGCTGTCGGTCAGGTGATAGAGCACATTCAACGCCGGCAGGGCGGTGTTGTAGTCACCCTTGTATTTCACGTTGGTCAGGTTGTTGGTTTGCTGCGACTCGATCATTTCGTAGCGGATGCCCGGAGTAATCGTCCACTTGCCGATGTCGATTCGGTCATCGACAAAGAACGCGTTGGCCTCGGTGCCGCCCCGGGTATCGCGGTCGTTGCGGCTGTTGGTGGTTGGGTATTCGTTGCTGGCTATCGGCGTGCGGTAGCGCAGTTCGTGGCCGGCCTCGTTGATGTAGCGATAGCCGATGCCGACTTCATGGCTGGTCTGGCCGAGATCGAAGCCTTGGGCGAAACGGGTTTCCAGGCCACGTACCCAATACTCGCGTGGCGACAGCGAGAGGAACGTGCCCTGATCCAGATAACCGCTGCGCAGGGTTTTGGTGAAGAAGGTATTGGCGGTGAACTCGCGGCGATCTTCCTGATAGCGATAGCCGAAGTTGAACATCGTGCGGCGGCCCCAGAACTGGTCTTTCGGGCGGGTCGACTGATACGGGTCAGCATCGTAATCGGCGACGTTCAGCCCGCCGGGCATGTCCGCGTTGCCTTCGTAGTACTGGGCCATGGCGTTGAAACTGTTGGCGTCATCGAGCTGGTATTTGCCTTTGAGGATCAGGTCGTCGATTTCAGTGTCGCTGTGTTCGCGCCAGTCGCCACCACGGGTGCCCGAGTACAGAATCGCACCGCCCAGACCGTTATCGGCCGTGCCGCCGGCCAGCAAGTTGCCGGTGGTTTTGAAGCCGTCATGGCTGGACGATGGACTGGTTTCGGTCTGGAAGCCGCCCTTGACCGTCGGCTCATCGGGAATGGCGCGAGTCACGAAGTTGACCACACCGCCGACGTTCTGCGGCCCGTAGCGCACCGCACCGCCGCCGCGCACCACGTCGACCGCGTCCATGTTACCCATGCTGATCGGCGCAAACGACAACTGTGGCTGACCATAAGGTGCGAAGGGCACCGGAATACCATCCATCAATACCGTGGAGCGGGAAGCCAGCCGAGGGTTGAGCCCGCGAATGCCGAAGTTAAGTGCCATGTCATGGCTGCCGGTGCCGTTGTTGTCTGGCGCATTGACCCCCGGGATGCGGTTGAGCACGTCCCTGGCCTGAGTCGCGCCTTGGCGTTCGAATTCTTCGCGGCGGATTACATCGCGAGCGCCGGGGTGTTCGAAGACGTTGGTTTGCGCCGCATCGCCGAGCCAGTCGCCGACTACTTTAGAGGTGTCCAGCTCCAGCGCCGCATCACCCGCCGGTTGCAGGCTGAAGGCATTGTTGCCCTCGGCGCGGGCTTGCAGGCCGGTGCCTTCGAGCAATGCGTTCAAGCCCTGCGAAGGGGTGTAGTTGCCTTCCAGGCCGCGACTTTGCACACCGCTGGTAACTTGCGAGCCAAAGGAGATCAGCACGCCGGCTTCACGACCAAACTGGTTGAGTGCGTTCTCCAGCGAGGACGGCGCGATGTGGTACGGCTTGGCATCAGCGGCATGCACCAATGGCAGAGTGCCGAAGCTCAGGCTGGCGCCCAGCAAGAGTTGGCGCAAGGTGCGAACCATCGGTGTGAGACGGGTGGGTTGCATGGAGGGCGATCCTGAGAAGGTTGAATCAAGGGGGCTTTCCTTCTCTGTCACGCCAGATCTGAAAAACGGCTCACGCTGGATGAATATTTTTTCTGGGATGACGCAGGTTGGCTTTTGTGGCGAGGGAGCTTGCTCCCGCTGGGTTGCGAAGCAGCCCCAAACTTTCCGCTGTGGTCTTTCATAAAGATTGCGTGCATCGGGTTACGACTGCTTCGCAGCCGAGCGGGAGCAAGCTCCCTCGCCACAGGTTATGTGCGTTGATCAAGATTCAGGCCCGTGCCTCGACCGTCACCCAATACCGGGTAAAACGCCTCACCTTCACCGGCAAACTGATTTCCAGCAGATCAAGAATCCGCTCGCTGTCGTCCAGTGGATAAGTCCCGGAAATCAGCAGGTCGGCAACATTCGTCGCGCAATTGAGCTGCCCCCGGCGATAGCGACCGAGTTCATCGAGGAAATCCCCCAGGCGCATGTGCGCAGCCACCAGCATGCCGTCGGCCCAGGCGCCGCTATTGGCGTCCAATGGCAGAGGAGCGCTGATGCCGCGTGTGCCGAAGCTCAACTTCCGGGCGGTTTGCAGCATCCGTGGCGACCCGCCATCGGGCGTCAATTCGACGCTGCCTTCGAACACCGCCACGTGAGTGTGATCGGAAAACTGTCGCACGTTCAGCCGCCCACCTTGGGTTTTCAACAGGCCTTGTGCGGTCTGTATTTCAAACGCCTGGGCGGCGGTCAGCAGCATTTCGCCTTCCAGCAAGCGGATCAGCCGCTGCTGACTTTCGACTCGCACATCGACCGAGCTGGCGGTATTGAGCTGAACTTGGTTGCCATCACCGAGCGACACTTTGCGTCGCTGGCCGATCGGGCTGCGGTAGTCGGCCAGCAACGGCGTCAACGGATTGTGCTCACGCATGCCCCAGGTGACCGCGCAACCTGCGCCGAGAATCAGCAATAGCTTCAACGCCTGACGACGGCCGGCGGATTTCGGTGCGTTGAGGGCGGCGTGGGCCAGCGGTGAAGACAAACCGCGCAAGCGTTGATTGACCCGCTGAATATGTTCCCAGGCCCGTCGATGTTCACCGTGAGCATCGAGCCATTGCTGCCAGGCAATTTGCTGGCGCGGGGTTAACGGTCCTTGCTGGACTTCCATCCACCAGTGCACGGCCTGCCCGGCCACTTGAGAGGAGAAATCCGCTGGGTTGTTCATAGTGCGAAGTAGCAGCGCATCGCCGCTTTGTTCAGGTGCCGTTTGACGGTGGCAATGGAAATGCCCAGTTCGGCGGCGATCTGTGGATAAGTCAAACCATCGAGCTGAGCCAGCAGAAAGGCGCGTTTGACCAGGCGCGGCAAACCGTCGAGCAACTGGTCGAGCTCCATCAGCGTCTGCAGAATGATCGCCCGATCTTCCTCCGACGGCGCGACGATTTCCGGCATCTGCGCCAGCGCATCGAGGTAGGCGCGCTCCAGATCCTGACGGCGGTAATGATTGAACAGCACACGCTTGGCGATGGTGGTGAGGAACGCCCGCGGTTCGATGATCTGGGGCGTTTCCCGTGCCGTCAGCACTCGAATGAACGTGTCCTGGGCCAGATCCGCGGCGCTGTCAGGGCAGCCGAGTTTGCGTCGCAGCCAACCGGTGAGCCAGTTGTGATGGGCGTGATAAAGGACTTCGACGGTAGAGGCTGACGACAACGGAACCGCTCCGGACGCATTTCGATACGTTAGAGAACAAGAATTGTTCGCATTGTAGGGGTGGGGCCTGGATCCGGCAATCGGCTCTTGGTTGGTTTCTCTGATCCGATGATCCGGAGACCGCGTCATCGTTCTTCGCGAGCAAGTCGGATCGCCGCACCGCCGCTCCCACATTCAACCGCATTCCTCTGAGAGAACGCGGTCACCTGTGGGAGCGGGCTTGCTCGCGAAGGCGGCCGCACAGGCACCGAAAATCCACTCGACTGCAGCGCTACCGCAAAAACGCCTGCCGATATTCCCCGGGCGTGCCACCCAACGCCTGGCGAAACCGGTTGGTGAAATGACTCGCACTGGCAAACCCACAAGCCAACGCAATATCCCCCAGCGGCTGCGACGTCCCGCGCAACAACTCTCGCGCGCGGCTCAGTCGCCGAGCCAACACATACTGATGCGGTGGCAAACCGAAGCTCACACGAAACATCCGCGCAAAATGATATTCAGACAACGCACACAATGCCGCCAACTGCCCGAGGCTGATGGCTTCGGCCATTTGATGGTCGATGAACTCCACCAGCTGGCGCCGTTGATGCGCTGCCAATCCACCTTTGAGGCGCAAGCCCTGACGCACGCCGACCTGGCTGAGCAGGGCATGGTTGAGCATTTCGTGGGCCAGGCTGCTGGTGAGCAGGCGTTCGCCGGGTTCATCCCAGTTGAGGGCGATCAACTGTCGAAAGCGCCGGGCTTGCTGCGGGTCTTCGAGGAACGTGCGCTCGCGCAACTGCAATTCCCGGGGTTCACGATCCAGCAGCGTGACGCAGCCAAGGGCAAATTGTTCGGGGCTGAAATACAGGTGGGCCAGGCGAATATCGCCATTGATCACCCAGCCTGACTGATGATCGGCCGGCAGAATGCACAGCTTGTCCGGGCCGCCCTTGTTACCTGGCTGGTCGCGGCGAAAGGTCCCGGTGCCGCCGGCGATGTAGCAAGACAAAGTGTGATGACTTGGCGCTTCGTAGTCCTGAGCGTCATGGTGGTTGTTCCACAAAGCTGCAGCCATGCCGTCACCGAGCTCGGCGCTGTGCTCCAAGCGAGCATTGGGCGAGCGGTTAAGCGCTTGAAAGACTTGCAGGGTATCGAGTGACACTGGTGCGGCCATGATCGGTTCTCTCCAACGCTTTGCATCCTACTCCGTAGACGTTGACCTGCCAGCCCGCCGGCTGACAAAAGCGCAAGTTTATGCAAGTGCGCCCACGATTGGCGCAGCACACTGGACCCCTAATCAGGCAATGCACTGTGGCGAGGGAGCTTGCTCGCGCTTGAGTGCGCAGCGCTCACAAAACTGGCGAAATTTGCCAGGCTTGGGGCCGCTACGCAGCCAAGCGTCGGAACGCCGCCCGGAGCAAGCTCGCTCGCCACAAAGTGAACAGCATTGCCCATCCGGAGCTGTCGCCATGAACCTTTCGCTGTATCTACTGACCGTGCTGATCTGGGGCACCACCTGGATCGCCTTGAAATGGCAACTGGGCGTGGTGGCGATTCCGGTGTCGATCGTCTATCGCTTCGGCCTCGCCGCGTTGGTACTGTTCGCGCTGTTGCTGCTCAGCCGGCGCCTGCAACCGATGAACCGTCGCGGGCATTTGATTTGCCTGGCGCAGGGGCTGTGCCTGTTCTGCATCAATTTCATGTGCTTCCTCACCGCCAGCCAGTGGATCCCCAGCGGTCTGGTTGCCGTGGTCTTTTCCACCGCCACCTTGTGGAACGCCTTCAATGCGCGGGTGTTCTTCGGCCAGAAAATTGCCCGTAACGTGCTGATGGGCGGCGCGTTGGGCTTGCTCGGGCTTGGCCTGCTGTTCTGGCCGGAGCTGGCCGGTCATACCGCCAGCCCCGAAACCTTGCTCGGGTTGGGTCTGGCATTGCTCGGCACCTTGTGTTTCTCGGCCGGCAACATGCTGTCGAGTTTGCAACAGAAGGCGGGCCTGAAACCCCTGACCACCAATGCCTGGGGCATGGCTTACGGTGCGGCGATGTTGTCGGCGTGGTGCCTGGTCAAAGGCATCCCGTTCGACATGGAATGGAATGCCCGCTACATCGGGTCGTTGCTGTACCTGGTGATTCCCGGCTCGGTGATCGGCTTTACCGCTTACCTGACACTGGTCGGGCGCATGGGGCCGGAGCGGGCGGCGTATTGCACCGTACTGTTTCCGGTGGTGGCGCTGAATGTGTCGGCGTTTGTCGAAGGCTATCAATGGACGGCGCCGGCACTGGCGGGGCTGGTGCTGGTGATGTTGGGGAATGTGCTGGTGTTCCGTAAGCCCAAGGCGTCGATGGTGCAGGGGAATGGCAAATTGGCCTGAGGTTTTTAAAGATTGAGCGCGTATTACTTAGCGCTCAATCCTCAATGCCACATACATCAATAGTGGCAGCGTAAAATCAACAATATGCCGGGCCCAGTCCTTGGCATTCCATGCCTGTGATTTATCCATGTTGAACCATTCGACGCCGATAACCTGCAGGCAGACGTAATAGATGAACAGGCCGATCATTAAACCGATAATCGAGAATTTTTTTGCTTCGTGAAACTCTTTGGCTGAAGCATTCAGTTTTCGATAGAGGTGGTAAGTGCCCATCAGGCAATAAACGGTATAAGTTACTTCCAGGGTGATGATAAGCCAGTAAATCCGGTGGTGAAGGATGGGCGAGGTGATGGCCCGATAGTTGGTTTTTTCGCTATTATAGGCCGTGTCCATGCTCAGGACGTGGCCGACATATTCGTAGTTGGTAGCGTAATCTGTAAAGTTGCTATACATCACGAGCAAGCCGAAAAAACTTATGTAAGCCATCAGTAGTATTTTGCTGATTCTGATGGTTTTAGCGGTTGTAAGGCTGTTCAAATTAAGCGCGCTCCATAAAAATTATTCGTAGGGTCGAGTCAGTAATGGAGAGTCTATAGCGCTTAATTTTTTTTCGTCAGTGGACTGAATTGCAAGTTGTGTAGCGAGCGGGCAGCCGTTTAAAAACGCCTGCCCGTTTTAGTTAGCCTTTCCACACTTGCGGATTCACCAGATCTTGCGGCCGCTCACCCAACAAGGCGCTGCGCAAGTTGGCCAAGGCACGGTTGGCCATGGCTTCACGGGTTTCGTGAGTCGCGGAGCCGATGTGCGGCAAGGTCACAGCGTTTTTCAGTTGAAACAATGGCGACTCGGCCAGCGGTTCTTTCTCGTAGACGTCCAGCCCGGCGCCGCGAATGCGGTTGTTTTGCAGCGCCTCGATCAACGCCGGTTCGTCCACGACCGGGCCGCGGGCGATGTTCACCAGAATGGCGCTCGGTTTCATCAGCGCCAGTTCACGGTGGCTGATCAGGTGTCTGGTTTTTTCGCTGAGCGGCACCACCAGGCAGACGAAATCGGCTTCGGCCAGTAGTTGGTCGAGGCTGCGGAATTGCGCACCGAGCTCCTGTTCCAGTTCGGTCTTGCGGCTGTTGCCACTGTAGATAATCGGCATGTTGAAGCCCAGCCGACCGCGACGGGCGATGGCCGCGCCGATGTTGCCCATACCGACGATGCCCAACGTTTTGCCATGCACATCGCTGCCGAACAATGGCGCGCCGACGGTGGCTTGCCATTGGCCAGCCTTGGTCCAGGCGTCCAGCTCGGCGACGCGGCGGGCGCTGCTCATGAGCAAGGCGAAGGCCAGGTCGGCGGTGCTTTCGGTGAGGACGTCGGGGGTGTTGGTGAGCATGATCCCGCGTTCGTTGAAGTAGGCGAGGTCGTAATTGTCGTAGCCGACCGAGACGCTGGAGACCACTTCCAGTTTGCTGGCGTTTTCCAGTTGCGCGCGACCGAGTTTGCGACCGACGCCGATCAGACCGTGGGCGTGTGGCAAGGCTTCATTGAATTGGGCGTTGATGTCGCCGTTTTTCGGGTTCGGCACGATCACGTCGAAGTCTTGTTGCAGACGTTCGATCATCGGTGGGGTGATACGGCTGAAGGCGAGGACGGTTTTTTTCATTGGAGGCGGCTCGTCGGGCTTGGAGAATGCCAAGCACGCTAACATTCTTCCCGGACATTTTGCGAGTCTCGGACCGCCGGGTATACGCCATCCAAAACTGTAGGAGCGAACCGGTGGCGAGGGGGCTCGCCCCCGTTTGAGTGCGTAGCACTCACAAGATCTTTGGTATATCAGAGATTTTGGGGCCACTTCGCAGCCCAACGGGGCGATGCGGCGTTCCGACAAGCCCCCTCGCCACAGGTCGCTCCTACAGGATCAGCTGTGTGGCGCAGGCTTAGGTATGTCGACGTTATCCAGCACCCGGTTCACCGCCAGCTCGGCCAGCATGATGACCTGCTGGATGCCGAGCATGGTGTTGCGATGAGTGCCTTCGAGAAACCCGGCGAAGTCACTGGCCATGACGCTGGCCGAGGCGAGGGATTCGCAGGCGTAGGCCAACAGGTTTTCGGTATTGGCGTTGGGGGCGACGATGAACAGATGGCTGGGGGTGTGGGGCGGATTCGGTGTTGGCTTAAACATGAGGGCTATTCCTATGGACGGTGTATTAGGGTCGCCACCTTCCGTTTTCCAGACGAAAAGGTGGCAACTGCGCGCGGACTGGAAAAACCGGACACCTTCCAAACCGGCAGACCCGAAGGTCTCCCGCGCACAGCCGCCATAACAAGGAATTACGTGCACAAAAAAGCGCCGCAGTATGCCATGAGGTGTGTGTAAAGGATGTCAGGTTTTCCAGACCTGATCGCTGATGCGTCAGCGACCCCCAGAGCCTACCCATCTCCCGTCCCACACACCAACCGTCAAAACATGTCGGAAACATCCCTGAATTTCGGCGATTTGTAGGACCGTCTGTAGCTCAATTCGCCACCCGAACCCCACCCAGACTCCCACTCAATTCATACGCCGCCAATTCCGCCTGATGCGCCGCCAATATCTCCGGCAACGACCCGCGCAAGTACTCCACCCACGTCTTGATCTTCGCATCCAGATACTGCCGCGACGGATAAATCGCATACAGATTCAGTTCCTGCGAACGGTAATTCGGCATCACCCGCACCAGCGTGCCGTTGCGCAGCCCTTCAATCGCCGCATACACCGGCAAAACGCCAACCCCCATGCCGCTGGTGATTGCAGTCTTCATAGCATCAGCGGAGTTCACCAAAAACGGCGAGCTATTGATGGTGACCATTTCCTGGCCTTCAGGGCCGTCGAAGGTCCATTTTTCCAGCGGTATCACCGGGCTCACCAGGCGCAGGCAGGCGTGGTTGAGCAAATCGCTAGGTTTGTGCGCGCAGCCGTTGGCTTTTACATAGGCGGGCGATGCACAAACGATGCTGTAGGTGATGCCCAAACGTTGGGAGACGAAGCCCGAGTCTGGCAGTTCGCTGGCGAGCACGATGGACACGTCGTAGCCCTCGTCCAGCAGATCCGGCACGCGGTTGGCCATGGTCAGGTCGAAGGTCACGTCCGGGTGGGTTTTGCGGTAGCGGGCGATGGCGTCGATCACGAAGTGCTGACCGATGCCGGTCATGGTGTGCACCTTGAGTTGCCCGGCCGGGCGGGCGTGGGCGTCGCTGGCCTCGGCTTCGGCTTCTTCGACGTAGGCCAGGATTTGCTCGCAGCGCAACAGGTAGCGTTTGCCGGCCTCGGTCAGGGCGATGCGGCGGGTGGTGCGGTTGAGCAGACGGGTTTGCAGGTGGGCTTCCAGGTTGGAGACCGCGCGCGAGACGTTGGCCGTGGTGGTGTCGAGTTGCACGGCGGCGGCGGTGAAGCTGCCGGCCTCGGCCACGTAACTGAAGGCGCGCATGTTTTGCAAAGTGTCCATGGGGTGCTCTCGAGTGCGATGGCAAATTGTGACACGAAGTTGCTGATTCTTTACAGGCGACTAAAGACGCGAGCAAGGGATTATCGCGTTAACGGTAACAAAGATTCACAAGAATCCCGGCTTATCGCCAACAAGGCCCACCCCTAGAATTGCGCCTCCGTAGGCATGGGCTTGTGTGGCGAGGGGGCTTGCCCCCGTTGGGACGCGAAGCGACCCTAAAACTTGCGACCGAGGTTTGCAGACACACCTCGCTCAATGGATTTGCGACTGCTTCGCAGTCGAACGGGGGCAAGCCCCCTCGCCACAAAAAGGCCCGTTCCCACACGTTCTCCGTACCTCTCCCATCTCAGGAAATCGCAGCAGTGCCGCGTCGCATCAACAGAGCGCTCAAGACGCTCAGTGTTTTGGCTTTAACCCTGGCAATCAGCGGCTGCATCGGCACCGCAGGTATTGCCCCGCAGGGCAAGGCACTGGAGGCTGATTCACTGGCCACCGATGAAGCCATTCAGAGCGCCGCGCAAGACGCTCATTGGCCCACCACCCAATGGTGGCAAGCCTACGGCGACCCGCAACTGAACCGCTGGATCGACCTCGCCCTGCAAGGCAGCCCGAGCATGGCCATGGCTGCGGCGCGAGTGCGTCAGGCGCGGTCCATGGCTGGCATTGCCGAGTCCGCCGAGTCGTTGCAGATCAATGGCCAATCCACGCTCAAGCGCCACAACTGGCCCACCGATCAGTTCTACGGCCCCGGCGAGTTGGCCAACACCACCACTTGGGACAACAACGCCGCGCTGGGCTTCAGCTATGCCCTCGACCTCTGGGGCCGCGAAAGCAACGCCACCGAACGCGCCGTGGACATGGCCCATATGAGCGCCACCGAAGCACGGCAGGCGCAGCTTGAATTGCAGAACAACGTCGTGCGCGCCTACATCGAGCTCTCTTTGCATTACGCGCAACGGGACATCGTCGCGGCGACCTTGAAGCAGCAACAGCAAATTCTCGACCTGGCACAGAAACGTCTGGATGGCGGCATCGGCACCCATTTCGACGTCAGCCAGGCCGAAACACCATTGCCGGAAACCCATCGGCAAATCGATGCGCTGGATGAGGAAATTGCTCTAAGCCGCAACCAACTCGCCGCGCTGGCCGGTAAGGGGCCGGGGGAGGGCGCGCAGTTGCAACGGCCGACGCTGTCGTTGGGCGCGGCGCTGAAGTTGCCATCGTCTTTGCCGGCGCAATTGCTCGGTCAACGCCCGGACGTGGTTGCCAGTCGCTGGCAAGTGGCGGCGCAGGCGCGAGGTATCGATGTTGCCCATGCCGGTTTCTACCCCAACGTCGATCTGGTCGGCAGTCTCGGCTACATGGCCACCGGCGGCGGGGCGCTGGAGTTTTTGACCGGCAAGAAGCTCAACTACAGCGTCGGCCCGGCGTTTTCGTTGCCGATCTTCGACGGTGGCCGCTTGCGTGCGGAGCTGGGCGAGGCCTCGGCGGGTTATGACATCGCGGTGGCGAAGTACAACCAGACGCTGGTCAACGCGCTGAAGAACATCTCCGACCAGCTGATCCGCCGCGAGTCGATGGACAAGCAACAAGCCTTCGCCGCCGAGTCGGTGGCCACGGCGCAGAAGACCTACGACATCGCGATGATCGCCTATCAGCGCGGGCTCACCGATTACCTCAACGTGCTCAATGCGCAGACCTTGTTGTTCAAGCAGCAACAGGTGCAGCAGCAGGTTCAGGCTGCGCGCTTGAGTGCTCATGCGCAATTGGTGACTGCTTTGGGCGGTGGCCTCGGCGCTGGCAACGACGTGCCGAGTGCCGAGAAAACCCACCCCCCGAAAACCCCGGTTCTTTTGCGTTGAACACTAACCCTGTGGGAGCGGGCTTGCCCGCGATGGCGTCATCACATCCGACATTGATGGCGCCTGACACACCGCCATCGCGGGCAAGTCGGATCGCCGCACCGCCGCTCCCACAGGTTCTGCGTCTTCACCGAATTTCAATGAGCAAAATTTCATGACTCCCTTGCCCGCACCTTTGCGCTGGCTGTATTCCCTTGAATGGCGCCGGGGCTTCTTCGACTGGGCACGCAGCGATGGCGTGACCTGGGTGTACATTTTCAAGGTGCTGTTCGCCGCGTTCCTGACCCTGTGGCTGGCCATGCGTCTGGAGTTGCCGCAACCGCGCACCGCGATGATCACCGTGTTCATCGTCATGCAACCGCAAAGCGGCCAGGTGTTCGCCAAGAGCTTCTATCGCTTCCTTGGCACATTGGCCGGCTCGGCGGTGATGGTCGCGTTGATTGCCTTGTTTGCGCAGAACACCGAACTGTTCCTCGGCTCGCTGGCGATCTGGGTCGGCCTCTGCTCGGCCGGCGCGGCGCGTTATCGCAACTTCCGCGCTTATGGATTTGTGCTCGCCGGTTATACGGCGGCGATGGTCGGGCTGCCTGCATTGGCTCATCCCGACGGCGCGTTCATGGCGGCAGTCTGGCGCGTATTGGAAATCTCCCTGGGGATTCTCTGCTCGACGCTGGTGAGCGCCGCGATCCTGCCGCAAACCGCCAGCGCCGCGATGCGCAATGCCTTGTATCAGCGCTTCGGCGTATTTGCCTTGTTCGTCACCGATGGCTTGCGCGGTCGCAGCCGGCGCGAGGCGTTTGAAGCGAACAACGTGCGGTTTATCGCCGAGGCGGTGGGCCTGGAAGGGCTGCGCAGCGTCACGGTGTTCGAAGACCCGCACATGCGTCGGCGCAACGGGCGGCTCAGTCGTTTGAACAGCGAATTCATGGGCATCACCACGCGCTTCAATGCCCTGCATCAATTGCTCGAACGCCTGCGCAGCAGCGGAACCGATCACGTTGTCGCGGCGATCAAACCGGGGTTACAGGAGCTGGCCGAAGTGCTCGACGGCTTCAGCGGCCGCGCCTTGACCAGCCCCGACGCTGCATGCTTGGCCACCGCTTTGGCGACCTATAAGGAAAACTTGCCGGCGCGCGTTCGCAGCCTGCGGGCGACCTTTCAGGAGAGTGATCCGAGCGACGCCGAGCAACTGGATTTTCACACCGCCTACGAGCTGCTTTATCGCTTCGTCGACGACCTGCACAGTTATGCACAGACCCACGCGTCGCTGGCCGATCACAGCCACCAACGTGAACGTTGGGACGAGCCCTTCACCCCGCAAACCAACTGGCTAGCTTCAGCGGCATCAGGCATTCGCGCAGCATTCATCCTCGTGCTGCTCGGCAGTTATTGGATGGCCACCGCGTGGCCGAGTGGGGCGACCATGACCCTGATCGCTGCCGCCACCGTTGGCCTTTCAGCGGCGACACCGAACCCCAAACGCATGGCGTTTCAGATGGCCTGCGGGACGTTGCTGGGGGCGCTGATCGGCTTCGTCGAGATGTTTTTCATCTTCCCCTGGATAGACGGTTTTCCATTGCTGTGCGTAATGCTCGCGCCGGTGATCGTGGTCGGGGCGTTCCTCACTTCACGGCCGCAATACGCCGGGGTCGGCCTGGGGTTGCTGATCTTCTTCAGCACCGGTTCGGTGCCGGACAACCTCACGGTTTACAACCCTTACGCCTTCATCAACGACTACATCGCGATGATCCTGGGCATGCTGGTATGCGCGGCGGCCGGGGCGATCATTTTGCCGCCCAACAGCCGCTGGTTATGGCGGCGGTTGGAGCAGGATTTGCGCGGGCAAGTGGTGTACGCCATCAGCGGCAAACTCAAGGGGCTGGCGTCGAGTTTCGAAAGCCGTACCCGCGATCTTTTGCATCAGGCCTATGGCCTCGCAGCGGGACAGCCGCAGGTGCAACGGGACTTGCTGCGCTGGATGTTCGTGGTGCTGGAAGTCGGCCACGCGATTATCGAATTGCGCAAGGAACAGGCGATTCTGCCGGTGCATCCGGCCTATGCCGAATCCCAACCTTGGCGCCAGTCAATCCGGGTGATGGGGCGTTCGTTGGTGCGGCTGTTTCTGCAACCCAGCCACAGCAATCTGCAGCGTGCGCTGGTCGCAGTTGACCATGCGATCGGCCGCGTGCAAGCCACCGACGAACCGTTCGCACCGCACTTCGATACCTCCGCCTTGCGCCGGGTGAAGAGCTACCTGCACTTCATCCGCACTTCGCTGTTGGACCCGCAATCACCGCTCGCCAGCTACACCAATGCCATCGCCATCGCCATCGCCATCACCAAGCCCCAAGGACTTGAACATGCCTCGTGAAATCGCTTTCCACGGCGTGTACATGCCGACCATGACCCTGATGTTTTTCATTGCGGCGGCGCTGGCCTGGGCGCTGGATCGGTTCCTTTGCGGGTTCGACCTGTACCGCTTTTTCTGGCACCCGGCGCTGCTGCGTCTGAGTCTGTTTACCTGTCTGTTCGGCGCCCTGGCGCTGACTGTTTACCGTTGAGAACACCGTGATGAAAAAGCTTTTCAGCCTGCTCGCGACCCTGCTGGTGTTGGCCCTTGCCCTGTGGATCGGCCGGACCCTGTGGGTGCATTACATGAACACACCCTGGACCCGCGACGGCCGGGTACGCGCCGACATCATCAACGTCGCCGCCGACGTTACCGGTGAAGTGGTGGACGTGCCGGTGCGCGACAACCAGCCAGTGAAAAAGGGCGATTTGCTGATGCGCATCGACCCCGAGCATTACCGCATCGCGGTGAAACAGGCGCAGTCGCTGGTGGCTTCGCGCAAAGCCACGTGGGAGATGCGCAAGGTCAACGCCCATCGCCGCGCAGACCTCGACAACCTGGTGATCTCCAGGGAAAACCGCGACGACGCCACCAACATCGCCGACTCGGCCCTGGCCGATTACCAACACGCCCAGGCGCAACTGGAAGCGGCGGAGCTGAACCTAAAACGCACCGAAGTGCGCGCGGCGGTGGACGGCTATGTGACCAACCTCAACGTCCATCGTGGTGACTACGCACGCATCGGCGAAGCAAAAATGGCAGTGGTCGATATGAACTCGTTCTGGGTTTATGGCTTCTTCGAAGAAACCAAATTGCCCCATGTGCGCGTGGGCGATAAAGCCGATATGCAATTGATGAGCGGCGAAGTACTCAAGGGCCATGTGGAAAGCATTTCTCGCGGCATCTATGACCGCGACAACCCGCAAAGCCGCGAGCTGATCGCCGACGTGAACCCGACCTTCAACTGGGTGCGCCTGGCGCAGCGGGTGCCGGTGCGGATTCACATTGATGAAGTGCCAGAGGGCGTGCTGTTGGCGGCGGGGATTACTTGCACTGTTGTGGTGAAACAAGAAAGTGGCGAATAACCCTGTGGCGAGGGGGCTTGCCCCCGCTCGGCGGCGAAGCCGGCGCAAAACCAGAGCATGCGGTGCATCTGGAAGAACGGGGTTACAGGTTTTGGGGCTGCTGCGCAGCCCAACGGGGGCAAGCCCCCTCGCCACAAAGGAACGGTTTCAGCCCTGACAAAACGTCTCATGCAAATGCCGCCAAACCACCTTGCCATCGGCCTGTTTCTCGAACACAACCGAGGATCGCCGATCAGAATGCAGCCCCGTCGCATCGGTCTGCTGCTCGCGGTAACTCACCACTGCGCCACTGTCGTACAGCGCGACACCTCGCAACTCGCTGAGCTCAATCCTGAACCCGAGCTTCTTCCCGCCCGCCAGCAGAAACAATTCATTCAACGCCTCGAAATCCAGCACCCGGCCCAACGGCGAGATCATGGAAAACTGCGGCGAAAAACGCGTCAGCAATTGCTCAAGCTCGGACTCGTCTCGCTCCTCGGCCAACCATTGCTCGATGGCTATGTGAGCCTGGATCACTTCGTCAAAGTATTCGGTGTAGTCGGTCATGTTTAATTCCTGAAATTCTTAAGCGTCTGGTCTGACGTCTTCGCGGGCAAGCCCGCTCCCACAGAGAGCACCGCGCAACCTGTGGGAGCGGGCTTGCCCGCGATGGCGTCAACCCGGTCTCAGAGTTGCCCGCGCAACCCGAACCGCTTCATCAACCCCGACTCCAACAACCCTTTCGGCAACAAGCCCGCCATCATCGGCAAGGCCCGGCTGCCATTACCCAAACGCACCAGACGCGGCGGTTTATTCTGCTGCACGGCCTTCAATAAACCAGCGGCAAATTCACTGGCCGGCGTCGGCTTGTCCTGAGACGCCTTGGCCCGTGCACGAATGCCTTCACGCAGCGGCCACCACGGCGATTGTTCGGTGATCAGTTGCTCAGCTTTGTTGCCGGCATTTTTCGCGAAGCTGGACGCGATCGCCCCCGGCTGAACTTCCATGACCCGCACACCGAACGGTGCCAATTCCATGCGCAACGCATCGCTCAAGGCATGCACCGCAGCTTTCGAGGCGCAGTAGGCACCGGCAAACGGCGTGACCAGAACTCCGGACACGCTGCCGATGTTCACCACCAGGCCCCTGGCGCGACGCAGTACCGGGAACATCGCGCGAGTGACGCCAACGATCGCAAATACGTTGGTTTCGAATTGCCGCTGCATGGCCGGCACACCGCCATCGAGCAGCGGCCCCATAGCGCCATAACCGGCATTGTTGATCAGCACATCAAGACCGCCGCACTGCTGATTGATCCGCTCACTCAATTGTTCGAGAGCCGGGCCATCGTTCACGTCCAGTTGCACGGCGGTGAAACCGGCAGCGGTTAGAGCGGCTACGTCTTCAGCCTTGCGGGCGCTGGCCCAGACTTCGTAACCGGCACTTTTGAAAGCGTCGGCGAGGGCGCGGCCAATGCCGCTGGAACAACCGGTAATCAACGCAACGGGCATGGCGCGGTCCTTGTGCAAAAAAAAAGAGGATCAGTCGGAGAAGCTACCCTGCAAGCGCTCGGCGCGAAACTCCAGAGTTTGCGGGCGATAACCGGGGCGCAGGGGCGGCATTGGCAAGCAGTCTTCCCAATTGCCGCCGGCCTGCAATTCACCGGGGCCGCGATAACGCGGCGCGGCGTATTGATTGTCGGCCAGATTGACCGTATCGCCCGGTGCATAAGCGGCGATTCGCCAGCGCAGTTCGGTCAACGGTACGTCATTGCCGTTGTTCATCGTCAGTTGCAAGGGGCGATCCGCCGGGCAGTGCTCCGGGGCATAGACGATGCGCAGCTCAAGGCGCGCCAGTTGCTTGACCTCGCGGTTGTCCAGCCAGAACACCCACGTCGCCACCAGGCCCAATCCGACAGCGGCGGCCATGGAAACCGGCACGGCCTTGGACGGGTAGCGCAGCAGCAGGATCAGCCAGGTGATGACCAGCAGGACGCCGATGAACATGTGTGAACGCTCCTTGAACTCATAGACACCATCCTACCGAAGGGGCGCGGGAATGGACATTCGTGGAGCAAGATCGATGGCCGTTGGTCGGTACTGTCATTTCTGATAGTAGCCAGGCATGTCCACGAACAGTTAGATACCGATTGGCAAACAGGACATACGCAGGTCTTGACGATGGGAATGCACCACAAAACGCCAAAATTGTCCGTCGTCGACCCGCGTGGCTTATTGATCCGTTCGGTGGACTATTGGCGCGCCGTCGAAAACTTACCCAGCGAAGCACGCATCAATCGCACTGCCCATGATGCTGCAGGTCACCCGGTAAAGCAGTGGGATCCGCGGCTTTGGGCATTGCAGGATGAAGATCCTCTGACTCCCGCCAATTCAACGACCGTGCATTCGCTGTCCGGGAATGCGCTTTGTACCGTCAGCGTCGATGCTGGGTTGCAACTGAGCCTGCCCGGTTTGGACGACGAGGTTTTGCTGGCATGGGACAGCCGAGGCACGCGACGTGAGGTTGAATACGACGACCTGCTTCGTCCTGTGGCAATGATCGAGCAGGGCGCAACTGAGCCGCGAAGGTCCGTTGAACGCATGACCTATGGCGGTCCTGATCATGGTGACCAGAATCAATGCGGGCAGTTGATCCGTCATGACGATACCGCCGGGACGGTGCTGTTCGAGGCATTTTCGATCACCGGCCAATGCGGGAGGCAAGCTCGTCACTTCACGCTGGACCCTGTTGCCCCTGACTGGCCGGAGTTGGAAGCCGATCGCCAGCAGCTGCTTGAGCCGGGGGAGGGGGCTGTCTCGACGTGGAGTTTCGGCCCGCTAGGTGATGTGTTGGAACAGGTCGATGCCAAGGGAAATAGTCAGGCCTTCAGCCTGACCCTTGACGGTCGCTTGCGTGAGGCGCGTTTGCAACTTCAGGGACTGACCGCCTGGCAAACGCTGGTCAGCGATATCCAGTACAACGCCGAGGGGCAAGTTGTGCACGAAACCGCCGGTAATGCTGCGAAAACCACCCTGGTCTACCGAGTTGAAGACGGATTATTGATAGAACGGCGGGCGCAGGATGTGAGTACCCAGTTGTTGCAGCATCTGATCTACGACTATGACCGCATGGGCAACGTTCTCAGTATCGAGGACAAGGCGCTGCCGGTGCGTTACTTCGCCAACCAGCGTATCGATCCGGTCAGTCGCTTTGTCTACGACAGCCTCTACCAGTTGATCGAGGCTTCTGGTTGGGAGGCGGGCGGTCCCAATCAAGGGCCCGAGTCGGTCGGCCGCACTGATCCGGCGGCGGTCAGCAACTATCGGCAGACCTACCGCTATGACGAAGGCGGCAATCTGTTGAAGCTGACCCACGTTGGCGCACAAAGCCCAGGGCATGACCTGAAGGCCGCCCGCTACAGCAATCGCTGTCTGCCCTGGCGCAACGGCGTGCCACCCACGGAAGAAGAAATCGCCGCAACGTTCGACGCCAACGGCAATTTGCTGGAGCTGGATCAGGGACGGTTTCTGACGTGGGATCTGCGTAATCAATTGCACTCGGTCAGCCCGGTAGAACGCGTCTCCGGGAGTAATGATCGGGAGTCCTACATCTACGATGGCGGTGGGCAGAGAGTGCGTAAGATTCGCTCGCTGAATACCAATGCCCGCACCGTGGTGGCTGAAGTGCGTTACTTGCCGGGGCTGGAACTGCGCACCGATAACGGCACTGGGGAAGTACTGCAGGTCATCACCGCCCAAGCGGGACTCAATAGCGTGCGTGTGCTGCATTGGGAAACAACTCCACCGTCCGGTATTACCAACGATCAATACCGCTACAGTCTGGTTGATCACCTGAACTCCTGCACGCTGGAGCTGGCAGACGACGCGCGAATTATCAGCCAGGAAACCTACTATCCCTTTGGCGCGACGGCGTGGTTTGCCGGCACTGACATGATTGAAGCGAGTTACAAGATCATTCGTTACTCGGGGAAGGAACGGGATGCGACGGGGCTTTATTACTATGGGTATCGCTATTACATCCCGTGGTTGCAGCGATGGATCAACCCAGATCCGGCAGGGTGGGAGGCGGATGGCCTCAATCTTTTCCGGATGGTGCGCAATAACCCGCTGATGTTTTTTGACGAGCAGGGGGAGGAATCGAAGTCCAAGTCGGCAGTACGCACTGCGATCGAGATATTTGAATCATTCAAGGCCAATTACAGTGATACGGACAGAGTGGCTCCCTACACAATGATGAACGAAATAACCGAGGGCAAACTGAAGTTCAAAACAACACAGGCATCACCTGTGGTGCTTGAAAAGACCAAGACCCTGCGGTTTACCTTACGACACTATTCGTCCAATCCAAGTAGTCCGGGGGATACCCCGTCCCATGTAGCTATCAAGTCAAACTTTTCCCTGGTCAACAGTAATTTGATGACGTTGGGCGGAAAAGGTGGCAATACCAGTGAGAAGGATTGGACCAAGGCTGGAAACATGGGTTTTACGTTCTTCCTTTTGGCTATAAACGGAGAGGTGAATGAGCGCAGGTTTCTCGCGAACAAGACACATTTTGCCGAATACGATCTTGAGGATGACAAGGCACTGGAGGCAGCCTTGGGCAAAGATTTCGATAACGTAGAGTTTTTTGCTTCGCCCGATGTACTCGATCCAAAACACTCTTCGGATCTGGGGGCGGTGCCAATGGTTAAAGGCCGACTGAAAGAGTTGAAGGCGTTGTTGTTAGGCAATTCGGGAATCAGTGCGGTGCAGGTGGGAAGAATGGATTCACGAGCAATGCTGGACAGTATCGACAATAAGTTTCACGGAACGCTTGAAATCAAAATACCAGGATCAGTAAAAGTCAGTACCTGGCATAAAAAACCAACGACCGCGATTCGCAAGGCTGCATGACCGTGGGTAAAAAAGCCCCCCCCAACTCACTGCGGATACGGACGCAGCGGGCTGGACGGGGGCTTCTTGTTTTACCGGTCAATCACTGCGCGATGGTTTTCACCGACACGCCGCGTTCGATCGGGGTAGAGCGACCGTAGATATCTTCAAACCGCTCGATATCGTCTTCACCCAGGTAGCTGCCCGATTGCACTTCGATGATCTCGAGTGGAATCTTGCCCGGGTTGCGCAGACGGTGAACCGAGGCGATCGGGATGTAGGTCGACTGGTTTTCAGTCAGCAGGAACACGTTTTCGTCGCAGGTCACTTCAGCAGTGCCGCTGACCACGATCCAGTGTTCGGCGCGGTGGTGGTGCATTTGCAGCGACAGGCACGCGCCCGGCTTGACCGAGATGCGCTTGACCTGGAAGCGGCCGCCCATGTCGACCGAGTCGTAGGAGCCCCACGGACGATAGACTTCGCAGTGGTTCTGGGTTTCGCTGCGGCCCTGCTCGTTGAGGGTGTTGACCATCTGTTTGACGCCTTGGACCTTGTCCTTGTGGGCGATCATCATGGCGTCTTTGGTTTCGACGACCACAATGTTTTCCAGGCCGATCACCGACACCAGTTTGCCGTTGCCGTGGATCATGCAGTTTTTGCTGTCCTGGATGACTACGTCGCCTTTGGTGACGTTGCCGTTGGCGTCTTTTGCATTGACTTCCCACAGCGACGACCAGCAACCGACATCGCTCCAGCCTGCGGTCAGTGGCACTACGCAGGCGCGCTGGGTTTTTTCCATCACCGAATAGTCGATGGAGTTGTCCGGGCAGCAGGCGAAGGTGGCAGGGTCGATGTCGACGGTGTCGGCATCTTGTGTGCTACGTTCCAGCGTCAGTACGCAGGTGTCGTAGATGTCCGGATCGTGTTTTTTCAGCTCTTCGAGGAAGCGGCTGGCACGGAACAGGAACATGCCGCTGTTCCAGAAGTAACCACCGGACTGGACGAATTCGGTGGCGCGTTTCACGTCGGGTTTTTCGACGAAGTGCGAGACACGGCTGACGCCTTCCGGCAGCAGGGCATCGTTGGTGGATTTGATGTAGCCGTAACCGGTTTCCGGTTTGGTCGCCGGCACGCCGAACAGCACCATCTCGCCACGCTCGGCCGCCACAGTGGCCAGGGCCAGGGCGCGTTGCAGGGCTTTTTGGTCTTCCAGCACGTGGTCGGCCGGCAGCACCAGCATCAACTCGTCGCGACCTTCATTGACCAGCATCATCGCGGTCAGGGCCACTGCTGGCGAAGTGTTGCGCCCGAAGGGTTCCATCAGCACGCGCTGCACGTCCAGGTTGCGGGCGCTCAGCTGCTCGTTGACGATGAAACGGTGTTCCTTGTTGCAGACCACGATCGGGGTGTCCATGCCTTCGAACACCAGGCGTTCCAGGGTTTGCTGGAACAGCGTTTGTTCGCCGGTCAGGGCGAGGAATTGCTTGGGGAATTGCTTACGCGAAAGCGGCCAAAGACGTGAGCCGCTACCACCTGACAAGATCACCGGAATCATGTTGTTACTCCTTCAAAATCGATTGGTTAGAGCTACTGCGTTCTGTCGTTTCACTCTTGTTCTTGTTCCGTGTCCGAATTGACGCCTCGGTCCTCTGTGGGAGCTGGCTTGTCGGGACGCCGCATCGCTGCGATGGCATCACCTCGGTGTATCTGTTTCACCGAGTCGTCTGCATCGCGGGCAAGCCCGGCTCCCACAGGGATATGGGTCAATCCGGCAAATGTGTTAGCGCGTCGAAACCGGGCGTTTTACCCAGACTGGCGACAGGCTGCTGCCGCTGCCAGTGACGTACAGCACCGCCGCTTCGCCTCGTTCCAGGGCAACCGGTTTCACGTCGCCGACTTTGGTGGCGCCGTCGTACAGTGCCAGGCTGACTTTCACCGGGTTGATTTCACGCTCGCCACGGCCCTTGGCCGCCACGGACGGGACCACTTCGGTCTTGCCGTCGGCGGTTTTCAGGGTCAGGGCCTTGTCGCTGAGGTTCTGTACGCGAACCAGGGATTTCTGCTTGTTCTTGAACGGCGGCTCTTCGATCAGTTGTGGCGCGCCGCTGGCGTTGTTGACCAGGGTGTAATAGTGGTCGCCGGCCAGTTTCACTGGCAGGCTCTGGCTGCCGACCTTGGCGCTGTAGTCACCGCCCGGCATGAAGCTGAAGTCGGTGCTGGACAGCGGCGCGACTTCGCTCAGGTTGGTGGTGCCGACAGTGGCGCTGACTTCAGCGTTACCGGCGTTGTAGACACGCACGAAGCTGGAGCCTTTCGGTGCGGTCGGGCCGTAGAGTGCGGCGTCGCCAGCGAAGGCGGACATCGACAACACGCTCATGCCAGCGACGAGGGCGAAGGTCTTGGCGAGACGGCGAGGAGTAGTAGTGAAAGTCATGGTGTACCTCTCTTTCAGTTTTGCGCCCGGTCGGGCGTCTCGGATTTAGTGTTTGCAGCTACGTTTTGTTGGCGTGCGCCGGCTTGTTTAAGCTCTGCGACCCACTGCGGGTCGGCGTCACCGATTTCGTTGTTCACAGGCAGATATCGTTCAGGGAACTCCCAGATCAGCACTTGTGGCGGGCTGTTCTTGAAAGCATCGCTTTTCAGGTAGCTGAGCATCGGCAGAATCGGGCCATGGCCGTCTTCGGCGTAATTGACCACGTCGCTGTGCAACGCTTCTTTCAGCGCACCGACGAAGTTCCAGTTCGGGTTGGCGCTGTAGCTGGTGCCGATGAGGGCCACTGGCACTTCAGTGTTGGCGAACAGGGCGTCGTCACCGGCAGGCTGATCTTGCGCCGCCACGGTGTTGCGCTTCTGCAATGGTTCTTGCGCCGGCATCAGGTTTTCGAACAGCGGGTCCAGCGGCAGGAACAACCGCAGGTCGCCCTTGTGCGTCACCTTCTCCGCAGGTTCGGTGACGAAGTTTTGCGGTTCGCCGCTGAGCGGAGCCTTGTCGGCAATGGTTTTGGCCAGGGTCTGGGCAGCGATTTGCGCGCCTTCCGGGGTCCAGTGAGTGTCGGTGCGCAGGAACACTTGCTGACCGTCTTGCTTGGCCTTTTGCAGCGGGCCGAGCAGGTCAGGGGCGAGGATCTTGTCGGCCGCCACACGAGCGTGGAAGTCCTTGTACAGATTGGCGTGGATACTCGCCGGCTTCACTTCACCCAGGTGTTCCGGGTACAGACGTGTCTTGGCTGGGACAATCGCCATCACCAGTTGCACGCCTTGCTTTTTCAGGGTCTGGCGCACGCCTTCGACCAGCGCGTAGTTGCCTTGCAGGTTCAACTCTTCGTTGACGATCGGGTGGAACTCTTCATCGCTGTAGAGCCACTGATCGCGACCGAGCACTACGCCCGGACGACCTTCGTTGAACAGTTTGAAATCCAGCGCGGCCCAAAGATTGGTGCCCAGGCGCTTGATCGGGAACTCGTCGTCGTAGTGCGTCTCGACGGCTTTGGTCCAGCGACCGTTGAGCACGGTTGCATCGGCGTTGGTACTGAAGCCGAAGAAGCTGCGTACCGACCACACGCCCAGGACCAGCAAGGTCACCAGGAACAGGGCGATGTAGAAGATGCGTAATGAGCGGGTCATAGTCAGATCCCTCAGAACTGGAAGTAAAGGAACGGCGAGAAGCTTTGCGCCGAGAGTTTGAGAATCGAGGCGATGAACAGCAGCAGTACCAGGGCGCGCATCACGTAACGGGACCAGTCAGCGGTCCAGTAGGCCGGTTGCACAGTCGCTTCAACGCCGACGGTGTAACCCGGTTCGTGGATGCTGGCCGGGTTGTCACCCGGTACGGCTTTGATCATTCCAGGCGTAGCCGCGGCAGGGCCATCGGCCTCGACGTTGACGGCAGGCTTGGTTTTGACCGGTGGCCGGTTGGTGTAGAAATCACGGATGCCGAAGAACGCCAGAGTGACGTACGCCACCACCAGGGTTGCCACTTGCAGACCGGTGAGGCTGGCCTGATTGAGTTCCGACAGCGACCATTCGCCGAAGCTGAACATCGCGCCATACATGCGACCGGCAACGTGCAGGTTTTCCGAGCGGAAGATCACCCAGCCCATGACGACGAGCAGGAAGGTCAGCGCCCAACGGATCGGGTTGATGCTGCGCGGCGAGGTGTTCAGGCCCAGAGCTTTTTCGATCGCCAGCCACATGCCGTGCCAGGCACCCCAGACGATGTAGGTGATGTTCGCGCCGTGCCACAGACCACCGAGCAGCATGGTCAGGAACAGGTTGCGATAGGTCATCAGCGTACCTTTACGGTTACCGCCGAGGGTGATGTACAGATAGTCACGCAACCAGGTCGACAGGCTGATGTGCCAGCGACGCCAGAACTCGGTGATCGACTGGCTGATGTACGGCTGTTTGAAGTTTTCCATGAAACGGAAACCCATCATCAAGCCCAGACCAATCGCCATGTCGCTGTAGCCGGAGAAGTCGAAGTACAGCTGCGCGGTGTAGGCCAGGGCGCCGAGCCAGGCGTCGCCCGTGGTCGGGTTCTGCAAGGCGAAGCAATGGTCGGCCACCACCGCCAGGGTGTCGGCGATGAAGACCTTCTTGATGAAGCCCTGCATGAACCGCGTGGCACCTTCGGAGAACTTGTCGAGGGTGTGGGTGCGGTTGTTGAACTGGTCGGCCAGGTCACGGAAACGCAGCACAGGACCTGCGATCAAGTGCGGGAAGATCGCCACGAATGCGGCAAAGTCGATCAGGTTGCGGGTCGCCGGGGTATCACCGCGGTAGACGTCGATGATGTAGCTGATGGACTCGAAGATGTAGAACGAGATCCCGATCGGCAACAGCACGTGGGTCAGGATGAACGGCGAAAGACCGACCGAGGTCATCATCGCGTTGATGCTGTCCACGCCGAAATTGGCGTACTTGAAGTAGCCGAGGATGCACAGGTCGACGCCCACGCCCAGGAGCAACCAGCGCTGGGCCGGTTTGGTCCGAACGCCTGCCGCACCGACTTTCAGGCCGATCCAGTAGTTCCACAGCGTGACGGCTGCGAACAGCGCAAGGAAGTCCACACGCCACCAGGCGTAGAACACGTAGCTGGCGATCAGCAGCAGCAAGTTGCGATAGCGTATTCCGCTCAAGTAGTACATGCCGAGAAAGATCGGCAAGAACAGAAACAGGAACACGTTGGATGAAAATACCATCCCGATCTCTCCATGTTTAACCAACAGTCAAGGGCCAACGGCCCCCCCAAACCCCCCACCGAAAACCGGAGGGCTAACTCACAAAACTCAAACTCGACACCTACCCTGTGGGAGCGGGCTTGCCCGCGATAGCAGTGGGTCAGTCGACATCAATGCTGAATGTCAGATTGCAATCGCGGGCAAGCCCGCTCCCACAGGGTTTTGTATTGTTCCTAGGAACCTTTGCCTTTCTCGCTGGCCGGGTCGTAGACCTTGGTCAAATCCCCGCCGAGGCGGAAGGTCTTGAACGGCTGCATCTTGTGTTTCTGCGCCAGCACATCCGGCGTGCAGGTGTAGAGCGAGCAGAACGGTTCGAGCCAGGCGAATTTCGAGTCGACCTTGAGGTCGGTCATGTCCTGATCCTTGCCGTTCTTCTCCTCGAATTCATCCGGGTCTTTCACCCCCGCGAGCACGCGATCGCCCAGGCGTTTCAAGGCGCCGTTGTTTTCCTGGCGCAAATCGACACCGTTGACCTGAGCGAAACTGGCGATCATCGCCAGTGGCGGCAGGGCATAGTTGTGATAGGCGAGGGCGCGTTGCTGGCGCTTGAGTTCGTTGGGCAGGAAGCCTTGGGCGTCGACCTGATTGACGCCGACCTTGTATTCCTTGACGGCCCAATCGAACAGGTCGCGCCGGTTGGTGGCGACCGACGTGGCCATCACCGACCAGGCTGCCCAGTACGAGTGGTTGTTGGTTTGCTCGAGCGGCAGGTTGTCCCAATCGCTGACCACCTGATCAGCCATTTTGCTGAACCAGGCTTCAATCACTTGCGCTTCTTCCTGGTGGGTAGCCAGCGGATGCGAGTCAGAGAACTTCAGGCGAACATAGGATGAAGCCATGCTGCCCAACGCCCATTTGCGCATGGACTTGCCGGTGTGGTTGAAGTCCTTGGACATCAACGCGTCGGCCTTGGCCCAGGCAGTCAGCCAGGTGAGGGTGCATTCCAGTTGTTCCGGACGACCATCACGCATGAACTGCATCACCCGCTTGCTGGTGGCGCGCTCGATCTTGGTAATGTCGGCGGTGGTGTCGCGGAAAGCTTTTTCCGATGCCTCGTTCAGGGTCGAACGGGCCTTGTCGGAGCCTTCGTATTTGCTGCGAAATTGCAGGGCGCCGGTGTAAGGCGTCGGCATCGCGTCGCAGCCTTCACTCTTGTCGCCGGTTTTGACTTTTTCAATGGGTGCAAAGTAACCCTGGGGCGGGCGAAGTGGCGCGGCGGCCTGGGTGGCGCCGGCGAACATCGCCAGCGTCAGCAGGGAGGGCGCGAGTAACTTTTTCAGCGTTCGGGTTTGCATGCAGTTCATAAGAGGTAGCCTCATTGCCCGGCTTGAGCGGTACGCTGCTCGGCGCCGGAGAACACGTTGCGTTTGCAGATTTTCGCTTCGACTTTCTGAGGCGTGGTACCTGGTTTTTCAGGTCCCTGGACTTCGACGGCCAGCAGATTCTGCGAGGCCCAGTCTTCGTCCGTGCGCAACTCGAAGGCGAAACGCCCGTCGGTATCGGAGGTTTCCGGTTTGTCGATCTTGATGTCCTCGTGGCGCCCATTCATGTACCAGAGGGTGGCTTGCAAGGTTTTCACCGAGGTGTCGGCGAAGCGGATATCGACCTGGTGACTGCTGTTGCGCAGGTCCAGGTTCTTGCTGTTGACCATCAATTCGTTTTTGCCCGGTTTCAGCGTGGCGCTGGCGCTCATCTGTGCATCTTTGCCTTCGCAACCGTTGTCCAGCAGCGCCATCATTTGGCGGTAGATGGTTTCCTGATCGAGGCGATAAAGCGGCGAGAATTCCCAGATGAGGATTTTCGGCGGTTTGGTCTGGAACTCTTCGCTGCCCAGGTACTGCAGCATCGAACCTTCCAGGCCACCACCGGGGAATGCCACGTTGAGGATGTCGGCGCCGATGGCCTCTTCGAGGAAACCGGCGAAGTTGTAGTTCTTGCCACTGTGGCTGGTGCCGACCAGGGTGATTTCCGGATTGCCGGAATCACTGAACAGATCGCCATCGCCCGCTTCGCCTTTTGGCTCGGTGGTGAACTGATCCATGTACTGGATCGCGTAGCTGGTGCCACAGAGTTGACCAGCCATGTTGTGTAACGTTCCGGTCTTGCCCATGCGACCCGACTTATGGGTCTCGAATTCACGCTTGGGAACGTCGGCAAAGGCCGGCAATTGCTTGACCTTCTCGGCGACAATTTTCGCTGTGCGCTGGGCGCCATACGGCGTCCAGTGTTGGTCGCCGCGGAAGTAGAAATCGTGAGCCGGCAGGGTATCGGGCAGCGATTCGTTGGTCAGCGGCGACAGGTCCGGGACTACGTAACCCATCTGCGCGAAACGCCCGAGCATGGTTTTGTAATTCTTCAGCGCCTTGTCGAAATCGTAGCTCGCCTTCTCTGCCGGGTTCAGCTTGTTGCGGTTCACCAGGCCACGGGTCGGCTGGTAAACGATGACCAGTTCCACGCCTTTGCTCTTGAACGCATCGTGCAGTTGCTTCATGCGTTTGTAGCCAGCGGGTGTGGTGTCGAACTCGGTGCGCAAGTCTTCTTGCGTACGGAACAGCCAATCGCCCTGCGCCTGCACCAGCGTGGTGAAGTTCTGCTGATAGCGGGTGGTGTAGTTTTTCGGGTCGTGGGCTTCCGGGCAGAGATTGCAGCAATCATCGGCCTTGAATTTCGGTGGGCTTACGCCACCGGTGGCGTCATCGGCGCGAACACCGCCGCTGGCCGCGAGAATACCCGCGGTCAGGGCCGACAGGCTGAGTAATTTGATCAAGTGTGGGTGCATAAAATTATCCTCAGTCCTGCATTTTGGTCTGGCGTTCGACTGGGTCGATCAGCACGGCTTTCTGCTGGCGCACCAGCAGGTCGAGAATTTCGTCCTGGCGCTCGCCGAGGATCCCCGAGAAGCTGATGCCGCTGGATTTGGTCGGCGCGAGCATCGACACGCGATACAGCTCCACGCTCAGCGGCGAGTCGATCGACAGCGGTCCGCTGCCATTGGCGGCCAGTTCACCGCCGACCACGATCAGCGACACCTGGGCGTCGAACGGGTCGAGCTTGATGTCCCGGTCGGTGTCGGTCAGGTCTTTGATGTGCCCGTAGACACCGGTCAGGCCGTTGGCCATCGCGACGTTTTCATACAGGCGAATGTTCACGCTGTTACGAATACGGATGCCGTGGCGTCGGTTGCTGATTACCTTGTTGCCCCACAACAGGTTGTCGGCACTCTCGTAGAGGGTGATGCCGTCGGTGTGGTTCTTGTAGATCTCGTTGTAGGCGATCAGGTTGTTCACACTGTTACGGTCGATCACCAAGCCCGACAACTTGTTGTCGTAGCTGCGGTTGTTGAAGATGAAGCTGTCGTTGACCTCACGGGAAATAATGATCCCGTGCTTCTTCTTCGTACCGAACACCGTGTTGTCGGCGATGATCAGACCATGCGACCGGTCATGCGGGTCGATGCCGTAGACGATGTTGTCTTTGTAGGTGTTGCCCTTGACCACGAAGTCGCGGGTTTCGTAGCAGTAGAAGCCGTACCACATGTCCGAGAACTCGGAGCCGACAATCCAGCCGGTCGGTTCAGGGCGCTTGAGCACCTTGGCCATGTTCGGCGTGTATTGGGAAATACTCACGCCGTAGGACTTACTGTTGGCGTAACCGAAACTGGCGATCTTGCTGTTGGCAATGTAGGTCTCGGTGCCACCCCAGGACAGCAGGAACGGACGGAACTCCTTGGGCGACTTGAAGGCCGCCGGGCCGTTTGCCTTCTCGCTCCAGCCAGTGATTCTGGTATCACGCACGAACAGCTGGCCGTCGTTGACCAGGAACGAACCGGCCTCTTGGGACAGACGCAATTCCTGGGTCTGTTTGTCGATTTCCAGAATGCCCTTGTTACCCACCACGATCGGCAACTTCGCCAGGAACACGCCCGGCGAGGTTTCGCTGAAGTACTGCTTGGGCAGCTTCTTCGCCAGGTCCTTGAGGTTCATGTAGCCGTCGTCAACGAAGATCGCCTGCGGGATGCCATGCTGACGCACCACCCACTCGGCCATCTTGTTGTCGCCGCCGATGAAGTCCTTCAGGGCGTCTTCCTGCATCATCCGGCGTACGCTGATTTTGCCGGGTTTGGTGCGCACGATTTTTGCGGCGATGGCGTCGCTGGTGTAGCCAGAGGTGTCCGGCAGTTTCGGCTTGGCCAGCTCCAGCGGCGCGGTTGGCGCGCTGCTGACGGTGTAGGTCTTGGCCTGTTGCAGCCCTTTGGCTATGGTCGCCGATTTGCCCTGTTGCACAGGCTTGGCCGGTTCGACGGTGGCGAAGGCGGCTGCGCTGGCGAGCAGCAGCGCGCCTGCCAGCAGGCTGATCGAGCCTTTCTTGGCACTGTTCATGTCGGGCACTCCCTTCGCGGTTTGCATCAGAAGCGCCAGACCACGTCGACAAACGCGCGGTGCATGTAGGAGTCGACGCCTTTGCCATACGCATCGCCAGGCTTGAACACACCGCCACGGAACCGCACCAGGGCCGAAGGCTCATCGACCGACTGGCTCAACGAAGCCGGCAGCAGGCCTTGCTTGAAGTACTTGGTGACGACTACGTCCATTTCCTGACCGAGGTCTTTGCTGCCATCTTCCAGCGGCAGGGAAGTGCTGGAGAGGATCGCGCCGGTCACGTCGTCGGTGTTGTTCTCAACCGCATTGATGCCGTTGCTGCCCACCGGCTTGTTGCCGTCGACGCGCCAGAATTTGTGGTAAATCAGGCTGGCGTCGTATTCGTCGTTGAGCATCCACGAGCCGAACAGGGTCGCGGTTTGCATGTTGTTCATTTCGCCACGGAAGGCTTCGCCGAAACGGTGAACCCGCGAGCGTGTACCGGTGTAGTTCGAGCGGTTGCTTTCCAGACCGGTCTGTTCGTACTCGGCACTGGCACGGGCATACGCCGCACCGACTTGCCACTGCGGATCGAGGCGCAGACGCACGCCAATGTCGGTGGCCCAGCCATTGAGGTCTTCACCGCGTTTGGCTTCGGTCGGGCGCGTGCCATCGGCGTTCAGCGGGTTGACCGTGTCGGTGTCGCCGCTCATGCCGGTGATGCTGCCCCAGTAATTGACGGTGTTGGTGTTGCGCCAGTTGTAGGCATCGCTGTCGGCGGTGAGGCCGAGCCAGCTGATGTCGCCGTTCTGTTTTTTATCCAGCGAATCGCCGGCCACGCCCGGCTCCGGGTAGTCGAGCTTGCCGTCATCATGGGTGTGATGACCGCGAATGCCGACCCAGTTGCCCGGCGACCATTGAGTGGCAACGTCGCCGAAAACGTGCAGGCGATCCTTGTCCTTGGGCGCCAGCTCTTTCAAGTCGGTGCGGTATTCGCTGAAACGTTCGGCGACACCGACGTTGGCGCGCAACAGGGTGGTGTCGAAGGTCCAGTTCAGGGCTTCGATGTTGGTGTCGCGCCATTGGCCGTCGTCGTTGCGCAGGCGTTGGCGACCGAGCTTGAGGATCTCGCCAGGGTAGGGCGTGAGGCCGCTGTAGCCGACCCAGAACTCGCGCATCGCCAAGTAGTTCTTCTTGGTTTTGCGATCACCGTTGTCGGTGGTCTGGGTACCGTCACTGTCGGACTGCTGCAGGGTGTCCGTTTCGATAATGTCGGTGGACGTCACGGCCTGGCCCATGGCGTAGGCGCTCCACGCGCCGCTTTCGCCGTATACCCATGGACGCAGGTCGAGGCCAACGCCGTTAACGTCGCCGCCACTGGCAGTGCCCAGGTCACGGTCGTCTTCGGACTGGCCGGTAACTTTGACTTCGAGACCGAAATTTTTGTCTTCGGTCAGGGCTGCCAGGGTCGGGCACGACCACAGCAGGGCGAATGTCAGGCCAATACCGGCCTTCACGAATGGATTAAGCTTCATAGGGATTCCTCGCCGTCTTCTTCTTGCAGGGCGTGCAGTTCCAGCGTGTCCGAACTCACGGCGCTACGAATGGCCTGCTCTTGTTTCAGCAGGCGTTGGGCCTCGGCCAGCCGGTCAGGCGGCAGTTGCGTCTCGATTGTTTGCGCAAGCTCATTGGCTTGTGGGGTGTTTTGAGCCTTCGCCAATTGGCTGAAGACATAAGCGTTGACCGGGTCTGGCCGGGTGCCCTTGCCTTGGGAGAACAGTTGGGCAATGGCGAAATCGGCGCTGTTCTGGCCGTTACGCGCAGCGGTCAACAGGTGATCCAGGGCTTTCTGCGGATAGACCTTGCCCAGGTAACCACGACGGTAAATCTGGCCGAGGTAGTAATCGGCGGCAACTTCACGGCCGACGGCTTTCTTGAAGTGCTCTTCGGCGACCTTGGCGTCGGCCGGCACCATTTTTCCTTCGAAGTAGAGCTTGCCCAGCAACAGTTCGGCACGCGGCTGGTCGGCGGCGCGGCCGTTGTCCAGGTACTTCATCATGGTGTCGACGTCGCCCAGTTCAGGGAAGTCGTAGAGCAGTTGCGCGAGGCTGACCCAGGACGCCGGGTAGCCAGGAGCGATGCCTTCGAGCAGCGACTGCGCGGTTTTCTCGTCGGTCTTGCCCAGGCTTGCATCGCCCAGTACGCGAGCCACGCTGTCTACCCGTTGCGCAGTGACAACGCCACGGCTGTGACCCGCCTGCATCTGCTTGATCAGTTCTGCCTGTTGCTCGGGTTGGCCGCGTTTCTGATAGACCGTGGCCAGTTCGACGTAGCAGATGTCGGTGGTGTTCAACGCTGCTTTGCAGATCTTTTCCACGTCATCCAGATGCTGGTCGTAAGTGCCCTGGGTGCGATAGAGCAGCACTTGCGCCAGACCCGCTTCCGGTTTGCCTTCGGTGCGCCATTGGCTGATCTGCTGCTGTGCGTTGACGTTCGGGAAACTGTGCGGGTATTGCAGGTACAGCATCGCCAGCGGGATCAGGGTGTTGCCTTCGCCATTGGCCGAGGCTTTCTTCAACAGCGCTTCGGCTTCGTGATGTTCGGCTTCGGTGGCGCCGGGTTTGGCCACCAGCAGACGACCCAGGCGAGCCTGAGCTCGCGGCGAGACGCTGGCCGCGGCGCGGTAAGTCGCCTCGGCCTTTTTGATTTGCGCCGGGTCACGGCTGTCGACCTGCAGATCGGCCAGGCCGACCTGAGCTTCGCTGTAACCCAAGTCTGCCAGTTGCTGGTAGTTCTGCGCCGCCAGCGTGGTGTCGCCACGCTTGAGGGCTTCATTGGCCAGACGCTGGTCGGGCAGGCCGGCGCAACCGGCCAGGCTGATGGCCAAAGCCAGCGAGCACACCACATAACCACTGTGGGAGCGGGCTTGCCCGCGATTCAGGCGGCTCGGTGCTTCAGAAAGACCGCGTTGATCCAATCGCGGGCAAGCCCGCTCCCACAGGATTCGCGGTGTTTTCAGGAGACTGATGATCGTCACGGGCATGTCCTCTGTTTAAAGACCGGCGGCCATGGCTTTGTTGATCAGCCAGTTCAGGTTCGGGCCACGAGTGCTGTTCACTTCCACCGGGCGACCGGCGAAGGCGCTGTCCAGTGGCTCGTCAGGTTTGATCTGCACGCGGATGTCGGACGACAGGTCGGCGCTTTTCAGGCTGGTGCTGCTGACGATCTTGCCGGTACGGGTTTGGTCTTCACCGGCGATCTGGAAGCTGACCGTGGTGCCTGGACGCACGTCGCCGAACTGGCGATAGGAGAAGCGTGCTTCAACGTTGGCTTCGGTATTGCGCGGTACCAGTTGGAAGATCACGTCGCCTTTGCTGGCGTACTGACCGTTAGCCACCAATTGCTGAGACACGGTGCAATCGCACGGCGAAGTCAGGGTGCCGGTCATTTGCTTGCCGAACAGTTCTTCAACCTTGGACGGTTGCAGTTGGTCTTCGTCCAGATGGCCCTTGAGCACGTCGAGCATGCTGGTGCTGAAGGTCGCCAACGGAGCGCCTTTGGCGGCAACGCCGTCAGCCTTGATCAGGCTCTGCACGGTGCCGTCGCGCGGCATGGTGATGTTCATGCCCTGCACGCTGACCAGGCCGGCCTGGGCGTGGCTGACGAAGTACATGCCGTACACCGATTTGAAAATGAAACCGAACGCCACCAGGCCGACCACGAAGATACCGGCGCTGAAGGTCACCGCTTTCAGACGGCCGAGCGAAGTCATGCCGTGGCCGCCATCCTTGACCTTGCGCGCCTTGGTGAAGTTGTCGCGCTGCAGGGTCGCCAGCATTTCACCCACGCTGACGATGTCGCCGGCCAGGTGCGAGGTGATCAGGTGGCGCAGGGTGGAAATGTCACGGGGTTCCAGGTTCTGGAACTGGCAACCGATACGACCGGTCTGGCGATCCACGGAGCGGATTTGCAATTCCACGTCCATGGCCAGGCCGAGGTTATCGATCACGAATTGCAGGCGGGCCTTGTGCACATCGCCGACCTTCAGCGGCAGCTGACCGGCGTTGAACGCCAGGCCGCCAGCGGAAAGGTCGATGAGTCGGGCTTCAACCGGAGTCCGGTCTGGACCGAAGAAACGCAGCTTGGCCGGGATTTTCACGCGGGCGTGTTGGCGCTGGGCTTCGGATTCGTGCACTACGTTGGAGTTGACGGCGGTATTCATATGGGCGATTTCCTAGTTAATTCAGGCGAGTTCGGTCAGACCATCATCAGCAGCACGGCGACAAAAATGCTGCCGGCGGAGAAGGTCATGGTCCGAGACGACCAAGTGTTGAACCAACGTTGAAAGCTGGCGAGATCACGGGTCAGAGAAGTGGGCTGGCGAGTCCAGGACTGTTGATCGAGGCGGAAGAACACGTAGATCTTCACCAGCGCGCCGACGATCTGGTTGTAATAGAGAATCGCCGGGTAGGCCGGGCCGATCCGGTGACCGGAACAGGACAGCAGCACTGTAAGGATCAGGCGGGTGATGCCGATCCACAGCAGGTAAACCAGGATGAACGCGCTGCCGTACTTGAAGGTGGCGAGGATTGCCACGGTCAGGCCCAGCAAGGACGTCCACATCGATACACGTTGATCGAACAGCACCACCGAGGTGAACAGGCCGAGGCGTTTCATCCCCAGACCCAGGGCGCGGGAATTCTGCCGCAGGTTGTTGCCGTACCAACGGAACATCAGTTTGCGGCTGGCCTTGATGAAGCTCTTTTCCGGCGGGTGTTCCACGGTATGGATCGCGGCATCGGGCACGTAAAACGTGTCGTAGCCCAGACGCATCAAGCTGAACCAGCTCGACTTGTCGTCGCCGGTCAGGAACTTGAAGCGGCCCAGGCGCCAGTGTTGCAGCGAGTCGCTTTCCACATCGGCGATGAAGTCCGGGTTGGTGACCACGGAGGCGCGGAATACCGACATCCGGCCGGTCATGGTCAACACGCGCTTGGACAAGGCCATGGAGCACATGTTGATGTGGCGCTGGGCGAATCGCAGTTTGTGCCATTCGCTCATGATGTAGCCGCCGCGCACTTCGCAGAACTCGTTGGTGGTCAGGCCGCCGACATTGCCGAACAGCTGGAACCACGGCACGGTCTTGAGCACAACGCCTTCGGCCAGCACGGTGTCGCCATCGATCACGGCAACCACGGCGCGGTCGTCCGGCAGGTGGCGCGAGATGGCGCGGAAACCGTAGGCCAGGCCATCGCGTTTGCCGGTGCCGGGAATGCGCACGAAGTCGAGCTTGACCCGTGGCGGTGGGTTCATGCGTTTCCAGAGGCTCTTGACCAGCAGCTCATCGGACATTTCCACGATGGAGCAGACCACGGTGGTCGGCAGTTCGCAGTCGATGGCCTCGCGGATTACCGAGCTGTAGACCTGAGCGGTGGTCAGCGCGTCGATACGAAAGCTGGTGACCATCAGAAATACATGGGACGGGTCTGCCGCTTTGCCCAGCTTGCGCACTTTGCGCCGCAGGTGCGGGTAGACCACGTACAGAAACAGCATGCCGCGCAGAAAGTGCGTGGCACCCATCGAGTAACGCCAGATACCGACGATACCGATCAGGAAGATGAAGTCCTTCGACTCGGAGTCGAACGTGGACGTAGGCAGCGCCGTGGCGATGCCCATCAGTAAACTTAGGTAAAACAGCCAACCGGCGGCCTGAAGTAGGCCGTTCTTTAGCCTGTGCATAATCTGCATCCGTCTCGATCTCGGGCGAGCCTGTGGGGTGGCCCGATGGGGTTAAGGCAGGCCTGTGAAAACTGGCGACACCCGCTTTGGATGACGCCAGAAATCCCGGTAGGAGCTGCCGCAGGCTGCGATCTTTTGGCGTCAGTGAGATCGCTGAACATCAACAGATCGCAGGCTTCGCCAGCTCCTACACGGATGCAGCGTTACCAGCAGATACCTTCAGTCCGGCCACTCACGCTGGTGGCTTTGGACATGAAGCCAACCAGGTCGACCACTTGCTTGCCGTGTGGAGCTTCCTGCGCCAGAGCGCGGAATTTCTCGTCACGGTTGCCGAGGATGATCACGTCGGAGTTTGCGATCACGTCGTCGAAGTCGGAGTTGAGCAAGGACGAGACGTGAGGGATCTTCGACTCGATGTAATCCTTGTTCGCACCGTGAACGCGGGCGTATTCGACGTTGCTGTCGTAGATGCTCAGGTCGTAGCCCTTGCCGATCAGCATTTCCGCCAGATCAACCAGCGGGCTTTCGCGCAGGTCGTCGGTGCCGGCCTTGAAGCTCAGCCCCAGTAGGGCGACTTTGCGTTTGTCGTGGCTGGAGACGATGTCGAACGCGTTCTGCACCTGGGACACGTTACTGCGCATCAGCGAGTTGAGCAGTGGTGCTTCCACGTCCAGGGAACCGGCGCGGTAGGTCAGGGCTCGGACGTCTTTAGGCAGGCAAGAGCCGCCGAACGCAAAGCCTGGGCGCATGTAGTACTGGGACAGGTTCAGTGTCTTGTCTTGGCAGACCACTTCCATCACTTCACGACCGTCGACACCGACGGCTTTGGCGATGTTGCCGATCTCGTTGGCGAAGGTCACCTTGGTGGCGTGCCACACGTTGCAGGTGTACTTGATCATCTCGGCAACGGCGATGTCCTTGCGGATGATCGGCGCGTCGAGCTCTTCGTACAGCGATTGCAGAACGTCACCCGAAGCCTTGTCGAACTCACCGATAACGGTCATTGGCGGCAGGTCGTAATCGGCGATCGCGGTGCTTTCACGCAGGAACTCAGGGTTGACCGCCACGCCGAAATCGACGCCGGCCTTTTTGCCCGAGCAGTCTTCGAGGATCGGGATCACCACGTTTGCCACGGTGCCCGGCAGGACGGTGCTGCGAACCACGATGGTGTGGCGGGTGGTCTTGTCACGCAGGACAAAACCGATCTCGCGGCACACGGCTTCGATGTAGTTCAGTTCCAGGTCGCCGTTCTTCTTGCTCGGCGTACCGACGCAGATCATCGACAGGTCGGTGTCGCGAATCGCCTCGGCGAAGTTGGTCGTGCCGCGCAATTTGCCCGTCTCGATACCCTTCTGCAGAAGCTCGCCCAGACCCGGTTCAACGATCGGCGATTTACCGGCGTTGATCATATCGATTTTGTCTTTGGCAACATCGACGCCAACGACGTCATGGCCCCGTGCAGACAGGCAACCGGCACATACTGCGCCGACGTAACCCAAACCAAATATGCTGATGCGCATCGCAATTACCTCTGTATTTATCAAGCCATTACATGGCCGGAGTTAATGGTGTTCAGCGGTCATAGTGCACTCGCAAGTGCGACTTAAAGGCGCCACAGTGCCGTGTACAGGCATGCTAAGTTGCGAGTGTCTAAATAAGTGCACTCAAGATGTGCGCAGCCAGGCCTTATTCTTATGACGTGCCCTGTTATGCAGCCGATCCTCTTCTCTGAAGACTTCCGTGCAAAGGTCTTGCGCGCTCAATGCCAGGCCCGAAAGCCCGTAAATCAAGCGGTTGGGTGCTCAGGTGAGCACGTTTATAGGGGCGCAGCCGTGGCCTTGTAGGGGATAGTAATGGTGCGTTATCTCCTGTCCTTCATGTGTTGCCCAAATAAGTGATCAGTAAGCCAAAGTAAGTGTGACAACTTCGCTACATGGATCTCTTGTCTGTGTAAGTTATCTCGCACATTCACGGAGAGAATCGTTACCGGTGGTATGAGCGGCGCATTTGGACATAGTTCCTGTCCGCCCATCGCGAATGCTGAAATTTCTTGAAATATTGAAAAAGATGGCACTGCTTTCATATTGATAGCACTTGCCGTTTGGCCCTTTATATATGGGGTGATTATTGCGTTGGATACTTTTTTGCCACTACGAGTAAAAATTTTCAGTGCCACTACTGAAAAAAATGACCAATGTCGAGTGAAACTAAAGTTAGAAAATGAAGTGCTTGAATATTGGCGCCAATAAAGCGGCGAAAAGGAGGGGATTGTTCGACGATCAAAGAGGGCGCGCACGACGAAGTAATGGGTGTCGTGCGCTGACTTAGTGCAGGCTCCATTACTCCGGTGCGTGATCGCGCAGGAACACCAGATTGTCCGGTTTAGACTGCTCGCTACTGTAGCGATAGCCCTGAACGTCGAACTGCTTGAGGGTGACCGGGTCATTGATGCGTTCTTCAATGACGAAGCGACTCATCATCCCGCGGGCCTTTTTCGCGTAGAAGCTGATGATTTTGTACTGGCCGTTCTTCAGATCCTTGAACTCGGTATTGATGATGCGCGCGTTCAAAGCACTGCGTTTGACCGCCGAGAAGTACTCGTTGGAGGCCAGGTTCAACAGCACGTCGTCGCCCTGATCGGCTAACGCTTCGTTCAGCCATTCGCTGATCCGCGTGCCCCAGAAAGCGTACAGGTCCTTGCCCCGGGCATTGGCCAGTTTGGTGCCCATTTCCAGCCGATAGGGCTGCATCAGGTCCAGAGGGCGCAGCAGGCCATACAGCCCGGAGAGCATGCGCAGGTGCTGTTGGGCGTAATCGAAGTCGGCTTCGCTGAAAGTTTGTGCATTCAGGCCGGTGTACACATCGCCCTTGAATGCCAGCAAGGCCTGCTTGGCGTTGGCTGGGGTGAAGGCCGGAGTCCAGCTGCCGAAACGCGCGGCATTGAGACCGCCGATCTTGTCGGAGACGTGCATCAGCTCACTGATCTGCGCCGGCGTCAGATCGCGCAGTTGCAGGATCAGCTCCTGGGAATGGTCAAGGTATTGCGGCTGAGTGAAACGCTGGGTCGCCGGCGGTGTTTCGTAATCGAGGGTCTTGGCGGGGGAAATCACCATCAGCATGAAGTCGTCTCCTTTAATCGTGGCGGCGATTCTAGGGGGTTGTCTTGGTTGACTCCAGCTATCAAGTCCATAGGTGATCGGTGGTGGGCACACCCTGATCGTTCCCACGCTCTGCGTGGGAATGCCTCAATGGACGCTCCGCGTCCGCTTCGGCAGGGACGCGGAGCGTCCCGGGCTGCATTCCCACGCAGAGCGTGGGAACGATCATGGGGCCGGCGATCGGCTATAGTGCCGCGCGGGTTTTGTTATGGAGACATCCCATTGCGTATCGTTTTTCTATTCTCGGCCTGGCTCTTGAGCTTCGGCGCCATGGCGGCGCCGGGCGATGTGGCGACGCTTGATCGCAGCACCTGGCCTGAGCAGCTCAGCAGCCCGACGTTGTTTGACGTCGCCTCGCGGGCCGAAATCCTCATGTTTGCCCGCGTTCTGCTGGCCAGTGAATCGCTGGATGAAGCGAGCCTGGCTCAACGCCTGGGCCTGCGCACCCTCAATCTGGAGTCGGTCAACCAGATGCGCCAACGCCTGTGGCAGCGTTTGCTGACCAATTACAACTTCGCCCAGCAGAGTTGCGATCAGGATGCCTCCTTCTGTTTCCTGGTCGAGGACATGGCCACCTTGCGCGAGCAAGCGGCGAAGTTTCAGGTGAGCGACGACAGCTATTACATCAAGTGGGCCGAACCGAGCCGGTTGTTCCACGCGCAATACCTGGACGAGCAGTTGCGCAAGGCCGCGCTGTTTCCGCAGACCAGCAGCGAAGTCGATCGTTTTGGCGACTATGAGCGCAATGGCGATGCCATGCATGACCGGCTATTTCTACTGACCTTCGACAGCGCCGCCAATGCCACGCCAGATAACACGGCCTGGGTCACCGAGTACCTGCGCAAATCGAACATGAGCGCTACGTTCTTCGTCCTCGGCAAGGACATTCAGGCCCGTCTGGCCGAGCGTTCGGTGGCCAGCCTGCAAGGGACTTATTCGCAGCAATGCGTGGGCGTGCAAGGCTGGGAGTTCCGCTCCCACAGCCATTGGCAAGACTGGCAGGACTCGGTGCGACGCAGCACCGAGCTGGTCAAAAGCAAGCTGCCGGAGAATTACGTGCCGTTGTTTCGCCCGCCCGATGGCCAGCGCCGGTCCGATGCTGAAGGCTTCTTCACGTCTCAGGGCTTGCAGGTGGCGTTGTGGGACATCGATGCCCAGGACGGCGCCGGCAAGCTCAAGGGCAGCCAGAGCGCACAACGAGTGTTAACCCTGATGCTGCTGTGGCGGCACGGGGTGATCAATTTCAATGTGAAGCAGGATGCGCTGAAAACGGCGATGCCCTGGCTCATTACGCAGACGGCGCCAAGCGGGATCGGTTGGGCAGACTGTCAGGACGCGTTTCGCTGAAAACTGCAAAAGGCCGTAAACATTGGGGGAAGGGCGATTTTTGGAGAGAAATCGGTGCAGGCGGACTTCCGACTTTAACGGCACATTGCCTGCACGCCAAGGGCTATTCGTCACTCTGAAAAATAAACTTCAAAAAAACGTCAAAGTACTTTTTTCTGTCACATGTTTTGGAGTATTACGAAGACAGACCGCCGAAACCTGCAACACAGGTGGCGTCTCCCAAGACCCCAGTTTGTGTGCAGTTCACTTGACTCCTCGCAGGTGAATTCGGTGGCCACTTCGAGGCGCAGCACTGTCATGGTACTGCGTCGACTGGCTCCCACAAAGGTGACCGAGTATGGATGATCACGGACGTAGCCCTTCTTCCAACCAGCCAATCCTTTATGTACTCGATACCAACGTATTGATTCACGATCCAAACGCCCTGCTTAATTTCGAAGAACACCACGTCGCCATCCCGATGACCGTGCTTGAAGAGCTGGACAAGCTCAAGAGCGGGCATCACAGCGTTGCCGCGGAATGCCGTCAGGCGATTCGCCTGATCGACAAGACTTTGGGCGATGCCAGCCCCGAAGACGTCGAACTCGGCGTACCGATCCAGCGCGGCAAGAGTGGGCCCAAGGGTTTGCTGTCAATTCTGATGAGCAAGCGCACTGAGCCGAACCTCATTCTGCCCGAGCACCTGAACGACAACATCATCATCAACCAGTTGATCGACCTGCACGCGCGCGAACCAAAGCTGCCCGTGGTGCTGGTCACCAAAGACATCAACATGCGCCTCAAGGCCCGGGCTTGCGGGATTGCGGCCGAGGACTACAGCACCGACCAACTGGTTGACGACGTGTCGCTGCTGCCCAACGGTTATCACAACATGACCGGCTCCTTCTGGGACCGTGTGAGGAATGTCGACACCCGTCAGGATCATGGCCGCACCTGGCACCAAGTGCAGTTGATCGACAACCTGCCGGCGGTGCACGTCAA
The DNA here is from genome assembly GCF_964063345.1 of Pseudomonas lini. Taxonomy (NCBI): domain Bacteria; kingdom Pseudomonadati; phylum Pseudomonadota; class Gammaproteobacteria; order Pseudomonadales; family Pseudomonadaceae; genus Pseudomonas; species Pseudomonas lini. The sequence continues at coordinate 4,355,225 of NZ_OZ061318.1, forward strand.
CGAGTTCATCATCGACGAACAGGGTTTTGTCGGCTGGATCAAGGAGATCCAGGAAGACAAACTGCTGATTCTCGACCTGCATCAGGAACCCCTGTTGCACCAGGAAGCCTGGGGCCTGAAACCGCGTGACATCTATCAAAGCCTGGCGCTGTACGCCTTACTCGATCCGGATATCCACCTGGTCAACCTGACCGGGGCTGCGGGTTCGGGTAAAACCATCCTCGCACTGGCGGCGGCCATCGAGCAGACCATGGTCAGCAAACGCTATCGCCGGATCATCGCGACACGTAGCGTGCAGGGCCTGGACCAGGAGATCGGCTTCCTGCCCGGCACCGAAGCGGAAAAAATGGAGCCTTGGCTCGGCGCCATCACCGACAACCTCGAAGCCCTGCACATGGACGACGAAAACACCCATGGCAGCGTCGACTACATCCTCAGCAAAGTGCCGTTGCAGTTCAAATCCCTCAACTACATTCGAGGCCGCAGCTTCCAGCAGAGCCTGATCCTGATCGATGAATGCCAGAACCTCACGCCGCACCAGATGAAAACCATCATCACCCGTGCCGGCGCCGGTTCCAAAGTGGTGTGCCTGGGCAACCTGGCGCAGATCGATACCCCTTACCTGTCCGCGACCAGCTCCGGGCTGACGTACTTGACCGAGCGCTTCAAGGACTTCCCCAACGGTGTGCACATCACCCTGCAAGGGGTGCCACGCTCGATTCTGGCCGAATACGCCGAATCGCATCTGTAACCCTCAACAGAACCGGGCGGCCTGATGGTCGCCCGGTTTTTTTATGCCCAATACATAACCTGTGGGAGCGAGGCTTGCCCGCGATGCAGACACTGCGGTGTAACAGGTACGCCGCGCTGATGCCATCGCGGGCAAGCCACGCTCCCACAGGGTTCTGGGTAAACGCATAATCAAACGTGCGGACAATTGACCCACAGGTTTACAATCGGTGCTCCTGATCAGGAGTATCCCTGTGCTGACTCATCTCGATTCCCAAGGTCGCGCCCATATGGTCGACGTCACTGAAAAAACCGTGACGTTCCGTGAAGCGACGGCCCAAGCGCTGGTGCGCATGCTGCCCGAAACCCTGCAAATGATCGTTGCTGGCGGCCATCCCAAGGGTGACGTGTTCGCCGTGGCGCGGATCGCCGGCATCCAGGCGGCGAAGAAAACCAGCGATCTGATTCCTCTGTGCCACCCGTTGATGCTTACCGGCGTCAAGGTCGAACTCAGTGCCGAAGGCGATGACACCGTGCGCATCGTGGCGTGCTGCAAGTTGTCCGGGCAGACCGGCGTCGAAATGGAAGCGCTGACTGCCGCCAGTGTCGCGGCGCTGACCATTTATGACATGTGCAAGGCCGTGGATCGTGGCATGACCATCGAGAGCGTGCGGCTGCTGGAGAAACTCGGCGGCAAGAGCGGCCATTTTCGGGCGGATCAACCATGAACGTTACTGTGAAGTTTTTCGCCCGTTACCGTGAAGCGCTCGGCGTGGACTCGGTGAAGGTCGAAGGTGATTTTTCCACGGTCGACGATGTGCGCGCGCTGCTCGCTCAACGTGACGGCGCCGAGGTACTGAGCGAACAGAACCTGATGTGCGCCCGCAACGAAGACCTCTGCCAGCTCGACGAACCGGTGAGCGATGGCGATGAAGTGGCGTTTTTTCCAACCGTGACCGGGGGCTGAACCATGGCGATTCGTGTGCAGCCCACGCCGTTCGACCCGGGCGCTGAAGTCAACGCCATGCACGCAGCCAATGTGGGCGTCGGTGCGGTGGTGAGTTTTGTCGGCTACGTGCGCGACTTCAATGACGGCCTAGACGTCGCCGGGATGTTTCTTGAGCACTACCCGGGCATGACCGAAAAAGCCCTGGGCAAAATTGCCGTGGAGGCCGAGCAGCGCTGGCCGCTGTTGAAGCTGGAAGTGTTGCACCGCATCGGCGCGCTGGAGCCGGGCGAGCCGATCGTCTTCGTCGGCGCCGCCAGCGCCCACCGTCAGGCGGCGTTCGATGCCTGTGCCTTTGTCATGGACTACCTGAAAACCCGCGCGCCGTTCTGGAAGAAAGAAAACACCGGTGATGGGCCGCGTTGGGTGGAAGGGCGTGACAGCGATCATGCGGCGGCAGATCGCTGGAAGCAGTAAGCAATCGATCCGTCTTCACGGGCTCGATGCTTGAAAAACGCTAGAAAGTTAATCCGTTCTTAACCGGTTTATCGTTTATTCCCGACGTTGGCCAAGGCGGTCTTGTCGAAGAGGTTCATCGGCAAGACCCCGCCCGAAGGCCAATGCTGCCGTGTAGACTTCCGGGCAGCCGATATCAGATCGACAACGGTCGCATTGCCGCCAGTTGGCATATCGAAGAAGACAACATCAGCTTGATGCAGCAGCTGCAAGCGCAGCGGCCGACGAGCTGATCCACGGACACAAAAGGGAAACGCGATGAGCGAGGAAACGATGCGGTTGGGACGTGAACGGCGCTATCTGGTGTTGCTGGGCATTATTTGCCTGGCGCTGATCGGTGGCGCGCTGTACATGCAAGTGGCTCTGGGCGAGGCGCCATGCCCGCTGTGCATCCTGCAACGCTACGCATTGTTGCTGGTTGCGCTGTTTGCCTTTATCGGCGCGGCGATGCGCACCCGCCGCAGCGTCACGCTGTTCGAGGTGTTGGTGGTGATCTGCGCCATTGCGGGCGCAGGAGTGGCCGGGCATCACGTCTACACCCAGTTTTATCCTGCGGTCAGTTGCGGCATTGATGTGCTGCAACCAATCGTCGATGGTCTGCCGCTGGCGAAGATCTTCCCGCTGGGCTTCCAGGTCGACGGTTTTTGCTCCACGCCGTACCCGCCGATCCTCGGCTTGTCCCTGGCACAGTGGGCGCTGCTGTCGTTCGTGCTGATCGTGGTGCTGGTGCCGCTGCTCACTTCGCGTAATCGCAAAGCGCTGCGCTGAGGCTTTACGCCGTACCGTTGCAGGAAACAAAAAACGCCCCGGTTCTCGTTGAGAGGCCGGGGCGTTTTGCATATTCGCAGGTCAGGTAAAAAGACCTTGATGCTCGACAAGAAAGGGTGTGACACGTGTGCGACATGTTGTCACAGCTTGAGTGTCGCAAGGCATTTCAAATCGCTGATTCAGGGCGTCGCTTCGCACTAAAAACCAGCTCTTCCAGGCACTGTCGCTTTCAGCGCTCGTCAGTCGAAACAGGCAGTTTTAACAGGGCCTGGCGAATTGCCAAAGTCCTTGTCACATAGGGGGTAGAGCTGGGTCGAAGGCGAGCACAGAGCCTTGGAAACTGTCTGAACTTCGTGTGGTAGACCTACATTTTTTGGTGTTTTTGTTGAGAATGGATTTCGATACCATGGCGCACTTTTGCAAAAGCCGTTAATGATTGTTGCTGGATCGGATAAAAATTATTTCGGGATGAGACATGGTTTATGAATCGTTACATATCTACAATCGCCCGCACTGAATTCCCGGCACTGCTCACCCTTACTCAGGTGCATGAGCAGAACTAGGGTGTCGAGAGGCCTGATGGCTTCATGCGACTCCCAGGTGTCGGTGCCTTCCGACTATCCGCACCAAATGGAATTGGTCTGTAACAAGGCCCTTGACCACGAATTCGAATAAGAACTCACCGCAGGCCCAGCAATTGTCGAACAGCGTCTGACGCGCGACGGGCAGGCCCTTATTCAATCCAAGAAAAATGCCAACCCTTGGCAGGGTGAAGTGTTGGCGATCAAAACCCAACTGCATTGCGCAAGCTGCTTTAGAGGTCGTGAGATGAGTAAAAACAGGTACCCCAGACTACTAGGCTTATTGCCGCTGCTCGGCACGTTGTTGCTGGGAGGCTGCAACATGACCTTGCTCGACCCCAAGGGCCAGGTCGGCCTGGATGAGCGAAACCTGATCATCACCGCAACGCTGCTGATGCTGTTGGTCGTCGTGCCGGTCATCTTCATGACCTTCGCGTTCGCCTGGAAGTACCGCGCTTCCAACAAGGACGCCGTCTACACGCCAAAATGGTCTCACTCCACCAAGATCGAAATCGCGGTGTGGACTATTCCGGTACTGATCATCATTGCCCTGGGGTACGTCACCTACAAGTCGACCCACGCGCTTGACCCTTACAAGCCGCTGGAATCCGACGTCAAGCCAATCACCATTGAAGTGGTCGCGCTGGACTGGAAGTGGCTGTTCATCTACCCGGAACAAGGCATCGCCACGGTCAACAAGATCGTGTTCCCGGCGCACACACCGATCAACTTCAAGATCACTTCCGACGCCGTGATGAACTCGTTCTTCATCCCTGCTCTGGGCGGCCAGATCTACGCGATGGCGGGCATGCAGACCAAACTGCACCTGATCGCCAACCAGAACGCTGAGATGGACGGTATCTCCGCCAACTACAGCGGCGCGGGTTTCACCGGTATGAAGTTCAAAGCTATCGCCACCTCTCAGGAAGATTTCGATGCCTGGGTAAGCGAAGTCAAAAAGGCACCTAAACAGCTTGAAAAAGCTGAATACGAAGCCCTTGCCAAGCAAAGCCAGAACAACCCAGTCGAGCTCTACTCCTCGTTCACGCCGAACCTGTTCCAGACCATCGTCGACAAGTACGAAGGCATGAAACCAGGCAAGCCGATGCATCACGAGAAGAAAGACAAAGAAGTGGCCCATATGGAAGGGATGGACATGAGTTCGCATTCAGCTGCCGGGGCAGAGGAGTAAACGATGTTTGGTAAATTAAGTTGGGAAGCGGTCCCGTTCCACGAACCGATCGTGATGATAACCATCGCCATGATCGCGCTCGGTGGTCTGGCGCTGTTCGCTGCAATCACCTACTTCAAGAAGTGGACTTATTTGTGGACCGAGTGGCTGACCTCGGTCGACCACAAGAAAATCGGCGTGATGTACATCATCGTCGCCATGGTCATGCTGCTGCGCGGTTTTGCCGACGCCATCATGATGCGTACCCAGTTGGCCATGGCCACCGAGGGTTCGCCTGGCTACCTGCCGCCTGAACACTATGACCAGATCTTCACCGCTCACGGTGTGATCATGATCATCTTCATGGCGATGCCATTCTTCACCGGCCTGATGAACCTTGCAGTGCCGCTGCAGATCGGCGCGCGTGACGTTGCCTACCCGTTCCTGAACTCCCTGAGCTTCTGGCTGCTGGTTTCCGGCGTAGTGCTGATCAACCTGTCCCTGGGCGTTGGCGAATTCGCCAAGACCGGCTGGGTTGCCTATCCGCCGCTGTCGGGCCTGCAATACAGCCCGGGCGTGGGGATGGATTACTACATCTGGGCGCTACAGCTATCCGGGCTGGGTACGACGCTGACGGGGGTCAACTTCCTGGCTACCGTGCTGAAAATGCGTACCCCGGGCATGAAGCTGATGGACATGCCGATCTTCACCTGGACCTGCACCTGGGCCAACGTCCTGATCGTGGCCTCGTTCCCGATCCTGACCGCTACCCTGGCACTGCTGACGCTTGACCGTTACATGGATTTCCACATTTTCACCAATGAACTTGGTGGCAATCCGATGATGTACGTCAACCTGTTCTGGGCCTGGGGTCACCCCGAGGTTTACATCCTGATTCTGCCGGCGTTCGGGATCTTCTCCGAAGTCATCTCGACCTTCACCGGCAAGCGTCTGTTCGGCCACCACTCGATGGTCTACGCATCGGGCGCGATCTCGATCCTCGGCTTCATGGTTTGGCTGCACCACTTCTTCACCATGGGGTCGGGTGCCAGCGTCAACGCCTTCTTCGGTCTGGCGACGATGCTGATTTCGATCCCGACGGGGGTGAAGCTATTCAACTGGCTGTTCACCATCTACCAGGGCCGTCTGCGTTTCACCAGCCAGGTGCTGTGGACCCTGGGCTTCATGGTGACCTTCGCCATCGGCGGCATGACCGGCGTACTGCTGGCCATCCCGGGTGCTGACTTCGTTCTGCACAACAGCCTGTTCGTGATCGCGCACTTCCATAACGTGATCATCGGCGGCGCGGTATTCGGTTACATCGCAGGTTTCGCCTTCTACTTCCCGAAAGCGTTCGGCTTCAAGCTGCACGAAGGTTGGGGCAAGGCAGCGTTCTGGTTCTGGATCACCGGCTTCTTCGTCGCATTCATGCCGCTCTACGTACTGGGCTTCATGGGCATGACCCGTCGTCTGAACGCCACCACCAACCCTGAGTGGGTGCCGTACTTGTACGTCGCTATGTTCGGTGCGGTGATGATTGCCTTCGGTATCGCCTGCCAGCTGATCCAGCTGTACGTCAGCGTGCGTGATCGCAACAAGCCAGAGAACATGTGCGAACACGGCGACCCGTGGAATGCCCACACGCTGGAATGGTCGACCTCGTCGCCACCACCGTTCTACAACTTTGCCGTGCTGCCAAAAGCGGAAACCATCGACCCGTTCACCGAAGCCAAGGAAAACGGTACCGCGTACCAGGCTCCGGCCCGTTACGAGCCGATCCACATGCCAAACAACACCGCGACCGGTGTGGTCATGGGTGCTCTGTTGACCGTGTTCGGTTTCGCGATGATCTGGCACATCTGGTGGCTGGCCATCGTTAGCCTGGTCGGCACCGTGGGTTACTTCGTGATCCATGCTGCACGTGATGATCAGGGCTATATGGTGCCGGTCGACGTGATCGAGCGCATCGAAGCCGAGCAGCACAAGCGTCTGGTAGCGGCCGGGAAAGTTCCAGCCACCGCCACCCGTGTTGAAACCTCGTTGGAACAGGCTTAAACCATGTCGAACTTAGTGACCAATGCTGGACACACCCATGTCGATGGACATGGGCATGATGACCATCACCACGACTCGGGCGAGATGACCGTATTCGGTTTCTGGCTCTACCTGATGACCGACTGCATCCTGTTTGCGTCGATCTTCGCGGCGTACGCGGTACTGGTTAACAACGTAGCAGGTGGCCCGTCGGGCCACGACATCTTCGAACTGCCATACGTACTGGGCGAAACCGCTCTGCTGCTGTTCAGTTCGATCACCTACGGCTTCGCCATGCTGGCGTTGTTCAAGGGCAAGAAGAACCAGGTCCTGGGCTGGCTGGCCCTGACCTTCATGTTCGGTGCCGGCTTCATCGGCATGGAGATCAACGAGTTCCATGTACTGATCTCCGAAGGCTTCGGCCCTAGCCGCAGCGGCTTCCTGTCCGGGTTCTTCACCCTGGTCGGCACCCATGGTCTGCACGTGACCAGCGGTCTGATCTGGATGGCGATCATGATGTACCAGGTGCAGAAAAACGGCCTGACGGCGACCAACAAGACCCGTCTGAGCTGCCTGAGTCTGTTCTGGCACTTCCTGGACGTGGTGTGGATCTGCGTATTCACCGTTGTTTATCTGATGGGGACTATGTAAATGGCTAACGCTCATTCCCACGATAGCCACGACGCCGGCCACGGCAGCGTCAAGTCCTACGCTATCGGTTTCATCCTGTCGGTGATCCTGACCGTCATTCCTTTCGGCCTGGTGATGTACCCGTCGCTGCCGAAAGCCCTGACCCTGTGGATCGTACTGGCCTTCGCAGTCATCCAGGTGCTGGTGCACCTGGTGTACTTCCTCCACCTGGACCGTTCGGCGGCGCAGCGTAACAACGTCATTGCGTTTGTTTTCGCCGCGATCGTAATCGTCCTGTTGGTAGGCCTGTCGCTGTGGATCATGTTCAGCATCCACACCAACATGATGGCGCACTGAGGTAAGTCCGGATGTCCTTGAAGCACTTTATCCAAATCACCAAACCGGGGATCATTTTCGGTAACGTGCTTTCAGTGGCAGGCGGATTTTTCCTGGCCTCCAAAGGGCATGTCGATCTGGCCATCTTCCTGGCCGCCATGATCGGCACTTCCCTGGTGGTGGCCTCCGGTTGCGTGTTCAACAACTGCATCGACCGCGACATCGACTTGAAGATGGAACGCACCAAGAACCGGGTGCTGGTCCAGGGCTTGATCTCCCTGAAACTGGCCCTGGCTTTTGCGACCATCCTTGGTGTTTTCGGCGTTGCACTGTTGTACAAGGTGGCCAACCCGTTGGCTGCACTGTTCGCGGTGATCGGTTTTGTCATCTACGTCGGCTTCTACAGCCTGTACCTCAAGCGCAAGTCGGTTCACGGCACGCTGGTGGGCAGTCTGTCGGGGGCGATGCCGCCGGTGATTGGCTACGTGGCTGTGACTAACAGCTTCGACATGGCCGCACTGACGCTGCTGGTGATGTTCAGCCTGTGGCAGATGCCGCATTCCTACGCCATCGCAATCTTCCGCTTCAACGATTACCTGGCCGCATCGATTCCGGTGTTGCCGGTGAAGCGCGGGATTCAAGTGGCCAAGAAGCACATCCTGCTCTACATCCTGGCGTTCCTCGTAGCGACCTTGATGCTGACCTTCAGCGGCTACGCCGGCATGAGCTACCTCGCCGTCGCCGCGGCCATGGGCATGTACTGGTTGTACATGGCCTGGACCGGATACAAGGCAGTGGATGACACGGTCTGGGCACGCAAGCTGTTCGTGTTCTCGATCTTCACCATTACTGCGTTGAGCGTGATGATGTCGCTGGATTTTAAAGTGCCGAGTGAGCTGTTGCTGACTTACGCGCCTTAAGCTTCGGATGCTGTAAAGAAAAGCCCCGCCTTCGAGAGAATGGCGGGGCTTTTTATTGGGTTCTTTTTGACGGACCGTGTCGCCCCTATCGCGAGCAGGTTCACTCCCACACTGGGTCGGTGTTTTCGCCACTTTTGTGCTCGACGCTGAACCCCTGTGGGAGCGAGCCTGCTCGCGATGGTTACGCTGCGGTGTATCAGAAAAAAGTTAATAGGCGAACAGCAAATAAAAATCCCCGCTCTGATGGCGGGGATTTTTATGTGCAGCGTTTAGCGTTACTGCGCGGCGATGCTGTAGCCGTCGAACGCGGTTTGTTGCTGAAGCGCGGTGATGATGTTCTTGCGGTTGACCGATTGTTCGGCCCCGGCATTGTCCAGGAAGGTTTCGCTTTCCAGCTCCGCTTCATCGCCTTCGCCGACGAAAGTGAAGCCCAGGAATTCCAGGGCTTCACGGTCAACGCTCAGGCGCGAGCGCGGGGTGCGCAGGGGCAGGGTGACGCTGATGCCATCCTTGCTGATGGTGAACACTTCGACTTCTTTCTTGGCGCGAGCCGCTTTGCTCTTGCCGCTGCTCGGGTTGCTGATGGCCTGGTGAGTCTGGTTCAGTACCTTCAGCGCCAGACCATAAACGATTTCCTGGAACGCCGGGTCGTCCTTGAAGCTGGACAGAATGCGGCTGATCGAGAATTTGCTGCTCAGATCTTCCAGGGCGGCGATGTCGGCTGCTTCGGCGTCTTTCAGTTGCTTGAGTTCGCCCATCAAATCGTAGGCTTTGTCGTCGTCGAAGCTGTCATGAGCCTGGCGAATCGCGGCGCGCAGCTCGCGGATCTGGTCGCTTTCCCGGGTGGATTGAAAAGCGTCCAGAACCATCTCGCTGATGGTCTTGGCCTGAGGCACATGCTGTGAAAGATTGATGGAGTTTTCGTATTCCGCTTTGGACGACAAGGTGACTACGGATTCAGCGGTATTGGAATCGGACATTGAAATTTCACTACTTCTTTAACTTGGATTGAGGCGAGAAAGCACGAGGCCTTTTCAGGCCGCCTAATCTATTGGACCGAGGCTGCGTTGTCACGGATGAACAGGCGGCTGGTCAGCATTTTTGCCAGCGCTGTCGACTATTTCCCCATCGAATTTATATTCATTGAGCGAACCACACATTGTTCTGCCGTTTGCTCATCCACCGGCAAGGAGAAGCGAAAGGTCGCGCCGCGTCCGGGCACATCGATCAGCTCGATCTCGCGACCGTGCAATTGCAGGATCCGATGCACGATCCTCAGCCCCAGTCCGCCATCGCGTCGTGCGCCGCCAATGTTGAACGGACGCAGGAACAGACCTTCGCGCAGCTCGGGTGCGATGCCGGGGCCGGTGTCGCTGACGGTCACTTCGATAAAAGCCCCCTGAGGTCGGAGGCTGAGTTCGATCTCTCCACCTTGAGGCGTATGACGCAGCGCGTTGTCGAACAGGTTGGTCAGCACCCGCTCGATCAGCCCCAGGTCGGCGCAGGCCACCGCGACGTTGGGGGCGAAGCTGGCCTTGAGTTCAATCTGGCGCGCTTCGGCGCTGAGCTCGAATTTCTGAAAGATGTCCTGCACCAGATCGGTCAGGGAGAAGCGCTCCGGCACCGGTTGCACGAAACCGTGCTCCAGCCGCACCAGTTCCAACAATGATTGCGCCAGGCCGCCGACCTTGCGGCTTTGATCCAGGGCGATCCCCAGATAGCGGCGGCGGTCGGCGGGGGACAACGTGGCGTCCTTGAGCGACAGGGTTTCCAGGTAACCGTGCAACGAGGCCAGCGGTGTGCGCAGGTCGTGGGAGATGTTCGCCACCAGTTCGCGACGCTCCTGATCCTGGCGGGTCAGCGAGCGCCATTGTTCGCCGAGGCGCGCTTGCATCTGTCGGAAGGCGGCGTCGAGTACGGCAATTTCATCGTGGCTGGCGGCTTTTTCTACCGACTCTGGCTCGGGCAAGGCGGGCGGCTCCGACGGAACGCCGTTGATATCGAACTGACTGACTTTTTCGGTCAAGCGGCGCAATGGCCGGGTGATCAAGGCAAATGCGGTGAGGCCGGCAATCAGGCACAGCAACGCCACCAGCCCAATGGACAACAAAGCGGTATTGAGCGCTGCGCTGGTGGCGCCGCGTTCGGCGAAGCGGTCATGCTCTTCGCTGAGCAACACCACATAGAGATAGCCGACCGGTTGACCGTTGACCCGCAATGGCGCGGCGCTGAAAACCTTATTGCCGTCGATGCTGCGCGGATCGTCGCCGAGAATCGGTAGGGTCTCGCCTTTGAGCAAACGCTGGATCGGCGCCAGATCGACCCGTTCTCGGCGAATCCGACCTTCGGGTGCGGCGCTGCCGACAATTCGGCCCCCGGTGTCCAGCAGATAGACCTCGACACTGGGGTTGACCAGCATCAGCTGGCTGAACAATTCGCGCACGGCATTGGGCATCGGGCCATTGCGGTCCATCAGCACAGTGTCGTGGGCGATGTGTTGCGCCAGATCTCGCGACAATCCTTGCACCACTTCCAGTTCATGCATGTGGTTGGAGCGCACCTGCATCCATGCCGAGGTGCCGCAGCACACCAGCAACAGCACGGCGAACACCAGGGACAGGCGTTGGGTCAGGGTCAACCTCATGGCTGTTCTCCGCTCGTCGCGAATTTGTAACCACGACCCCACACCGTGAGGATGCGCGCCGGTTGCGCCGGATCGGTCTCGATCTTGGCCCGCAGGCGGTTGATGTGGGTGTTGACCGTGTGTTCGTAGCCTTCATGGCTATAGCCCCACACCGCGTTGAGCAGGTCCATGCGCGAGAAGACCTTGCCGGGCTGGCGGACGAAGAAGTACAGCAGATCGAACTCCCGCGGCGTGAGGTCAAGACGACGGCCATCGAGGGATACTTCACGTGTGATCGGGTCGATGGACAGGCCATCGCTGATCAGGCTGCCAGCGTCCATTTTCAGGTTACGGGCCATGGCGTCGACTCGTCGCAGCAGTGCCTTGACCCGTGCCACCAGTTCTAGAATGGAAAAGGGTTTGGCCAAGTAGTCGTCGGCACCGAGTTCCAGCCCCAGAATTCGATGGACTTCGCTGGAGCGCGCACTGGTGATGATGATCGGTGTGTAGCGAGCCATGGCCCGGGCGCGGCGGCAGATTTCCAGGCCGTCGACGCCGGGCAGCATCAGGTCGAGGATCAGCGCATCCCAGCTTCCTTGCTGCAGCAGTCGCATGCCCTCATCGCCGTCGGCGCAGTGCACCACTTCGAACTGCTCATCGCGAAGATGCAGGCAGATAAGGTCTGCGATATGCAGGTCGTCCTCGACCACCAGGACGCGTTTGGTCTGTTCCATGGAGCTCAATCCTTTGTGACGCAATGAACACATTGTGCGGGTTTTCCTGAGGCTGAGTTATCACGAATTGTTTAACTCCTCGTGAGGATTTGGCGATCAACTCAAGCCTAGGCTGTGTTCCATGCAAGGCATCTGGAATTTTGGAGAAGGCCCATGTTTTCACGGCGACAGTTTCTTGTAGCGAGCGGCGGGCTGGGGGCTGCAGCCCTGGTGATTGGTGTATTGCCAAAATTTTCCGCAAGCCTTGCGCTGGTCGACGAGGCCCGCGCGATGGAGGTTTTTGAAGTGACTCACAGCGATAGCGAATGGCGCGCCAAACTCAGCGCCGAGCAGTACGAGATCCTGCGCGAAGAGGGCACCGAACGGGCCTACAGCAGCCCGCTGAACAACGAGCATCGGGAGGGCGTTTTTGCCTGCGCCGGTTGTGATCTGCCGTTGTTTTCTTCCGACACCAAGTTCGACAGCCGCACTGGATGGCCGAGTTTCTGGGCGCCACTGGACAACGCGGTGGCCACCCGTCAGGACCGCTCCTTCGGCGTGCTGCGCGAAGAGGTCCACTGCCGTCGTTGCGGCGGTCACTTGGGTCATGTTTTCGAAGACGGGCCAAAGCCCACCGGTCTGCGCTACTGCATGAACGGCCTGGCGCTGACTTTCAAGCCACAGGCGTAATCCATGGGCACTTCCTTTCACTCACTTCACGCAGGTCGACGTTATGTGGCTTCTGGTCCTCGCTTATCTCGGTGGTGTGCTGACGATCGTCAGCCCGTGCATTCTGCCGGTATTGCCCTTTATCTTCGCTCGCACCGGGCAGCCATTTATGAAGAGTGGCTTGCCGCTGCTGGCGGGGATGGCGCTGACCTTCGCGCTCGTCGCCTCGTTGGCGGCGGTGGGCGGCGGCTGGGTGGTGCAAGTCAATCAGTACGGTCGCTGGCTCGCGTTGCTGTTCGTTGCACTGTTCGGGCTGACGCTGTTGCTGCCTCGGTTGGCCGAGCGCCTGACACGTCCACTGGTGGCGGCCGGCGGTCGGCTGTCGGAAGCCGCGGCTGCCGATACCCGGCCGCGTCCCGCCGCTTCGTTGCTGATCGGTGTCGCCACGGGCCTGCTCTGGGCGCCCTGCGCCGGGCCGATTCTGGGCCTGCTGTTGACTGGCGCGGCGCTGCAAGGGGCAAACATCGCCACCACACTGTTGCTACTGGCTTACGCGGCCGGTGCCGCCACCTCTCTCGCCGCGGCACTGCTGCTGGGCGGTAAAGTCTTCGCCGCGATGAAGCGCTCGATAGGCGCAGGCGAGTGGCTGCGTCGAGGCTTGGGAGTCGCGATGCTGGCGGGTGTAGTGGCGATCGCCTTGGGGCTGGATACCGGGATTCTGGCGCGGGTCTCGACAGCCTCCACCGGCGGCATCGAGCAGGCATTGGTCAGCCGATTGGCCGATAAGTTGCCGACCGACAGAGGGGCAATGATGTCGCAGATTCCACGGGGCGGCGATCAACCCGCCGGCAGCATGAAAATGACCGCCAAGATACCGGGCGAATTGCCGATTGAAGGCAACCTTCCATCGCTGGACGGCGCTGTGCAATGGCTCAATTCACCCCCTCTCACCGCCCAGGCCTTGAAGGGTAAGGTTGTGCTGGTGGATTTCTGGACTTACTCCTGCATCAACTGCCTGCGCACCCTGCCGTATGTGAAGGCCTGGGCCGAGAAGTATCGCGATCAGGGTTTGGTGGTAATCGGTGTCCATACGCCCGAGTTTGCCTTCGAACGTGATGTAGGCAATGTCACCAAAGCCATGAAAGACCTGGGCATCACTTATCCGGTGGCAATCGATAACGACTACAAGGTCTGGCGTGCTTTCAACAACCAATACTGGCCAGCCCACTATTTTGCCGATGCTCAGGGGCGCATTCGTTATCACCACTTTGGTGAAGGCAAGTACGCCGAATCGGAGCGAGTGATTCAGCAACTGCTGCGTGAGGCGGGCGCTGCGAAAGTCGAGGACGGGCTAATCAATGCTCGTGCCGAGGGTGTCCAGTTCGCCCCGAACATGAATGAAGTGCGATCGCCGGAAACCTATGTCGGCTACCGACGGGCGGAGCATTTCGTCGCTGAAACCGATCTGGTGCCGGACAAGGTGGAGGCCTACAGCCCACCGTTGCAACTGGCCCTCAATGATTGGAGTCTGGACGGTCAATGGACTGTCGGTCCGGAGCGGGCCGTTTCAAACGCTCCGGCCAGTCGTATCGTCTACCGCTTCCACGCTCGCGATTTGCATCTGGTACTGGGCCCCGGTGCTGACGGTAAACCGGTGCGTTTCAAAGTGTTGATTGACGGTAAGCCCCCAGGTGATGCCCACGGTGTTGACGTGGCGCCCGATGGCAACGGCAGCGTCACCGAGCAGCGGTTGTATCAACTGGTACGCCAGACCGCAGGTGTAAAGGACCGGACATTCAGCATTGAGTTTCTCGATCCCGGTGTGTCGGCGTACGCATTTACGTTTGGTTGATAGCCCCATTCGCTCAGGAGGCAGCTCATGAAAACTCTATTTAACTGGCGTCGCACCCTGCTGGGATTGGCCGCCGCCAGTGTTATCGGTCAGTGTGCAGCGTTCTCGTTCGGAGGCACCGAAGAGGCAGTCATCATTCCGCCACCAACCCTCGATGAGAACACTCAGGCTCACAGCGAGACGGCGGTTTTTGCCGGCGGTTGCTTCTGGGGCGTCCAAGGGGTATTTCAACACGTCAAAGGGGTGAAGAATGCTGTCTCCGGTTACGCGGGCGGCTCAGCCGACACCGCTCAGTATGAGCGGGTCAGCAATGGCGATACCGGTCATGCGGAGGCTGTCGAAGTCACCTTCGATCCCGCTCAAGTCAGCTATGGCAATCTGTTGCAGATCTATTTCTCGGTGGCTCACAATCCCACCGAACTCAACCGCCAGGGGCCGGATCGCGGCACCCAGTATCGATCGGCGCTTTTCCTGAAAAGCGCTGAACAGCAACGCGTCGCCCAGGCATATATCGCACAACTCGACGCCGCCCATTCGTTCAACAAACCCATCGTTACCAAATTGGAAACCTACAACGGCTTTTACCCGGCGGAGGAGGAGCATCAGGACTTCCTGACCGAGCACCCGACGTATCCCTACATCGTGATCAATGACCTGCCGAAGGTGGCGCAGTTCAAGCAGCTGTATCCGGATAGGTATCAGGCGAAGCCGGTGTTAGTAAAGACCGGTCAATAGTGCATTGGCTACTTCAAGCGTGAGCGTTCCATGGTAATGGTCGACGTTTCAAAGCCCAGCTTTGAAAAGAAATCCGAAGCACCTTCGCGGCCTGCACGCAGAACCCAGGTAATGGCTGTGTTGTCGCCCATGACATGCTCAACCAGCGCGCGACCGATGCCTTCACGTCGAGTTTGCCTGCACACGACAACCATCGACAGATAACCGTTGGATAAACCGTCGGTGATACCCCGGGCAAACCCGACGATGTGGGAGTCCTTTATCGCAAGAGCTGTACATTGGGAGTTAGCGATCAACTGAGTGAAATACTCAGATGAGCCGGTGCGGTGAGCCCACCCATTCTCGCCAAGAAAAAGTCGCACAGACTCCACGTCCGAGGGCTGCACATTACGGATAAGCACGGGAGGTACTCATCATGAAATCACATTCTTGCCCGCAATCTTCGACCGATACAGCGCCTGATCAGCTCTTGCCAGCAGCCCGGTCTGTTGTTCTTCTTCAAAGCGTTGCACCACACCAAAACTCATGGTCACTTGATAGTCCCCGACCGGCAGCAGGCTCGAAAGGCCATGGCGGATTCTTTCAGCGAGCGCCCTGGCGTCGGCCAACAAGGTATTAGGCAAGATCATGATGAATTCGTCGCCTCCCCAACGGGCCAACAAATCACCTTCACGCACGTAGTGCTTAACGCTCTCGATCACCTGCACCAACGCCGCATCACCCAGGGCATGGCCGTAATGATCGTTGATGTTCTTGAAATCATCGATGTCCATGGCGATCAGCGACAGGGGCTGACGAAAGCGTTGGGCGCGGTCGCATTCCTGGGGCAGGGCTTTTTCCAGCCGATAGCGATTAGCGATGGAGGTGAGCACATCGGTTTCCGCCAGTTTGCGATTCTCTTCGAGTTGAATCTGCAACTGTTGATTGACTCGAGACAACTCCCGGGTGCGTTCTTCGACGATAGCTTCGAGGGATTGATTGCGCCGTTCCATTTCTTCGAACAAGCGTTTCTTGTCTTCGATACTGCGATGCGCGCCGACCATTCGTGCCACCGAACCGTCAGCATTACGTGCCAGCACGTAGCCGCGATCTTCGATCCAGGTGTAAGTGCCATCCCGCATGCGGCAGCGATACTCGGCTTGATAGCCGGGTGCACGCTGCTTCAGGTAGTCATCAAACAGCGCCATGACTCGTGAATAATCGTCGGGATGGATCACGTTTTCCCAGGTCAGCACGTTGTTATCCAGGGAATGAGGCGGATAGCCGAGCATCTCGTACCACCCGGGGTTGCGGTAGACGAACCCAGTGTTGGCATTCCAGTCCCAGATGCCATCGCTGACCAGTTCCAGAATGGTGTGCAACATGCCTTCGTTAAAATCTGACAGATTGAACTTCAACGGCTCGATATTCGATGCCTCACCCATCATCGGTCTCCCTGCCGAACTGATATCAACGTGACTCGCCAGTCGAGGAGATTAGTTCATGGGGTATTGCCCCGGCTAGTGCTTGCCCCACCTCTGCAGCGCAAAGTCGACGAAGCTGCGCAATTTCGGCAAACGGTAGCGGTCCTGGGCGTACACCAGGTTCATTGGCCGACTCGGCAATTGGTAGTCCTGCATCAAGGCCACCAGTTTTCCGTCCTGAAGGTCCTGCTCCACCAAGGCATCCGGCACCATCACGATGCCCATCCCGGTTCGCGCCGCTTGATGCAGCCCCGCCGAGCTGTTGATCAGCATCGGTCCGCTGACCTCCACCATGACTTCGCCTTCGGGTCCCCTCAGGCGCCATAGTTTTGCTACCGAGTGCCAGTCATCTCCGGCCGGGTAGGCGAAGGCCAGGCAGTCATGGTGTTGCAGGTCGGTAGGTTTTTCCGGAGTGCCTCGGCGCGCCAGATAGTCCTTCGAAGCGCACAGAGTCATTGTGTAGTCGATGAGCGGGCGGGCGATCATGTTGGACATCTCGGTAGTGCCCAAGCGAATCGCCACATCGAAACCATTGTCGAGCAGATCCAGGCGCTGGTTGGTCAACACGACGTCGAGTTTGACCTGCGGACAGCGCAGCGCGAATTCGCTCAAGGCCGGTGCCAGCCGTTCAGTGCCGAAGGTCAGCGGGGCAGTGATGCGCAGAGTGCCGCTCGGTTCGTCCAGGGTCTGTTCGGCCAGGCGTTCGGAATCGGCCACCAGCCCCAACACTTCAAGACAACGCTGATAGTACGCCGTGCCGAATTCCGTCAGCCGCTGACGCCGTGTCGTACGGTTGAGCAGGCGCACACCCAGACGTTGCTCCAGGGCCCGAAGATGATTGCCGACCATGGTCGTCGACATTTCGCACTGCAAAGCGGCGGCGGTCATGCTGCCGGCTTCCACCACTCTTACGTAAACGGTCATTGCCTGGAACAAATCCATTATCAAGCTCAGCTTTAAAATGATTGAAGTGTTGCACTGTTTATCCAGCTCAGGTGGCTAACCATACTGCAAAAACACCGACTATTAATGGAGTTTGATGTCATGACTGCCGCCTGCCTGATGAGCACCTACCAACCCTTGGCCCTGAGTTTCAGCAAAGGCCTGGGCACGCGCCTGTGGGATCAGGCCGGTCGCGAATATCTGGACGCGGTGGCGGGTGTGGCTGTGACCAACGTCGGCCATTCCCATCCGCGAATTGTGGCGGCCATCAGCGAGCAGGCCGGGCTGCTGTTGCACACCTCCAACCTGTACAGCATCGACTGGCAACAGAGACTGGCGCAGAAACTGGTTCGGCTTTCCGGCATGGAACGTGCGTTCTTCAACAACTCCGGCGCCGAAGCCAATGAAACCGCGCTGAAACTCGCGCGGCTTTATGGTTGGCACAAAGGCATCGAGCAGCCGCTGGTGGTGGTCATGGAAAACGCCTTTCACGGTCGTACTCTTGGCACCTTGTCCGCCAGTGACGGCCCGGCGGTGCGTCTGGGCTTTAACGAGTTGCCGGGGGATTTCATTAAAGTGCCGTTCGGCGACCTCGCTGCGTTGGAGGCGGTGCAACAAGCCCACGGCCGGCGTATCGTGGCGATCCTGATGGAGCCGATTCAGGGCGAAAGCGGTGTGCAAATGGCGCCGCCCGGTTATCTCAAAGCGGTGCGCGAACTTTGCAACCGGCACGCCTGGCTGCTGATGCTCGATGAAATCCAGACTGGAATCGGCCGCACCGGCCAGTGGTTTGCGTTCCAGCATGAAGGCATCATCCCGGACGTCATGACCCTGGCCAAAGGCCTGGGCAACGGCATCCCTATTGGTGCCTGTCTGGCCCGGGGTAAAGCAGCAGACCTGTTTACCCCCGGCAGCCACGGCAGCACGTTCGGCGGCAATCCGTTGGCGTGCCGGGTGGGGTGCACTGTGCTGGAGATCGTTGAGGAACAAGGCCTGCTGGAAAACGCCAGACTTCAGGGCGAACGTCTACTCGCGAGATTGCATATCGAATTGGCCGATGACCCCAACGTCCTGGCGATTCGCGGCCAGGGTTTGATGATCGGCATTGAACTCAAACAACCGATTCGCGACCTGACCCTGATAGCAGCCCGCGATCACGGCTTGCTGATCAACGTGACACGGGGCAAAACCATTCGACTTTTGCCGCCGCTGACGATTGATGAGCGGGAAGTGGAGATGATTGTCAGAGGAGTTGGTCGGGCAGTGAGCGCAGCCTGACTTCTATTGGATGAGTGCATTCCCCTATAGGAGCAGCCTTCGGCAGCTCCTATAGAATCGGCGTCTGCGTCAGTGGAATCAGGAACGATCAGTCGGTTTGTTGCATCGTACCGACGAAAGTCGTGACTTCATCCCGATTCATCAGTTGAAGTTTCGAACCGCTAAACCCTTCGAACAAACGCTGATGCGCGGCAAATCCACTGGACCCTTCGCGAGTACGGTAACTACCCGCCCAGTCCTGTAACGCTATCAGTAACTCGTCACTATCGTCCCGGTTCGCTTCTCGCTGGCGAATATGACTGACGCAGTCTTCGTCCAACAGACACAGCCAGATCAGCGCCGTCGCCTGTTCCACAAGTTCGCTGACCATCCAGCCATACACACCCTCGATAACCCAACGATTTTTGCTCGCCGCCACACGCGCCATTCCCAATGCCTCGGCGCGGGGACGAGCGATGCTGTGTTCATCGGATATCCAATGAATCAGGTCGAGATCGATCCAGGGCACTTGCAGGTGCTCGGCCAATCGTTTGGCCAGCCAACTCTTGCCCGAGCCGGAGTTGCCGATGATCAGGGTTCGGGTGAGGTTCATGCTGTGCAAGTAGTAATTGCTCATGGCAACTCGGGCAAAGTCATTCAACCGCTTCGGAAATTTCAGGCGCAATCATCCGCGTCTTCGGCGATCCATCCGCATTGAATTGATAAATATCCTGCGGCTGGCCCTTTTCATTGAAGAACACTTGGCCGATCCCTGCCGAGTTCCACAGCCGCTCCCCGGCTTCGGCGTGTTCGGGAATGTGCGGGACAATGCGCATGCGCCGGCGCTTGGTCAGCCAATTGAGGGGCGAGCGGGGCGAGTAGAGCCAGCGGTTGAGGCGGTCGAACCATTCGAGCAGGGCGGGCGGGAATTCGTTTTTGATGCCGCTGCTGGTGATCTGCCAGATTCGCGGGCCGGCCTTGCGGTGTCGGATCAATACTTCGTAGACGAAGGAATAATGCACATCGCCGGACAGCACCACGTAGTTTCCGGGAGTACGGGAGTGTCGGAAAATGTTCAGGATCACTTGGCCCGCGCCGCGATGGGCCATCCAGTTTTCGGCGTCTACCAGCAGCGGATAACCGCACCAGCTGAACACACGCTGCACAGTTTCGATCAGTTTGACCCCGAAGATCGGCGCGGGCGAAACGATGATTGCCGAGGGATGATCGAGCAATTCCTGCTGCAGTTCACTGAGGGCTTCCCAGTCCAGCAGACCCGACGGTTGCTTGAGGTTCATCTCGCTGCGCCAGCGCCGGGTTCGGGTGTCGAGCACCACCAGCGCCGGGCGAGTGGACAGCACGTAATGCCACTTCTGAAAACTCAGCAGCTCATCGATCAGACCGTCCTGGACGTTGCTGTCGAGGTAATGGTCTTGCCCCGTGGCACTCAATAGACGGGTTTTTTCCAGCATGCTGCCAAATGCATCCGGGTTGTTACCCCAACCCTGACACAACATATAAGCGAGCAGCGCGTTGCCGATAATGCGCTTGGAGAAAGGATGGCCGTAGGCCGTTTCCTCCCATTGCGCGGAAAGATTCCAGTCATCGGTAATATCGTGGTCATCGAAAATCATCAGGCACGGCAGGTGCGCCATCGCCCGCCCAACACCACCCAGCCCTTTCTTGAACGCATCGATGCGCGTCTGCTCCAGGGCATAGCGCTTGCGTCGTTCGGGCGTGAGCGCCGGTGGTTGTGGCGCGATCAGTGTCCAGGACGTTGGCGACCATACTAATAGGTACATGGCCATGACCTCGGCGAAGGTCACCAGATGATTGTCGGCGCTGCTACTGGTAAAAATCGGCTTACGCGCTCCACCGAAAAATCGTTCGCGCAGGGTTTCGTTGCTTTCAAGCGCCGGTAACAAATCCGCACGATGGTAGTAGCTGGCTGGGTGTTCGTAGAGTTTGGCGCTATCGCTGACCACCGCACCCTCGAGGTGTTCGTCGAACAGCCCCAGACGCTCGATCAAGGCATGAATGGCCCGCAACATTGGCCCCGCGACATCATCCGCATACACCTGATCGCCGCTCATCATTAATAGCGCGGGGCGCTTGCAAGCGTCCGGCTCGGACTCCAGCAACCGATCGACGCACAGCAAACCATCGGCCGCCTGATGGTGAGGTTTACGACAAGAACCATGCAGCAACTGATTGATGCGCGAGCGCAGCACGAAATTCGGGCAATGCGCTTCGCCATACAGCAGATGCGGTGCCCACTCGGCGATGCCCGACGGCGTGCCATCCGCTTCGATGATCAGCAGGTCGTACTCAATCAACGTGTCGCAGGGCAGGGCGGTATCCAGTGGCACATCTATCAAATGAATGAAGGCATGAGTTCCGACCGGGATGATCGTGCATTGATCCGCATCTAGCCGGATGTCGACTCCTTGCAAGCGTAGCGTCAGCGCCAGCGCACGCGACCCCACCAGCCACAGCACCAGCCTCGTGGGTTCCAGGCGCCGTAATAGCGGGCCGACGAGGACCGATGGCAAAGGGGGGGGATCGGCGGGCAATGGCAAAGATACGGGCATCCGGGTTCAAGACTCTTGGTGCAGAGAGGCGGGCGATGATAGCGCAGTGGGAGGGCAAGCCAAGGCAGCGGTATATTCTGGTGAGTTCTCCTATATAGAAGGGGGAATGCGCTGTTTTCCGGCTTTGCGCAAGTTATTGATAGAAAAGCATAATTAGGGGTTGACGGCAGATTCTGGAAGTCTATAATTCGCCCCACTTCCGGCGCAGTCGAAACGGAAAACTCCTTGGTAAACAAAGAGTTACGCAGTTTTCGACAGCGGTTACGCTTCAGTTCATCGAAGCCAGAAGGAGTTGGTAAGGCAGTGTGTTTTCGCCTTATTGACGGTTCGATCATCTCGGTCGAAAGCGGAGAAAAAGAGGTGTTGACAGCAGCGAGTAACGCTGTAGAATTCGCCTCCCGCTAACGAGAGATCGGAAGCGCAAGTGGTTGAAGTTGTTAAAGATTTCCAAGCGAAACTTTGAAAACTTCTGAAAATAACCGCTTGACAGCAACAGAGGCTGCTGTAGAATGCGCGCCTCGGTTTAGACGAAAGATCTTAACCAACCGCTCTTTAACAACTGAATCAAGCAATTCGTGTGGGTGCTTGTGGAGTCAGACTGATAGTCAACAAGATTATCAGCATCACAAGTTACTCCGCGAGAAATCAAAGATGTAACCAACGATTGCTGAGCCAAGTTTAGGGTTTCTTAAAAACCCAAAGATGTTTGAACTGAAGAGTTTGATCATGGCTCAGATTGAACGCTGGCGGCAGGCCTAACACATGCAAGTCGAGCGGCAGCACGGGTACTTGTACCTGGTGGCGAGCGGCGGACGGGTGAGTAATGCCTAGGAATCTGCCTGGTAGTGGGGGATAACGCTCGGAAACGGACGCTAATACCGCATACGTCCTACGGGAGAAAGCAGGGGACCTTCGGGCCTTGCGCTATCAGATGAGCCTAGGTCGGATTAGCTAGTTGGTGAGGTAATGGCTCACCAAGGCGACGATCCGTAACTGGTCTGAGAGGATGATCAGTCACACTGGAACTGAGACACGGTCCAGACTCCTACGGGAGGCAGCAGTGGGGAATATTGGACAATGGGCGAAAGCCTGATCCAGCCATGCCGCGTGTGTGAAGAAGGTCTTCGGATTGTAAAGCACTTTAAGTTGGGAGGAAGGGCAGTTACCTAATACGTAATTGTTTTGACGTTACCGACAGAATAAGCACCGGCTAACTCTGTGCCAGCAGCCGCGGTAATACAGAGGGTGCAAGCGTTAATCGGAATTACTGGGCGTAAAGCGCGCGTAGGTGGTTCGTTAAGTTGGATGTGAAATCCCCGGGCTCAACCTGGGAACTGCATTCAAAACTGACGAGCTAGAGTATGGTAGAGGGTGGTGGAATTTCCTGTGTAGCGGTGAAATGCGTAGATATAGGAAGGAACACCAGTGGCGAAGGCGACCACCTGGACTGATACTGACACTGAGGTGCGAAAGCGTGGGGAGCAAACAGGATTAGATACCCTGGTAGTCCACGCCGTAAACGATGTCAACTAGCCGTTGGGAGCCTTGAGCTCTTAGTGGCGCAGCTAACGCATTAAGTTGACCGCCTGGGGAGTACGGCCGCAAGGTTAAAACTCAAATGAATTGACGGGGGCCCGCACAAGCGGTGGAGCATGTGGTTTAATTCGAAGCAACGCGAAGAACCTTACCAGGCCTTGACATCCAATGAACTTTCCAGAGATGGATTGGTGCCTTCGGGAACATTGAGACAGGTGCTGCATGGCTGTCGTCAGCTCGTGTCGTGAGATGTTGGGTTAAGTCCCGTAACGAGCGCAACCCTTGTCCTTAGTTACCAGCACGTCATGGTGGGCACTCTAAGGAGACTGCCGGTGACAAACCGGAGGAAGGTGGGGATGACGTCAAGTCATCATGGCCCTTACGGCCTGGGCTACACACGTGCTACAATGGTCGGTACAGAGGGTTGCCAAGCCGCGAGGTGGAGCTAATCCCAGAAAACCGATCGTAGTCCGGATCGCAGTCTGCAACTCGACTGCGTGAAGTCGGAATCGCTAGTAATCGCGAATCAGAATGTCGCGGTGAATACGTTCCCGGGCCTTGTACACACCGCCCGTCACACCATGGGAGTGGGTTGCACCAGAAGTAGCTAGTCTAACCTTCGGGAGGACGGTTACCACGGTGTGATTCATGACTGGGGTGAAGTCGTAACAAGGTAGCCGTAGGGGAACCTGCGGCTGGATCACCTCCTTAATCGACGACATCAGCTGCTCCATAAGTTCCCACACGAATTGCTTGATTCATTGAAGAAGACGATAAGAAGCAGCCCGAAATTGGGTCTGTAGCTCAGTTGGTTAGAGCGCACCCCTGATAAGGGTGAGGTCGGCAGTTCGAATCTGCCCAGACCCACCAATTTTGTGTGGGAAACGCCTGTAGAAATACGGGGCCATAGCTCAGCTGGGAGAGCGCCTGCCTTGCACGCAGGAGGTCAACGGTTCGATCCCGTTTGGCTCCACCACTACTGCTTCTGTTTGTTGAAAGCTTAGAAATGAGCATTCCACCAAGACGGTGATGAATGTTGATTTCTAGTCTTTGATTAGATCGTTCTTTAAAAATTTGGGTATGTGATAGAAAGATAGACTGAACGTTACTTTCACTGGTAACGGATCAGGCTAAGGTAAAATTTGTGAGTTTAATCGCGAATTTTCGGCGAATGTCGTCTTCACAGTATAACCAGATTGCTTGGGGTTATATGGTCAAGTGAAGAAGCGCATACGGTGGATGCCTTGGCAGTCAGAGGCGATGAAAGACGTGGTAGCCTGCGAAAAGCTTCGGGGAGTCGGCAAACAGACTTTGATCCGGAGATGTCTGAATGGGGGAACCCACCTAACATAAGTTAGGTATCTTAAGCTGAATACATAGGCTTAAGAAGCGAACCAGGGGAACTGAAACATCTAAGTACCCTGAGGAAAAGAAATCAACCGAGATTCCCTTAGTAGTGGCGAGCGAACGGGGACTAGCCCTTAAGTGGCTTTGAGATTAGCGGAACGCTCTGGAAAGTGCGGCCATAGTGGGTGATAGCCCTGTACGCGAAAATCTCTTGGTCATGAAATCGAGTAGGACGGAGCACGAGAAACTTTGTCTGAATATGGGGGGACCATCCTCCAAGGCTAAATACTACTGACTGACCGATAGTGAACTAGTACCGTGAGGGAAAGGCGAAAAGAACCCCGGAGAGGGGAGTGAAATAGATCCTGAAACCGTATGCGTACAAGCAGTGGGAGCCCACTTTGTTGGGTGACTGCGTACCTTTTGTATAATGGGTCAGCGACTTATTTTCAGTGGCGAGCTTAACCGAATAGGGGAGGCGTAGCGAAAGCGAGTCTTAATAGGGCGTCTAGTCGCTGGGAATAGACCCGAAACCGGGCGATCTATCCATGGGCAGGTTGAAGGTTGGGTAACACTAACTGGAGGACCGAACCGACTACCGTTGAAAAGTTAGCGGATGACCTGTGGATCGGAGTGAAAGGCTAATCAAGCTCGGAGATAGCTGGTTCTCCTCGAAAGCTATTTAGGTAGCGCCTCATGTATCACTGTAGGGGGTAGAGCACTGTTTCGGCTAGGGGGTCATCCCGACTTACCAAACCGATGCAAACTCCGAATACCTACAAGTGCCGAGCATGGGAGACACACGGCGGGTGCTAACGTCCGTCGTGAAAAGGGAAACAACCCAGACCGTCAGCTAAGGTCCCAAAGTTATGGTTAAGTGGGAAACGATGTGGGAAGGCTTAGACAGCTAGGAGGTTGGCTTAGAAGCAGCCACCCTTTAAAGAAAGCGTAATAGCTCACTAGTCGAGTCGGCCTGCGCGGAAGATGTAACGGGGCTCAAACCATACACCGAAGCTACGGGTATCACTTAGGTGATGCGGTAGAGGAGCGTTCTGTAAGCCTGTGAAGGTGAGTTGAGAAGCTTGCTGGAGGTATCAGAAGTGCGAATGCTGACATGAGTAACGACAATGGGTGTGAAAAACACCCACGCCGAAAGACCAAGGTTTCCTGCGCAACGTTAATCGACGCAGGGTTAGTCGGTCCCTAAGGCGAGGCTGAAAAGCGTAGTCGATGGAAAACAGGTTAATATTCCTGTACTTCTGGTTATTGCGATGGAGGGACGGAGAAGGCTAGGCCAGCTTGGCGTTGGTTGTCCAAGTTTAAGGTGGTAGGCTGGAATCTTAGGTAAATCCGGGATTCTAAGGCCGAGAGCTGATGACGAGTGTACTTTTAGTACACGAAGTGGTTGATGCCATGCTTCCAAGAAAAGCTTCTAAGCTTCAGGTAACCAGGAACCGTACCCCAAACCGACACAGGTGGTTGGGTAGAGAATACCAAGGCGCTTGAGAGAACTCGGGTGAAGGAACTAGGCAAAATGGCACCGTAACTTCGGGAGAAGGTGCGCCGGTGAGGGTGAAGCATTTACTGCGTAAGCCCACGCCGGTCGAAGATACCAGGCCGCTGCGACTGTTTATTAAAAACACAGCACTCTGCAAACACGAAAGTGGACGTATAGGGTGTGACGCCTGCCCGGTGCCGGAAGGTTAATTGATGGGGTTAGCTAACGCGAAGCTCTTGATCGAAGCCCCGGTAAACGGCGGCCGTAACTATAACGGTCCTAAGGTAGCGAAATTCCTTGTCGGGTAAGTTCCGACCTGCACGAATGGCGTAACGATGGCGGCGCTGTCTCCACCCGAGACTCAGTGAAATTGAAATCGCTGTGAAGATGCAGTGTATCCGCGGCTAGACGGAAAGACCCCGTGAACCTTTACTATAGCTTTGCACTGGACTTTGAATTTGCTTGTGTAGGATAGGTGGGAGGCTTTGAAGCGTGGACGCCAGTTCGCGTGGAGCCAACCTTGAAATACCACCCTGGCAACTTTGAGGTTCTAACTCAGGTCCGTTATCCGGATCGAGGACAGTGTATGGTGGGTAGTTTGACTGGGGCGGTCTCCTCCTAAAGAGTAACGGAGGAGTACGAAGGTGCGCTCAGACCGGTCGGAAATCGGTCGTAGAGTATAAAGGCAAAAGCGCGCTTGACTGCGAGACAGACACGTCGAGCAGGTACGAAAGTAGGTCTTAGTGATCCGGTGGTTCTGTATGGAAGGGCCATCGCTCAACGGATAAAAGGTACTCCGGGGATAACAGGCTGATACCGCCCAAGAGTTCATATCGACGGCGGTGTTTGGCACCTCGATGTCGGCTCATCACATCCTGGGGCTGAAGCCGGTCCCAAGGGTATGGCTGTTCGCCATTTAAAGTGGTACGCGAGCTGGGTTTAGAACGTCGTGAGACAGTTCGGTCCCTATCTGCCGTGGACGTTTGAGATTTGAGAGGGGCTGCTCCTAGTACGAGAGGACCGGAGTGGACGAACCTCTGGTGTTCCGGTTGTCACGCCAGTGGCATTGCCGGGTAGCTATGTTCGGAATAGATAACCGCTGAAAGCATCTAAGCGGGAAACTAGCCTCAAGATGAGATCTCACTGGGACCTTGAGTCCCCTGAAGGGCCGTCGAAGACTACGACGTTGATAGGTTGGGTGTGTAAGCGCTGTGAGGCGTTGAGCTAACCAATACTAATTGCCCGTGAGGCTTGACCATATAACACCCAAGCAATTTGCTGACCTGAAGAGGCGCCAGATTGCGGTGTGTGAAGACGAAACGAACCGAAAGTTTGTGACACTCACGAAACACCAGATCTATCACATACCCATTCGCTGGAGCGTGATCTCGCAAGAGAGAACGACCTGGCTACCGAATTTCTTGACGACCATAGAGCATTGGAACCACCTGATCCCATCCCGAACTCAGCAGTGAAACGATGCATCGCCGATGGTAGTGTGGGGTTTCCCCATGTGAGAGTAGGTCATCGTCAAGATTAAATTCCGAAACCCCTATCTGCGTATGCAGGTAGGGGTTTTGTTTTGTCCGCAGGAAAGTTCGTACAGCATTATCGGAACGGCAAGTCTCACCACGGCCATGAGTGGGAAACCCCATCATCCCATCATGCAGGAGAGTGGCGACCTGTCGGACGAGATCGCCGGCACCTTTTCGAGATCACGGCCCAAGAGCTTGCCGCGGTCGACGAATCAAGGTGGGATTATAGACGCGTGAATGTGACCCTCAAGTCCGGCATCAGCGCTTGGGGTCTATATGCGAGCGTGATTGCCGGTAAGGGCTGCAGCAACTGTGCGAGGGGAAACAGATTTGTTTCGGTTCCGCTGTAGGCTTCGGGCGGGATGATGACTGGAGGACTTTCATCCTCCGTATCATCACCCTGTATCAAGGCTGCGACTGGCTACCCTCTCTCATGACCCCCATCTCACCATTGGCCACGAGCCAGCGAAACAACTCGGTCACCGACACCGTATGGCTGCGCTCTATCCAGCGTACCAGCGCCGGGCCGTAATGTTCGGTGTAGCGGCTGAGCACTAGTTGGCGACAGTCCGGTGACAGGCGCAGGGTGATTTCCCGGCAGTGCAGATGCAGATTGGCCGTGTCGTCCCGGATCACCCGTTGCTGCAGAGTCAGGCGATTGCTTTCAGAACCCATCGGCCGGTGCTCCTGTGCATTTAGGAGTGGTGTTCTCTGGCGAGCCTTGTTTGCCATCGGCCACGTAAGCAGCGCGATGTTCGGCCACCACATTACGCAACGCGCTGTAATAGTCCGGCAATTTTTGCAGGCTGTCGGTCAGCGGTAAGCCTTCTGCCCGACCATCGACGATGTCACCGACAGTGCTGATAGTGGACAGCGTCTCCACGGTATCGCTATTGCTGCCGAACGGATCGACTACAAAGCCGAGCACGCGGCCGGCGGCGTCGCGACTGTTGGAGGTCCCGAGCAATGGCAACTCAATGATCGGACCGTTGCCGATGCCCCACACGCCAAAGGTCTGGCCGAAGTCCGAGTCGTGGCGCGGGATACCGGCCATGCCGGAGACGTCGATCAAGCCCACTATCCCTACCGTGGTGTTGAGCGCGAAACGCCCCAAGGTATTGACCGAGCGCATCGGGTTGCCTTGCAGCAGGTCATTGATAAAGACCTTGGGCTCACCGAAGTTCGCCACAAAGTTATGCACACCGGTCTGGAAAAAATCCGGCGTGTAGCGGTAGCCGCGAGCAACCGGCGCCAGGGCGTAGTCGTCGACCGTCCGATTGAAAGCAAAAACTCCGCGATTGAACGGTTCCACCGGGTCGTACACCGAATAGGTGACGTCGGCGCAAGCCACGTTGGTGGTGGACGGCGGCTGGCTGCTGCAACCCGTCAGCCCTGCGGCCAACACGGCAATTGAGGTGTTGCGGGCCAGCCAGGGAGCACACTTGAAAGGCAACATGGACGCAAGTCTCAGGAGGAATTCGCCGTGATGCTGAGCTCCAATCCTTGCGCCAAGATGTCTGGTTTATTGCGGTGCTGACGTTTTATTGCAGAGTTGAAATATATGACGCGCGGCCATGAATGGTTTTAGATGGCGGTTCCATTCGCCCCTTAAGTGACCTTCGGTGAACAGCCTTTTAATTGTGGACGACGACCTTGAAGTCCTTGATCTACTGAAAAAATTCTTCGTGCAGCACGGCTACAGCGTCGAGGTCGCCACAGACGGTGCGTCGCTGTGGTCGGCCATAGAGCGCCAGGCTCCGGACCTGATCATTCTGGACGTGATGTTGCCCGGCGACAGCGGGCTGATCCTGTGTCAGCAACTGCGGATTCGACACGCAATACCGGTGATCATGCTAACGGCCATGGGCGAACTCAGTGATCGGGTGGTCGGCCTGGAGCTGGGCGCTGATGATTATCTGACCAAACCCTTCGACGCCCGTGAACTGCTGGCCCGAGTGCGTGCTGTGCAGCGCCGAGTGGACGAGCGCCGTCCGGTATCGCAGGAACGGCCACGGCCGCTGATTGATTTCGCTGACTGGCATCTGGACGTCACCCGCCGTGAGTTGCGCTCGCCGGACAACGTGATGATCCCGCTGTCGGCCGGTGAGTTTGACCTGCTGCTGGTCTTCGTCGAACACCCCCAACGCATTCTCACCCGCGAGCAATTGCTGGACCTGGCGCGCGGACATTGTCATGAGGCGTTCGATCGCAGTATCGACGTTCAGGTCAGCCGACTGCGACGCAAACTCGAGTCCGACACCAAGCGCCCGGCAATGATTCGCACCGTGCGCAACGGCGGTTACCTGTTCACACCCAGCGTGACGCGACGATGAGCTGGCTGAAGCGGATTCGCGCTCGAGACTGGCCGCAAGATACTGTGGCGCGCTGGATCGCGTTGACGATCATCCTGGCCATGCTCATTTCACTGGCGCTCAACGGGCTGTTTATCCAATTGGCCGGCGTATGGGCGCGCCCGCCACTGACCGAAATCGGCTTGCTGGAAAAAGCCGCCGCCATCACCCGCATCATCGAGGCCGCCCCGGCGTCACTGCGCAACCCATTGGCGCAAGCAGCCAACGAGAGCGGCTTCACTGTCACTTGGCACTCTGACCGGCACGATCTCAATCTGCCGACAGTGGACGATCCGAAGTCTGACATCGGCTCGGCCATCCTTCAGCCGATGCTCAGAGCCCCTGACCGGCGCATCGAAGCCTATGAGCCGGCCGACTGGACGGAGCACACGGCGGACGCGCATTACGCGCTGCTGATCGAGCTATCGGATTCATCATGGCTGATGTTCTCCGCGCCCTCGCGCAGCTGGGGGCTCGACGAAGCGCCACGCTACCTGATCGTCATCCTGTTGGTGCTGATCTCCACCGCCATGGTCGCGCTGATCGCCACCCGACGTCTCGCCACACCTTTGCAGCGCTTCGCCGAAGGCGCCCGCCGCTTCGGCGTGGACTTCCGCGCACCGCCGATCGAACCGCTCGGCCCCCACGAAATCCGCCAGGCCATTCTCGCGTTCAACGCCATGCAGGCGCAGCTGCAACACTTCATCCGCGACCGCACGCAAATGCTCGCCGCCATCTCCCACGACCTGCGCGCTCCTTTGACGAGGATGCGCTTGCGTGGCGAATTCATCGAAGACAGCGAGCAACAGCAACGGCTGTTTCGTGACGTGGATGAAATGCAGGCAATGATCAACTCGGCGCTGGAGTTCTTTCGTGATGATGCGCGGCTTGAACCGGCGACCCAGTTTGATCTGGCGGAACTGCTGCAAACGTTGCTTGATGATTATCGAGATCAGGGCGTCGACATTACGTTCAGCGGGCCGCTGCGGTTGGTGTACTTCGGGCGTCCGTTGGGGCTTAAACGGGCGATGACCAACTTGCTCGACAACGCTATCAAGTACGGCGGTGAGCCGGGGATTGAACTGATCCCGAGCGCTGGCCCGGTGCGGATCAAAGTGCTGGATCGTGGGCCGGGCATTCCAGATGCCTGCCTTGAGCAAGTGTTTGTGCCGTTCTTCCGAATGGAAGGCTCGCGGAACAAAAGCACAGGGGGTGTTGGTTTGGGGTTATCGGCGGCGCGGGCGATTGTGCTGGAGCACGGAGGCGAGCTGACCCTGCGTAATCGGTCGATGGGCGGGTTGGAGGCGTTGGTGGTGTTGCCGGTGCATTAATCCCGAAAGACTCGCCTCGAAATGATCAAAAACCTGTGGCGAGGGAGCTTGCTCCCGCTGGGTTGCGAAGCGGCCCCAAAGAAAGGGCTACTGCGCAGTCCAACGGGAGCAAGCTCCCTCGCCACAGTTATCAGTCAACAGGCCAAGGGGCAATCCTCCCCAAGGATCGTGTAAACCTAAGCCTCCCAGCCCGCCCCACTGACGGCAGCCTGCGCCAGTGGGTGCATATCTGCCCCTTGATGCGCCGTCTGCCAGGCCAGCAACTCCTTGCGCATGCCGGGCGTCCAGTACATCTGCAGGTGATTACGCACGCCGAGTACGGCCTGTTGCTGGTCCGGTTCGCTGGCGAAGTACTGGGCGATCTGGTTGGCCATTTTGATCAGGTTGTCAGTGCTCATCGGCGTACCTCGGCTTTTGTTCCGGCGGTGCGTGCCTGGCGGCGTTCGTCGAGCAGACGTTGTTGTTCGTCGCTGAATGCCTGATAGCGTTTTTGCCACTCGGAAGGGTGGTAGACGCGGCTGACTTCCACGGCGGTGACCTTGTATTCCGGACAGTTGGTGGCCCAGTCGGAGTTGTCGGTGGTAATGACGTTGGCCCCCGATTCAGGGAAGTGGAAGGTGGTGTACACCACGCCTGGGGCTACCCGTTCGGAGACTCGCGCACGCAGTACGGTCTGTCCGGCGCGGCTGCCGATGCCGACCCAGTCACCTTCATTGATGCCACGACTTTCGGCGTCGGTCGGGTGGATTTCCAGGCGGTCTTCGTCGTGCCAGGCAACGTTGTCGGTACGCCGGGTCTGGGCGCCGACGTTGTACTGGCTGAGGATGCGCCCGGTGGTCAGCAGAAGGGGATAACGACTGTTGACCTTTTCTTCGGTGGGCACGTAGCCGGTGAGCATGAAGCGCCCCTTGCCGCGCACGAATTCCTCGATGTGCATGGTCGGCGTGCCGTCCGGCGCCGCGGCGTTGCACGGCCATTGCAGGCTGCCGTGGCGCTCCAGTTCGGTGTAGCTGACGTTGGTGAAGGTCGGCGTCAGGCTGGCGATTTCATCCATGATTTCTGACGGGTGCTGGTAACTCATCGGGTAACCCAATGCATTGGCCAGGGCCACTGTGCCTTCCCAGTCGGCCTTGCCACCCAGGGGCTCCATGACTTTGCGCACCCGGGAGATGCGTCGCTCGGCATTGGTGAAGGTGCCGTCCTTTTCCAGGAATGAGGCGCCAGGCAGGAACACGTGGGCGAACTTGGCGGTTTCGTTGAGGAAAATGTCCTGCACCACGATGCACTCCATGGCCGATAGAGCCGCAGTGACGTGCTGAGTATTGGGGTCGCTCTGGGCGATGTCTTCGCCCTGGCAATACAAACCCTTGAAACTGCCGCCCAGGGCTGCCTCGAACATATTGGGGATGCGCAAGCCCGGGTCGGGTTGCAAGGTGACATTCCAGGCTTGTTCGAATTGCGCCCGTACCGTTTCGTTGGAGACATGCCGGTAGCCGGGCAGCTCGTGGGGGAAGGAACCCATGTCACAGGACCCTTGAACGTTATTTTGCCCACGCAGCGGATTCACCCCAACGCCTTCGCGGCCGATGTTGCCAGTGGCCATGGCGAGGTTGGCGATGCCCATGACAGCGGTGCTGCCTTGGCTGTGCTCGGTGACGCCCAGGCCATAGTAAATCGCTGCATTGCCGCCGGTGGCATATAGGCGGGCGGCGGCACGGATGTCGGCAGGGTCTACGCCGCAAATGGAGCCGAGGGCTTCTGGCGAGTTTTCCGCGCGGCTGACGAACTCGCTCCAGCGAGCGAAATCGCTGCCCTCGCAACGGGCGTCGATGAACGTCTGGTTGAGCAAGCCTTCGGTGACGATGACGTGGGCCAGGGCGTTGAGCATGGCGACGTTGGTGCCCGGGCGCAGGGCCAGGTGCAATTCGGCGCGGGCATGCACCGAGTCCACCAGATCAATACGTCGTGGGTCGATGACGATCAACCTCGCGCCTTCACGCAGGCGGCGTTTGAGCTGGGAGGCGAACACCGGGTGAGCGTCGCTTGGGTTGGCGCCCATCACCAGGATCACATCGGCCTGCATCACCGAGTCGAAACTCTGGGTGCCGGCGGACTCGCCCAAGGTTTGTTTCAGGCCATAGCCGGTCGGCGAGTGGCAGACCCGTGCACAGGTGTCGACGTTGTTGTTGCCGAAAGCGGCGCGCACCAGTTTTTGCACCAGGTAGGTTTCTTCGTTGGTGCAGCGGCTGGAGGTGATGCCACCAATGGAGTCGCGGCCGTATTTTTGCTGCAGCCGGCGGAATTCGCTGGCGGCGTAGGTCACCGCTTCATCCCAGCTGACTTCCTGCCAAGGGTCGTTGATGTGCTTGCGGATCATCGGCTTGGTGATGCGATCCGGGTGGGTGGCGTAGCCCCAGGCAAAGCGCCCTTTGACGCAAGAGTGCCCGTGGTTGGCCTGACCGTTCTTGTCCGGAACCATGCGTACCAGTTGGTCGCCTTTCATCTCGGCGCGGAACGAGCAGCCCACACCGCAATAGGCACACGTGGTGATCACACTGCGTTCAGGTTGACCCAGTTCGACCACGCTTTTTTCCATCAGGGTCGCGGTAGGGCAGGCTTGCACACAGGCGCCGCAGGACACGCATTCCGAGTCGAGGAAGTTATCGCCACCGGCGGCCGCGACTCGGGATTCGAAACCGCGCCCGGTAATGGTCAGAGCAAACGTACCCTGGGTTTCTTCGCAGGCGCGCACGCAGCGGTTGCAGACGATGCACTTGCTCGGATCGTAATCAAAATAGGGGTTTGAAGTGTCCTTCACATCGGTCAGATGGTTGTCGCCTTCATAGCCGTAACGCACTTCTCGCAGGCCGACCTGACCGGCGACGGTTTGCAGTTCGCAGTTACCGTTGGCCGAGCAGGTCAGGCAGTCCAGCGGGTGATCGGAGATGTACAACTCCATGACATTGCGGCGCAGGGTGGCGAGCTTCGGCGTCTGGGTGTGCACGCTCATGCCTTCGCTGACCGGCGTGGTGCAGGAGGCGGGGTAGCCGCGCATGCCATCGATCTCCACCAGGCACATGCGGCAGGAGCCGAAGGCTTCCAGACTGTCGGTGGCACACAGTTTGGGGATGGTGGTGCCCAGTAATGCTGCGGCGCGCATTACGGAGGTACCTTCGGGCACGCTGATGCTGCGGCCGTCGATGTTCACGGTGACCTGCACCTGGCTTTCGCGGGCCGGGGTTCCCAAATCGATATCTGTATTCGGGTCGAAGAGAGTGATCATTGGTCGGCCTCCGAGGACTGCAGACCGAAGTCGGCGGGGAAGTACTTGAGGGCGCTGGTCACCGGATAGGAGGTCATGCCGCCCAACGCGCACAGCGAACCGTATTGCAGGGTGTCGCACAGGTCCTTGAGGATGATCACCTGTTCATCACGACTGTTCTGGTCAGGTGCTGCCAGCAGACGGTCGATCACCTCCACGCCCCGGGTCGAGCCGATGCGGCAGGGGGTGCATTTGCCACAGGATTCCTCGGCGCAGAACTGCATCGCGAAGCGTGCCATGCGGGCCATGTCCAGGGTGTCGTCAGCCACCACCACGCCACCGTGACCGAGCATGGCGCCGATGGCGACAAAGGCTTCGTAATCCAGCGGAGTATCGAATTGCGCGGGCGGCACCCAAGCGCCGAGGGGGCCGCCAACTTGGGCAGCCTTCAGCGGCCGGCCACTGGCAGTACCACCGCCGTAGTCTTCCACCAGTTCGCGCAGGGTCAGGCCAAAGGCCCGTTCCACCAGCCCGCCGTGACGAATATTGCCTGCCAGCTGGAAGGGCATGGTACCCAGGGAGCGGCCCATGCCGTAATCGCGATAGAACTGCGCGCCCTTGGCCAGAATCAGCGGCACCGAGGCCAGCGTCAGCACGTTGTGCACCAGGGTCGGCAGACCGAAAAGCCCCTGCAAAGCAGGGATCGGTGGCTTGGCGCGAACGATCCCGCGCTTGCCTTCGAGCGAGTCCAGCAGCGCGGTTTCCTCACCGCAGATATAAGCGCCGGCACCGACTCGCACTTCCATATCGAAGGCCTGGCCACTGCCGCCGACATTGGCGCCGAGGTAACCGGCGTCTCGGGCGATGTTCAACGCTGCACGCAGCGTGGCCACGGCATCGGGATATTCCGAACGCACATAGATGTAGCCGTAGGTGGCCCCAACGGTGATACCGGCAATGGCCATGCCTTCGATCAGCAGGAAAGGGTCGCCTTCCATCAACATCCGGTCGGCGAAGGTGCCGGAGTCGCCTTCGTCGGCGTTGCACACAATGTATTTCTGCGCAGCCTGGGTGGCGCGCACCGTGCGCCATTTGATCCCGGCGGGGAAGGCCGCGCCGCCACGGCCACGCAGGCCTGAATCGAACACGGCAGTCGCGGTCTGCTCGCCGCCCAAGGCGATGGCCTGGGTCAAGCCCTCGAAGCCGCCGTGAGCCCGGTAATCCTCCAGGGACAGCGGCTGGGTAATGCCGGCTCGGGCAAACAGCAGGCGTTGTTGAGTCTTCAAATACGGCAACTCTTCCACCAGCCCCAAGGCCAGTGGATGGTCGGACGACTCGCCTTGCAGCACATCGAGTACGGACGGCACATCGGCAGCCGTCAGCGGGCCGAAGCCGATACGGCCTTGCGGGCTGTCCACTTCCAGCAGCGGTTCCAGCCAGTACAGGCCGCGAGAACTGGTGCGTTGCAGGTCCAGCGGCAGATTGCGTTCCCGGGCCTGAGTGGCAAGGGCCACAGCCACCTCATCGGCGCCCACGGCGCGGGCCAGGGAATCACAGGGTAAATAGAGGCGCGGCATCATGCGTCCTCCCGGCAAGCATCGAGCAAGGCATCCAGACGCTCGGCACTGAGCCGCGCATGCACCCGGCCATCCAGCTCCAGCGCGGGCGAACAGGCGCAGGCACCAAGGCAATACACCGGGCGCAAACTGATACTGCCGTCGGCGCTGCTGCCGTGATCGTCCAGTTGCAGGCGTTCGCGCAATTGCGCCGCGAGCTGCTCGGCGCCGCGGCTCTGGCAGGACTCAGCCCGGCACAGACGCAGAATATGCCGGGCCGGCGGCGCGGTGCGGAAGTCATGGTAGAAGCTGATCACCCCGCGAACCTCGGCCTGGCTCAGGTTGAGGGCGTGGGCAATCTCGGGAATGGCGGCATCGGGGATATAACCGATGCCCTCCTGAATCTCATGAAGGATGGGCAACAGTGCGCCGGGGGAGCGTTTGTGGCGCTCCAGCAGGCTGTTGACCATAGGCAGGTGCAACATCTCATCAGGCATACAGCATTCCTCACGATCACGGACAAACCAGGCGGATGTCAGTTGTCCGAAAGTGTCGGCTGCGGCAGTCACACCACGTCACGGTATCGTGGCATTTTCAGGCCGTTGGCCAGGCACCCTGAGCGGGCATCTTGTTGGGCCCGGTGCGGTCTTTGCCACACCTCTTCAGGGCATAACAGGCAGCTTGCCACGCTGCCTTTGATTCATCTGCACCAAAGCGACGTGTTCGATTCTGTCTACGACTACCTGTTAAGTCTAGAAGAGCGCAGGCCGAGGCGTTCGCTCACTGAGTATCTTTCAAGTCATCCTGGAGCTCGATGAGAGGGGGGCAAAGCACTTACTTGGCGGGAAGGATCATCACCCACAACACCACCGTGGTCAGTGCCCCCAACGCACTGCACGCTCCGGCGATCAAATGACGGACGACGGGGTATTCAGACTGCTTGAGCCTGGCGATAACCAGAAGCCAGGTTCCGACAAAGGCCCCTAAAACCGCCATCAACGTATAGAACATGAATACAACGCCCCGTGCCGAGTTTCCTCCGGGGACAAACCATCTGTTGAACAGAATCAGCACCGCAATCCCGACAATAAAACTACCCACGGCACCTGCCAGATTAGCGAGCCACAGATTCATGGTGCCACGGTTCCTCACCACCCCAATCCACATCCCCACTGTCGCAGCGAAGAACACCAACATGCCGATTAGCTGCATTCAATCCTTTTCCTTGTTAACCATGCCCCTGAAACCGCCATTGGGCATCCTTGATGAGATGAGGCGATGGAGGCACGATATCAAACTGATGGCTCAGTGCTGAAGGGCATTGTTGTTTGATGTGGGTTGGATTCCGAGTTGGAGATTTGTTTTTCATCGTAGGGGAAGGTGAAGTTTTTGAATTCACCGGCAGGACTTCGATGGTGGAAATTTCGACGCTGATTTCTCAGCATTTGCTGTGAGCTGAGTGATCGAAAACCCCGACAATCTCGGGGCTAATAATGCCTGTCCGTTAAGCGCAATCCCTGTGGGAGCGGGCTTGCCCGCGAAAGCGCCAGGTCAGCCAACATCAATGCTGAATGCACTGCCGTCATCGCAAGCAGTTGGCTCCCACAGGCTTCATACCTTACTGGGCGTGAGAGTCATCCCCATTTATCAGCCACTACCCTTCAGACTTCGCCGCTGTCCGGTTAGGTGTGGGAGTGGGAGTACGGTCACGCGTCAGCACCTTACAGCGCCCCCATCACGATTGCCGGCGCTTTTTTTATGCCAGCAAGCGTGAGTTATGGCAGCTGTGCGTGGGACGTCTTCGGACGGGGCGGCGGGGCGGTTCGCTTTTCTACAGACGAAAAAAGGCCTTGCAAAGCAGGACTTATTTTAATTTTTGTGCCCGAGGGAGTCAGGAGTGTTCCATAGGTCCGCAGAGGTATTCTAAACAAATGGATACAGCTTGCTTGCTACTGCGTAGCGAACTGTTTCGCTCAACCTTGCATATACTGCGGAAGCTTCGCATCAGCACAGCTCTCTTTGGCTCTGCGATTTCTAATTCTTTCAGTCTTTCGGGAGCGCTTTGATGACGCGCGAGGAAGGTAGTAAGCAGCAACCTGCGGATGAGCAGCTGAAGGTGCTTGGAAGCTTGCAACCGTTATCAGAAGCGACTGCCGTCTTACTACCCACAGATCCGACAGTGCGCAATAAGACTGATCCGCCAGTTCCCGCTTTTCAAGCAACCGAGGCCATTACGCCGGCTGCCGAAAAACGCTATCAAGCGTCAGAACTTCAAAGGGTGGGTGGTTCAATGGAGAAACTGGCTTGGACAACAGTGGCGGGTCAAGCCACAAAGGCTCTGGCAGAAAAAGAGCTCCACCCATCTCGTAACTATCAAACCGCGCTGGATGCGATAGAGAAGGCGTTGATCCCAACTCGTCAGTATCAAGCAACCTTAGACGCGGTTGAAAAGGTGCTTGCACCTGCACGCAAATACCAGGCAGCGCTGGACGCGATGGAGAAAGGGTTGGCTCCTACGCGAAAGTATCAGGCTGCGATGGAAGCGGTAGAAAAGGTGTTGGCTCCCGCACGTAAATACCAAGCAGCGCTGGATGCGATGGAGCAGGTGTTGGCTCCTACGCGCAAATACCAAGCTGCAATGGAGGCGGTTGAGAAATGGCTGGCTCCCGTACGTAAATATCAGGCAGAAATGGACGCTGTGGAAAAGGTACTGGCTCCCACGCGTAAGTATCAAGCAGCATTGGCCGCTGTGGAGAAAATGTTACAGCCATCGGACTCGCTCAAAGCGATGATGGCGGTAGTAGATATGAACCAATCGTCTGCTTCTTTGGGATCAATTTTAGGGAGTTATGAGACTCTTCAGTCGTCTCCAATTTTCAATTTACTGGTATCAACCAACCCGAAAAAAATTGAATCTTTGATTGAGCAGTACGAGCGCGCAGGCGAGAGTTCTACGATTTTCGATGGTCTAGGCCATGCTGAATTAGATATTGCTGAAGCTCGCTCGAGTTCAAGGGACGTTGAGGCCGAAATTGTTCAGTCGCTGCAGGACGACAGCACTACTCAAAGACTCACTGTCCAAGCAATGGCTTTTTTGATTTTGTTTCTTGCCGCCCTGCATACCTTCTATTCTGAAATGGCAAAGTGGAAGGACTTTCGTGAATCAGTATGCGATATGCAGCAGCGCCTCCAGACATTCGAATCTCTAGCTCAGGCGCGTAAGGTCGTGCGTAATGCTTTGTGCAATATGCCCGCAGAGTTAAAGAACAGCTTTCGTTTGACGAAGGCAGAAGGGGTAAACCTCCGCGAGGGACCAAGTATGAAAGGGGATGTCATTTTAACCCTTCCTAAGTTCGCGACTCTTGAAGTAATCGATTCGGATAACCGAGATTGGTTACTCGTTATCTATAAGCATGAGGGGCTAGAAATCGAAGGGTGGGTCTCAAGGAAGTTTGTCCGATCGGCTTCGAAGTGATCGAGAAAAGGGGGCACCCATTAGTCGGTTTCCAGTCAAGGCGTGGCCCCTGCGTCTGTGCGCCTATCAGGCATTACCGATTTTAGGCCGTCCCCTTCATTCACTGAATATCTTTCAAGTAATTCTTGAGCGTATTGAGCGGAGCTTCAAGCTGCTCCATCGTCCGTGCATTGCTGAAATCAGCAGATAACCGATACAGCTCACGCCCCAGCGGCGTATCAACACCGCCTAAAGCTTCCATCGCCAAACCCGCACAATGCGCCACTCTAAACTGAATCCCCTCAACATCCCCCCGCCGCACCAACAACCCAAAAACCTCCCGCTCATAATCACTCATGATCGGATCATCCCGCAGAATCGGGCTTTCACCTTCCGTCTCATAAGCCAGCTTGAAGGCGAAAAGGGCAACGGTTTCCAGTGGCAATTCCATTGTGTGAATCCTTGATTCGTTAGCCGAGCGGTTTCGGGTTGTGGCGTTGGAAAGCAAGATCAAAAGATCGCAGCCTTCGGCAGCTCCTACACGGGACGGTAGGTGTCAGGTACTTTCTTGCAGGCGAAAAAAAAGGCCTTGCAAAGCAAGACCTTTCTTAATTTTGGTGCCCCGAGGGAGACTCGAACTCCCACTTCTTGCGAAAACGGATTTTGAATCCGCCGCGTCTACCAATTCCGCCATCAGGGCTCAATGGCGGCGAAGTATAGAGATGAGATAACCGTTGGTCAATCAGGTACATGGAGAATTTTTGATATTTCCGCTAGACTTCCCGGCCCTGCTAGACGAACCCCATCATGCGCGTTGCTGACTTTACTTTTGAGCTCCCTGATTCGCTGATTGCTCGCCATCCTTTGGCCGAGCGTCGCGGTAGTCGTCTGTTGACCCTGGACGGGGTCAGCGGCGCCCTGGCACACCGTCAATTCACTGATTTGCTTGAGCATTTGCGCCCGGGCGATTTGATGGTGTTCAACAATACCCGGGTGATTCCGGCGCGGCTGTTTGGCCAGAAGGCTTCCGGCGGCAAGCTGGAAATTCTGGTGGAGCGGGTGCTCGACAGTCATCGCGTGCTGGCGCATGTGCGTTCCAGCAAGTCGCCGAAGCCGGGTTCGAAGATCCTGATCGACGGCGGTGGCGAAGCCGAAATGCTGGCGCGCCACGATGCGTTGTTCGAGTTGGGGTTCGCCGAAGAGGTGTTGCCGCTGCTTGACCGCGTCGGGCACATGCCGTTGCCGCCTTATATAGACCGCCCGGATGAAGGCTCGGACCGCGAGCGTTATCAGACGGTCTACGCCGAGCGCCTGGGCGCGGTGGCGGCGCCGACGGCGGGGCTGCATTTCGATCAGCCGCTGATGGAGGCGATTGCTGCCAAGGGCATCGAGACTGCGTTCGTGACCTTGCACGTTGGTGCCGGCACGTTCCAGCCGGTGCGGGTCGAGAAGCTTGAAGATCACCACATGCACAGCGAGTGGCTGGAAGTCGGTCAGGACGTGGTCGATGCAGTCGAAGCCTGCCGCGCTCGCGGTGGTCGCGTGGTGGCGGTGGGGACTACCAGCGTGCGTTCTCTGGAAAGTGCCGCGCGCGATGGCGTGCTCAAGCCGTTTAGTGGCGATACCGACATCTTTATCTACCCGGGCCGGCCGTTTCATGTGGTCGATGCCTTGGTCACCAACTTTCATTTGCCTGAATCCACGCTGTTGATGCTGGTTTCGGCGTTCGCCGGTTATCCCGAGACTATGGCCGCCTATAAAGCCGCCGTCGACAACGAATACCGCTTTTTCAGCTACGGTGATGCGATGTTTATCACCCGTAATCCCGCGCCTACCGCCCCTAAAGAAACAGGCCCAGAGGAAACAGAATGAGTCGCACCAGTCGCATGTCTTTTGAGCTACTTGCCACCGATGGCAAGGCTCGTCGCGGTCGCTTGACCTTCCCGCGCGGTACCGTCGAGACCCCGGCCTTCATGCCGGTGGGCACCTACGGCACGGTCAAGGGCATGTTGCCGCGGGACATTACCGCCACCGGCGCGGAAATCATTCTGGGTAACACCTTCCACTTGTGGCTGCGTCCTGGCACCGAAGTGATCAAGAAGCACGGCGATCTGCACGATTTCATGCAATGGAAAGGTCCGATTCTGACCGACTCCGGCGGTTTTCAGGTGTTCAGCCTGGGCGCGATGCGCAAGATCAAGGAGGAGGGCGTGACCTTCGCTTCTCCGGTCGACGGTGCCAAAGTATTCATGGGCCCGGAAGAGTCGATGCAGGTCCAGCGCGATCTGGGCTCCGACATCGTGATGATTTTTGACGAATGCACCCCGTACCCGGCCGACGAAGATGTCGCTCGTGTATCGATGGAACTGTCGTTGCGTTGGGCCCAGCGTTCGAAAAACGCCCATGGCGATAACACGGCGGCGCTGTTCGGCATCGTTCAGGGCGGTATGCACCAGGATTTGCGCATGCGCTCCCTGGAAGGCCTCGACAAGATCGGCTTTGACGGCCTGGCCATCGGCGGTCTGTCGGTGGGCGAGCCCAAGCACGAGATGATCAAGGTGCTGGATTACCTGCCGGGCCAGATGCCGGCTGACAAACCTCGTTACCTTATGGGCGTTGGCAAACCGGAAGATCTGGTTGAGGGTGTGCGCCGCGGTGTGGACATGTTCGATTGCGTGATGCCAACCCGTAATGCCCGCAATGGGCATCTGTTCATTGATACAGGCGTGCTGAAGATCCGTAACGCGTTCCATCGCCATGATGATTCGCCGCTGGATCCGACCTGCGATTGCTATACCTGCCAGAACTTCTCCCGTGCTTATCTGCACCATCTGGACAAGTGCGGCGAAATGCTGGGTAGCATGTTGAATACCATCCACAATTTGCGCCATTACCAGGTGCTTATGGCTGGTTTGCGCGAGGCTATTCAACAGGGTACATTGGCCGCCTTTGTCGATGCCTTCTACGCCAAACGCGGGTTACCTGTTCCGCCTTTGGACTGAGTTTTCTGACCCCAAGATTCAACATTTGCAACTGGAGTGCTAAATGAGCTTTTTTATCTCTAATGCCATGGCTGACGCTGCTGCACCTGCGGCAGGCCCAATGGGCGGCGGCTTTGAGTGGATTTTCCTGGTCGGTTTCCTGGTCATCTTCTACCTGATGATCTGGCGTCCACAGGCCAAGCGCGCCAAAGAGCAGAAAAACCTGCTGGGCAGCCTGCAAAAAGGTGACGAAGTTGTGACCACCGGTGGTATCGCCGGCAAGATCACCAAAGTCTCCGACGACTTCGTTGTTCTGGAAGTCTCCGACACCGTCGAAATGAAATTCCAGAAAGGCGCCATCGCCGCCACGCTGCCAAAAGGCACGCTCAAAGCGATCTAAGTTTCAACTTCTACTCAATCGACGGGGCGCGCAAGGCGCCCCGCGTCATAAGCGGGCGGCGTGATGCTGAACAAATACCCTCTGTGGAAATACATTCTGATCCTGGCGGTGCTGGCGATCGGTCTGATTTATTCCGCTCCCAATCTATACCCTGATGACCCGGCCATTCAGGTCAGCGGTGCAAGCACTGCACTGCAGGTTACTCAGGCTGATCTGGATCGTGTGAGCACCGCGCTCAAG
The DNA here is from genome assembly GCF_964063345.1 of Pseudomonas lini. NCBI lineage: Bacteria > Pseudomonadati > Pseudomonadota > Gammaproteobacteria > Pseudomonadales > Pseudomonadaceae > Pseudomonas > Pseudomonas lini. The sequence continues at coordinate 4,398,192 of NZ_OZ061318.1, forward strand.
GAATCCGGGATCAACGTCAAGGCGGCCACTTTGGCTGCGGGCGGCAAGGGCGGCCTGATCCGTCTGACCAAGGCTGAAGATCAGCTGCCAGCCAAAGACGTCGTGCGCAAGGCATTGGGTGATGACTACGTCGTTGCACTGAACCTGGCACAAACCACTCCGCAATGGCTGCGCAGCTTTGGCGCGCACCCGATGAAGCTGGGTCTGGACTTGTCCGGTGGTGTGCACTTCCTGCTGGAAGTGGACATGGACAAAGCCCTCGACGCACGCCTGAAAGTCTACGAAGGCGACGTCAAGAGCCTGTTGCGCAAAGAGCGTCTGCGCTATCGCAGCCTGCCGCAACTGGGTGGTGCCATTCAGCTGGGCTTCACTGATGAAGCAGCCCGTGAAGAAGCGCGTGCGCTGATTCGCAAGAACTTCAACGATTTCGACATTGTTCCGGCCGACCTCAATGGTCAACCGGTACTGCGTCTGGCGATGACCCCGGCCAAGCTGGCGGAAATCCGCGAATACTCCATCAAGCAGAACCTGACCACGGTACGTAACCGCGTCAACGAGCTGGGTGTTGCCGAACCTATCGTTCAGCGCCAGGGCGCCAACCGCATCGTGGTTGAGCTGCCGGGCGTGCAAGACACTGCAGAAGCCAAGCGTATCCTCGGCAAGACGGCCAACCTTGAGTTCCGTCTGGCGGCTGAGCCTGGCGCTTCGAAAGCCACTTCCGAGTCGTTCGAGTTCCGTGAAGGCAATCGTCCTGCGGCGCAGATCGAACGTGGCCTGATCATCACCGGTGACCAGGTAACTGACGCCAAGGCTGGCTTCGGCGAGCACGGCACGCCAGAAGTGAACATCCGTCTGGATGGCCACGGTGGCGAGCTGATGAGTCGTGCGACTCGCAGCAACGTCGGTCGCAGCATGGCGGTGATCTTCATCGAACAACGTCCGGTCACCACTTACACCAAGCAAGTGATCAACGGCGTCGAGAAAGACGTACCGGTTCAGACGTTTAAAGAAGAGAAGAAGATCATCAGCCTGGCGACCATCCAGTCGCCGCTGGGTGCCCAGTTCCGCATCACTGGCCTGAACGGCCAGGGCGAATCGTCCGAGCTGGCGCTGCTGCTGCGTGCCGGTGGTCTGGCGGCACCGATGTACTTCGCTGAAGAGCGCACTATCGGCCCAAGCCTGGGTGCTGACAACATCACCAAAGGTATCGATGCATCGCTGTGGGGCATGCTGTTTGTCTCGCTGTTCATCATGGCTATCTACCGCTTCTTCGGCCTCATCGCCACCGTCGCGTTGACGGTGAACATGGTGATGCTGCTGGCTTTGATGTCGCTGCTGGGTGCAACGCTGACCCTGCCGGGTATCGCCGGTATCGTGTTGACCATGGGTATGGCGGTCGACGCCAACGTTCTGATCTTCTCGCGGATACGTGAAGAGATCGCGGCGGGCATGACTGTGCAACGGGCAATCAACGAAGGCTTCGGCCGGGCATTCACCGCGATTCTCGACGCCAACCTGACAACCTTGTTGGTCGGCGGGATTCTCTTTGCCATGGGCACCGGCCCGGTCAAAGGCTTCGCAGTGACCATGTCCCTCGGGATCTTTACCTCGATGTTCACGGCCATCATGGTGACCCGCGCGATGGTCAACCTGATCTTCGGCGGTCGTGACTTCAAGAAGTTGTGGATTTAAGGGGCTGCCATGTTACGTACAATCAACTTCATGGGCGTTCGCAACTTCGCGTTCGGCGTCACATTGTTCCTCACGGCATTGGCATTGTTCAGTGTCGCCACCAAGGGCATGAACTGGGGCCTGGACTTCACCGGCGGTACGCTCATCGAGCTGACCTACGAGCGTCCGGCCGATGTCACCAAAGTGCGTGAGCAGCTGGTTACATCGGGTTATCACGAGGCGATCGTACAGAGCTTCGGTGCGACTACCGATTTGCTGGTGCGTATGCCAGGTGAAGACCCGCAGCTGGGTCATCAGGTGGCCGAGGCCTTGCAGAAGGTCGGTGGCGACAACCCTGCGGTGGTCAAGCGCGTCGAATTCGTCGGCCCTCAGGTCGGTGAAGAGCTGCGCGATCAGGGCGGCCTCGGCATGCTGATGGCGCTGGGCGGCATTTTGATCTACCTGGCTTTCCGCTTTCAGTGGAAGTTTGCGGTCGGTGCGATCGTATCCTTGATCCACGACGTGATCGTGACCATCGGTATCCTGTCGTTCTTCCAGATCACCTTCGACCTGACGGTACTGGCGGCGGTGCTGGCGATCATCGGTTACTCGCTCAACGACACCATCGTGGTATTCGACCGGGTTCGTGAGAACTTCCGGGTACTGCGCAAGGCCAGCCTGATCGAGAACATCAACATCTCGACCACGCAAACCCTGCTGCGGACCATGGCGACGTCGATCTCCACTTTGCTGGCGATCGCGGCCCTGTTGTTCTTCGGTGGCGACAACCTGTTCGGCTTCTCCATTGCCCTGTTCATCGGTGTTCTGGCGGGTACTTACTCGTCGATCTACATCGCGAACGTGGTGCTGATCTGGCTGAACCTGAGCAGCGAGGACCTGATTCCTGCTGCGGCGGTCGAGACGGAAGTCGACGACCGTCCATAACGGTTATCACTTTTCCAGCTGTAAGCCGAGAAGGCGCGAGTATTGAACTCGCGCCTTTTTTTATGCTCCAAGGCTGGGAGAAGCGCGGGCATGTCCCGCATGTGATGGTCAGGAGGTTCATGTGAACAAGTCGATGCTGGTTGGTGCAGTATTGGGTGCTGTTGGTGTGACGGCCGGGGGTGCTGTTGCCACCTACAGCCTGGTCAAAAAAAGCGGCCCTGAGTATGCGCAAGTTCTAGCCGTTGAACCGGTCAAGACACAAATCAAGACGCCACGTGAAGTATGCAAGGACGTTGCAGTAACCCGGCAAGCGCCGGTAAAAGATCAACACCAGATCGCCGGTACGGTGGTCGGCGCGCTGGCGGGTGGCCTGTTGGGCAACCAGATCGGCGGCGGCACAGGCAAGAAAATCGCCACAGTGGCCGGTGCGGTCGGCGGCGGTTATGCGGGTAACAAGGTGCAGGAAGGCATGCAGGAGCGTGATACCTACACCACCACTCAAACCCGCTGTAACACCGTGAATGACATCAGCGACAAGGTTGTAGGCTACGACGTTCGTTATTCGCTGGATGGCAAGGAAGGCAAAGTGCGGATGGATCGCGATCCGGGCAACCAGATTCCGGTCGACAAGGAAGGCAAGTTGATCCTGGGGCAGAACGAACCGGCTCAACAATAAGCTGAGCGCCTCACGCAAAAAAGAAGCATCCCGCAGGGGATGCTTTTTTTGTGCGTGCGCCAGGCATGGCGCGTTGCGCGCAAGCGCAACCAGCTTGGCTGTGGTGGCCTCGCTGGTGACTTGGAGGTGAAAGTCCTCTACACACCCGGCAAGGGGAAGTGTTAGCCAGAGGCAAGGGTGTCGCGGGTGACCGCGAATCTGAAGGAAGCCCGAGGCAAAATGCTGGCCTGACGAACAGCAAGCGGATAGAGGCGGCGCAGCGGGGTAAAGGGGCGTGTTTCCCTAAAGCCCAATACTTGCACGGGACGCTGCGACGTAGATCCGACAGGCATAAGCAGGAAGGTCGCGCGAATTACCCTGGGAGATCTGCACGTTTGCCACAGTGCTACCGAGCGTCGAGAGGCGACGGGATGAACGTGCAGAAGTCAGCCGAGGCCGTAGTAAGTGGCGAATAACCCCGTCACCAAGGGCTGAACAAGTTATGCCGCCAGTAGGCGTCAAAGTCTCGTTGAATACCGAAATGCAGAAAGTTCTCCAAGAGAAGACTGTTACTCCGAGTCCCGGACAGTATCCGAGGATGACGGCTGACAGCGCACAGGTATCGGCGGCGTCTGTGACGTGGACGAACGCGGAGCCGGACACGCTGATGGAGCGGGTGCTTGCACCGGTCAACCTTAGGCGTGCGTATCAACGTGTGGTCAGCAACAAGGGCGCACCGGGTGCCGATGGCATGACGGTCGACGACTTGGCGGACTACGTGAAACAGTACTGGCCGACCCTCAAGGTGAGGTTGCTGGCCGGCGAGTATCACCCGCAGGGTGTACGCGCCGTTGACATCCCCAAACCCAAAGGTGGAACACGGCAACTGGGTATTCCCAGCGTCGTGGATCGCTTGATCCAACAGGCACTGCTGCAACAGCTCACGCCAATCTTCGATCCTCTGTTCTCGGACTACAGCTACGGCTTTCGTCGGGGTAGAAGCGCTCACCAAGCCATCGAAACCGCTCGCGGCCACGTGGCAGCGGGTCACCGCTGGTGCGTGGAACTTGATCTCGAGAAGTTCTTTGATCGGGTCAACCACGATGTCCTGATGGCCTACGTGGCGCGTCAAATCGAAGACAAGCGTGTGCTCACGCTGATCCGTCGTTACCTCGAAGCGGGAACGATGTCGGGCGGACTCGTCAGCCGACGGCAGGAAGGGACGCCGCAAGGCGGCCCGCTCTCGCCGTTGCTGTCGAACATCCTGCTCAACGAACTCGACCGCGAACTTGAACGGCGAGGCCATCGCTTCGTGCGTTATGCCGACGACGCGAACATCTATGTGCGCAGCCAGCGAGCTGGCACACGGGTGATGGCCGGTGTTGAGCGTTTCCTGAATCAGCGCCTGAAACTGACGCTGAACCGGGAAAAGAGCCACGTAGCACGGCCTTGGGTCTGCGACTATCTGGGTTATGGGATGAGCTGGCATCAGCAACCGAGGCTGAGAGTGGCGACGATGAGTCTGGGTCGCTTGCGCGACCGGTTAAGAGACCTGCTGCGCGGGGCGCGGGGCCACAAGATGGCGAATGTCATCGAACGGATAAACCCTGTACTGCGCGGGTGGGCAGGCTACTTCAAGCTCAGTCAGAGCAAACGGCCACTTGAGGAAATTGACGGCTGGGTGCGGCGCAAACTTCGCTGCGTCGTCTGGCGTCAATGGAAGCGGCCCTCAACGAGGGCACGTAACTTGATGCGCCTGGGGCTTAGCGAAGCTCGCGCCTGCAAATCAGCCTTCAATGGCCGAGGCCCATGGTGGAGCTCGGGAGCATCTCATATGAATCAGGCGCTGCCGAAGAAGCTATGGGATCAACTTGGGTTGGTCTCGGTACTGGATACGATAAACCGGCTTAGCCGCATAGCTTGAACCGCCGTATACGGATCCGTACGTACGGTGGTGTGAGAGGACGGCGGATGTAAATCCGCCTCCTACTCGATCTCAATTTTATGTGTCAGCGCCAACGTGCTATGAAAGACTCTTCATTTTCCGCGGCCTTACGCCTGCCTGTCTGAGACCCCATGCCTGCCATCGATCATCCCCTGATAGACCAGTTCCTCGACGCCCTGTGGCTGGAAAAAGGCCTTTCCGATAACACCCGCGATGCCTATCGCAGTGACTTGGCCTTGTTCAACGGCTGGTTGCAGGAGAAGGGTCTGGAGCTGATCAACGCCGGGCGCGAGTTGATCCTCGATCACTTGGCCTGGCGCCTGGAGCAAAACTACAAACCCCGTTCTACTGCGCGATTTCTCTCTGGTGTGCGTGGCTTCTATCGCTATTTGCTGCGGGAAAAGCTGATCGCTGTCGATCCGACCTTGCGCGTCGATATGCCGCAACTGGGTAGGCCGTTGCCTAAATCCTTGTCGGAAGCCGATGTGGAAGCGCTGTTGGCCGCGCCAGACCTGAGCGAAGCTATCGGTCAGCGTGATCGCGCCATGCTTGAGGTGCTTTATGCCTGTGGCTTGCGGGTGACGGAGCTGATCAGCCTGACGCTGGAACAGGTCAACCTGCGCCAGGGCGTGCTACGGGTGATGGGCAAGGGCAGCAAGGAGCGGCTGGTGCCGATGGGCGAGGAGGCGATTGTCTGGGTCGAGCGCTACATGCGCGACGCTCGTGGCGAGTTGCTGGGCGGACGTCCCAGCGATGTGCTGTTCCCCAGCCTTCGCGGCGAACAGATGACCCGCCAGACCTTCTGGCATCGCATCAAGCACCAGGCCAAGGTCGCCGGGATCGGCAAGTCGCTGTCGCCGCATACTCTGCGTCATGCCTTCGCCACGCACCTGCTCAACCACGGTGCCGACCTTCGAGTGGTGCAAATGCTGCTCGGCCACAGCGATCTTTCGACTACCCAGATCTATACTCACGTCGCCCGCGCACGCTTGCAGGACCTGCATGCCAAACATCACCCGCGCGGCTAGCGCAGCTCCTGTAATGGAAATGCTGACCTGTGGTGAGGGGGGTTGTCAGAACGCCGCACCGCCCCGATGGGTTGCGAAGCAGCCCCTCTTTGGCGATCTCTATCCGATATATGGATCGAAGCGTGAGGATTGACGACTGCTGCGCAGCCGAACGGGGGCAAGCCCCCTCGCCACAGGGGCCTTATGTGGTAGGCTTTGCCGGTTTGTACGATGGGCGGTTATGACCCGGTGTTTCGGCACGGGTGTTCTGATCGTCCCATTTGTCCGCCTTCAGGAGTTCTCATGCGTCTGACCCAGATTTTCGCCGCCGCAGCCATTGCGTTGGTCAGCACCTTTGCCGTCGCCGATGACGCGGCCGACAAAGCCATTCGTAAAAGCCTGGAAAACCTCAATCTCGACGTGCCGGTCGAAACCATCACCGCCAGCCCGTTGCCAGGTCTGTACGAAGTCAAACTCAAGGGCAGCCGCGTGCTTTACGCCAGCGCCGACGGCCAGTACGTTGTTCAGGGCTACATGTTCCAGCTCAAGGACGGCAAACCGGTCAACCTGACCGAGAAGACCGAGCGCCTGGGCATTTCCAAACTGATCAACAACATTCCAGTGGCTGAAACCGTGGTCTACCCGGCTATCGGCGAAACCAAGTCGCACATCACTGTCTTCACCGACACTACTTGCCCGTACTGCCATAAGCTGCACGCCGAAGTGCCGGAGCTGAACAAACTGGGTATCGAAGTGCGTTATGTTGCATTCCCGCGCCAGGGCCTTGGCTCGCCGGGTGACGAACAACTGCAAGCGGTGTGGTGTTCCAAGGACAAGAAAGCCGCCATGGACAAAATGGTCGATGGCAAGGAAATCAAGGCCGCCAAGTGCGAGAACCCGGTTTCCAAACAGTTCGCCCTCGGTCAGTCGATTGGCGTGAACGGTACACCGGCCATCGTTTTGGCCGACGGACAGGTCATTCCGGGCTACCAGCCTGCGCCACAAGTCGCCAAACTGGCACTGGGCGCGAAATAATTTCGCATCGTCATGGTCAGCCTTTGACGATCATGGTTCGGCGGCAATATTGTCGGGCCATTAATAGAGAGCCGCGGGTATGCGGCTGTTTTCACGGCCGGCCTTGAGTCGGCCGTTTTATGGGGAGTTCACAGTGAAACCGGTCAAAGTAGGCATCTGTGGGTTAGGGACCGTCGGTGGCGGTACCTTCAACGTACTTCAGCGCAACGCCGAGGAAATTGCTCGTCGTGCCGGGCGTGGAATCGAAGTGGCACAAATTGCCATGCGCACGCCAAAGCCTCAGTTCCAGACGACCGGTATTGCGATTACCAACGATGTGTTCGAAGTGGCCACGAACCCTGAGATCGACATCGTTATAGAGCTGATGGGCGGCTACACCGTTGCCCGCGAGCTGGTACTCAAGGCCATCGAGAATGGCAAGCATGTGGTCACCGCGAACAAGGCACTGATTGCCGTTCACGGTAATGAAATTTTCGCCAAGGCTCGCGAGAAGGGCGTCATCGTGGCGTTCGAAGCGGCCGTGGCCGGCGGCATTCCAGTGATCAAGGCGATCCGTGAAGGTTTGTCCGCCAACCGCATCAACTGGGTAGCCGGGATCATCAACGGCACCGGCAACTTCATCCTCACCGAAATGCGTGAGAAGGGTCGCACCTTCGAAGACGTACTCGCCGAGGCGCAAGCCCTGGGTTACGCCGAAGCCGATCCGACTTTCGACGTCGAAGGCATCGACGCAGCCCACAAGCTGACGATCCTGGCGTCCATCGCGTTCGGCATTCCGCTGCAATTCGATAAGGCTTACACCGAAGGCATCACCAAGCTGACCACCGCTGACGTGAACTACGCCGAAGCGCTGGGCTATCGCATCAAGCACCTGGGCGTGGCGCGCAGCACCGCGGCCGGCATCGAGCTGCGTGTGCACCCGACGCTGATCCCGGCCGATCGCTTGATCGCCAACGTCAACGGCGTGATGAACGCGGTGATGGTCAACGGCGATGCTGCCGGTTCGACCCTGTTCTACGGCGCCGGCGCCGGCATGGAGCCGACGGCTTCGTCGGTGATCGCCGACTTGGTGGACGTGGTTCGCGCCATGACCTCCGACCCGGAAAACCGCGTACCGCACCTGGCCTTCCAGCCGGATTCGCTATCGGCTCATCCGATCCTGCCGATCGAAGCCTGCGAAAGCGCCTACTACCTGCGCATTCAGGCCAAGGACCATCCGGGTGTGTTGGCTCAGGTGGCGAGCATCCTGTCGGAGCGCGGCATCAACATCGAATCGATCATGCAGAAAGAAGTCGAAGAGCATGACGGTCTGGTGCCAATGATCCTGCTGACGCACCGTGTGCTGGAACAGCACATGAACGACGCGATCACCGCCCTGGAAGCCTTGGAAGGCGTGGTCGGCCCGGTCGTACGGATCCGCGTCGAGCACCTGAACTAAGCCGTTATCGTTCACCGGGCTCGCACGCGGGCCCGGCATTGCGAACACTGTCTATTGGAGCCAGTCATGCGTTATATCAGTACCCGCGGCCAGGCACCGGCCCTGAATTTCGAAGACGTCCTGCTGGCCGGTCTCGCCACCGACGGCGGTCTGTACGTCCCGGAAAACCTGCCACGTTTCACCCAGGAAGAAATCGCTTCCTGGGCCGGCCTGCCGTATCACGAGCTGGCCTTCCGGGTGATGCGCCCATTCGTTGGCGGCAGTATTCCGGATGCCGATTTCAAAAAAATTCTTGAAGAAACCTATTCTTCATCAGAGCAGGGCGTGTTTTCCCACAACGCCGTGGCACCACTGCGTCAGCTGAATGGCAACGAATGGGTACTGGAGCTGTTTCACGGCCCGACCCTGGCGTTCAAGGACTTCGCCCTGCAACTGCTGGGGCGTCTGCTCGACTACGTGCTGGAAAAGCGCGGCGAGCGCGTGGTGATTGTTGGCGCTACCTCCGGCGACACCGGTTCGGCGGCGATCGAAGGTTGCAAGCACTGCGAAAACGTCGACATCTTCATCCTGCACCCGCACAACCGTGTGTCCGAAGTGCAGCGTCGCCAGATGACCACCATCTTCGGTGAGAACATCCATAACATCGCCATCGAAGGCAACTTCGATGACTGCCAGGAAATGGTCAAGGCCAGCTTCGCCGACCAGAGCTTCCTCAAGGGCACGCGCCTGGTGGCGGTGAACTCGATCAACTGGGCGCGGATCATGGCCCAGATCGTTTACTACTTCCACGCAGCCCTGCAATTGGGCGGCCCGGCGCGTTCGGTGTCGTTCTCGGTGCCGACCGGCAACTTCGGCGATATCTTCGCCGGTTACCTGGCGCGCAACATGGGCCTGCCGATCAACCAGTTGATCGTCGCCACCAACCGCAACGACATCCTGCACCGCTTCATGAGCGGCAATCAGTACGTCAAGGAAACCCTGCACGCCACGCTGTCGCCGTCCATGGACATCATGGTCTCGTCGAACTTCGAACGCCTGCTGTTCGACCTGCACGGTCGCAACGGCGCGGCGATTGCCGGCTTGATGGACACCTTCAAGCAGGGCGGCGGTTTCAGTGTCGAAGAAGAACGCTGGACCGAGGCACGCAAACTGTTCGATTCGCTAGCCGTGGACGACGCCCAAACGTGCGAAACCATTGCCGAAGTCTTCGAGCAAACCGGCGAGCTGCTGGATCCGCACACTGCCATCGGCGTGAAGGCCGCGCGCGAATGCCGTCGCAGCCTGGATATCCCGATGGTGATCCTCGGCACGGCCCATCCGGTCAAATTCCCGGACGCAGTGGAAAAAGCTGGCGTAGGAAAAGCGCTCGAACTACCTGCACATCTTTCTGATTTGTTTGAGCGAGATGAGCGTTGCACCGTATTGCCGAACGACCTGAAAGCCGTGCAGGCCTTTGTCAGTCAGCATGGCAACCGCGGCAAGCCGCTGTAACCGGTAAAAGCTGTCACATTTTGAAGCCCGTCTCCTGACGGGCTTTCTCATTTCTGCATGCCACACTTGTCGGGTTTCGTAAAAGAAGAGCCGCCCATGAAGGACGGGCGAGACGATCACCAAGGAAGTGGCAATGCTGTTTTTTAGAGGGTTTAGACCAGCCGTGTGCTGGATGTTTTTGCTGGGCGCCCTGGGCTTGGGGCAATGGGTAACGGCCGCACAATTGGCGACGCATGAATCCAGGGAATCAGCCGCCATCGCGCGCATTGAGCTGGACGCTCAGGAGCAGCAATGGATTGCTGAGCATCCGATGGTTATCGTCGCGTCAACACAGTATCCGTTGTACCTGTTCAAGGATGAGCGCGGTCACTGGAGCGGTTTGAACAACGATCTGCTCGACCGAATCAGCGCCATGACCGGGCTGCGGTTCATCCATGAAGAGTCGTTTTCTTCCGATCAAATGCTCAAGCGCCTGGAGAGCGGGGCGGCGGACATGAGCACGACACTGGCGGTAAATGACGAGCGCAAAGTGTTTCTGGATTTCAGCCATGCGTTCGGCGGAGCGGGTTGGGTACTCGTGGGACTGGCCGGCACACCAGCGTTACAGTCTTTGGAGCAACTGTCGAAAAGAGTTCTGGTGTTGCCCGCCCGGCACGCCTTGGAGAGCACGATTCGTCGTGACTACCCGGCGATCGAGCTGCGGTCGGTCAAAACCTACGCTGAAGCCCGGGCGCTGGTGGAAAGTGGCGAGGCCTACGCCACCATTGAGAACGAAATCGGAGCGCAGCTTTATCCCTTGGGCCGGCTCAAGGTAGGGCATGCGATGGAGGGCAAATGGGAGGCTGACCATTTGGCGGTCCGCAAAGGACAGCCGCAGTTGTTGAGCATCCTCAACAAGGCGCTGGAGGCATTTCCACCCGCCGAGCTACGCGCCATGCGGTTGAAATGGCTGAACGGAATTGCGCCTGTACATGCGCCCTCGGCTTGGCAACGGATAACTCAGTGGGGTTGCTGGGGAGTGTTCATCGCTAGCCTGTTCGGCCTGCTTTCGTTGCTTTGGAACCGTCGGCTCGCTGCGCTGATCGAGCAACGGCGAGGCGCCGAAAAAGACCTTAATGACCAGCTCGCATTCCAGCACGCATTGATAGACGCCATGCCCGATCCGATGTTCGTGCGTGATCTGGAAGGGCGTCTGATCATGTGCAACAAAAGTTATGAGGAGCGCTTGTCGACCCGTTTCGACCAGGTTCAGGGGCGACAACTGATCGAACTCGATGTCTTGCCCAAAGAGACCGCCGAACAGCTGCACGCCGAGTTCATGATTCAGCTCGGTACTCGCAAGACCCGCTTCAGCGAGCGTCAGTTGATGTTCAAGGATGGCGTCAGGGACATCTACCAGTGGACGGTGCCGTTCTACAGTGCGGACGGTCAATTGCGAGGACTGCTGGGCGGATGGAGCGATATCGACAAGCGTACAAGGCAGGTGTGAAGGGTAATGCCAGTCAGTGAAACAAGGACGCCACAGGTCTTGGCCTTCACTTAACTGACTGGCATTAAGCGTGAATCAGCTGTTTTTTTACTGTCATCTTTACCGTGCATGCTCTAACTACCAGAGGCGCCGGTGCGCCTGCCGTTGGAATCCAGAACTTTCTTCTCGGGCCTGTGGTCATTTACTGTGGACACGCCCCAGGCACTTTGTTTTCGGACTATTGAGTGGTGATCGAGATGGAAAGTATCAGTCTATTGCTCGGTGAGGCTCTGAGCCCGTATCAGGTCAAGTTGACCCCATCAGGTGCCCATGGCGAATGCCTGGTGACACTGAAGAGTACGAGCGGCACTATCGTGGTCGAACGGACGTTCAATCAGGTCCAGTTAACCGATAAACGTCTGCTGACGGATGTCGTCGACGGGCTGCACCGCGACGTGCTGATCGCTGAAGGACGCCTGGAGCCCTGTGTCATCGCGGCGTTGCGCAATGCTGCTCAGGACAAGATCCTGGCCAGCCGAAATTGAATTGTTTTTTGTGGGAACCTTCCTGCGCCAAGGTCAGTCAGACCATGTAACAGCAGGATCAAGCATTGTGCTCCGGTGCTTGTAGCTTGTTGCTACTGGTCTTTATGTAGGCCACGTTTAACCCCGAGTCGTCTCCCCACTTCTCGGGGTTTCTTTTTGCCCGCGATTTGTCACTGCGCGGCCTGACGCTCGAAAAAGGCCCTGGTTTCTTCCAGGTAGTCCTTGCGTCTTTGCGGATCGAGCCAGTCGGCGTACAGCGGGTCCAGGCGCTCGCGGGGCAGGGCGCGCAATAGCTTATTGATTTCACTGATTGCCTGTCGCCCCTGGGGCGTATTCGAGCAACCGATGTACCCGGACAAGTATTTGCCCGTGCCTTTGATCGGATAAAACTCTAATTGCTCATCGGTAATATTTTCCTGACGAGCCTGATAGCGGATTTCCGGCCAGTAACCCAAGACCACCTGCAAACGACCCAGGCGCTGCATCTGCAACAGACTGCCGAGGGCGTTGTTGCCGTAGTGAGGCGCCAGCACGCCGGGCGGCGCCTGTTGCAGCAGCGTGTCGAGGAACTGACCGTAACGGCGCTCGGCCACTACACCGACTTTCTCTCGACGGCTGGCCAACAGTGCTGCCAAATCGACTTCATCGCCAATGAGAAAGGGCTCCAGCACCGACCGATCCTCACGTCGAATCACCAGCCCATTGCTAACCGCCCGGAAAGCCGGAATGGAAAAGGCGATCCATTGTTCGCGCTCCTCGCTCCAGATCAGCGAAGGGTCGCAGGTAAAGGATTTTTCATGGAGCATTTGCACGCCACGGGCGCGATTGACCCGCATCAGGGTGTGTTCGTATTGCGGCATGCCGGCGATCAACAACGGCATCAGTTGATCGATAACCCCCTGACCTTTTTTCGGACCTTCGAAGATCGTCACGGGCGGCAGATCGCGCAGCAGCCAGAACAAATGCTCTTTAGGTTGCGCCAGGGCCGGTGGTATCAGCCCTGACATCAGCCCGAAAATCACCAGTGCACGCCATCGGCACACGTGATTAAGGGCTGATGAAAGTAGGCGCTTCAGCTTAGATGGCCCCGTCTTCACGCAACCGTGTGATCTGTGCCGAGTCGTAGCCAAGGTCGTGGAGTACTTGCGCATTGTGTTCACCCAGCTGCGGCCCGACCCATTCGGAGCTGCCGGGTGTTTCAGAGAGTTTTGGCACAATGCCGGGCATCTTGAAGTCCTTGCCGTCGGGAAGCTTGGCTTGCAAGAACATTTCCCGGGCCAGGTACTGCGGATCGCTGAACATGTCTTCAGCACTGAAGATCCGGCTGGCGGGAACGTCGGCCTGATTCAATTGCTGGATCACCGCGTCCAGCGGCAGAGAGTTGACCCAGCGATCGATCACCCCGTAAATCTCGTCGCGACGGCTATCGCGTCCGTCGTTGCTGGCCAGCACAGGATCGTTGGCCAGGTCTTCGCGACCGATGATCAGCATGAAACGCTTGAAGATCGCATCGCCGTTGGCGCCGATCTGCACATGTTTGCCGTCGGCGCTGGTGTGAATGGAGGAGGGCGTGATGCCCGGCATGATGTTGCCGGTACGTTCGCGGATGAAGCCGAACACGTCGAACTCCGGGACCATGCTTTCCATCATGGCGAAGATTGCTTCGTACAGCGCCACGTCCACCACTTGGCCCAAGCCGCCGTTGACCTCGCGATGACGCAAAGCCATCAGTGCGCCGATCACGCCCCAGAGCGCGGCAATCGAATCACCGATGGAAATCCCGGTGCGCACCGGCGGCCGGTCCTCGAAGCCGGTGATGTAACGCAGGCCGCCCATCGATTCACCGACCGCACCGAAGCCCGGCTGATCTTTCATCGGCCCGGTCTGGCCAAAGCCTGAGAGCCGCACCATCACCAGTTTCGGGTTCAGTGCGTGCAAGACTTCCCAGCCCAGGCCGAGCTTTTCCAGCACGCCGGGGCGAAAATTCTCGATCAGGATGTCGGCTTCGCTGAGCAGCTGTTTCAGAATCGCCAGGCCGTCCGGGTGTTTCAGGTTCAGGGTCAAAGACTTCTTGTTCCGCGCCTGAACGAACCACCACAGCGAAGTGCCTTCATATAACTTGCGCCATTTGCGCAACGGGTCACCGCCATCCGGGGACTCGATCTTGATCACTTCGGCGCCGAACTCGCCGCAAATACGCGAGGCAAACGGCCCGGCAATCAACGTACCCAATTCGATGACTTTCAGACCGGAGAGCGGTTTGTTGGAAAACGGCATGCTGAATCCTGTAGGACAAAGGCTGAGCGGATGCAGAGTTTTAACATAGGCCGACGTCCATAGCCCAAAGTTGATCGCCTTCAATTCGTTGATTGCCTGTTGCATCGGTTAGACTTGCCGCCTTTCCTCGTATCAAGAAGCCCGTTCATGGCCCAGCCGTCCACGACCTACAAGTTTGAACTGAACCTCACCGACCTCGACCGCAGCGTCTACGAGAGCGTGAAGCAGACCATCGCCCGTCACCCTTCGGAAACCGAAGAGCGCATGACCGTGCGGCTGCTGGCCTACGCCTTCTGGTACAACGAGCAGCTGTCCTTCGGTCGCGGTCTGTCAGACGTGGATGAGCCAGCGCTGTGGGAAAAGAGCCTGGATGATCGTGTCCTGCACTGGATCGAAGTCGGCCAGCCAGACGCCGATCGCCTGACCTGGTGCTCGCGCCGCACCGAGCGCACCAGCCTGCTGGCTTACGGCAGCCTGCGTGTCTGGGAAACCAAAGTGATCCCGGCGATCAAAAACCTGAAAAACGTTCACATCGCCGCTGTGCCTCAGGAAGTGCTGGAAACCCTGGCCAAGGACATGCCGCGCGTTATCAAGTGGGATGTGATGATCAGCGAAGGAACGATTTTCGTCACCGACGACCGTGGTCAGCACGAAGTCCAGTTGCAATGGCTGAGCGGCGAACGCGGCTGATTATTCGCCGTTGAACCGCGTTACCCGGTTTTATCCTACGTATTCAAGAGAAGCACCTGTCACCCCATGCGCATCGAACCTCGCCTGTTGCCCGACACCCTGCCATTCCTCGGTGATATTCCACCGCTGCTGACCCGCCTTTACGCGGCGCGTGGCGTGCAGTCCGAGGCTGAACTGGACAAGAGCCTGGCGCGGCTGATTCCGTATCAGCAGCTCAAAGGCATCGATGCGGCGGTGGATTTGCTGGTGACGGCCCTCGAGCAACGTCAGCGGATTCTGATCGTCGGCGACTTCGACGCCGATGGTGCGACGGCCAGTACCGTGGGCATGCTGGGGTTGCGCCTGTTGGGCGCGGCGCATGTCGATTATCTGGTGCCGAACCGGTTCGAGTACGGCTATGGCCTGACGCCGGAGATCGTCGAAGTGGCGCTGACCCGCGAGCCACAACTGCTGATCACCGTGGACAACGGCATCTCCAGCGTCGAAGGCGTGGCAGCGGCGAAAAAGGCCGGGCTCAAGGTGCTGGTCACCGATCACCACTTGCCCGGCGATGAACTGCCGTTGGCCGATGCCATCGTCAATCCGAACCAGCCGGGTTGCGAGTTTCCGAGCAAAGCCCTGGCCGGTGTCGGGGTGATCTTCTATGTGCTGATGGCCCTGCGCGCGCGCTTGCGCAGCCTGGGCTGGTACGAGAGCAAGCCGCAGCCGAACATTGGCGAACTGCTGGACCTGGTGGCGCTGGGCAGCGTCGCCGACGTAGTGCCGCTGGATGCCAACAACCGGATTCTGGTGCATCAGGGCCTGGAGCGGATTCGCGCCGGGCGCGCGCGGCCGGGGATCAAGGCGATCCTTGAAGTGGCCAAACGTGATCATTCGCGCATTACCTCTACCGATCTGGGTTTCATTGTTGGCCCGCGCCTGAACGCGGCGGGGCGTCTGGATGACATGAGCCTGGGCATCGAATGCCTGCTCACCGAAGACGCGGGCGCTGCCCGTGAAATGGCCGCTCAGCTGGATGGCATGAACCAGGACCGCAAATCCATCGAGCAAGGCATGCAGCGTGAGGCGCTGGCCCAGCTCAAGGATTTGCCAGTGGAATCGATGCCGTTCGGCCTGTGCCTGTTCGATCCCGAGTGGCACCAGGGCGTCATCGGAATCCTCGCGTCGCGTATGAAAGAGCGCTATTTCCGTCCGACTATTGCCTTTGCCGATGCAGGTGACGGGATGCTCAAGGGCTCGGGGCGTTCGGTTCAGGGTTTTCATATTCGCGACGCCTTGAGCGTGGTCGCGGCGCAGCATCCGAACCTGATCAGCAAATACGGCGGCCACGCCATGGCGGCCGGCCTGACGTTGCCAGAGGCGAATTTTCCGTTGTTTGCCGAGGCCTTTGACGCCGAAGTGCGTAGGCAAATGCGCGAAGAAGATTTGACCGGGCGCCTGCTGTCGGACGGCACTTTGGCTGTCGAAGAGTTTCACCTGGAACTGGCCCGCGCCCTGCGCCACGCCGGGCCATGGGGGCAACACTTTCCGGAGCCGCTGTTTCACGGGGTGTTCCAGTTGGTCGAGCAGCGTGTTGTGGGTGAACGGCACCTGAAAGTGGTGCTGAGAAGTGAATGCGGTTCGGTGAAGCTGGACGGCATTGCCTTCGGTATCGACCGTGATATCTGGCCGAATCCGACCATCAAGTGGGTCGAATTGGCCTACAAACTCGACCTCAACGAGTTCCGTGGGAACGAGACCGTTCAGTTGATGATTGCCCACATCGAACCGCGTTAAGCCCTTCGCGGGCAAGCCCGCTCCCACAGGATTTGCGCAAACCCTGTGGGAGCGGGCTTGCCCGCGAAAGCGATTTCCCTCACACCGAATCTCTCTGAACCCTCCCTGATCCCCCGATGTCGACTAGGCTCTAAGCACTGCTTGATTATCCTTGTGACGTTTTGTCGAATTTTTTGCCCGCGGGGGCGGGTGCTGCACCTTTTTCCTGTCACTCGTCGACTATTCAAACAGAACCCTGGAGCCTGCCCACTGATTCGAGAGGTGCCCCATGAGTCTGCTGCTTGAACCCTATACCCTTCGTCAATTGACCTTGCTTAACCGCATTGCGGTGTCACCGATGTGCCAGTATTCCAGCGTGGATGGGCTGGCCAATGACTGGCATCTTGTCCACCTCGGTAGCCGTGCCATCGGCGGGGCGGGGCTGGTATTTACCGAAGCCACGGCGGTCACCGCCGACGGGCGCATCACCGCCCAGGACCTCGGTCTGTGGAACGATGAGCAGATCGAACCCTTGCAACGTATTACCCGCTTTATCGCCGCCCAGGGCGCTGTTGCCGGCATTCAGTTGGCCCACGCCGGGCGCAAGGCCAGCACGCATCGGCCGTGGCTCGGCAAGCATGGCAGCGTCAAGCCGGAAGACGGCGGCTGGATCCCGGTCGGCCCTTCGCCGATCGCTTACGACCCTCAGCACACACCACCGAAACAGCTCGATGAGGGCGAGATCGCCGACGTTATTCAGGCCTTCGTCGATTCGGCCAAACGGGCACTGACCGCCGGTTTCAAAGTGGTCGAAGTACACGCCGCCCACGGTTACCTGTTGCACCAATTTCTCTCACCCCTGAGCAATCAGCGACGCGATCAGTTCGGCGGCTCGTTCGAGAATCGAATTCGGCTGGTGTTGCAAGTTACCGAAGCGGTGCGTGCGGTGTGGCCAGAAGAATTACCGGTGTTTGTGCGGGTGTCCGCCACCGATTGGGTGGAGGATGGCTGGAACCCTGATGAAACCGTAGAGTTGGCGCGACGCCTCAAAGATCTGGGCGTGGACCTGATCGATGTCTCATCGGGCGGTACGGCGGTAAACGCCGAGATTCCTACAGGCCCCGGTTACCAGACCCGTTTCGCCGAGCGCGTACGCAAGGAGTCAGGCATTGCCACCGGCACCGTAGGAATGATCACCGAACCGGCTCAGGCCGAGCACATTCTGCGTACCTGTCAGGCCGACATCATCTTCCTCGCGCGCGAGTTGTTGCGTGATCCGTATTGGCCGCTGCATGCCGATGACGATCTGGGCGGGAACAAGGCTATCTGGCCGGCGCAATATCATCGGGCAACCCATCGTGACCAGCCGATTCATGAATCGGATTTGCGTGACTGAATGCCGCTGTAAAACCAAAAAGCCCCGGTCGTGTTGACCGGGGCTTTTGCATTTTTGTGTCGAGAGGTTTATCGGCTGTCCTGCCGCCTTCGCGGGCAAGCCCGCCCCCACAAGGATCGGCGGCGTACACAAATTTTGTGAACAGCCCCATCACTGTGGGAGCGGGCTTGCCCGCGAAGGGGCCGGTTCAGGCACCCACTTACCGTCAGGTGTACTTACGCTTATCAGGCGCCGGCGGGAAATACTGGTACAACCAGGTTTCACTCAACGTCCGGTCATTAGTGCGAATGAACAACCGCAGCTCCACCGGCGCCACGCTGTCATTGGTCGGGTACCAGTCAAAAGTAATGCGGTAGCCCTTGATGTCATCCAGCACCAGCACGTTGAAGTCCTTCACTTCGCCGTTCGAGCAGGTCACCACCGGCTCGATCGCCGCGCCTTCGGGCAAGCGGTCCAGACCGCCGCCGGTGAAGTCCACGGCAAAGCGTCGCGCCCAGACCTGCGGGTAATGCTCGCCCGGCGCCCAGCCCTCAATGAAACCGCCCATGCCCGAACGGGTCGCGTGGACCCGCGCCAGCGGCGTGCTCACCGGTGGTAGGGAGCTCCAATAGAGCTTGTAGCCGTAATTGAGGGAGTCCCCGGCCGCGACCGGTTTTTTCGGCGTCCAGAACGCGACGATGTTATCCAGGGTTTCACCGGTTGTAGGAATTTCCAGCAAATCGATAGAGCCTTCGCCCCACGCGGTTGTAGGTTCTACCCACAGACTCGGGCGCTTGCTGTACCAGTCGACGGTGTCCTGATAATTGGCGAACTCGTGATCGGTCTGCACCAAGCCAAAGCCTTTCGGATCGGTGTCGGCGAAGGCATTGAATTGCAGGGTGCCCGGGTTATTCAGCGGGCGGCAGATCCACTCGCCATTGCCGCGCCACATGGCCAGGCGATCGGAGTCGTGGATTTGCGGGTGAATCGTGTCGCACATGCGCCGCTCATGGGTGCCGCAGCTGAACATGCTGGTCATCGGCGCGATGCCCAGTTGCTCGATGGCGGTGCGGGCATTGACGTGGGCGTCGACCTCCATCACCACACGCTCGGCCTGGCAATCGATGTCAAAACGGTAGGCGCCAGTGGCGCTCGGCGAATCGAGCAAGGCATAAACCACGAAGCGGGTGCTGTCCTTGTCCGGTGTTTCGAACCAGAACTTGGTGAAGTCCGGGAATTCTTCGCGCTTCTTGGCGTACGTATCGATCGCCAGGCCGCGAGCCGACAAACCGTACTGGCCGGTGGCATCTACCGCGCGGAAATAGCTGGCGCCGAGGAACGACAGCACGTCGTGCTGATCCAGCTCCGGGGCCTTGAACAGCTTGAATCCGGAAAAGCCCAGATCGGCCTTGAGCTGTTTAGTGTCGACGGTGGTTTTTTCATAGTTGAACAGCGACGGGCGGAAATGCACCTCGCGCGCCAGTCGAGTCTTGGGATCGACGCTGTACATGCGCACTGGCTGCTTGAAACCCATGCCGACGTGGAAAAACTGCACGTCCAGTTGACCTTTCAAGTCCTTCCACAGCGAGTGATTGCCATCGTAGCGGATCGCGTTGAAGTTCTGCGGCGTCATGGTCGCCAGGGTCGGCGGCAGCACCTGTTTGGTGTCCTGATAAGGCTTGCCGGCGAGCTGTTTGGCCTGGCTCTTCAGCGCTTCGAAGTCGAACGCCACAGCGTCGCCATCAGCGGTGCTGCTGCCAGCCCAGGCGTGTGTCGCCAATAAGCCGGTGGCCGAGAGACCGGTGTAAGCCGCGATGGCCATTGAGGCTTTGAGCAAATTCCTGCGGTGCATAAGTACAACCTGTCGTGAACAATCCCGCGCCGTTCCTGGCACGTGCTGGATCAGAAATATCGGTTCGGACATGCCTTGGCCAAACGCAACGGACCTTAAAGAGATGCCAAATACTTTAAACCGTTCGGTTGCAGAGCAAAAATGATTGATGGCACCGCGACAGCGCGGCAATGAAACAAGACATTTCAGGTAACGTTTCTCACAGCACTTTCTGATTTATAGGGCATATCTGCTTTTTTCGACTAATTACTCTAAAAACGCTTTTCAGCGCCGATTTAATTTCTATTCTATGAGGCATGACCGGTTTCGGCCCTTCAGGCCGGTGGGTTCGGCAGGCACAAGGTGACCGCTGAAAGTGATAGGGCGATGCGGTTTTGAAGTTTTCTCTGACGTATAGAAGGACATCGTCCATGTCGAAAGTACAAGGCATCACTGAAATATTAGGAATCTTCCCTTGCCTGGCCATCGGTCGGCGAAGGCGTCGGCTCAGTTCGGAGGAGTTGAAGTTGGTGGAGCGGTATCGCGAGCTGTCGGAGAGTGACCGGATTGCGATGCGGTATCTGGTGGATGCGATGAGGAGTGTTTCGCGGTTTTAACGGTAGGGGATTGAGTAGTGTTGGAAAACCAAGGGGACGGACGGTAAAAGTCCGTCCCCTTGTGCATCAGCTCAACGGCTACCAATCGTGAATGGTCGCTGTGCTTGCATCAGATCAGGCATGTCGCGCCATTTGATCCAGGCCTGTTGCTGCCAATGCAGCAGCGGTACAGAGATCCCGGCCCACTGCAACGAACTCAGGCTCGGGATGTTTTCCATCGATGTCGCGTTCGAATCACGCAACATGGGCATGACCTCGTTGCTCAGCCACTGGCGCAGGTTTCGGTTTTCCGGTACGAAATGATGAACGAGCAGGGCATACATCCCTGATTCGCTGACCATCAGTGATTCGACCGTTTTGCCGTTTTTCAGCAGCCAGACATATTGGCGTTGGTCAGGATCGAGCTTCAGGGTGAGTCGTTGGTCCAGCGGTCGGCCCATTAAGCGACCAAGGTCTTGGACGCAGAACCAGGCTTGGTTAGCTTGCATGATGGCGTGGAGGAATCGGTTGTGGCGGGTGAAGACGGTAGGGATGAAATGAGGATGGGTCATGACCTGCCTTCCAGAAGACGGCATAGGGCTGTTCTGGACGAATTTCGAGCCTGCTTAGACATTAAGGTGACTTCCGTTTTGATTGGGAAAGTCGCCACCAATCCTTCGACAGATTGGGTGGCGAACCGAGTGGCGTTCGAAGTCGGGACACTTCCAATCAAAACGGAAGCCGGAAGGCCCGCGCCACACGGCCCGCCATAAAGCAGAACTGAAGGCATGAAACAGCCATAGTTCTATGGGGGGCGTGTAAGCACCGTTTTGATTTGTTCCGGCTTCGACCCCGGGTCGCTGATTTGGCAGCGACGAGGTGAAGCCTATCGTTCAGGTGCTCGCGGCGCCAAGTCTACTCTGGCGACACTTGTTGTAGGAATCGTTGCCTTTACTTGAAGGCCCCGTCTGTAGGAATTTCCTGTTTTTGCACGAGGTGCAGGGAGACAGCGCCAAATGAATGGTTTTTCCTATATTTATTCTGCTTTCAGGAATTAAGTGCAGGATTTCTACATGTTGATCGAATTTTCGGTTTCCAATTATCGCTCCTTCCGTGAGGCGCAAACCCTATCCATGGTTGCGACCCCACGCCTGAGTAAAAAGCGCAATGTATTCAAACCTTCCGTGAGTGGCGAAAAACTACCGGACTTGTTGAAGGTAGCGGCGATTTACGGGCCAAACGCGTCCGGTAAGTCTTCCCTTATCCAGGCGATGGGGATCATGGGACGCCTGCTCGCAACGACCCCCTCCTCAAATGATGAACCGCTGCCGGTTTCACCGTTTCGTTTTGATCCGCAGCTCAAGAACGAGCCCAGTTTTTTTGAGTACAACTTCATTCAAAAAGGGCTCCGATATCGGTTTGTCCTGCGCATTACTTCACAACGGATAATCACGGAGCAGCTGGTTTCCTATCCCAAAGGGAAAGAAACACTGCTGTATGAACGTCGTTTTGGTGATGAGGGAGAGCAGTATGTTTTTGGTTCAAGTCTTGAGGGGGGGAAAGATGTCCACAATGCCTGGCGGCGCCTGACGAGCCCGAAGCTATTATTTATTTCGCAGGCCGTTGCGAACAGCAGCGAAGAACTGACTCAGTTGCGAGCGCCGTTTACCTGGTTTCAAACCGGTCTTCTTGTCATTGAGCAGAACAATATGATGGGGCTGTCTGCCGCCTCCATCAGGTTTTTGCAGGTTGCCTCGGACTACACAGTCGATTTAAAGGAGTTCTTAAGGGCCGTGGATATTCCGGTGTCTGCTATTCAACTCAATACTGAGGATGCAGATGCTGTTGCGACCAAGAAAAAGCTCACGCTTAAAGAATTCTTCGCTGCGGCCCAAAAAGACAAAGTAACCCTGACACATACAAGTCTCTTGGGAACAGCAGAATTCGATTTTTCAGAAGAGTCCGGAGGTACAAAAAACCTGATTGGCTTTTGGCTGCCCTGGTTCATGATCAATCGCGCAGATGGAAGCGGGATACTGTCTGTCGATGAGTTGGACAGCAGCCTCCATCCTGAAATAGTTGCTGATCTGATCGGGAAACATCTCGATAGCGGATTGGATACTCAGCTGATATTTACGACACACGATACTCATCTAATGAATGCAAAAATTCTGCGGCGTGATCAATTCTGGATCACTGAGCGCGGTGCCAATGGTGCAACCAGTGTTTTTTCCGTTCACGATTTTGAAGGGCGAGAGGGTGAGGATGTCGAGAAACGCTACTTTGAAGGCCGTTACCGCGGTTTGCCGCTGATCAGGCGGGGGTGATCAATGCAGCACTCGACAAAATCATTTGATCGGAAGAAATCAAGATTCAAGCCTCAGCCCCAAGTGCTGGTTCTCTGTGAAGATAGCAAGTCAGGAAAACGGTATCTGGAGGAGGCCGCCTTTCATTTTCGCGCCAAAGCTCAGGTAGAAATTGCCCACTGCGGTGTCACGCACCCGAGCGGAATAGTAGAAAGAGCCATTGCCCGTCAGAAACGTTTCGACAGAGTGTTTTGTGCATTGGATCGCGATACGCATCAATGTTTTGAGAGAGCGATAGATCTGGCGAGGCCTCATCCGAAAATCAAAGTCATAGCATCGTTTCCCTGTTTTGAGTTTTGGCTTCTTTTGCACTTCGGCTTCAATCGAAAGCCATTTAGATCTGTTGGGAAAAACTCTCCCGGCGACTTGGTAGCCAAGAGCCTCAGAGAAAAGCCGAACATGGATAAGTACCAGAAGGGCAAAGACATCAGCTATTTTGCTCAGCTATTGGGTGAGCCTTTTCAGAAAGCCAGAGCGTTGGCACCCAAGATTCTCGAAGACGTCGCCATCAGCGGCGAACCCAATCCCAGTACCGAAATCCATCTGCTGATGGATGAATTCGAAACCCTCTCCAAGCCTCAGCCGATCTAACGCCATCAACCCTGCCCACAGAGATGTGAGCAGGGTTGATGGTGTTAGATCGGTTCAATTTATTCTGGTTTTTGGCGTGGAATCTGGCGGTGCGCGTTATCGATGCCTTCCTTGATTGTGCGGCGACGCCATCGCGGGCAAGCCACGCTCCCACAGGTTCAGTGCAGTTCCTGTAGGAGCGAAGCTTTTAATGCTTGAACATCACATGCCGCACAACGGTGTAGTCCTCCAGCCCATACATCGACATGTCTTTCCCATAACCGGATAGTTTCTGACCGCCGTGAGGCATTTCGCTGACCAGCATGAAGTGGGTATTCACCCACGTGCAGCCGTACTGCAGGCGTGCAGACAGACGATGCGCGCGGCCGACGTCCGTGGTCCAGACGGATGACGCCAGGCCGTAGTCTGAATCGTTGGCCCAGGCCAGTGCTTGCGCTTCATCGGTGAACTTGGTGACCGACACTACCGGCCCGAACACTTCGCGGCGCACGATCTCGTCGTCCTGTTGCACGTCCGCCAGCACCGTCGGTTCAAAGAAGAAGCCGTTGCCTTCCACCGCTTTACCGCCAGTGATCAAACGAATGTGCGGTTGTGCCATGGCGCGCTCGACCAATCCGGTCACGCGGTCGCGATGTTGCGCGCTGATCAGAGGACCCAGTTCCGTCGAGGGATCGTCCTGCAAGCCGTACTTGATACTGCTGACGGCCGCACCGAGCTTCTCGACGAACTGGTCGTAAATGCCTGCTTGCGCATAAATACGGCAGGCGGCGGTGCAATCCTGGCCGGCGTTGTAGAAACCGAAGGTGCGAATGCCTTCCACGGCGGCGTCGATGTCGGCATCGTCGAAGATGATCACCGGCGCCTTGCCGCCGAGTTCCATGTGCATGCGTTTGACGTTGCCAGCGGTGCTGGAAATGATGTTCGAACCGGTGGCGATGGAACCGGTCAGCGACACCATGCGTACCTTCGGGTGAGTGACCAGTGGGCTGCCGACCGTAGGACCACGACCGAACACCAGGTTAAGCACGCCAGCCGGGAAGATTTCCGACGCCAGTTCTGCCAGGCGCAGGGCGGTCAGTGGGGTTTGTTCCGACGGCTTGAGCACCACGGTATTACCGGCGGCCAGGGCCGGGGCGATTTTCCAGGCGACCATCATCAGCGGGTAGTTCCACGGCGCGATCGAGGCAATCACGCCCACCGGGTCGCGGCGGATCATTGAGGTGTGGCCGGGCAGGTATTCCCCTCCCAGTGCGCCGCTCATGCAACGGCTGGCGCCGGCGAAGAAACGGAACACGTCGGCAATCGCTGGGATCTCATCGTTCAGCGCGGCGCTGTAGGGTTTGCCGCAGTTGTCCGACTCCAGTTTGGCCAGCTCTTCGCCATGGGCTTCGATGATGTCGGCAAGTTTGAGCAGCAGCAGTGAGCGCTCTTTCGGCGTGGTTTGCGACCAGGTTTCGAAGGCGGTATCGGCGGCTCGCACGGCGGCATCGACCTGGGCTTCGCTGGCTTCGTTTATTTCTACCAGCACACGGCCGAGGGCTGGGTTGAACACGGCTTGGGCGGGGCCGTCGCCATTGACGAGTTGGCCGTTGATCAAGAGTTTGGTTTGCATGGCTATGTCCTCATCGAAGCTGCTTTTGTTTTCCTGCTGAAACCGGCCCCCTGTGGGAGCGGGCTTGCCCGCGATGACTGGCTGACATTCAACAGAAATGTCGACTGTAAAATCGCTATCGCGGGCACGCCCGCTCCCACAGGATCCGGTTCCCGCATTGAGAATCAGTTGTCCGTTATTTCCCGCCACTGCCCGCAACGCTTTCGCCACCCCGGGTCAGGTAATAGGCGCCGAGGATCGGCAGCATGGTCACCATCATCACCAGCATCGCGACGACGTTGGTTACCGGCACGTCCCGTGGGCGGCTGAGCTGGTTGAGCAGCCACAACGGCAAGGTGCGTTCATGACCGGCGGTGAAGGTGGTGACGATGATTTCGTCGAACGACAGGGCGAACGCCAGCATGCCGCCAGCGAGCAACGCCGAGCCGAGGTTTGGCAGGACGATGTAGCGGAAGGTCTGCCAACCGTCGGCGCCGAGGTCCATCGAGGCTTCGATCAAACTGTATGACGTGCGGCGCAAGCGGGCGATGACGTTGTTGTAGACGATCACCACGCAGAAGGTCGCATGGCCGACGATGATGGTGAACATCCCCGGTTCGATCCCCAGCGTTTTGAAAGTCGCCAACAGCGCGATCCCGGTGATGATCCCGGGCAGGGCAATCGGCAGGATCAGCATCAGCGAGATGCCTTGCTTGCCGAAGAAGTCCCGCCGGTACAACGCCGCCGACGCAAGGGTGCCGAGGACCATCGCAATCAGCGTCGCGACGGCCGCGATTTGCAACGACAACTTGATCGCTTCCAGCACGTCCGGCCGGGAGAACGCCACGCCGATCCACTTCAGGGTGAAGCCCTTGGGCGGAAAGCTGAACGCCGCGTCTTCGGTGTTGAAGGCGTAGAGGAAGATGATCAGGATCGGGAAGTGCAAGAACATCAACCCGCCCCAGGCGGCGATGCGCAGGCCCAGGGATGCCCGATCTTGAGATGAAGCATCAGAGCGCATCGAAAGCCCCCAGACGTTTGACGATGGACAGGTAAATGGCGATCAGTACGATCGGCACCAAGGTGAAGGCGGCCGCCATCGGCATATTGCCGATCGCTCCTTGCTGGGCGTAGACCATGCTGCCGATGAAGTAGCCCGGCGGGCCCACCAGTTGCGGCACGATGAAGTCGCCCAAGGTCAACGAAAACGTGAAGATCGAACCGGCCGCGATGCCCGGAATCGACAGCGGCAGAATCACTTGCATGAAGGTCTGGCGCGGCTTGGCCCCGAGGTCCGCCGAGGCTTGCAGCAAGGACGGCGGCAGGCGTTCCAGTGAAGCCTGAATCGGCAGGATCATGAACGGCAGCCAGATGTAGACGAACACCATGAACCGCCCCAGATGCGAGGTCGACAAGGTGCTGCCGCCAACGCCCGGAATTCCGAGCACTAACTGCAACACTGGCTCCAGCCCCAGGTGCTGAACGAACCACTGGGCCACGCCGCCCTTGGCCAGCAGCAAGGTCCAGGCGTAGGCCTTGACGATGTAACTGGCCCACATTGGCATCATCACCGCGATGTAGAAAAACGCCTTGGTCTTGCCGCTGGTGTAGCGCGCCATGTAGTAGGCGATCGGGAACGCCACGATTGCACTGGCGATCGACACGACGATGGCCATGCTCAGCGTGCGCAGGATGATGTCGAAGTTCGACGGCTGGAACAGTGCGGTGAAATTCGCCAGGGTCAGGTCGGGCGTGACCGCCATGGTGAAGTCATCGAAGGTGTAGAAGCCTTGCCACAACAACGTCAACAGCGAGCCGAGGTAGATCGCACCGAACCACAGTAACGGCGGCACCAGCAGCAGCGACAGATACAGGTTCGGCCGGCGGTATAACAAGTTCGAAAACCGGCGCAACGGCGAGCCGCTGGCGGGGTGTTGAGGAGCGGCCACGCCGTTCATCTCACACCCCGCCCACAACATTGTCGTGCAGCGGGATCATCGCCTCGCGCGCCCAACGAGCGCTGATGCGCTGCCCGGTCTGATGTTGCGCGCTGACGTCTAGCCACTGGACGTTGGCCTGGCTGATGTTCAGCGTCTGGCCGTTTTCCAGTTTCAGTTCATAACGGGTGGCGCTGCCTTGGTACTGGATGTCGTGCAGCAGGCCGCTGACTTCGATTTCATGGCTGGCCAGCGGGCCTTCGGCGAAACGCACGTGTTCCGGGCGGATCGAAAACGGCTGTGGATTGCCGCTCAACTGCTGCGCCAGATCGCCGCGAATCACGTTGGACGTGCCGACGAATTCGGCGACGAACGTGGTCGCCGGTTTCATGTACAGGTTGCGCGGTGTGTCGACCTGTTCGATGCGGCCCTTATTGAATACCGCCACGCGGTCGGACATCGACAGTGCTTCGGTCTGGTCGTGGGTGACGAAGATAAAGGTAATGCCGAGCTGGCGTTGCAGCTTCTTCAGCTCGCCTTGCATTTGCTCGCGCAGTTTCAGATCGAGGGCGCCCAAGGGCTCGTCGAGCAGCAACACGCGAGGGCGATTGACCAATGCGCGGGCCAGGGCTACACGCTGACGCTGGCCACCGGAGAGTTGCACCGGTTTGCGCTCGCCGTAACCGCCGAGAGCGACCATGTCGAGGGCTTCTTCGGCGCGTTTTTGGCGTTCGGACTTGCCGACGCCTTTGACTTTCAAACCGTAGGCGACGTTGTCGAGTACGTTCATGTGCGGGAACAGCGCGTAATCCTGGAACACGGTGTTCACGTCGCGCTGATACGGCGGCAGCCCGGCGGCTTCGGCGCCATGAATACGGATGGAGCCAGTGCTCGGTTGCTCGAAACCGGCGATCAGGCGCAGGCAAGTGGTTTTGCCCGAGCCGGAAGGGCCCAGCAGGGAAAAGAACTCGCCGTCCTGGATATCGATGGAAACCCGGTCAACGGCCTTCACTTCGCCGAACTGACGGGAAACGTTGCTGAACTGGACTGCAAGCGTCATGGTGCGGAGCTCCGAAAAGGCGAGGGTCGTCACAGCGGCCCTTGCCTGGACTTCTAAAAACGAGGTATCGGTTGTCTGTAAAGTCGAACTCGGTAGTGGCAACAGCGGTGATCCAATGTGGGAGCTGGCTTGCCTGCGATAGCGGAGTGTCAGACAACATCTCTGCTACCTGACACACCGCTATCGCGGGCAAGCCCGGCTCCCACAGGGATCTGCGTCATTCACTCCGCAGACTAGCGACCGCCCATAATCGCAATGTAATCCTGGGTCCAGCGGCTGTAAGGCACGAACTTGCCGCCTTCAGCCTGCGGGGTTTTCCAGAAGGCGATCTTGTCGAACTGGTCGAAACCGTTGGTCTTGCAACCCTCGGCGCCCAGCAGTTCGCTTGCCTTACACGCCGCTGGAACCGCCGGCAACGAACCAAACCACGCCGCCACATCACCCTGGACTTTCGGTTGCAGCGACCAGTCCATCCACTTGTAAGCGCAGTTCGGGTGCTTGGCCTCGGCGTGCAACATGGTGGTGTCGGCCCACCCGGTGGCACCTTCTTTCGGGATGGTCGAGGCGATGGGCTGTTTCTCGTTCATCAAGCCGTTGACCTGATAGGGCCAGGAGCTGGAAGCCACCACGCCTTCGTTCTTGAAATCACTCATCTGCACGGTGGTGTCGTGCCAGTAGCGGTGGATCAACTTTTGCTGGGCGCGCAGCAAGTCGAGAACGGCCTTGTATTGTTTTTCGTCGAGCAGGTACGGATCCGTGATGCCCAGTTCCGGCTTGGCGGTTTTCAGGTACAGCGCCGCGTCGGCGATGTAGATCGGGCCGTCATACGCTTGCACGCGGCCCTTGTTGGATTTGCCGTCGGACAGCTTCTGCTCTTCGAACAGCACGCCCCAACTGGTCGGCGGTTGCGTGAACACCTTGGTGTTGTACATCAGCACATTCGGGCCCCATTGATAGGGGGTGCCGTAAGTCTGCTTGTTGACCACGTACCACGGTGCATCCTTCAGGCGCGGGTCGAGATTCTTCCAGTTGGGGATCAGTGCGGTGTTGATCGGCTGCACACGTTTGCCGGCGATCAGGCGCAGAGAGGCATCGCCGGACGCCGTCACCAGGTCGTAACCGCCCTTGGTCATCAGGGTGACCATTTCATCGGACGTGCCGGCCGTCTTGACGTTGACCTTACAGCCGGTTTCCTTCTCGAAAGCGCTGACCCAGTCGTAGGCCTTGTCGGTTTCACCCCGTTCGATATAGCCAGGCCAGGCGACGATATCCAGCTGACCTTCGCCGGCGCCGACGGCTTTCAGCGGTTCGGCGGCCTGCAGGCTGGTGCTGGCCAGTAGCGCCGTGGTGATTGCACTGAGCAGTGCGGTCTTGTGCACAAGCATGGTGAACCCTCTTCTTTAAATTATGGTCGGGGCAGTGAACGGGGTGATGCGCCGTGAGTGGCTTGTTATTAGCTTAGTGCGCTTTGTGAGAGGCAGATTGAGGCCGGGCTTTCTTATGGATTTATCCAGCCTAGTGCGCGGTTTCACGGTCGACAAATCTCAAAGGCTGCATTCGATGAAATAGATTGTGTGGATGCGTTTCCGCCGGTTTGCCTGACAGTTGAGCAACATCTGGAAGCACTCTCATCGAGAGACGGCGGGCACTTTCGATCTAGGCTGGTGGCCTTAAAGATCCGGTTAACCCGAATTCGTGGAGGCAGCAAAATGAACACTCGTGGATTGCTCGATCAACTACTCAAATCCGGTCAGGATCTGTTGCAGAACAAGGCTGGTGGCACCCAGAACAAGGCGTCCAGCGGTGGTTTGGGCGGTTTGCTCGGCGGCAGCGGTAGTTCCGGCGGCCTCGGCAGTTTGCTCTCAGGTGCCGGCGGCGGTGCGTTGGCGGCGGGCGCCATGGGCCTGTTGCTGGGCAGCAAAAAGGCTCGCAGTGTTGGCGGCAAGGCCCTGACCTACGGCGGCCTCGCCGCATTGGGCGTGATTGCCTACAAGGCATACGGCAACTGGCAGGCCCAGCAGGGCACCGCAGCCACAACCGAGCCGCAAACGATCGACCGCTTGCCGGCGGCCCAGGTCGAGCAACACAGCCAGGCGATCCTCAAGGCGTTGGTGGCCGCGGCCAAGGCTGACGGTCATGTCGATGAGCGTGAACGTCAATTGATCGAAGGCGAGTTCAGCAAGCTCGACAATGATCAGGAGCTGCAACACTGGCTGCACGCCGAACTCAACAAACCGCTGGACCCGACCGACGTCGCCCGCGCCGCCAGCACCCCGGAAATGGCCGCTGAAATGTACATCGCCAGTGTGATGCTGGTGGATGAGGAGAACTTCATGGAGAAGTCCTACCTCGATGAGCTGGCGCGGCAGTTGAAGCTGGAACCGGGGTTGAAGGCAGAGTTGGAGAAGCAGGTGCGGCAGGCTTCGGTGTAAGTCTTAAGACCGACTTCGCGGGCAAGTCGGATCGCCGCACGCTCGCTCCTACAGTGAATTGTCGAACACGACTAATGTCGTCGACGCTGACCTGTAGGAGCGAGGCTTGCCCGCGAAAGCGGTGTGTCAGGCAACAGATTTTCACTGGATGGACGCTATCGCGAGCAGGCTCGCTCCCACATCGGACCGCGTCCATTTGGACAACTCGGCCCACTGTGGGAGCGAGCCTGCTCGCGAAGGCGTCTTCAGCCAACCCAGCAAAGCCCTCATTACTCATCCCGCCATTCCCCTCCCAGAACAAGATTTGGCGCACCTCCCGTCTTATAAATGAAACACCCTCAGCTATACTCCGCAGCATTTGAACCGCCCCGAGGACTGACTGTGAAGAACTGGACGTTGCGCCAACGCATTTTGGCGAGCTTTGCGGTGATTATCGCGATCATGCTGTTGATGGTCGTGGTGTCTTTTTCCCGGCTGATGAAGATTGACGCTGGCGCGGACAGGGTTCGCACCGATGCGGTTCCCGGGGTGTATTTCAGTTCGATGATCCGCGGGGCCTGGGTCGACAGTTTTAACCTGACCCAGCAGCTTGTCGGCCTTTCCGGCCATCGCGAAATAACCGCCGCCGACCAGGCCATGTACAAGAGCTTCGAAGAGCGCTTGGACGAGCAGATGGCCAACTACCGCAAGACTATTTTCACACCGGACGATCTTGCCCTCTTCGAGGAGTTCGAAGTGCGTCATCGGCTCTACAATCAAGAAATGAGCAATGTCCTCGACCTCTATCAGCGCAAAGAGTACGAGGCAGCGCGTCTTGCCCTGGAGCAAAAGCTCGCGCCGGCATGGGCCAATGGGCGCAAGCAGTTGAGCAGCCTTCTTGAAAATAATCACGCCCTGGCTGAACAATCCACGCTAGCCATCAGTGATGCGGTGACGGCCGCAAAAATCAGCATGGGTGTCTCTTTGCTGGTGGCGATTCTCGTCGCCGGCCTCTGTGGCCTGCTGCTGATGCGCGCGATCATGGCGCCGATGAATCGCATCGTGGAGATCCTCGAAATCATGCGCACCGGCGATCTCAGCAGTCGCCTGGATCTGGATCGCAAGGATGAGTTCGGCGCGGTGGAAACCGGCTTCAACGACATGATGACTGAGCTCACCTCGCTGGTGTCCCAGGCCCAGCGCTCCTCGGTGCAGGTCACCACGTCGGTCACGGAAATCGCCGCGACATCCAAGCAGCAGCAGGCCACGGCCACCGAAACCGCTGCCACCACTACCGAAATCGGTGCGACATCGCGGGAAATCGCCGCCACGTCGCGGGACCTGGTGCGGACCATGACCGAAGTCTCCACCGCCGCCGATCAGGCATCGGTGCTTGCCGGCTCCGGTCAACAAGGCTTGGCGCGCATGGAAGACACCATGCACTCGGTGATGGGCGCGGCGGATCTGGTGAACGCCAAACTGGCGATCCTCAATGAGAAGGCCGGCAACATCAATCAAGTGGTGGTGACCATCGTCAAAGTCGCCGACCAAACCAACCTGCTGTCCCTGAACGCCGCGATCGAAGCCGAGAAGGCCGGTGAGTACGGTCGCGGGTTTGCCGTGGTCGCCACCGAAGTGCGGCGTCTGGCGGACCAGACCGCTGTGGCCACCTACGACATCGAGCAGATGGTGCGCGAGATCCAGTCGGCGGTGTCCGCCGGGGTCATGGGCATGGACAAGTTCTCCGAAGAAGTGCGTCGTGGCATGTCCGAAGTGCAGTCGGTGGGCGAGCAGCTGTCGCAGATCATCCATCAGGTTCAAGCGCTGGCACCACGGGTGTTGATGGTCAATGAAGGCATGCAGGCCCAGGCCACCGGCGCCGAGCAAATCAACCACGCGTTGGTGCAGTTGGGCGATGCCAGCAGCCAGACCGTCGAGTCTCTGCGTCAGGCCAGTTTCGCCATCGATGAGCTGAGCCAGGTGGCCGTGGGGCTGCGTGGCGGCGTCTCGCGATTCAAAGTCTGATGAGTGAACTCGCGGTCAAACGCGGCGCGGTGATGCCAGTGAAACAATCGTTGTTTCTGGTGTTCCGCATCGGCAACGAGCGTTACGCCCTGCAGGCCATCGAGGTGGCCGAAGTGCTGCCGCAACTGCCGTTGAAACCGATTCCCCGGGCGCCGGACTGGGTGGCCGGCGTGTTCGCCTATCGCGGCGCGGTGGTGCCGGTGATCGACCTCAGCGCCCTGACGTTCGGCCAACCGGCTCAGGCTCGCACCAGCACGCGGCTGGTGCTGGTGCACTATCGGCCGGATGAGGCGACGCCTGCGCAATTGCTGGGGCTGATTCTGGAACAGGCCACCGACACGCTGCGCTGCAACCCGGCGGACTTTCAGCCTTATGGCCTGGACAATCGCCAGGCGCCGTATCTCGGGCCGGTGCGCGAAGATGCCCAGGGTTTACTGCAATGGGTGCGGGTTGCCGATTTGCTGGACGAGCAGGTCCGCGCCTTGTTGTTTCCCTCGCCGCCGCTGGACCTGGCGCAGTTTGAGGAGCAGGGATGAGCAGCGATCAAAGGTTTTTCGATTTCCTCAAAGAACGCATCGGCCTCGATGTGGGCTCGGTCGGCCCGGCGCTCATCGAACGCGCGGTGCGCCAGCGTATCACCGCCGTCAGGGTGCCGACGGCCGATGAGTACTGGCACATCCTGCTGGGCTCGCGCGACGAACAACAGGCGCTGATCGAAGCGGTGATCGTCCCCGAGACCTGGTTTTTCCGTTATCCGGAATCCTTTGCCACGCTGGCGAAACTGGCGGCCAAGCGGCTGGCGGCGATCAATAACATGCGCGCCCTGCGGATTCTCAGCCTGCCGTGTTCCACCGGCGAAGAGCCGTACTCCATCGCCATGGCCCTGCTCGATAGCGGGCTGGCGCCGCACCAGTTCAAGGTCGACGGCATGGATGTCAGTCCGCTGTCGGTGGAAAAGGCCAGGCTGGCGCTGTACGGCAAAAATTCGTTTCGTGGCCAGGACATCGACTTTCGCGAGCGGCATTTCACGGCTGAAAACGACCACTATCGTCTCAGCGGGCGCGTGCTTGAGCAGGTGCGTTTGCAGGTCGGCAATTTGCTCGATCCGGCCTTGCTGGCCAGTGAGCCACCCTATGACTTCGTGTTCTGTCGCAATTTGCTGATCTATTTCGATCAGACGACCCAGCAGCAAGTGTTCGATGTACTCAAGCGCCTGACCCACGTCGATGGCGTGCTGTTTATCGGCCCGGCGGAGGGCAGTCTGCTGGGGCGTTTCGGC
The DNA here is from genome assembly GCF_964063345.1 of Pseudomonas lini. Lineage (NCBI taxonomy): Bacteria > Pseudomonadati > Pseudomonadota > Gammaproteobacteria > Pseudomonadales > Pseudomonadaceae > Pseudomonas > Pseudomonas lini. The sequence continues at coordinate 4,432,176 of NZ_OZ061318.1, forward strand.
ATGCGCTCGATCGGCATCCCGCAGTCGTTTGCCTTCAGTCGTCAAAGTACGCCGGAACCGCTGGCGACCTTCGTGCCGACGCCGCTGCCGCTTCCGGTGCAACAACCGGTGCGCAGCGTGACACCGCCACCAGTGCGCAGTCGGCCTTTCGCGACGATCGTGCCGATGCCTCAGGTCGCCGCCAACCCTTCGAAATCCATTCCTTCGGACGCCAGCACGCTACTGGCGAACATCGCCGCGCTAGCCAATGAAGGCAAAAGCGCTGAGGCCCGCGCCGCGTGCGACAGTTATTTGCGCAATCACGAGCCGGTAGCACAGGTCTTCTATTGGCTGGGGCTGCTCAGCGATGTCGCCGGCAGCGCGCTCGAGGCCCAGGGTTTTTATCGCAAGGCGTTGTACCTCGAACCGCAACACCCCGACGCATTGATGCACCTGGCCGCCTTGCTGCAGTCCCAGGGCGACACGGCCGGTGCCAGACGATTACAGGCCCGCGCCGCCCGCAGCGAGCGCGCCGCTGACAGTGAGCGTAAACGATGAACGCCGCCGACACCTTGAGCGTCACCCATGAAGATGCCCAGGCCATCGATGACTGCTGGAACCGCATCGGTATCCACGGCGACAAGTCCTGCCCGCTGCTGAGCGAGCACATTCATTGCCGCAATTGCGCGGTGTATTCGGCTGCCGCCACGCGCTTGCTCGACCGCTATGCCTTACAGCAGGACGACCGCGAGCAAGTCTCCACAGTGGCTGGGAGCGATGTGAAAACCCGCTCGCTGCTGATGTTTCGCCTCGGCGAAGAATGGCTGGGCCTGGCCACTCGCAGCCTGGTCGAAGTGGCGCCGCTGCAGGCGATTCACTCGTTGCCGCATCAGCGCTCCCGAGCATTGCTCGGTGTGGCGAATGTGCGCGGTGCCTTGGTGGCGTGCCTGTCGCTGGTGGAACTGCTGGGGCTCGACGCCACCAGTGGCGTGGCGTCCGGCGCGCGGGTGATGCCGCGGATGCTGATCATTGCCGCTCACGGCGGGCCAGTGGTGGTGCCGGTGGACGAGGTCGATGGGATTCATGCCATCGACGAGCGCATTCTCGAAGCGGCGTCTCAGTCCGGCACCCAGGCCAGCGCCAAATACACCCGTGGCGTTTTGCAATTCAAAGGTCGCAGCCTGCGTTGGCTGGATGAAGAACAGCTGCTGTCCGCCGTGACCCGGAGCCTCACATGACCCCCGAGCAGATGCGTGACGCCTCTTTGCTGGAACTCTTCAGCCTGGAAGCCGAGGCCCAGACCCTGGTGCTGAGCGCAGGCCTGTTGGCGCTTGAGCGCGATCCGACCCAGGCCGACTACCTTGAGTCGTGCATGCGCGCGGCCCATTCGCTCAAGGGCGCGGCGCGGATTGTCGGTGTCGATGCCGGGGTCAGCGTCGCTCATGTGATGGAAGATTACCTGGTCAGCGCCCAGGAAGGGCGCCTGTACCTGCGGCCCGAACACATTGATGCATTGTTGCAAGGCACCGATCTGCTGATGCGGATTGCGACGCCGGGCAACGCTCCGGCGCCTGCGGATATCGACGCTTACGTTGTCTTGATGGGACGGCTGCTTGATCACATGGCGGCCACGGCCCCCATGACGCCGTCGATGGCAGAACTTCAGCTGGAACCGCCGACGCCCAAGGTTGAGCCGCCCATGCCGGCCGCCACCGAAGCCTCCCCGGCAGCGCCCGGCGAGCCGGCGCCCATGGCTAAACGCACCACCGAAAGTGGCGAACGTGTATTACGCGTCACGGCCGAGCGCTTGAACAGCCTGCTCGATTTGTCCAGTAAATCCTTGGTGGAAACCCAGCGGCTCAAGCCGCACCTGGCCACCATGCAGCGCCTTAAACGCATGCAGAACAACGGCCTGCGGGCGCTGGAAAACCTCAACGTCCATCTCAAGGACCATGCCTTGAGCCTCGAAGCCCTGGAAGCCTTGGGCGATGCCCGTCGATTACTGGCGGAGTCCCAGCGATTGCTCGCGGAAAAAAACGCCGAGCTCGATGAGTTCGCCTGGCACGCCAGTCAGCGCGCACAGGTGTTGTATGACACGGCGCTGGCCTGTCGCATGCGGCCGTTCGCCGACGTGCTGAGTGGACAAGTGCGCATGGTTCGCGATCTCGGCCGCAACCTCGGTAAGCAGGTGCGGCTGGAGATCGAGGGCGACAAGACTCAAGTCGATCGCGACGTTCTGGAAAAACTCGAAGCGCCGCTGACGCACCTGCTGCGCAATGCGGTGGATCACGGCATCGAAACCCGGGAACAACGGCTATTGGCCGGTAAACCGGAGGAAGGCCTTATCCGTCTGCGCGCGTCCCATCAAGCCGGTCTGCTGGTGTTGGAGCTCAGCGATGATGGCAATGGCGTCGATCTGGAAAAACTGCGCCGCAATATCGTCGAGCGGCAGTTATCCCCAGCCGAGACCGCCGCTCAGTTGAGCGAAGAGGAGCTGCTGACGTTCCTGTTTCTGCCGGGTTTCAGCCTGCGCGACTCCGTTACTGAAGTTTCCGGGCGCGGCGTTGGCCTGGATGCGGTTCAGCACATGGTTCGCCAATTGCGCGGCGCCGTGGTGCTGGAGCAGACGGCGGGCGCGGGCAGCCGCTTTCATCTCGAAGTGCCGCTGACCCTGTCGGTGGTGCGCAGCCTGGTGGTGGAAGTCGGTGACGAGGCGTATGCCTTCCCGCTGGCGCACATCGAGCGCATGTGCGACCTGGAGCCTGCGGACATCGTGCAGGTCGAAGGGCGGCAGCACTTCTGGCACGAAGGCCGGCATGTCGGGCTGGTCGCCGCCAGTCAGCTGTTAAATCGCCCGGCGAGCCAGAACAGCACGCAGACCCTCAAAGTCGTGGTCATCCGCGAACGCGAGGCGATCTACGGAGTGGCGGTCGAGCGGTTTATCGGCGAGCGGACGCTGGTGGTGCTGCCGCTGGACGAGCGCCTGGGCAAGGTGCAGGACATTTCTGCCGGCGCCTTGCTCGACGACGGCTCGGTGGTGCTAATCGTCGACGTCGAAGACATGCTGCGTTCGGTGGATAAATTGCTCAATACCGGGCGTTTGGAGCGCATTGCCCGGCATGCCAATCAGGCCGTCGAAGCGGCGCGTAAACGGATTCTGGTGGTGGATGACTCGCTGACTGTTCGTGAGTTGCAGCGCAAATTACTGCTCAATCGCGGTTACGACGTCGCCGTGGCGGTGGACGGTATGGATGGCTGGAACGCCCTGCGTTCGGAGGATTTCGATCTGCTGATCACCGACATCGACATGCCACGCATGGATGGCATCGAGCTGGTGTCTTTATTGCGCCGCGATAACCGCCTGCAATCCCTGCCGGTGATGGTGGTGTCCTACAAGGACCGCGAAGAAGATCGCCGCCGTGGACTGGACGCCGGAGCCGACTATTATCTAGCCAAAGCGAGTTTTCATGATGACGCTTTGCTGGATGCAGTGGTTGAGCTCATTGGAGGCGCGCGGGCATGAAAATCGCTATCGTCAACGACATGCCCATGGCGGTAGAGGCCTTGCGCCGCGCTTTGGCGTTCGAACCGGCGCACGAGGTGGTCTGGGTCGCCGGTAATGGGGCAGAGGCGGTGCAACGTTGCGCCGAATACACCCCGGATCTGATCCTGATGGATTTGATCATGCCGTTGATGGACGGTGTGGAAGCGACCCGGCGGATCATGGCCGAGACCCCGTGCGCGATTGTCATTGTCACCGTCGACCGCGAGCAGAACGTGCACCGGGTGTTCGAAGCCATGGGCTACGGCGCGCTGGATGTGGTTGATACCCCGGCTATCGGGGGTGGCAATCCTCAGGAAGCCGCCGCACCGCTGCTGCGCAAGATCATGAACATTGGCTGGCTGATCGGCGACAAGAGCAATCGGGTGCGATCGGCACCGAGCTCACACCGCCACTCGTCCTCGCGCCAGCATTTGGTGGCCATCGGTTCATCCGCTGGCGGGCCGGCGGCGCTGGAAGTGCTGCTCAAAGGCCTGCCTCGAGATTTTTCGGCGGCCATCGTGCTGGTCCAGCATGTGGATCAGGTGTTCGCCGCCGGCATGGCCGAATGGCTGGCCAGCGCCAGTGGCCTGGACGTGCGCCTGGCCCAGGAAGGCGAACCGCCGCAAAGCGGCACGGTTCTGCTGGCCGGGACCAACCATCATATTCGCTTGCTGAAAAACGGCACGCTGGCCTATACCGCCGAACCGGTCAACGAGATCTATCGGCCTTCGATCAATGTGTTTTTCGAGAGTGTGGCCAGTTATTGGAGCGGTGACGCCGTGGGCGTTCTGCTGACCGGTATGGGGCGCGACGGCGCGCAGGGGCTTAAACTCATGCGCCAGCAGGGCTACCTGACCATCGCCCAGGATCAACAAAGCAGTGCGGTGTACGGCATGCCGAAGGCGGCCGCGACCCTTAACGCGGCTGTGGAAATTCGCCCACTGGACAAGATAGCGCCACGATTGCTGGAAATCTTCTCAAAATGACTATCATTAGCAGCAATCGTGGCCAAAGCAGTACTCAGGTGACCGCACATGAATGACTTACAGCTCGACGACTTCAAAACCGATGAAAACGCCGCCATGGTGTTGTTGGTGGACGATCAGGCGATGATCGGCGAGGCAGTGCGGCGTGGTTTGTCGAACGAAGAAAACATCGACTTCCATTTCTGTGCCGACCCGCACCAGGCCATCGCCCAAGCGATCCGCATCAAGCCGACGGTGATCCTTCAGGATCTGGTCATGCCCGGCCTCGACGGCCTGAGCCTGGTGCGCGAATACCGTAATCACCCCGCGACCAAGGACATTCCGATCATTGTCCTGTCGACCAAGGAAGACCCACTGATCAAGAGCGCGGCGTTTGCCGCCGGCGCCAATGATTACCTGGTCAAGCTGCCGGACAACATCGAACTGGTGGCGCGCATCCGCTATCACTCGCGCTCCTACATGACCCTGCTGCAGCGTGACGCGGCGTATCGCGCGCTGCGGGTCAGCCAGCAGCAGTTGCTCGATACCAATCTGGTGCTGCAACGCTTGATGAACTCCGACGGCCTGACCGGGCTGTCGAACCGCCGGCATTTCGACGAATACCTGGAGCTGGAGTGGCGGCGCTCGCTGCGGGACCAGACCCAACTGTCGTTGCTGATGATCGACGTCGATTACTTCAAGTCCTACAACGACAGCTTTGGACACCTCGAAGGCGACGAGGCGCTGCGCAAAGTCGCCACGGCGATTCGCGACGCCAGCTCCAGACCGTCGGACTTGCCGGCCCGTTACGGCGGCGAAGAGTTCGTCCTGGTCCTGCCCAACACCTCACCGGGTGGTGCGCGGATGGTGGCGGAAAAACTGCGCCTGACTGTCGCTGCTTTGAAAATTCCGCACATATCCCCGACCGAAGGTTCGAGCCTGACCATCAGCATCGGCCTGTCGACCATGACCCCGCAGCCGGGCAGCGATTGCCGGCAATTGATCTTGGCGGCGGACAAGGGGCTGTATCTGGCGAAGAACAATGGGCGTAATCAGGTGGGGATTGAATGAACCATCAGGTTCATTCGCCGCTAAAGCCGCCAGGCGGGCTGCCTTGACAGCCTGATTACGGTATACTCGCCGGCTTTCAAAAGTTCGCCAACGAGTGCTGCCCGCCATGGAAATCAACCCGATCCTTAACAGTATCAAGGACCTGTCCGAGCGCTCCGAAACTATTCGGGGGTATCTTTGACTACGATCAAAAGCATGAGCGTCTGACTGAAGTCAATCGCGAGCTTGAAGATCCGTCTGTCTGGAACAACCCGTCGTACGCTCAGGAGCTGGGCCGCGAGCGGTCGCTGCTGGCTCAGATCGTCGAAACCCTCGACGAAATGCACAGCGGCCTGGCCGATGCCAAAGACCTGCTGCTGATGTCTGCCGAAGAAGAAGACCAGGCCGCCGTCGATGACGTCGCTGCCGAAGTCGAGCGTCTGCGCGAGTCCCTGGAAAAACTTGAATTCCGTCGCATGTTCAGCGGTGAGATGGACGCCAACAACGCCTACCTGGACATCCAGGCCGGCTCCGGCGGTACCGAGGCTCAGGACTGGGCCAACATCCTGCTGCGCATGTACCTGCGCTGGGCCGACAAACGCGGTTTCGACGCGACCATCATGGAGCTGTCGGCCGGTGAAGTCGCCGGTATCAAAGGCGCTACCGTGCACATCAAGGGCGAATACGCCTTTGGCTGGCTGCGAACCGAAATCGGCGTGCACCGCTTGGTGCGCAAGAGCCCGTTCGACTCCGGCAACCGTCGTCACACCTCGTTCTCGGCCGTGTTCGTGTCGCCGGAAATCGATGACAACATCGAAATCGACATCAACCCATCGGACCTGCGCATCGACACCTACCGCTCCTCCGGGGCCGGTGGTCAGCACGTTAACACCACCGACTCGGCCGTACGGATTACTCACGTACCGACCAACACCGTGGTCAGCTGCCAGAACGAACGTTCCCAGCATGCGAACAAAGACACCGCGATGAAAATGTTGCGGGCGCGTTTGTATGAGCAGGAAGTGCAGAAGCGCAACGCCGCTTCCCAGGCCCTGGAAGACACCAAGTCGGATATCGGCTGGGGTCACCAGATCCGTTCGTACGTGCTCGATGCCTCGCGGATCAAGGATCTGCGTACCAACATCGAACGCAGCGACTGCGACAAGGTGCTCGACGGCGACATCGACGAATACCTGGTGGCCAGCCTCAAACAAGGCTTGTAAGACATGCATACAGTGATCAGCTGATTCACCGCGATCCTGTGGGAGCGGGCTTGCCCGCGATCCCCAGCCGAAGGCTGGGGGCAACGAACCTGTGATGGAATATTTAAAGACATGAGCGACCTACAACTCGATCCGCAAGCCCTGCAACAGGAAGAAAACTCCCTGATCGCCCTGCGCAAGGAAAAGCTTGCTGCCGAGCGCGCCAAGGGCAATGCCTTCCCCAACGACTTCCGCCGCGACAATTACTGCGAAGATTTGCAGAAACAGTACGCGGACAAGACCAAGGAAGAGCTGGCAGAGGCTGCGATCCCGGTCAAGGTGGCGGGTCGCATCATGCTCAACCGTGGCTCGTTCATGGTGATTCAGGACATGACCGGGCGGATTCAGGTTTACGTCAACCGTAAAACCCTGTCCGAAGACACCCTGGCCGCGGTGAAAACCTGGGACATGGGCGACATCATTGCAGCCGAAGGCACCCTGGCCCGTTCCGGCAAAGGCGACCTGTACGTCGAAATGACCAGCGTGCGTCTGCTGACCAAATCCCTGCGTCCGCTGCCGGACAAGCACCACGGCCTGACCGACACCGAACAGCGTTACCGTCAGCGTTACGTCGACCTGATCGTCAACGAAGAGGTTCGCCAGACCTTCCGCGTTCGTTCGCAAGTGATTGCGCACATCCGCAGCTTCCTGATGAAGCGTGACTTCCTGGAAGTGGAAACGCCGATGCTGCAAACCATTCCAGGCGGCGCGGCGGCCAAGCCGTTCGAGACTCACCACAACGCGCTGGACATGGAAATGTTCCTGCGTATCGCGCCTGAACTGTACCTCAAGCGCTTGGTAGTCGGCGGTTTCGAAAAAGTCTTCGAGATCAACCGCAACTTCCGTAACGAAGGCGTTTCGACGCGTCACAACCCTGAATTCACCATGTTGGAGTTCTACCAGGCTTACGCCGACTACGAAGACAACATGGACCTGACCGAAGAGCTGTTCCGCGAACTGGCTCAACTGGTTCTGGGCAGCACCGACGTGCCTTACGGCGACAAGGTGTTCCACTTCGGCGAGCCGTTCGTGCGTCTGTCGGTGTTTGATTCGATCCTCAAGTACAACCCTGAGCTGACCGCTGACGACCTGACTGACATCGATAAGGCCCGCACCATCGCCAAGAAGGCCGGCGCCAAGGTGCTGGGCTTTGAAGGTCTGGGCAAACTGCAGGTGATGATTTTCGAAGAACTGGTCGAGCACAAGCTGGAACAGCCGCACTTCATCACTCAGTATCCGTTCGAAGTGTCGCCGCTGGCCCGTCGTAACGACGACAACCCGAATGTCACCGACCGTTTCGAACTGTTCATCGGCGGCCGTGAAATCGCCAACGCCTACTCCGAATTGAACGACGCGGAAGACCAGGCTGAGCGCTTCATGGCGCAGGTGGCCGACAAGGACGCCGGCGACGACGAAGCCATGCACTACGACGCCGACTTCGTTCGCGCGCTGGAGTACGGCATGCCGCCGACGGCCGGTGAAGGGATCGGCATCGACCGTCTGGTGATGTTGCTGACCAACTCACCGTCGATCCGGGACGTGATCCTGTTCCCGCACATGCGGCCACAAGCGTAAGTGTTTCAATTAAAAAGCCGCCTATAACAGGCGGCTTTTTATTGCCTGTCTGGTACAAACGTATCAATTGGTTACTTTTGACGTTTAGAGAGGAATACCTGTCGTGAATCGTGCAATTGCTCAAGAAGGTGCAGCGGGTATCGCCACTGCGGTCGCTGAAAGTGTTCAGTACCAGGGCCGCAAAGCCAGCCGACAGGGCAGTGAACAGCGTCGACAGGACATTCTCGACGCTGCGATGCGCATTGTCGTGCGCGATGGCGTGCGGGCCGTGCGACACCGTGCAGTAGCCGCCGAGGCCTGTGTGCCGCTGTCGGCCACCACGTACTATTTCAAGGACATCGATGACCTGCTCACCGATACCTTCGCCCAATACGTGGAACGTAGCGCGGCGTTCATGGCCCGGTTGTGGGCCAGCAACGAAGGCCTGTTGCGCGAGATGGTTGTCAGTGGCGATGGCACCCCCGAGTCCCGCTCACAACTGGCGGACGATATCGCACGGCTGATGGCTGACTATGTTCATCGGCAATTGATCAATCGCCGCGAGCACTTGATGGCCGAACAAGCCTTCCGCCAGGAAGCCTTGCTCAACCCGCGTCTGGCGTTGTTGGTGCGCTCCCATCAGCAAATTCTCCTGCAGGGCACCTGCCAACTTTTTGAAGTATTGGGTTCCCGTGAGCCACAACAGGATGCCAAAGTGTTGACTGCGATTATCGGACGGATGGAATATCAGGGCCTGCTCAACGACGCCGAGCCTGTTGCCGAAGAGGAAATGCTCGGCATCCTCAACCGCTATATGCATTTGGTGCTGGCGTCGGTGTAACCCTGGACTCCGATCGTTCCCACGCTCTGCGTGGGAATGCCGCCCGGGACGCTCCGCGTCCCTTACCGACGTGACGCAGAGCGTCACCGGATGCATTCCCACGCAGAGCGTGGGAACGATCAACGCGCAAAAGTCATCGTGTATCGATAGGGAGTGTTGAATGAAAGCCTGGCGCGTCATTGTGATCGCCTTGTCGATCCTGCTGCTCAGTGGCTGTCTGGTGACCTTCAAGGAACCGCTGCCCGCCAGCGAGCCCGCGCCCAAAGGGCTGCTCGGTAAATGGACCAGCACCAATGCCTGGGGCGAGCCGATGAACCTGGAGTTGACACGTATTGGTGACAATCGCTATCAGGCGATCAGCTACTTCAAGGCCAAGCCCAATGAGCGTGAAGCCTATCCCTTCACTGTGTCGCGCCATGGCAATCGCTGGTACCTGTCGGCGAAAGTGCCGGCGCAGTTCGGCGGGAACTTCACCATCACCGGTTTCGAGCTCAACGATAAGCATGAACTGGTGGTCTATAACCTCGACCTCGAGCAGATCAAACAGGCCATGGGCCAAGAAGCCCTCAGTGGCCAAGGCTTCCGGACCGATGACGGCGACGGGGTGTTGATCAACAACAGCCTGGATCAGGTGTTCGCCTACCTCGATGATCCGGCCAATTCCGATGTTTTCGTCGAAGCGGTGCGCTACCAGCGCCTGGCCAAAACCAAATAAACCCAGCACGTAACGGTTTTACTACAGGAGTTTCGGGTGGACGAATACCAGCAGACGATACGCATTTTGTCCGATCGCATAGTGCTGGCGCAGACGCCGATTCGCGTTCTGGATGCGGTCAAGTGGGACGACAGCATTCGCAAGGGGTTCTTCAAAGGCAAGGGCAAGGAAATGCCGGCCGTGGACCGCGACTATTACCTCAATCGACCGCTGGCATTTGATTCCAGCAAAGTGAAGCTGGAATTCCAGAACATCGAACGCGACATCACCCGCCAGCTCGGCCAGTTCAACCCGGTCGGGCAGATCATGCGCCGCATGTGCAAGGAATACCGCATGGTGATACGCATGCTTGAGGCGCGCGGCACCGAGGATTTCGGGCTGATTTCCCAGGAATTGTATGGCGCGGCGTCCGATGCGTTTCACGCCGGTGACCCGACCCTGGCCGACCTGGGCCTGATGCTTTCCGATTACCTGAACAACATCGATGGCCGTGGCGACCTCAAGGACGAACCGAAAGTCCTCACCGCCAAGGAAGCCGTCGACCTGCTGCAACATCGGTTGAACAAGGTGTTTGGCGAAAACGAGGAAACCATTCGGGTATTCGAGTCCGACGGGATCGTCGCCGATGCGGCGGCTGGCGCCGACTACATCAAGATCCGCGCCGACGCGATGTTCAACGACCGCGACGTGCGTGCGCTGGAAGTCCACGAAGGGCTGGTGCATGTGGGCACCACGCTCAACGGCCTGAATCAGCCGATCTGCACCTTCCTGTCCAAAGGCCCGCCGTCGTCCACTGTGACGCAGGAAGGCCTGGCGATCCTGATGGAAATCATCACCTTCGCCTCCTATCCGAGCCGCCTGCGCAAACTGACCAATCGCACTCGTGCCATTCATATGGTGGAGGAGGGCGCGGACTTCTTGCAGATCTACGATTTCTTCTGTGAGCAAGGCTTCGAAATGGCCGAAAGCTACGGCAACGCGAGTCGGGTTTTCCGTGGCTCGGTGCCGACCGGTCTGCCATTTACCAAAGACTTGTCCTACCTCAAGGGCTTTATCATGGTTTACAACTACATTCAGTTGGCCGTGCGTAAAGGCAAATTGGAGCAGATACCGCTATTGTTTTGCGGCAAGACCACGCTGGAAGACATGCGGACCTTGCGCCAATTGGTGGACGAAGGCCTGGTCGTGCCGCCCAAGTACCTGCCCGACCAATTCCGTGACATGAACGCGCTATCGGCCTGGATGTGCTTCTCCAACTTCCTCAACCACCTGAGCCTGGACCGGATCGAAGCGGATTATTCCAATATCCTGTGAGCAACGAATCCCCCTGTGGGAGCGGGCTTGCCCGCGATAGCGATGTCACAGTCAACATTAATGTTGAATGCTAAGCCGCCATCGCGGGCAAGCCCGCTCCCACAGGTAAGTCATTTATCACAGGATCGTGTTTCAACCCCCATTTTTCGCGAGGCTTCACCGGATGAGAATCCTCGGCATCTTTTGCTTGCTCCTGGCCCTCGGCGGTTGCGACTCTCTGCTGTTCTATCCCGAGCCCGGCCAGCCGTTCACCCCGGAAAAAGCCAAACTCGAATTCCGCGATGTCACCCTGACCACCGCCGACGGCCTTAAGCTGCATGGCTGGTGGCTGCCGGCGAAAAAAGGTGTCGAGGTCAAAGGCACCGTGCTGCATTTGCACGGCAACGGCGGCAACCTGGCGTGGCATTTGGGTGGGAGCTGGTGGTTGCCGGAGCAGGGCTATCAAGTGTTGCTGGTGGACTATCGCGGGTACGGCTTGTCCGAAGGTAAACCGGCGTTGCCGGCGATCTATCAGGACATCGACGCCGCTTTCAAATGGCTCGACCAGGCCCCGGAGGTCAAGGGCAAGCCGCTGATCCTTCTCGGTCAGAGCCTTGGCGGTTCGATGGCCGTGCATTTCCTGGCCCAGCATCCCGAGCGCCAGCGGCAACTCAAGGCTTTTGTGCTCGATGGCGTACCTGCCAGCTACCGCGATGTCGGGCGTTTCGCCCTGAGCACGTCATGGATGACCTGGCCGTTCCAGGTGCCGTTGTCCTGGTTGGTGCCGGACGGCGACAGCGCGATCCATTCCATGACGCAGCTCAACGGCGTACCGAAACTGATCTATCACAGTATCGATGATCAGCTGGTGCCCCTTTCCAACGGCATCCGACTGTATCAAGCTGCGCCGCCGCCGCGAGTGCTGCAATTGACCCGGGGCGGTCATGTGCAAACCTTCGCCGACCCGGTCTGGCAAAAGGTCATGTTGCGCTACCTCGAAGACCCGCAGCATTTCAACGGCTTGCGCCGCCTGGGTGAAGTCCCGAATTATCCGGCACCCCCGAATTCTGAAGATGAACCACCAGAGAGTCCGCAATGAGTGAAGAACGTAACGCCATCCCGCTGATCATCACCGGTATTTGCAGCATCCTCGGCACCGTTGGCGCCCTGTGGTGGTACGGCTACCTGCACTTTGCCAAACCCGAAGATGCGCTGCTGCTCAGCGACTTCACCATGCTCAAGACCGTGCCGGGCGAAGACTATAAAGTTTCCCTGGAACCAGCCCCGCAAGTGGCCCAGTGCATCGATGGCGTGCTGGTGCTGTTCGACACCGAACAGAAAGGCCTGACCGGCGTGCTGATCAACGGCAAGAAAAAAGCCGTGCGCTGCATGGGCCAGGAAACCCCGCAAAAACTCGAGCAATAACCTCCACATCCATTGGCAACGATGAACCCCTGTGGCGAGGGGGCTTGCCCCCGTTCGGCTGCGAAGCAGTCGTGAGACCATCCCACCAGATATACCTGACAAAACGCGAATGCGGGTTTTAGGGCCGCTACGCGCCCCAACGGGGGCAAGCCCCCTCGCCACAGGGTGTTTACTCACGGAGCGAGTATTCAGCCAATTAAAAGCCCCGCCTGATCGACTCAGGCGGGGCTTTTAAGTTTCAGCGTGGCCAGTTTACTTGGCGCTGATCGCCGAACGCGGTACGACCGGCTGGTTGTCATTGGAAATGGTCACTTCCACCCGACGGTTCATCGCGCGGCCCGAAACACTGGAGTTCTCCGCCACCGGGTATTCCTTGCCATAACCCTGGGCCACGATGCGTGCAGGGTCTACACCCATCTTGATCAGGGCCACTTGCACCGAGGTCGCACGACGCTCGGACAGCGATTGGTTGTACGACTCCGAGCCGGTGCTGTCGGTGTAGCCTTCGACGATCGCTTTACGGTCCGGGTTTTCCTGGAGGAACTGCGCCAGTTTGTTGATGTTCACCAAACCGTTGGACTTCAGGTCCGCCTTGTTGGTGGCGAACAGCACATCACCAAATGTCACCAACGTGCCGCGATCGGTCTGTTTGGCGTTCAAGCTGTCTTGCAGCTGTTTGATCTGCTGGTCGCGGGCATCCAGACGAGCCTGGGCCCGTTGTGCCGCTGCATTTTTCAGGTTGTTTTCAGCGGTGCGCAGGGCGATGGTCTGCTTGGCCACTTCAACACGCTGATTGGTCAGGTAAGCCAGTTGGTCGACCTTGGCCTGGTCTTCCCGGTCCAGATAAGCCTTGTCGGCCTTGTCCAGGTATTCGCTGGCATCTTTGGTTTCCAGCGCCGCAACTTTGCTCGCTTGCGGGTTGGCTTGAAGGCCGGAGTAGTTGGTACGGGCTTGTTCCAGGTTCGCGTTGGGCGGTGTGGAGCAGGCAGCCAGTGCAACGCTTGCGGCCAGGAGGGCGGGGATCATCAATTGTTTGCGCATAATGGTTCGTCCTTTCTATCGATAAGAGTTTCAGGTCTGAAAATCGGGATGCGCGCTTACTGCACGGTGCGCTGACTTTCCTGACGCAGTTCCTGAACACCTTTCTGGGAGTCCTTCACAGCTTGTTCGGCTTTCATCGCCTGGGCCTTGCGCTCGGCGACACGGGCGTCCCACTCGGCTTGCTCGGCCAGCATTCTGGCTTCGTCATACTTCTTGTCGTGCATGGCGATTTCGGCTTGTTTGAGCTTGTCTTGAGCGGCCTTCATTTCCACGGCGGCGAATTCGGTACCGCCGGCGCTGACGGCGTTGTTCACGGCCGATTGGGTCACCGCGTATTGCTCGCTCGGCGGGTTACCGGCGCAACCGGCCAGAACGAAGCTGCTGCCGATGGCAAGGGCCGCCAGTTTGAGACCGCGCAGGTGGGTGAACGAGGATGGGGCAGTGCTGGTCTTCATGGTCTTCAACTCCATTGGATAACTCCTGAAAAACATCTGAATCCATCCTGGGCAAGGAGCCGCAACCTTCAATTCCAGAGTGCTTTTTGAAACGGCCGTCCCAGGCGTGGTTACTGGGTTGACCCAAAGTGTTTTTCAAAAGTTCAGAGAAGATGGCTTTTCGCCCGAAAAAAACCTGATCGAGCGGACAAGGCTCTAGGACGGGAACTTTAGCGATGTGCAGTGGTATCTCTGGGCTTTCATAGGCTCAGGAGTGCATCATTTTTAAGGAGGAATGCGACCCTTGTGGGAGCGAGCTTGCTCGCGATAGCGTCAGCACAGTCGACATCAATGGTGGCTGACCGACAGCTATCGCGAGCAAGCTCGCTCCCACAATTTTATATGGGTTGGATCAGTGTTTTTGCTTGTCAATCGGTCGATAGATCATGCAAATGACGACGGGACAAGGCGAGAAAACGCGGGGTCGGACCGACGTCTTCGTACAGCGGGTCGCCTTCTTCGTCGGTGGCTACTACCGTTGACCCTTTCACGTACGGAAAACTCGCTTCGAGTTCTTCCAGGGCGGCGCCGATCAACTCGCCGAGCAGTTCTTCGGGGTGCCGTTTGGGGTACATCTCGATAATCGCCGCCAGCCGTGCGGCGGCCTCCACGTCCAGACGAATCGTGTAGCCCGAGTCGGTCAGGCGACCCTTGGCGTTTTCTTCCCAGTGCTTGGCGAGCTCGCGGATTTTCATAATGACCTCATGACGCACCTGCTCGTGGCAGGCCGGTTGAGTGTCCGGCGGTGGCCGGCGGTAAGCCCTTGTACGGCTTATTGTTGAGACTAGCTTCAGTTAAAGTCCCTTGGTCGTCCGCTTGTAAGAAGCGCTTTACGACGGCACTCTCTATGACAGAGCTATGTGTAGGAGCCAGGCTTGCCGGCGAAGGCGTCCTTTAGTGCGCCTTCGTCGGCAAGCCTGGCTCCTACACATCCTACACATTGAGCATAGCCGCCCCGGATTTTCGCTGGAGAATTGCTGATGACCGATATTGATGCACGCTTGCGCGAGGACGTTCACCTGTTGGGTGAGCTGTTGGGCAATACCATTCGTGAGCAGTACGGGGACGACTTTCTCGACAAGATCGAGCAGATCCGCAAAGGCGCCAAGGCCGACCGTCGCGGTTCGATGGACGCCGAACTCAGCGCCAGCCTCAACCAGTTGAGCGAAGACGAGTTGCTGCCGGTGGCGCGGGCGTTCAACCAGTTCCTCAACCTGGCCAATATCGCCGAGCAATATCAGCTGATTCACCGCCGTGAAGAGTCGCAGCCCGCGCCGTTCGAGGCCCGGGTATTGCCGGAACTGCTCGCTCGTCTGCTGACTGCCGGGCATGATGCCGAGTCCCTGGCGCGGCAATTGGGGCGGCTGGAAATCGAGCTGGTATTGACCGCGCACCCCACCGAAGTGGCGCGTCGCACGCTGATTCAGAAGTACGACGCGATCGCCGCGCAACTGGCCGCTCAGGACCACCGTGACCTGACCAGCGCCGAGCGCGAGCAGATCAAGACGAAGTTACAGCGCCTGATCGCCGAAGCCTGGCACACCGAAGAAATCCGCCGTACCCGCCCGACACCGGTGGACGAAGCCAAGTGGGGCTTTGCGGTGATCGAGCATTCGCTGTGGCAGGCGATTCCCAATTATTTGCGCAAGGCCGATCAGGCCCTGCATGCCGCCACCGGCCTGCACTTGCCACTGGAGGCTGCGCCGATTCGTTTTGCCTCATGGATGGGCGGCGACCGCGACGGCAACCCCAACGTCACCGCAGCCGTGACCCGCGAAGTGTTGCTGCTGGCGCGCTGGATGGCCGCCGATTTGTATCTGCGCGATGTTGATCACCTCGCCGCCGAGTTGTCGATGCAGCAGGCCAGTGACGAGCTGAAAGCCAAGGCCGGCGACAACGCCGAGCCTTACCGCGCAGTACTCAAACAACTGCGTGAACGTCTACGCGCGACCCGTAATTGGGCCCACGCATCCCTGACGGCAAACACGCCAGCGTCGGCCGATGTGCTGCAAAACAACCGCGACCTGCTGGATCCGCTGGAGCTGTGCTACCACTCGCTGCATGAATGTGGCATGGGCGTCATTGCCGACGGCCCGTTGCTCGATTGCCTGCGCCGTGCGGTGACGTTCGGGCTGTTTCTGGTGCGCCTCGATGTGCGACAGGACTCGTCGCGCCACACGGCAGCCATGACCGAAATCACCGATTACCTCGGCCTGGGCCGCTATGAAGATTGGAGCGAGGAAGAACGCATCGCTTTCCTGATGCGCGAACTGAACAATCGCCGGCCGTTGCTGCCGGCGTACTTCAAGCCGTCTGCCGACACCGCCGAAGTGCTGGCGACGTGCCGGGAAGTCGCCGCGGCACCGGCGGCTTCCCTCGGCTCGTATGTGATTTCCATGGCGGGTGCCGCTTCCGACGTGCTGGCTGTGCAATTGCTGCTTAAAGAGTCCGGTGTTTTGCGGCCGATGCGTGTGGTGCCGCTGTTCGAAACCCTCGCTGACCTCGATAACGCCGGCCCGGTGATTGAAAAACTCTTGCTGCTGCCGGGCTATCGCTCGCGCCTGCAAGGGCCGCAGGAAGTGATGATCGGTTATTCCGATTCGGCCAAGGACGCTGGCACCACCGCTGCGGCCTGGGCGCAGTATCGGGCGCAGGAGCGCTTGGTCGACATCTGCCGCGAACAGCAAGTAGAACTGCTGTTGTTCCACGGTCGCGGTGGCACCGTGGGCCGTGGCGGTGGCCCGGCGCACGCGGCGATTCTGTCGCAGCCGCCGGGGTCGGTGGCGGGGCGTTTTCGCACCACCGAGCAGGGGGAAATGATTCGTTTCAAATTCGGCCTGCCGGACATCGCCGAGCAAAACCTCAATCTGTACCTGGCGGCGGTATTGGAAGCGACCTTGCTGCCGCCGCCTCCGCCTGAGCCTGCATGGCGCCACCTGATGGACGAATTGGCCGCCGATGGCGTCAAGGCTTACCGCGCTGTGGTGCGGGAAAACCCGCAGTTTGTCGAGTATTTCCGCCAGTCCACCCCGGAGCAGGAGTTGGGGCGTTTGCCTTTGGGTAGCCGCCCGGCCAAGCGTCGCGCAGGTGGGATTGAAAGCCTGCGCGCCATTCCGTGGATCTTCGGCTGGACCCAGACGCGCCTGATGTTGCCGGCCTGGTTGGGCTGGGAAGCAGCGCTGAGCAAGGCGCTGGAGCGTGGCGAGGGTGAGCTGCTGGGGCAGATGCGCGAGCAGTGGCCGTTCTTCCGTACCCGCATCGATATGCTGGAAATGGTGCTGGCCAAGGCCGACGCTGATATCGCCCAATCTTACGATGAGCGCCTGGTCGAGCCGGAACTGCTTCCTTTGGGTGCGCATTTACGCGACCTATTGTCGCAGGCGTGTGCGGTGGTCCTGGGGTTGACCGGTCAGTCGCAGCTACTGGCACATAGCCCAGCCACCCTTGAATTCATCCGCCTGCGCAACACTTATCTCGACCCGCTGCATCTATTGCAGGCCGAACTGTTGGCACGTTCGCGGCAACAGGATGTGGCCCAGGGCAGCCCGGTAGAACAGGCGTTACTGGTGTCTGTGGCGGGGATCGCCGCCGGTTTGCGAAATACCGGCTAAGGTTTTTGTCGTCGGGGACAGGCACCCGGCGCGAGCGTCGAGTGCCAGCTGGCGAGCGGTCGAAAAGGTCTGTCACGCGACAGTTAATGATGGGGTTGCGACTTGGGTTACCCCTTCGCAGGGGCTCGTCAGATGCGGGTTTCTCCGACTTTCGGCGGCTTGTGTGGGCAGGGCCTGCTGTGTATCTTGATCAGCCTTTGGCCGTTTGGGCGGTCGCGATCCTATTTTTGAGATTGGCCCCACGAGGCGAATCTGACGTTATCTATATAAAAAATTGAGGAGCACATCGATGCGCGTCATTCTGCTGGGAGCTCCCGGGGCCGGTAAAGGTACTCAGGCTAAGTTCATCACCGAGAAATTCGGTATCCCGCAAATCTCCACCGGCGACATGCTGCGTGCTGCTGTAAAAGCCGGTACCGAGCTGGGTGTTAAAGCCAAAGGCATCATGGATGCCGGTGGTCTGGTCTCCGACGATTTGATCATCGCCTTGGTCAAGGACCGTATCGCGCAGCCTGACTGTGCCAACGGTTTCCTGTTCGACGGTTTCCCGCGCACCATTCCGCAAGCTGAAGCGCTGGTAGAAGCTGGTGTGGAACTGGACAACGTGGTCGAAATCGCCGTCGATGACGAAGAAATCGTTCAGCGTATCGCCGGTCGTCGCGTTCACGAGGCCAGCGGCCGCGTGTACCACACCGTCTACAACCCGCCAAAAATCGCCGGCAAAGACGACATCACCGGCGAAGAGCTGGTGCAGCGCAAGGACGACACCGAAGAAACCGTGCGTCATCGCCTGTCGGTCTACCACTCCCAGACCAAACCACTGGTGGAGTTCTACCAAGGTCTGGCCTCTGCGCAGGGCAAGCCGAAATACAGCCATATCCCGGGTGTTGGCTCGGTTGAAGTGATCACCGGCAAGGTGCTTGAAGCACTGAGCTGAAAAGTCTGATCGGCTTCATCTTCTACGGCCCGCTTGCGGGCCGTAGTTGTTTATACTGGCGCACTTTTTCTGATCTCTCTTACGGAAACATCGATGAGCACCTTGCTGGCCCTGGACACCGCGACTGAAGCTTGCTCCGTTGCTTTGCTGCATGACGGCAAAGTCACGAGTCATTACGAGGTGATCCCGCGCCTGCATGCGCAGAAGCTACTGCCGATGATCCAGCAACTGCTGGCCGATGCCGGAACCACGCTGCAAGCGGTCGATGCCATTGCGTTCGGCTGTGGGCCGGGCGCGTTCACCGGTGTGCGGATCGCCATCGGCGTGGTCCAGGGCTTGGCGTTTGCGCTGGATCGTCCGGTGTTGCCGGTCTCCAATCTCGCCGTACTCGCCCAGCGGGCCTATCGCGAACACGGCGTCAGCCAGGTCGCGGCGGCCATCGATGCGCGCATGGATGAGGTGTATTGGGGTTGCTACCGCGAAACGGCGGGGGAGATGCGGTTGGTGGGCAACGAAGCGGTATTGCCACCGGAAGCCGCTGCGTTGCCGGCCGATGCCAGCGGCGAGTGGTTCGGCGCGGGCACCGGTTGGGGATATTCCGAGCGCATTGCCGTCAACTTGAGCGGGCAAGATGCGGGCATGCTGCCCCACGCCGAAGACCTGCTGACCCTGGCCCGTTTTGCCTGGGAACGCGGTGAAGCGATCGTGGCTGATGAGGCGCAACCAGTGTATCTGCGCGATAAAGTTGCGACGCCGAAAGCGCGTTAACTTCCCAGACCGAGCGGGTCCAATCGCGGGCAAGCCCGCTCCCACAGGGTTAGCGGAGATCCTGTGGGAGCGGGCTTGCCCGCGATGGCGGTCTACCAGCCAGCGCCAATCGTCATTTTCTCTCCTGCGCTTTTAAACCTTTTCGCTTTTCTGTGTTCTAGTTATCACTCGGCAGTTTGCGAAGTGGGCTATGTGCCACTAAGCTGCCATCACTGATACCGGACATGTACTCATGCGTATAGACGGCGTTTCCTCCCAGTCCTACCCCATCAAGCGCAAGCCCCGCAAAGGCCCTGTGGCGGATGACGACTACGTCGATATCGACGGCGAGCTGGAATTCCCTACCGAAGAGCAATTGGCCGCCCGCGCCGCCAAAGCCTCAGCGCAACGCCTGAGCAATCTCCCCGCTCGTCAACAAGACATGATTTATCACCGCGCCATGAGCAAAAGCGTGGCGATGGCACTGGCCAGCTACCTGAGCACCGCCACTTTTGTCGATTGGGATGCGGATGTACTGGGTCTCGACCTGTACATCTGATGTTGCAGCCTTACTACCTCGGCTGCCCGTCCTGGAGTGAAAACGCCTGGCGCGATTACTTGTATCCACAAGACGCCAGGCCCGCCGAGTTTCTCAATCTTTATTCTCAAGTGTTCAACGCCGTGGAAGGTAATACGACCTTCTACGCCAGCCCCTCTGCCGCCACCGTGCAGCGCTGGGCCGAAACCATGCCTGAACACTTTCGCTTTACCGCCAAGTTCCCCGGCGACATCAGCCACAGCGGTGACTTGCGCGAGCAACTGACTGCTGCCGAAACCTTTGTGCAATTGCTCAGCCCTCTGGGTGAACGGGTTTCTCCCCTCTGGCTACAATTGTCCAAAAGCTTCACCCCTCAACGCTTGTCTGAGTTGGCCGGTTTTATCGACGCGGTGGACCGGCCTTTGGCGGTCGAAGTGCGGCACGATGAGTTCTTCGCCAAGGGCGATGCCGAGCGGATGCTCAATCGCCTGTTGCTGGACCGCGGTGTCGAGCGTATCTGCCTCGATCCGCGAGCGCTGTTCAGCTGCATCTCGACCGATTCTTCGGTGCTCCACGCCCAATCGAAAAAGCCCAGGGTGCCGCCTCGACCTGCTGCATTTACTCAATTCCCACAGGTGCGTTTCATCGGCCATCCGCAGTTGGAAGCCAACGATCCGTTCCTGGTGCCGTGGGTCGAGAAAATCGCTGTCTGGATCGAAGAGGGCCGCACGCCCTATATCTTCCTGCACACCGCCGATAACCTGCTGGCCGCAAAACTCGCCCAACGTTTTCACGCACAACTGATGCTGCGTTTGCCTGGCTTGCCGCCGCTGCCTGAGCTATACAGAGAACCCGCCGCCGAGCAACTTGGCTTGCTCTGAAGCGGCCTCGTTCCCTAATGCCCGTAGGAGCCAGGCTTGCCGGCGAAGGCGTCCTTAAAATTGCCTTCGCCGGCAAGCCTGGCTCCTACGAAAAGCGGTTTATTCGGCATTGGGTTCTTTACCCTTTTCAGGAGTCTGCCAATGGATGCGCAAACCCTTCGAGCCCAGGCGTTCAAAGCATTACACGAACGCGAGGGCGCTTTTGTCATTCCCAACCCCTGGGACGCCGGCTCGGCGAAAATGCTCGCCAGCCTTGGCTTCGAGGCGCTGGCGACCACCAGTGCCGGTTACGCCTTTTCCCGGGGCCGTCCCGATGGTGGACTGACGCTCGACGAGACCCTGGCGAACGTTGAAGCGATTGTCGCGGCCACTGATCTGCCGGTGGCGGTGGATCTCGAAAACGGATTTGCTGACGCCCCCGCCGACTGCGCTCAAAGTATTGTGCGTGCCGCCAAGGCTGGTGCCGTCGGCGGTTCGATCGAAGATGCCACCGGGCGTGAGGACGGTCCGATCTACTGCTTCGAGCATGCCGTGGCGCGTATTGAAGCTGCCGTAGCCGCAGCTCGCAGCTTGCCTTTTCCCTTCGTGCTGACGGCGCGTGCCGAGAACTTTCTGCACGGCAATCCTGACCTCGACGATACCATTCGCCGCTTGCAGGCATTTGCCGAGGCGGGGGCCGACGTGCTTTACGCACCGGGCCTGCGCAGCGCTGAAGAGGTCTTGGCGGTGGTCCGTGCCGTGGCGCCGAAACCGGTCAATGTGTTGATGTCCGGTGGGCTCAAGCTGACGGTCGAGCAGTTGAGTGAAATGGGTGTCAAACGCATCAGCGTCGGTTCGGCCCTGGCCTTGGCGGCGTATGGCGAGTTCTTGCGCGCCGCCGAGGAAATCCAGCAACACGGGACCTTCGGTTTTACCTCCCGGTCGATGCCGTTCCAGAAGGCTAATCAATTGTTCAAAGGCTGACGATGCGGTTTCGCTGGGGGCTGTTGCTGGTGCTATTGATCATCGGCGCTGCCGGGTTGAGCGTCTGGCGCGGCTGGGTAGCCATTCCTCCGCAATGGAACCCGTGGGCGCCGCTGGACGTGAAGGCCGAACCGAACCTGCTGACCCGCTACAAACTGATGCGTCTGCGCGATGATCCGCAGTTATGCGACCAGGCCCTGAGCAGCTCCGGGTTACGTGTAAGCCGTCAGGCCGACAGCCCGGACGCGGCCTGCCCGTTGACCAACACCTTGCGTGTGCAAAGTGGCGAGGCGGCGCTGAGCAGCAGTTTCCTCGCCAGTTGCAGCCTGGCGGTAGCGTTCGCCTTGTTCGAGCGCCACGCCCTGCAACCGGCGGCTCAGGCTGTCTACGGGCAGGCTGTGAAACGGGTCGACCATCTCGGCAGCTTTGCCTGTCGCAACGTCTACAACCGCGAAAACGGCAGACGCAGCCAGCATGCCACGGCCGATGCGCTGGATATCAGCGGATTCCGGCTGGCGGACGGCCGCCTCATCAGCGTGCTCAAGGATTGGCCGAAGGATAATCAGGACGCGCGATTTCTCCGTCAGGTCCGCGACGGCGCTTGCGACATGTTCAGTGTGGTATTGAGCCCGGACTACAACGCCGCCCATCGCAATCACTTTCATGTGGATGTCGGGCCGTGGTGGCGGTGTCGCTGAGGGTTATGCGGCGATGCGCAGGTTCTGCAGAACGATCGGGCGTGCCCAGCCGTTATCGAAATCGAATTGTTTCTGTTGCTCCACCAGTTCTTCGGGCGAGAACGGTGGGAACGGCTTGTCCAGCAGATCGAGTTCGAACTCGGCGATCGGCAAGTGCAGCGGACGCGGTTGCGCTGCGGTGCCAGGCTCTGGCAGCGGTTGACCTGCGGTGAGCACGATCGGGCGTACCCAGCCGCTGTCGAAGTCCTGTTGTTTCTGTTGCGAGACGATTTCTTCAGGCGGGAACGGTGGGAACGGTTTGTCGGCCAGGTCCATTTCGAACTCGGCAATCGGCAGGAATAGCGGCTCTGGCGGGCGGACGGGTGTTTCAATCACATCACATTCGCGCTGGGAAATGATGTGCGCCAGCAGCTCGCTGCCGACGGTCGGTTCGACCGGGCTGTCGAGATCGACCGGCGCAAAGTTGAGAGACTCCGGCACGACATCGCCCGACTGATCGGCCAAGGCCTGGGCAAAAAAATCCTGCCACAGGTGACTGACGCCGCTCAGTGCTTGGGAATTTCGCAGGCCAAAATCGCCGTGGGGCGAGATGTAACCTATCGATGTGCGTTGAATGTCTGACATTTCTCTCGGTCGACGCTCAGCTCTGGCAAAATGCTCGATAGTTTGGTTATCGGCCGTTTTTGCCGATCATTAATTTTTTGAGCGTGTTTTCCCATGATTGAGCAACCTGCGGCCTGCCGCATCCATGTCGAGGCCTTGGGCACGACCTTTCAGCCACAGGCCGAGCAATGGGCCGAGCGCCTGGGGTTGCCGTTGCAGGTGGATGACGGCGAGTTTGCCTTGCAGGTGGGTGAGCAGGGGTTGCAGTTGCAGCAGCTCGGGCCGGACGCTCCGGGACCGGTGCGGGTGGATTTTGTCGAGGGCGGCGCGGCCCATCGTCGGTTGTACGGTGGCGGCAGCGGTCAGATGATCGCCAAAGCGGTCGGCATCGCCCAGGGTGTGCGCCCGCGCGTGCTGGACGCCACAGCGGGGCTGGGAAAAGACGCGTTCGTGCTGGCTAGCCTGGGCTGCGAGATGAGCCTGATCGAGCGCCAGCCGCTGATCGGCGCGTTGCTGGAAGATGGCCTGGCGCGCGGCGCGGAAGATTTCGACGTGGCGCCGATTGTGGCGCGGATGCGTTTGCTCAAGGGCAATTCGATCGAGGTGATGCGCA
Organism: Pseudomonas lini; assembly: GCF_964063345.1. NCBI lineage: Bacteria > Pseudomonadati > Pseudomonadota > Gammaproteobacteria > Pseudomonadales > Pseudomonadaceae > Pseudomonas > Pseudomonas lini. The sequence continues at coordinate 4,455,930 of NZ_OZ061318.1, forward strand.
ACTGGGAAGGCGAGCCGCCGCAGGTGATCTACCTCGATCCGATGTTTCCCCATCGCGAGAAAACCGCGTTGGTGAAGAAGGAAATGCGCCTGTTCCGGCCGCTGGTAGGCGATGACCCGGATGCGCCGGCCCTGCTCGAAGCGGCGTTGGCTCTGGCCAGTCATCGGGTGGTGGTCAAGCGTCCGCGCAAGGCGCCGTGCATCGACGGGCCGAAGCCGAGTCATGCGCTGGATGGCAAGTCCAGCCGATACGACATCTATCCGAAGAAAGCGCTCAAGCCTTAAGACCGTGTCGCGCCCATCGCGGGCAAGCCTCGCTCCCACAGGTTTTGTGTTGGGCACAATATCCGAGAACACCCTCGGAACCTGTGGGAGCGGGCTTGCCCGCGATAGCGTCGGCCCACACACTACAAATCGATCAGACCGACTCCGGCCGATAAGCCCGCATAAACAACTCCACCACTTCCCGCACATGGGCTTCAGCCGCATCCCCGGTCACCGGTTCGCCGCAGCCGTACAGCAACCGGAAATTCCCCGCGCCCTTGAGCAGGCAAAAGAAATGCTCAGCCGCATTGCGCGGTTTATCGATGCTCAACGCGCCGCTCTGATCGACCTTGGTCAGCAACCGCTCCATGCCGTGCAACATGCGCTCTGGTCCGGCTTCGAAGAATATCGCCGAGAGTTTCGGGTCCTGGCTGCCCAACGTCATCATCAGCCGGTGCAGGTTCACCGATTCGTCGCTGTTGATCAGCTGATGAAAACCGCGCGCGATGTTCAGCAGCACGGTTTCCACGGCAATGCCGTCCGGCAATTCAAAAAACAGCGTTGGCAGTTGCTCCTCGCACTTGGCCATCACCGCGGCGGCAAACAGCGTCTCTTTGTCGTTGAAATGGCTGTAAACCGTCAGCTTCGACACGCCGGCCTCGGCCGCCACGGCATCCATGCTGGTGTTGGCGTAGCCCTTACTCAGAAACAGGATTTTCGCCGCGTCGAGGATTGCCTGGCGCTTGGCCAGATCCTTGGGACGGCCTGGACCGCTGGGTGTTGAAAGATTGTTAGACATTCTTCGCTTTAATACTGGACTGGTGAGTTTGCTATTAATAACATACTGGTCAGTATAATTATTCCAAGCACCATTAGCGAAAGGTCCTTCACCATGTTCCGCTATGCCTTGTCCCTCGCATTGCCGGTCAGTCTGGCTTTTTTATTGTCTGCGTGTGGCCATGAAGAGGCGCCTCAAGTCACCGTCCGCCCGGCCATGGTCGTACAGCCAGAGCCTTCGGCTCAGGCCATGGAAAGTTATCCCGGTGAAGTTCGTGCGCGCTATGAGCCGGATCTGGCCTTTCGCATTGGCGGCAAGGTCAGCCGACGATTGGTCGAGGAAGGCCAGCGGGTCAAGGCTGACCAGCCCTTGGCGGAACTCGATCCTCAGGACGTGCGCCTGCAACTGGAAGCCACCCGTGCCCAGGTCGCGGCCGCCGAAGCCAACCTGAGCCTGGTGCGCGCCGAGCGTGATCGCTACAAGACCCTGATGGAGCGGCAGATGGTCAGCCGTTCGCAGTACGACAATGCGGAAAATCTCTACCGCTCCGGTGAAGCACGCCTCAAGCAAATCAAAGCCGAATTCAACGTTTCGACCAATCAGGCCAGTTACGCGGTGCTGCGTGCGCCGCAGGATGGCGTGGTGGCCAAACGTGCGGTTGAAGTCGGGCAAGTGGTCGCGGCCGGGCAAACCGTGTTTACCCTCGCCACCGATGGCGAGCGTGAAGTGTTGATCAGCCTCCCGGAGCAGAGCTTCGGTCGCTTCAAGGTTGGCCAACCGGTCTCGGTGGAACTCTGGACCCAACCCGATCAACGTTTCCCCGGACGCATCCGTGAACTGTCGCCTGCGGCCGATCCGAAATCCCGCACCTTCGCCGCCCGTATCGCTTTTACCGCCGGCAAGGTTCCCGCCGAATTGGGCCAGAGCGCCCGGGTGTTCATCCAGACCGCCGAAGTAGTGGCGTTGTCGGTTCCATTATCGGCGGTCACTGCGGAAAACGGTGCCACTTATGTGTGGGTGGTCGGCGGCAACAACACCTTGAAAAAAGTCCCGGTGCGGGTCGGTGCATTCGGCGAGAAAACCGTGCCGGTGCTCGAAGGCCTGAACGCCAGCGACTGGGTGGTGGCGGCCGGTGTTCATGTGCTTCACGACGGGCAGCAAGTGCGCCCGGTGGATCGCTCCAACCGCGTGGTCAATCTGGCGCACAAGGAGTAATCCCCGATGGGTTTCAATCTTTCCGAATGGGCGCTGCGTAACCGCCAGATCGTACTGTTCCTGATGCTCTTGCTGGCCGTCGTCGGCGCGTTGTCCTACACCAAGCTCGGCCAAAGTGAAGACCCGCCGTTCACCTTCAAGGCCATGGTGATTCGCACCAACTGGCCTGGCGCCACGGCCGAGGAAGTATCGCGCCAGGTTACCGAGCGCATTGAAAAGAAACTGATGGAAACCGGCGAGTACGACCGGATCGCTTCATTTTCCCGGCCGGGTGAGTCACAGGTCACGTTTATTGCTCGGGATTCGATGCACTCGGTGGAAATTCCGGAGCTCTGGTATCAGGTCCGCAAGAAGGTCAGCGACATTCGCCACACTTTGCCTCCGGGCATCCAGGGGCCCTTCTTCAACGATGAGTTCGGCACCACATTCGGCAACATCTACGCCCTGACCGGCGAAGGTTTTGATTACGCGGTGCTCAAGGACTACGCCGACCGTGTCCAGATTCAACTGCAACGGGTCAAGGATGTGGGCAAGGTCGATCTGATCGGGCTGCAGGACGAGAAGATCTGGATCGAGCTCTCCAACGTCAAACTGGCCACCCTCGGGTTGCCGTTGGCGACGGTGCAGCAGGCGCTTGAAGAGCAGAACGCGATGTCCACCGCAGGTTTCTTCGAAACCACCAGCGAGCGTTTGCAGCTACGGGTCTCGGGGAATTTTCAGACGGTCGATGAGATCAAGAACTTTCCGATCCGCGTCGAAGATCGCACATTCCGCATTGGCGATGTGGCGAACGTTCGTCGTGGCTTCAACGATCCACCGGCGCCGCGCATGCGCTTCATGGCTGAAGACGCCATCGGCTTGGCGGTGGCCATGAAGGGCGGTGGCGACATTCTGATTCTGGGTAAAGCGCTGGAAGTCGAATTCGCCCGAATCCAGAAAAATCTCCCGGCTGGCATGCAGCTGCGCAAAGTGTCCGATCAACCCGCTGCGGTGAAAACCGGTGTCGGCGAGTTTGTTCAGGTGCTGGTGGAGGCTCTGGCAATCGTTCTGTTGGTGAGCTTCTTCTCCCTCGGTGTGCGCACCGGCATGGTCGTGGCGCTGGCGATTCCACTGGTGTTGGCGATGACTTTCGCCTGCATGTACTACCTTGGCATTGGTCTGCACAAGATTTCCCTCGGCGCGCTGGTGCTGGCGCTGGGGTTGCTGGTGGACGACGCGATCATCGCTGTGGAAATGATGGCGATCAAAATGGAGCAGGGCTTCGACCGGGTCAAAGCCGCCAGCTATGCCTGGACCAGTACCGCGTTCCCGATGCTCACTGGTACATTGATCACCGCCGCCGGATTCCTGCCGATTGCCACCGCGCAATCGGGCACCGGCGAATACACCCGTTCGATCTTCCAGGTGGTGACCATCGCGTTGGTGGCATCGTGGATTGCCGCCGTAGTCTTTGTGCCTTATCTGGGGGAAAAACTCCTGCCCGATCTGGCGAAAATTCATGCAGCCAAGCATGGCATCGGCAACGGCCAACCCGACCCTTATGGCACACCGTTCTATCAGCGTGTCAGACGGCTGGTGGAATGGTGCGTGCGCCGGCGCAAAACGGTGATCGTCCTGACCGTCGTGATGTTTGTCGCGTCAGTGGTGCTGTTCCGTTTCGTGCCGCAGCAGTTCTTCCCGGCTTCGGGGCGACTGGAGTTGATGGTCGATCTGAAGCTGGCCGAAGGGGCGTCCTTGAGCAACACCAGCGATGAGGTCAAACGCCTCGAAGGCCTGCTCAAGGATCACGCCGGGATCGACAACTACGTGGCGTATGTTGGCACCGGTTCGCCGCGTTTCTACCTGCCGCTGGATCAGCAGCTTCCGGCAGCGAGCTTCGCCCAGTTTGTCGTCCTGGCCAAGACCATCGAGGAACGCGAAACCCTGCGAACCTGGCTGATCGAAACCCTCAACGAACAATTCCCGGCCTTGCGCTCGCGGGTCACGCGGTTGGAGAACGGCCCGCCAGTTGGCTATCCGGTACAGTTCCGGGTAACCGGTGAGCACATCGAGGAAGTCCGCGCATTGGCCCGTAAAGTAGCGGCCAAGGTTCGCGAAAACCCACACGTGGTCAACGTGCATCTGGACTGGGAAGAGCCGAGCAAAGTCGTTTACCTGAACGTCGATCAGGACCGCGCGCGGGCGCTGGGGGTGAGCACTGCGAACCTCTCCGGTTTCCTGCGAAGCTCGCTGACCGGTGCCAGCGTCAGCCAGTACCGCGAAGACAACGAGTTGATCGAGATCCTGCTGCGCGGCACGGTGCATGAGCGCACCGAGCTGGGGTTGCTGCCAAGTCTGGCGGTGCCGACTGACAATGGTCGCAGTGTGGCGCTGTCGCAGATTGCAACGCTGGAATATGGCTTCGAAGAAGGCATCATCTGGCACCGTAACCGTCTGCCCAACGTGACGGTTCGCGCCGACATCTATGGCAAGGAACAGCCGGCGACGCTGGTGCAGCAAATCATGCCGACCCTCGATCCGATTCGCGCCGAATTGCCAGACGGCTATCTGCTGGACGTCGGCGGTACGGTGGAAGACTCGGCCCGCGGGCAGAACTCGGTGAAGGCCGGTGTGCCGTTATTCATCGTGGTGGTGCTGACGTTGCTGATGCTGCAACTGCGCAGTTTCTCGCGCACGGTGATGGTGTTTCTGACGGCGCCACTGGGGCTGATTGGTGTGACGCTGTTTCTGATGGTGTTCCGTCAGCCGTTCGGTTTTGTGGCGATGCTCGGGACGATCGCCTTGTCCGGGATGATCATGCGTAACTCGGTGATTCTGGTGGATCAGATTGAGCAGGATATCGCTGCCGGGCTTAAGCCTTGGCAAGCGATTATCGAGGCGACGGTACGGCGGTTCCGACCGATTGTGCTGACGGCGTTGGCGGCGGTGTTGGCGATGATTCCATTGTCGCGCAGTGTGTTTTTCGGGCCGATGGCGGTGGCGATCATGGGCGGGCTGATTGTGGCGACGGCGTTGACGTTGCTGTTTTTGCCGGCGTTGTATGCGGCTTGGTTCCGAATCAAAAAAGACTCGGCGTGATCTTGGCGGCCTTCGGGCCGACCATGTTGTGGGTGACCGAGTACATATCCATTTCTGCGGTAACGGCCACTTACGGTTTCGACCTTACGTCGAGTCCCTTTTGGCAAACGCCCCAAAAGGAACCAAAAGGTCTCGCCCCAAGCGTCCGGCCCCTCGCTGAGGCTCGGCGTTCCTTCGCTCCGGTATCCATCTGGGGGCATCGCCCTACGGTTGGCTTCGCTTCAACCTACATGCGATGGGTTCGACTGCGTCGAACGGCGCTGCGCGCCAATCCCCAGATGAACACCTGCGCTCAGCCTCCCGAAGGGGCGGGTGGATCAAGATCAAAAGCCAGATCAAAAGCTGCAGGCGAGCTAACGCTCGGCCTGTTGAGTGGTGAGGGGCGGGTGTACGCCGCTCCACTGTGGGAGCGGGCTTGCTCGCGAAGGCGGCCTGACAGCCAACCAGTTTCTGCGGATGCACCTGATAGCTCATCGCTCCAGGCATTGTTTATAAACGATCAAACATAAAGGAAACATCCGACAAGTTTTTCAGGTTGTCTGTCGGAAGCGCGACCTCTAGCCTTGGATCGTCGCTGCAAAAAGCAGCGACCGGGTTTCGCAGCCCGGTTAAACTTCAGACGCACAGCGTCCACCATCCGAAAGCGGGCGCTTTTTATGCCTGTGTTATGGCGGCTGTGCGCGGGATACCTTCGGGTATGCCGGGTTCCTGAAGTCCCGGTCTGCGAACCTGCGTACAGCTGCCACCTTAAATTCGCTTCGCAGCGATCGGTGGCAGCTCCATTACTTCAGGAGCTACACAATGATCAAAGACAGTCCAAATCCCCCCGAAGCAGAACCAGAAATAGAAACTGATTCCGTTTCCCCCTACGCTTTCCTCAATTCCAGGAAACTCCACGACGCGGCGATCCGCGCGCTCGATCATTATCTCGCCCCTGCGGCCGAAAAAAAGGCCAAAGCCGATCGTCGTCCCAGTACGATTTTCGTCATCGGTCCAAACGTCGATTCGGAAACTCTCCTGGCTCATGCCTGTGAAACCCTTGCCACGGCCAATGTCATGGCCAGTGAGTTAGCCTTCGACCTGACCGGCCCCACGTGCAACTTGGTGCTGGGGATTCAACAGATGATTTCACTAGCGGAGTTGTCGGTAAATCGCGTGCTGGATAATCTGGATCCGCAACAGTAGCGCAAAAGAAAAAGCCCGCTGAACCTTCAAAGGTCAGCGGGCTTTTCGTGATGAGCAGCACTTGGAAAATTACAACGTACCAAACACCTTCTTCGCCAAACTGGTCGCCGCCGCCGCAGGGTTCTGGCGAATGGTTTCTTCCTGCTTGCCAATCATCTCGAACAAACCGTTCAACGCCTGCTCGGTCACGTAGCTTTCGATGTTGGCATTTTTCGCATCCAGCACACCCAGAGTCGCCGCTTGCCCGGCGAACGAGTTGTATTGCTGGGCCAGGCCGACCTGGTCAGTGGCTTGTTTGACGATCGGCAGGAACTTGGTGCGGATCTGTTCGCGGCTGGTTTTGCTCAGGTACTGCGTCGCCGAGTCCTTGCCGCCGCTGAGGATCCCCTTGGCATCTTCCACGGTCATCTTCTTCACCGCATCCACCAGGATCGGCTGAGCCTGCGTCACGGCCGTTTCAGCCGCTTTGTTCATGCTGGTTTCCAGTTGATCGACCTGATCGCCCATGCCGAACTGTTTCATTTTCTTGGCGACCTTACCCAGCTTGCCTGGCAGTTCGATCTTCACCTCCGGGTTGTTGCTGAAGCCGCCGGGTGTGCCGAGTTGTTTGACGGCCAGTTGCGCGCCTTGGGTCAGGGCGTCCTTGAGACCGCCGGAGGCGTCTTGTTGCGACAGGTCACTGAGAGAGCCTGCCAGGGCGTTGGCGCAGATTATCAAGCCTGCGCACAGGCCGGCGAAGCGAAGGGTAGGGCGGAGCATGGCGGCTTCCTTATTCAGAAAAAAAGGCTCAGAAAAAAAGGTTTAGAAAATAGAACTAGCGGGCGGCGTCCACGCGGATTTTCAGGGGTTGCGGATCTTTGCCATCCAGTTGCACGGCGTGATTTTCAGTGGTGATAAACATCAGCTTGCCGTCCACTTCGATACGGGCGCTAACCGAATAGCGATGGCCGGGTTTGACCTGCGCCGGATCGTAGCTCAAATGGAACGGCAACGGCACCTGGCCTTTGACCGGGCCCTTCTGTTCGTCGAGCACTACCGCCGGTGCGTCGGCCAGGGACACATCTTGCAAGCTGACGCTCAAAGTCGCGCTCGGTGGCAGAGCAATGCGTTGCAGATAGAACACTTCGCCGTCGAGGCTGGCGTTGGCGGTCGGTTGTGTCGACTGGCAGGCACCGAGCAGGGTAGTCAGCAGGACGAGTGAGAGTTTTTTCATTGGGAGCCTCTATGACATAAGCGCCGGAAGAAGCCCGGCGCTCAAAGGAATTTAGCGGATTTTGCCAAGAGCGTCCGTGAACAAACGTAATGACCGGGGCAGCCACTGGTTAAGCGTCTGTAATCGACTTGAATGTGATAAGTACGATGCCGGTGCAAGTTCGACCTGGCTTGGAGACACGCTAATACGTTGGTGGTAACGGTTTTCGATGCCGGTCAGTGCGTAACGTTTGCCGGGTAATACGCTATCCGGATCGTACTTCAGGTAAAACGAAGTGGCGGTTTGTTCATCGTGGCTGACGCGAACCAGTTGAACTTCAGGTTGCTCGCTTTCATGCAGACTGATAGTCACTGCCTGTTCTGTCGCGAAGGCCGCAGGCTCTTGAGCTTCGATATACAACAGCCCGATCGGGCTCAAGTGCAAGGTCTGGCGATGGGGCGTGCGATTCACGATAACGAAGTAATCCTGTTCCAGCAGTAACGCCCGTCGATTGTGGAACATCTGGATGTTGATCTGATACTTGACGCCGATATTGCTGTAGAGGTGCGGGAATGAAAAATTCCATTGGCCATCGGCAATTGAAGGATGGTGCCAGTCCAGCACTTTTATCGGAGGCGTTGAGTTGGCAGTCTGGACGCTGATAACGGTTTCGCGCTCGCCATCATCGGCAGCGACAAAGTCTGGAGGCAGGCTGAAAGTTACAGTGACATGAGGGTTCGTATCATTTAAGAGGCTCATCGCGATGTCCTTATCGTGATCGGTTAGAAAAGCCTATTAATTCATGAATCAAGTAACCGGAAAACATCCGTGTCTTCCGGTTAGTTGTCTGCAAGTTTCAGACTTCGGTAAGTGCACCGGTTTCTGCCGCATCTTCACTGCGATGCAGCGCCACCTGACGGATCGACAAACGAATCTCCGCCGGCAATACCCGTTTGGCTGCGCCTTCGGCCAGTTCGCCTAACAATTCGTGGTAGCTCAACTTCCCGGCTTCGTCGCGGCGCAGCACGTCGAGGTCCAACATTGTCTGGATGAAGTGACGGAACAGGCTCTTGTCGAAGAACTCCGGGGCGTTCAGGCCGTGGAGGATCGACAGGCGTTGGGCCATGACCGTGCACAGATCTTCGAGCTCTTCGGCGCTGATGCTGTTCTGGCCGCTGTTGATCAGCAACGACACGGTCATGTAAAAGCGCTGCAACGTCTGGGCGATGCTCTTGGACAACAGCGTCAGCAGCACAAAATGCCGCGAGCTTGGCGCCGGACGCAAGTAGACATCGTTTTCAAATCGCAGCAGACCTTGCTCGACGAACGCTTCCAGCCATTGGTCGATCACGGCGTCCAGTTCATCCATGGACCAGCGAATGAACAGCTCCGCTTGCAAGTACGGATACAGCGCGCGGGTGTAGCGCAGGATCTGCTCGCGGCTCATGCGCGAGGCGCTCTGGAAGAAGCTGGCGAGCAGCGCTGGCAACGCGAAGATGTGCAGCACGTTGTTGCGGTAGTAAGTCATCAGGACGGCGTTTTGTTCGTCCAGGTACAGAATTTTGCCCAGCGCATCGCTTTGCTCGGACAGCAGGTCCATGTCCTTCACGTGCTCGATCAGCGCCCGACCGTCGCCCTCCGGCAGCGTGGTGTGCGATGAGTAGGGAACCTTGCGCAACAGCGCCAGATACAGATCGAGGACCCGCGCCATGGCGCGATCGTCCAGGGCCAGACGGCTGGTGGACAGCAGCGCCAGGGCCACCAGATTCACCGGGTTGATCGCCGCCGCCTCATTCAAATGCTGCGCGACTTTCTCGCCCAGGCGGTTGGTGGTTTCGTTGAGCCAGGCCGGTTTGAACTGCGGGCCAAGTTCCTGTTGGCGCCAGTCTGGCTGTTCGCTGTCGAGGAATTCCGCCAGTTTGATCGGCTCACCGAAGTTGACCGCAACCTGACCGAAGCGCTGTTTGAGCGCGCCGATGACTTTGAAGATGTCGAAGATCGATTCTTTCTTCTTGCTCGCGCCACGCAATTCGCCGAGGTAGGTGCGTCCTTCCAGCACGCGCTCATAGCCGATGTACACCGGCACGAAGACGATCGGCATGCGTGACGAACGCAGGAAGCTGCGCAGAGTGATTGCGAGCATCCCGGTTTTCGGTTGCAGCATGCGCCCGGTGCGCGAACGGCCGCCCTCGACGAAGTACTCGACCGGGAAGCCTTTGGTGAACAGGGTATGCAGGTATTCGTTGAACACCGAGGTGTAGAGCGGGTTGCCTTTGAAGGTACGGCGCATGAAGAACGCGCCGCCACGCCGTAGCAGGCTGCCGATCACCGGCATGTTGAGGTTGATCCCGGCGGCGATGTGCGGCGGGGTCAGGCCGTTGCGGAACAGTAGATATGAGAGCAGCAAATAGTCGATGTGGCTGCGGTGGCACGGCACGTAGATCACTTCGTGACCCTGGGCGACTTTCTGCACACCTTCGATGTGGTTGACCTTGATCCCGTCGTAGATCTTGTTCCAGAACCAGCTCAGCACCACTTCCAGAAAGCGGATCGCGGTGTAGGTGTAGTCCGAGGCGATCTCGTTGCCGTAGCGCAGGGCCTGGGCCTTGGCTTTTTCCGGCGAGATGTTCTCGCGCTCGGCTTCGTCGAGGATCGCCTGTTTGACCAAGGGCTGATTGAGCAGGCCTTTGACCAGATTGCGGCGGTGGGAAATGTCCGGGCCGATCACCGCGGCTTTCAGGTTGCGAAAGTGCACCCGCAGAATCCGCTGGGCCATGCGCACGGTGCGTTCGTGGCCTTTGTTGTGATCGATCAGTTCACGCAGATGAATCGGCGCCGAGAACTGCACCCGGGTCTTGCGCCCCAGAATCATGATGCTCAGCAGCCGACGCAAACGCCCGGTGACCGCCCAACTGTCGGCGAACAACAGTTTCCACGGGCTCGATTCGCTGTCCGGCGACTGGCCCCAGAACACGCTGACCGGAATGATCTGCGCGTCTTCGGCGGCGTTCTGGCTCAGGGCGCTGACCAGGCGGGTCAGGGTCGGTGGCGCACCGCGCTTGTCCTGACGGCCGAGCCAGTCGGGCTCCGGCGTCAGGTAAAAGAACGCGGCGGGCTCCACCAACGCACCCACCGATACCGACAACACCGGGCGCGGCAGGCCGGCTTTGCTGCACTCGGTATCGACCACGGCGAGGTCGGTCAATGAAGGATTTTGCAGGACGTAGAACACCGGCCGACTGCGGTCGAGGTTAAGGGTGAACGACGACTGGTTGATCGTCTCCGAGCGAACCCAGAGGTACAGCAGTCGGCGCAGGGTGCCAAACACAAGACGGCGGAACGGGGAGCGGGTCATACGGCTTCTGCGTGAGTGAAAAAAACCGAGCAATTGCTTGGGCGGCCGATAGTGTGCCGTATTCGTCGAAAATCGGCAAAAAAGCGCCTAAGTAAACTTGAGTTGAGAGTTTTGATGGCTGTCATATACTCGGCCGTTCAAAATAAAAAGAAGAGGTACCGAGACATGGCAACGCGCGAAACCGGCAATGTGAAGTGGTTCAACGACGCCAAGGGCTATGGCTTCATTCAGCGCGAGGACGGGGTGGACGTGTTCGTGCACTACCGCGCGATCCGCGGCGAGGGGCACCGCTCGCTGGCTGAAGGTCAGCAGGTTGAGTATGCAGTGGTGACGGGGGAGAAGGGCTTGCAGGCTGAGGATGTGGTGGGGTTGTAAACACAACCCTTCAAGTCACCCAACACCCTGTGGGAGCGTGGCTTGCCCGCGATGACGGCGGCACATCCAACAATGATGTGACTGACAAACCGCAATCGCGGGCAAGCCCGCTCCCACAGGTCCGTTGTACGGCTCTTATGCAGTTTTCCAGGTGATTTCTTCTTCACCATCGGCGCTGATGCGCATCCAGCGATCCGCCGTCTCTTCACCTTCTTCCTCGACCCAACTGCCTGGCGCACAACGCACTTCGACGTTCAGCGCGGCAAAGGCTGCGCGGGCGCAGGCGATGTCGTCTTCCCATGGGGTCTGGTCGCTTTCCAGGTACAGGCTGTTCCATTTGCCGACGGCCTTCGGCAGCCAGGTAACCGGCACGTTGCCCGCCTTGCACTTGTAGGTCTGGCCTTTCTGAACCCAATCGGTGCACGGGCCTAAAGCCGCGCCGAGCCAGGCTGCGATGGCCTTGTAGTCGACGTCGGCGTCTTTCAGGTAAATCTCGATATCGGGTTGGCGCATGGATGTCCTCACTGCGGGTCTGAAAAATCCATTCGCGGATTTAGCCGGCCTCAAGCCATTGCTCAAGACCAAAAAATTAAGAAATTATTGAAGCACGAAGTAATCGTAGCGCATCGAAACAGTGACCTCGAACGGCTCGACCTGTTCGATGACTGCCGCCCGGCGTTCGGCACTCGCGCGCCAGCCGTGGGGTGTCATGGCCAACAGGTTCGCGCGATCCTGACCGTTAACCAGCGTCAGTTTGAACTCCAGGGTTTCGCTGTGCTGCAGCGCCATGCCTTCTGGCACCAACGCCAAATGCTTGTCGTCGGTGTACTCGCGCACTTCGTCGTACAGCCGCTCGCGCAATTCCATCAGATGGCCGCTGGTCGGCCCGACTTTCATCAAGCCGCCGCCGGGGCTGAGCAGGCGTTTGGCTTCTTCCCAGTCCAGCGGGCTGAAAACGCTGGCGAGAAACTGGCAACTGCCTGAGGCCAACGGCACCCGCGCCATGCTGGCGATCAACCAGGTCAGCGCAGGGTTGCGTTTGCAGGCGCGTTTGACCGCTTCCCGGGAAATGTCCAGCGCATAGCCATCGGCGTTAGGCAAGGCTTCGGCGATTTGCGCGGTGTAATAACCCTCGCCACAACCGATGTCCAGCCAGCGCTGGGGCGCGTATTGCGCTGCCAGTTGCGCCAGACGCTTGGCCACCGGCGCGTAATGGCCGGCGTTCAAAAAGTCGCGACGGGCTTCGACCATCGCCAAGTTATCCCCAGGGTCGCGGCTATTTTTATGCTGCACCGGCAACAGGTTCAAGTAACCCTGCCGCGCACGGTCGAAACGATGCCCGGCGGGGCAAGCCACGCCGTTGTCCACCGCGTTCAGCGGTTCGCTGCAGATCGGACACGCAAGCATCAGGCGAGCAACTTGATCAGGGTCTGGTAGTAGATTTCGGTCAGCACATCGAGATCGGCCGCCAGCACGCGCTCGTTGACCTGGTGGATCGTCGCGTTGACCGGGCCCAATTCGACAACCTGAGTACCCATGGTCGCGATGAAGCGCCCGTCGGAAGTACCGCCGCTAGTGGACGCCTTGGTCTCGCGACCGGTGATGTCCTTGATGCTCGCCGATACCGCGTCGAGCAGGGCGCCCGGTTCGGTGAGGAACGGCAGGCCGGACAGCGCCCAGTCGATGTGCCAGTCCAGACCATGCTTGTCGAGAATATCGGCGACGCGCTTTTGCAGGCCTTCGACGGTGGATTCGGTGGAGAAGCGGAAGTTGAACACCGCCACCAGATCACCCGGAATCACATTGGTCGCGCCGGTGCCGGAATTCACGTTGGAAATCTGGAAACTGGTCGGCGGGAAGAAATCGTTGCCGTGGTCCCAGTGCTCGGCGGCCAGTTCGGCCAGCGCCGGGGCGGCGAGGTGGATCGGGTTCTTCGCCAGGTGCGGATACGCCACGTGACCTTGCACGCCGCGCACGGTCAATTTGGCGCCGAGGGAGCCGCGACGGCCATTCTTGACCACGTCACCCACCAGGGTAGTGCTCGACGGTTCGCCGACGATGCACCAGTCCAGACGTTCTTTACGGGCGGCGAGGCGTTCGATCACAGCCTTGGTGCCGTGGTGCGCCGGGCCTTCTTCGTCGCTGGTGATCAGGAAAGCGACCTTGCCCTTGTGGTCCGGGTAGTCGGCGACGAAGCGCTCAGCGGCTACGGTCATGGCCGCGAGGCTGCCTTTCATGTCTGCCGCGCCACGGCCGCAGAGCATGCCGTGCTCATCGATCACCGCGTTGAACGGATCGATCTGCCAGGCGGTTACCGGACCGGTCGGGACCACGTCGGTGTGGCCGGCGAAGCACAGCACCGGGCCGTCGTGTTTACCGTGGGTCGCCCAGAAGTTATCCACATCTTCAATGCGCATCGGTTCCAGTTTGAAACCGGCATCGCCCAGGCGCTGCATCATCTGCTTCTGGCAATCGGCGTCGATCGGCGTCACGGACGGACGGCGGATCAGGTCGATGGCGAGTTGAAGGGTCGGCGAAAGGTCGGCGTGGGCCGTCATGGAAAGCTCCGAAAACATGAAATATGGGCGCGGGCTAAATGTGGGAGCGGGCTTGCTCGCGAAGGGGCCATCACTGACGCCAAAAGCTTCGCGAGCAAGCCCGCTCCCACAGGTATGGCGTTCGGCCGTTGGTACGTGCCCGGCCAAGGCCTGCAAAATGGCGGTTATCTTAAAGCAAAACGGCGGCCATTGGCCGCCGTTTAGTGCATCTGTACTGATTTAGACAGCCGGTGCGGTCGCGACTTCGGCTACCGGTTTGGGCAGCGACGACAGGAACGCCATGATCAGCGCCGCCAGATACGGCAGCGACTGCACCAGCAACATAGTCACCCAGAAGCGCATGTCGTTGCTCGGCAGGCCCTGCACCAGGAAGATCCCCAGCGCCGCGCCCCACAACAGCAGCATGATGAATACCTCTTCGCGCGCTTCCGAAATGGCTACCCAGAAGCCGTGGTTATCGGCGTTTTTCGGGGTACGGAAGAACGGAATGCTGCTGGTGAAGAAACCGTACAGCACCGCTTTGGCGATGGTGTGCGACAACGCCAGCCCTGCCAATGCCGCGCAGAACGCATCCTTGAGGTTGACCCCGACCGCACGACGGTAGAGGAAGATGATCTTGCCGACCTTGAACACGAACAGCGCCAACGGCGGGATCGCAAATATCAGCAGCGGTGGATCGACCCGTTGCGGCACGATGATCATCGCCGCCGACCACAACAGCGCGCCGACGGTGAAGAAGATGTTCATGCCGTCCGCCACCCACGGCAACCAGCCCGCGAGGAAGTGGTAACGCTGGCCACGGGTCAGTTCGGTGTCCTTGCCGCGCAGCAAGCTGGCGGTGTGACGCTTGATGATCTGAATCGCTCCGTAGGCCCAGCGAAAACGCTGCTTCTTGAAGTCGATAAAGGTATCGGGCATCAGGCCTTTGCCGTAACTGTCGTGGTAATACGCCGCCGACAGACCTTTTTCGAACACGCGCAGACCCAACTCGGCGTCTTCACAGATGCACCAGTCGGCCCAGCCCAGTTCCTCGAGCACCGAGCGTCGGGTCATGGTCATGGTGCCGTGCTGGATGATCGCGTCACGGTCGTTGCGGGTGACCATGCCGATGTGGAAGAAGCCTTTGTATTCCGCGTAGCAGAGCTTCTTGAAGGTGCTTTCGTTCTGGTCGCGGTAATCCTGTGGCGACTGCACCACGGCGATTTTCGGATCGGCGAAGTGCGGCACCATGTGCTTGAGCCAGTTCGGGTCTACACAGTAGTCCGAGTCGATCACCGCAATCACTTCGGCATCTTTGGCGGTGTGCGGAATCAGGTAATTCAGCGCGCCACCCTTGAAACCGGCCAGCGGTGCCACGTGGAAGAACTTGAAGCGCGGGCCGAGGGTTTCGCAATAATCGCGCACCGGTTCCCAGACCGCCGGGTCTTTGGTGTTGTTGTCGATGATCAGGACTTCGAAGTCCGGATAGTCGAGGTTGGCCAGGGCGTTGAGGGTCTGTTTGACCATCTCCGGCGGCTCGTTGTAGCAAGGTACGTGTATCGACACTTTCGGTCGGTAGTCCGAATCGCCCACCACTGGCAGGAATTCACGCCGGCGTTTGTGGGTCCAGACCGCTTCGGCCAGTTCGTGGGCCTCGGTCAGCAGCACGATAAACACCCCGAGTGCACCGAGGGCGAGCAAGAAGCCCACCGTCAGGCTGAACCAGGTGCTGTATTGCTGGCTGTAGTCATAACCGATCCACACCAGCACCGAACCGCACAGGAACGCGATAAAGGTCAGGAAGGTGCGGCCGCGTTGACGCAGGGCCGAGCCGTCGATCATCAGCAGGGTCAGCGACAGCAATGCCAGCACTACCGAGCCGATAGCCAATACGCGCCATTGCGGGATCGCGACGACCGGGCCTTCGAAGTTGAATTTCTGCTGACGCGCGGCGTTGAACACGCCCCAATACGCGCCCACCGAACCTTCGTCACTGGCCTTCCACGGTTGGTCGAATGCTTCGATCACGAAGTAGTTGAAACCCTGACGGTTGAGCTTGTTGACCAACGTGCGCAGGTAAATCGCCTGGTCCGCCGGCGACGCATCGGCGCCACCGCGCATGCGGCCGTTGCTCGGCCAGCCGACCTCGGAGAGCAGTAGCGGTTTTTTCGGGAACATTTTTTTCAGGTCACGGGCGCGGTCGAGAACGAACTGACCGGCCTTGTCCACCGGAACGAATTCCCAGTAGGGCAGAATGTGAGCCGCGATCAGGTCGACGTGCTTGGCCAGGCTCGGGTTTTCTTCCCAGACGTGCCACTGTTCGGAGGTGGTGACTGGAACCTTGACGGCCGCGCGGACGCGATCCAGGATCAGGCTTAGCTCTGCTGCAGTGATTTCCTTACGGAAGATCGCCTCGTTACCGACAATCACACGAACCACGCTGCGCGAGGTATTGGCGATTTCGATGGCGCGGGTGATCTCGCGCTCGTTGCGCTCTTCATCCGGGCTGATCCAGATCCCCAGGGTCACCCGCAGGCCGAATTCTTCCGCCAGTTTGGGGATGTTCTCCAGGGTGCCGTCGACCGAGTAGGTGCGGATGTTGTCCGTCAGCTTGCTCATGATCTCCAGATCGCGACGCATTTCATCGTCGGTCGGCCACTGGGCTTTTTGCGGGTACTGGCCTTGTTGAAACGGCGAGTACGAAAAGCCGGAGATCTGTTCAGGCCAGTTGGGGGCGGTGACCGGGCGATTGACCAGCGCCCAGAAACCGGTGAACAAGGCGGCGATTGCAAGAACCACGACCAGGTTGAGTCCAAATTTACGCGATGACATAGCTATTTCAGGTTCCAGGGGCTACTGAACGAAGTAACGGTCGGCGGCCGGCTGCCATGAGGCGGGGGCGCGCATCCTACACCGGGCGTTCACTGACCGTACAGCGGACAGGGAAATGCCGGACGTTGGGCAATCCAAGTCGACTTAAGTTCTTTGACCGGTGCGGTATCACCCAATTCCAATAAATTTGTAGTCAATTGAAGCCGTCCAGACTGCCGTTCATAGCGCAAAGATGTTCTTGGTCGCCGACGGCCCTATAATGCGCGCCGGTTTTTGGGGTAATGGTCATGAGTACAGAAGATCCGCGGTTTGCTGGCATCGCCCGCTTGTATGGCATCGAAGGCCTTGAGCGTTTGCGCGCGGCCCATGTGGCGATCGTCGGCGTCGGTGGCGTCGGTTCCTGGGCGGCGGAAGCTGTTGCCCGGTGTGGCGTGGGCGAGATTTCGCTGTTTGACCTGGATGACGTCTGTGTCAGCAACGTCAACCGTCAGCTACATGCGCTGGACAGCACCGTCGGCAAGCCCAAGGTCGAGGTGATGGCCGAGCGTCTGCGCGGGATCAACCCGGATTGCACGGTGCATGCAGTGGCGGACTTCGTCACCCGTGAAACCATGGCCGAGTACATCACGCCGAACATCGACTGTGTGATCGATTGCATCGACAGCGTCAACGCCAAAGCCGCGCTGATCGCCTGGTGCAAGCGACGCAAGATTCAGATCATCACCACCGGTGGCGCGGGCGGGCAGATCGACCCGACACTGATCCAGGTCTGCGACCTGAATCGCACGTTCAACGATCCGCTGGCGTCGAAAGTGCGCTCCACGCTTCGCCGCGACTACGGCTTCTCCCGCACCGTGACCCGGCACTACAGCGTGCCCTGCGTGTTTTCCACCGAGCAACTGCGCTACCCGAAACCGGATGGCAGCATTTGCTTGCAGAAGAGTTTTGTCGGGGATGGCGTGAAGCTCGACTGCGCTGGGGGTTTTGGCGCGGTGATGATGGTGACAGCGACGTTCGGCATGGTCGCGGCGACCAAGGCTGTGGATAAGATTGTGGCCGGGGTTCGACGCCCGGCGGATCGGGTCAAGCCTGCCTGACACCGATCGTTCCCACGCTCTGCGTGGGAATGCAGCCCGGGACGCTCTGCGTCCCTTCACAGCCGAACGCGGAGCGTCCGTGGAGGCATTCCCACGCGGAGCGTGGGAACGATCAGTTAAGGCGATTAACCAGCCAACTCATTCATCCGCTGTAGCACGGCGTTGAGGCCATTACTGCGCGATGACGACAACTGCCGCGACAGTCCTAGCTGATTGAACCAATCCGGCAAATCCACCTGCTGCAGCTCAGACGCGGACAAACCGTTGACCCGCGCCAGCAGCAGCGCCACCAACCCGCGAATCAGCCGTGCATCGCTGCTGGCGCTGAACTGCCAATGACCATCCTGCAGCGTACCGACCAGCCAGACCTGGCTTTCACAGCCATGCACGCGGTTGGCCTCGACTTTATCCACATCGCTCAACGCCGGCAGGCGGTCGCCCCATTGCATCAGCAACCGCGCCCGCTGTTCCCAACTCGCAGTCTTCTGAAAAGTATCCAGCGCCATGACGGCATCGGCGGGCAAGGTCATCGCAACAACTCCAGTGCCTGATCCAGCGCTTCAAAAAAGCGCTCAAGGTCTTCCGAATCGTTGTACAACGCCAATGACACCCGAATCGCCCCGGCCAGTTCAAAGCTTTTGAGCAATGGCATGGCGCAATGATGACCGGCGCGAACGGCGATTCCCTGTTCGGTCAGCAAATGCGCCAGATCAGAGTTATGCACACCCTCGACGACAAAACTGGCCAGTGCCAGTTGCGGCTTGCCCAGCAGACGAATGCCATTGCGCGCCTCAAGGCCTTTGAGCAAATAGTCATGCAGCGTGGCTTCGTGGGCGGACACGGCGTCCTGATCCAGCCTGGCCAGATAATCCAGGGTCGCCCCCAGGCCAATCACGCTGGAAATCGGCGGCGTACCCGCCTCGAACCCCAGTGGAGCAGGACGAAAGCGTGCGTCGTGGTAGTTGGCATCCAGCACCATTTCGCCGCCGAACTGCCACGGACGCAGTTGCTCGAGCGCTGCATGACGACCGAACAGCACACCCAGGCCATCCGGGCCGTAGAGCTTGTGGCTGGAAAACACATAGAAGTCGCAGCCCAGCGCCTGCACGTCATGCCGGCCGTGGACCACGCCTTGAGCGCCGTCGACCACGGTCAACGCGTTGTGCGCCTTGGCCATCGCCAGTAACGCGGGCAACGGTTGCCAGGCGCCGAGCACGTTGGACAGCTGACTGACCGCCAGTAGGCGGGTGCGCGGGCCGATCAGGCGAGCGGCGGCTTCAAGGTCAATCAAACCGTCGACATCCAGCGGCAGGATCGCCAGCTTCAAGTCGCGACGGTGGGCCAGTTGCTGCCATGGCAACAGGTTGGCGTGGTGCTCCAGAGCACTGATGACAATTTCATCGCCCGGATTGAATACGTGTTCCAGGCCATAGGCCAGGAGGTTCAGCGCGGACGTCGCGCCGTGAGTAAAGATGATCTGCCCGCAATCGCCGGTATTGAGCCATTGCGCAACTTTGCTGCGGCTGTCCTCGAACGCCTGGGTGGCATGGGCGCCGGGCAAGTGTTGCGCCCGATGCACGTTGGCCGCGCCATTGGCGTAGTAATGCGCCAGGGCATCCAGCAGGGCTTGAGGTTTTTGCGTGGTGGCGGCGTTGTCCAGATAAGTCTGGTCTTGCCGTTGCAGTGCGGCGATGGCCGGAAAATCGGCGCGCCAAGGAGAGGGAATCATCATGCTATCGGGCCCTGGTGAACATGGGCGGGTGGAACGCCTGACCTGTGTAGGAGCAGAGCTTGCTCGCGAAGGGGCATTTGAGATCGCCAAAAGCTTCGCGGGCAAGCCTCGCTCCTACACACAGGTGATCGTGTGACGCTCTGCTTAGTTGTGAGCGTGCAGCGCTTCGTTCAGTTCGATGGCCGATTTGTGGGTTTTGCACTCCACGGCACCGGTCTCCGAATTGCGACGGAACAGCAGGTCAGGCTGACCGGCCAGTTCACGGGCCTTAACGACTTTGACCAGTTTGTTGTGCTCGTCCAGCAGCGCAACCTTGGTGCCGGCCGTCACGTACAGACCCGACTCAACAGTGTTGCGGTCGCCCAACGGGATACCGATACCGGCGTTGGCGCCGATCAGGCAGCCTTCGCCGACCTTGATCACGATGTTGCCGCCGCCCGACAGGGTGCCCATGGTCGAGCAGCCGCCGCCCAGGTCCGAACCCTTGCCGACGAAGACGCCTGCCGATACACGGCCTTCGATCATGCCCGGGCCTTCGGTGCCGGCGTTGAAGTTGACGAAACCTTCGTGCATCACGGTGGTGCCTTCGCCGACATAAGCGCCCAGACGAATACGCGCCGCGTCAGCGATACGCACGCCGGCCGGTACCACGTAGTCGGTCATTTTCGGGAACTTGTCCACCGAGAATACTTCCAGCAACTCGCCGCGCAGACGGGCTTCCAGTTGATGCTCGGCCAGTTCAGTCAGGTCGATCGCGCCCTGGCTGGTCCAGGCCACGTTTGGCAGCAGCGGGAACACGCCGGCCAGGTTCAGGCCATGCGGCTTGACCAGACGATGAGACAGCAAATGCAGCTTGAGGTAAGCCTCAGGCGTGGAAGTCAGCTGAGCGTCTTCGGCCAAAATAGTGGCGACCAGTGGCTTGTGGCTCTCGGCCAGACGGGTCAGCAATGCAGCCTGGGCAGCGTCGACGCTTTTCAGCGCTTCGGCCAATTGCGAAGCTTGAGCAGTGCTGAAGGCGATGGCCTGATTGCCGTCGGTGTAACCCAAAACCGGCGCAATGGCAGCGACCAGTTCGGCCGACGGGTTGAGCAGTGGCTGCGCGTAAAACACTTCCAGCCATGCGCCTTGACGGTTTTGAGTGCCGACACCAAAGGCCAGGCTGAACAGGGTAGTGGACATGTTTGATACCTCTAACAAAATGAAACGGGCTGCCTTACTTGAGCGCTGCCGCGTAGATATCTGGCTTGAAGCCAATCAGGGTTCGGTCACCGAGATCGAGCACCGGGCGCTTGATCATCGAGGGTTGTGCGAGCATCAGTTCAATGGCTTTCGGCTGGTCGAGATCGGCTTTGCGTTCGTCGTCGAGCTTGCGAAAGGTCGTGCCTGCACGGTTCAACACCACTTGCCAGCCATGCTCGTCGCACCATTGGCTCAGGTGTTCACGGTCGATTCCGACCGTTTTGTAATCATGGAAGTCATAGCTGACAGCGTGTTCATCGAGCCAGGTGCGCGCCTTTTTCATGGTGTCGCAGGCTTTGATGCCGAAAAGGTGCAACGTTTTGCTTGAAGCGGTCAAGGAATTGCCCCCCTTGCAGGTGCTGAAAATAAAAGGTGACGGATTATGCCATGACCGTTCAGTTAAAACGCAAAACCCTGTGGGAGCGAGCAAGCTCTCTCCCACAGGGATTGCGGTGCAAATGCTCAGCCCTTGCGTTCGCTGGACTCAATCAGCGTCATTCGGTCGATATTTTGGGTAGGCTTTGCGCATGGCTCGCCTGTCCAGCATGCTGATTTTGGTGTTGATACCCACTTCCCAATCCTCTGTCGTCAGCTCGTTCGGGACTGGGTAGTGCATGATCGAATCCTTGTCGTAGCTGCCCCATAGATGGTCGCTGCCTCCAAAGGGCGTCAGGACGTTAAGATCAGTGTCTTCCTCGGTCCACTCATAGTGGGTTTTATAAAACTCGTAAACCTTCGGTTTATCCCAGGGAATGTTCGCTTTTGGATGCTGCTGCTCGTGCTGCAGACCCAACGCGTGACCGAACTCATGCAGTACGGTTGCTTCGAATTCTGGATGGTCGATTTCAATATTAAAATTCAGCGTCGGTACATGTTGTTCGTACAACAACGCATCAGTTCCTACTGCGCAGTCGTTTGTCGCGCTGGAGGTTGAAATCCTGATCTCGCTTTCGCCTTGGTCAATAAATTCGAACTGCAGGTTCACAGAGCGTTGCCATTGCTTGATCAACGCTTCGATGGCAAGCCTTTTCGTTTGAGTTGAGTATCCACGAACGCGATTCTTAACGTCCGGCCGTTACCCCAGAATTTGCTCCAGGTGCCAATCGCACGCTTGGAGCGTCGGCCTGTGGAAGAGCGTTGGGCGTTGTCGGGGTTTTCCAGGATAGCTGCGTCGTAAGAGGCGAGTTCATCAATTGCGCGGATCATTTTACAGGGAGTACTAATGTTCATGATTGATTTGCTTATGTGTGCTTGTAGTCGTTTTGATAGCGGCAGTGCTCGTCCGTTGACTTAAATGACGATACCCCTGTTCTCGATCGTTACAAATGAATGAAGTTTTAGCGCTTGGGATAGAGCAGTTTCATCAAGCGCTTGTCTTTTCTGCTGATCTTGCGGTTGATTGGAATTTCCCAATCCCCCAATGTCAGGGTGTTCGCCACTGGATGGTGCATGATCGACTTTCTGTCGTACGGCGTATAAATCGCTTCGATTGTATCGAAGGGCTGAAACAGGTTCCTGTCGACTTGTTCTATGGTCAGCGGATTCATTTCTCGATTCTGGTAGAACGCATACACTTTCGGTTTATCCCAAGGGATATTAGCCTCAGGGTGTTGGTGTTCATGCATGGCGCCTAAGGCATGTCCAAACTCATGAGTCACGATCACGTCGAAATCTTCATGTTCAGGTTTGACCCCCAGGTCCATGGTCTGCCAGTCCGGATGAATCAACAGCGCATCGGTGCCCAGCATTGAGCTGTTGACGTTGTTTTTTGTCGCAATCCGGATATCACCTTCAAGTCCATCGACAAAATCGAAGCTCAGATTGATATAGGACAGCCACTGGCTGGCAGCGTCGATGATCTTCTGTTTGTGCTCATCATCGGGGCCGTCGATAAAGGCGATTTTGAGCGTCCGTCCGTTAGCCCACAGTTTTGAGTAATTGATCAGCGAGCGCTTGCCGCGAGTACGGCTGGAGGAGTTTGCGTTTGCGGGGTTTTCGTTAACGGCAGCATCGTAGGATTGCTGATCATCAGGCCATTGGATAAGAGAACAGTTTTCAATGCAGTTCATTCGTTACTTCTTCCATGAAGTGGATGTAAGGATTTATGCGTGCACACAGTTATGTGCTGCATGAGAGTAAGGGAACTCTGCAGTGTGGTGAACTTTAATTGTGGGCGAAATGTAACTGGCTATATAAGAGTGCCCGCACTGTGTTGCGCAGTGCGGGCTGGGATATTTACTTGTTGCGGGTAATAAACTCGCGAATTCTCTTGGCCGCTTCCACACATTCGGCCAGCGGCGCGACCAGCGCCATGCGCACACGCCCGGCGCCCGGGTTGACGCCATCGACTTCGCGGGACAAGTAAGAGCCCGGCACCACGGTCACATGTTCCTGTTCGAACAGATCGCGACAGAACGCAGCATCATCTCCCGCCACGTTCGGCCACAGGTAAAAACCACCGTCCGGGCGCTGCACATCCATCACCGGGCCGAGAATCTCCAGTACTGCATCGTACTTCTCGCGATACAGCGCACGGTTGGCGCGTACATGCACTTCGTCATTCCATGCGGCAACGCTGGCCAGTTGAGTCTGAACCGGCATCGCGCAGCCATGGTAGGTGCGATAGAGCAGAAAGCCTTTGAGAATATCCGCGTCACCGGCCACAAAGCCCGAACGCAGGCCTGGCAGGTTGGAGCGCTTGGACAGGCTGTGGAACACCACGCAACGCTTGAAGTCCTTGCGGCCCAGTTCCACGCACGCGCTGAGCAGGCCCGGCGGTGGGGTTTGTTCGTCGAAGTACAGTTCGCTGTAGCACTCGTCGGCCGCGATCACGAAGTCGTATTCATCGGCCAGAGCGATCAGCTTCTTCAGGGTGTCGACCGGAATCAGTGCGCCGGTCGGGTTGCCTGGCGAGCACAGGAACAGGATTTGGCAGCGCTTCCAGATGTCTGGCGAAACGGCGTCAAAGTCCGGGTTGAAGCCGTTTTCGTCCAGGCACGGCAGGTAATGCGGCTTGGCGCCGGCGAGGAACGCCGCACCTTCGTAGATCTGATAGAACGGGTTCGGGCTGACCACCAGCGCATCGTCGCCACGGTTGACCACGGTCTGGGTGAAGGCGAACAGCGCTTCACGGGTGCCGTTGACCGGCAGTACGTTGCGCGCCGGGTCGAGCCAGCCGTTCGGGACGCTGAAGCGACGTTCGCACCAGGCGGCAATGGCTTCACGCAGGGCCGGGATGCCGAGGGTGGTCGGGTACACGGCCATCTGATCCAGATTGCTCGCCAGCGCTTCGGCGACGAAGCTCGGCGAACGATGTTTCGGCTCGCCGATGGACAGCGCGATGGCGCGCTTATCCGGGTTTGGCGTGACGCTGCCGAGCAGGGCGCGGAGCTTTTCGAACGGGTAGGGTTGCAACTGGTTCAGAGCGTTGTTCATGGGGGCCTCGTTCAATGTAGGAGCAGCCTTGCTCCAATCTCAGTCAGGGCAAGAAACCTGTGGGAGCGAGCCTGCTCGCGATGAGGGCAGTAGATTCAGCATCAATGTGTGCTGATCCATCGCTATCGCGAGCAGGCTCGCTCCCACCCGGGTTCCACTTGCCCAATTCGCATTGGAGTTTGCTTGTTCCAACAGGGGAAAATGAGTTAATTCAAAAGCTGATGCGCGACAGTTTGGTATCGGGTTCCTGGCTGACGCTCAACTGTTCGACGATTGCGTCCTGCAAGCGGCTGCACAACAACGGGTCGGACAGTGGCTGATTGTTCGCGTCGGTGATGAAGAACACGTCTTCCACGCGCTCGCCCAAGGTAGCGATCTTGGCGTTCTGCAGCGACAGGTCGAACTCGAGGAAGATCGTGCCGATCCGCGCCAACAGGCCGGGGCGATCCGGGGCGCTGAGCTCCAGCACCGTCACCGGACGCTGAGCGTCGTTGTGGATCGTCACCTGTGGCGCAAACGCGAAATGCTTGAGCTGGCGCGGCACCCGACGCTGAATAATCGTTGGGTAGTTGTCCGGATTGCGCAAGGCCTCAGTCAGGCCTTCGCGGATCTGCTTGACTCGCGCCGGGTTGTCGCCGATCGAATCGCCATCGGTGTCGAGCACGATATAGGTATCGAGGGTGAACTGGCTGCTGGAGGTGATGACCCGGGCGTCGTGAATGTTCAGATTGAGCTGGTCCATCGCCGCCACGGTCACGGCGAAGAAGTCGTGCTGGTCCGGTGCATAGATGAAAATCTGCGTACCGCCCTCGAACTCGCGCTGGGTGGTTTCCTTGATCAGCACCAGCGGGCCGCCGTCGGCCGGCTGCTGCAGGATCGCATCAGTGTGCCAGGCCACATCGCCGGCGGTGTGGCGCAGGAAATAGTCATCGCCCAATTGCGCCCACAACTGCTCGACATCGTCCGGATCGTTGCCGCCGCGTACCAGGATGTCCAGCGCAGCGCTTTGGGTCTGGCGAATCTGCTCTTCGCGATCCACCGGGTTTTCAAGGCCTCGACGCAAGGCGCGCTTGGTCTCGGTGTAGAGCTGGCGCAACAGGCTCGCTCGCCAGGAGTTCCATAGCGTCGGATTGGTCGCGTTGATGTCCGCCACGGTCAACACGTACAGATAATCGAGGCGGGTTTCATCGCCGACAGTCTGCGCGAAATCATGGATTACGTGCGGATCGGACAGGTCCTTGCGCTGGGCCGTGGTCGACATCACCAAGTGGTTCTGCACCAGCCAGACGATCAGGCGGCTGTCCCAGATCGGCAACTGGTGGCGCTGGCAAAAGGCTTCAGCATCCACGGCGCCGATTTCCGAATGATCGCCATGCCGGCCCTTGCCGATGTCGTGATACAAGCCGGCCAGGTAAATCAGTTCGGGTTTGGGCAGTTTGGCCATGAGCTTGCTGGCCAACGGGAATTTTTCCGACACCTGCGTGTACTGCAGCTTACGCAGGTGCTTGATCAGGTTCAGGGTGTGCGCGTCGACCGTATAGATGTGAAACAGGTCATGCTGCATCTGCCCGACAATGAAACCGAACTCCGGCAGATAGCGCCCAAGGATGCCGTAACGGTTCATGCGTCGCAGATTGCGGTGGATGCCGATCTTGCACTTGAACAGTTCGATGAACAGGCTGGTATTACGAATATCGTTGCGGAAATCGTCATCGATCAAATGACGGTTCTCGCGCAACAGGCGGATGGTATCGGCACGTACGCCTTTGATCTCCGGTTGCTGGGCCATCAGCACAAAAATCTCGAGCATGGCGAATGGCGTACGGCGGAACACGTTGTCGTTGCGTGCCTCGATGTAGCCGTCGTGCAGCTGGAACCTTGAGTTGATCGGTTGCGGCGGTGCTTCGTCTTCGGGGGCCAGGATCACTTCTTCGAAGTGCTGGATGATCAGGTCACTGAGCTGGGCAATGCTCATGACCACCCGGTAGTACTGCTGCATGAAGTTTTCGATGGCTTGCTTGGCATCATGGCCTGCGAAACCCAGCAGCCCGGCAATCGAGCGCTGGTGATCGAACAGCAAGCGGTCTTCGGAGCGGCCGGCGAGCATGTGCAGGGCGTAACGTACTTTCCACAAAAACTCCTGGGACGAGGCCAGCAGGGCGTTTTCGCTCTCCACCAGGAAGCCTTCGCCCGCCAGGGCTCGCAGGTTCAGGGTGCCGTACTGACGACGGGCAACCCAGAGAATCGTCTGAATATCCCGAAGGCCACCGGGCGAACCTTTGACGTTGGGTTCCAGGTTGTATTCGGTGTCGTTGTACTTGTGGTGACGGGCCTTTTGCTCGGCGCGCTTGGCCAGGAAGAACTCCTTGCTCGGCCACATGTGCGCGGTGCTGGTGACATCCAGCATGCGCTGGCGCAGGCGCTCGGGGCCGCAGATGGTGCGGCTTTCCATCAGGTTGGTGACGACCGTCAGGTCGGCACGGGCCTCGACGGCGCATTCGTCCACCGAACGAACGCTCTGGCCGACTTCC
Organism: Pseudomonas lini; assembly: GCF_964063345.1. Classification (NCBI taxonomy): domain Bacteria; kingdom Pseudomonadati; phylum Pseudomonadota; class Gammaproteobacteria; order Pseudomonadales; family Pseudomonadaceae; genus Pseudomonas; species Pseudomonas lini. Next base: position 4,482,774 of record NZ_OZ061318.1, read on the forward strand.
AGGCCGATGTCCCACAGCAACGTCAGAAAACGCTCGATGGAATCACGAAAAATTTCGTGATCGGCGCTGTCCAGCAAAATCAGCAGATCGATGTCGGAATAGGGGTGCAACTCGCCGCGACCGTAGCCGCCGACTGCCACCAGGGCGATATCGGCGTCTTCGCTCCAGTTAAACTGTTCCCAGGCCTGTTGCAGGATGTTGTCGATAAACCAGGCGCGATCCTCGATCAGCCGACGAATGTCCCGGCCACTGCGAAACCGCTCGTCGAGCGCCTCGCGGGCCTGACGGATCGCCTTCTTGAAGGCAGCAATAGGGCTTGCCTTCAGGGCCAGTTCAGCCTGGAACTGGCCGCGGTCGAAGAGTTCGGGATCCACCTGCGGCATCGATTGGCTTTCCTTTCTATAAAGCTGGGAACGGAGCGGGCGAGATCAGGCCGAAACGCGCGCGATGGTATCGTCGCTGCGCAAAGTGAAGATCTCGTAACCGGTTTCGGTTACCAGCAAGGTATGTTCCCACTGTGCCGACAGCTTGCGGTCCTTGGTAATGGCGGTCCAGCCGTCGCCCAGCACCTTGGTGTCGGCCTTGCCCTGGTTGATCATCGGTTCGATGGTGAAGGTCATGCCGGCTTTCAGTTCCATGCCGGTGCCGGCGCGGCCGTAGTGCAGAATTTGCGGTTCTTCGTGGAACACCTTGCCGATGCCGTGGCCGCAGAACTCACGAACCACCGAGAAGCCGTTCTTTTCCGCGTGCTTCTGGATCACTTCACCGATATCGCCCAGGCGGCAGCCGGGCTTGACCAGTTCGATGGCCTTGTACATGCATTCCTGAGTCACCTGGGACAGACGCTCGGCCCAGACCGGCACGGTACCAACGTGGAACATGCGGCTGGTGTCGCCGTGGTAACCGTCCTTGATCACAGTCACGTCGATATTCACGGTGTCGCCATCTTTAAGCGGCTTCTCGTTCGGGATGCCGTGGCAGACCACATGGTTGATCGAAGTGCAGATCGACTTCGGGAAGCCCTTGTAGTTGAGCGGGGCAGGGATGGCTTTCTGCTCATTGACGATGTAGTCGTGGCAGATGCGGTCCAGCTCTTCGGTGGTGACACCCGGCTTGACATAATCGGCAATCATTTCCAGCACATCGGCGGCCAATTTGCCGGCGATCCGCATTTTTGCGATGTCCTCTGGGGTTTTGAGGGTGACGGTCATACAGGCTCTCTCTGCGCTCAATGGCGCCTTCTAAAACGAAATGGGCATTGCGCGAATAATTGTCGCGGCCCTGAAAAACACGATTCTATCAGACGATCAGCGCAAATCTGAGCCTCTGTGCATCGCTTCTCTCTATAGGATGGCGCATTCTGGGGGGATTCCAAGGCGGGGGCCAAAAGCATTCCCAAGGTTTTCAGAATCCGGGTTCCGTTTTTTTCTGCCTTGTGATATAAAATGCGCCGCTTTCCGGGGATACCCTGGAAGGCTTAAATCCACACACGTGTCGACACGATGACCTGGGTGCCTTCAGCTGATGCTGCTGGTTGGTCATTGGGATACGTGGAGGCCAAACCCGACTTATTAAGGAACTATCATGTCCCAAGTCAACATGCGCGATATGCTGAAGGCCGGTGTGCACTTCGGTCACCAGACCCGTTACTGGAACCCGAAAATGGGTAAATACATTTTCGGCGCGCGTAACAAGATTCACATTATCAACCTTGAAAAAACCCTGCCAATGTTCAACGAAGCTCTGACTTTCGTAGAGCGTCTGGCCCAGGGCAAAAACAAGATCCTGTTCGTCGGCACCAAGCGTTCCGCTGGCAAGATCGTTGCTGAAGAAGCAGCACGTTGCGGTTCGCCGTACGTCGACCACCGCTGGTTGGGCGGCATGCTGACCAACTTCAAAACCATCCGTGCTTCCATCAAGCGTCTGCGTGACCTTGAAGTGCAAGCCGAAGACGGTACTTTCGCCAAGCTGACCAAGAAAGAAGCGCTGATGCGCACTCGCGATCTTGAGAAGCTGGATCGTTCCCTGGGTGGTATCAAGGACATGGGCGGTCTGCCAGACGCTCTGTTCGTTATCGACGTTGATCACGAGCGCATCGCGATCACCGAAGCCAACAAGCTGGGCATCCCGGTTATCGGCGTAGTCGATACCAACAGCAGCCCGGAAGGCGTTGACTACATCATCCCAGGCAACGATGACGCAATCCGCGCTATCCAGCTGTACATGGGTTCGATGGCTGACGCTGTAATCCGCGGTCGCAACCATGTTGCTGGCGGCACCGAGCAGTTCGTTGAAGAAGCTCCGGCAGCTGCAGCTGAGTAACTGACGCCCTGGCGTTGACTCAGTAAGCAAAAAGGGGGCTTGGCCCCCTTTTTGCCACCTCGAAAACCATTTGTGAGCAGCGCAGCTACAGCATTTGTAACGTGCAGCGGCTAACAAAGGGTGGTTCGGGAAGAATTGAACGCCCGTTCGATCGGGTGGAATGGTTGAAAACCTATCCAAGAGGAATTTTGAAATGGCAGAGATTACTGCAGCGTTGGTCAAAGAACTGCGCGAGCGTACCGGCGAAGGCATGATGGACTGCAAAAAGGCCTTGACCAAGGCTGGCGGCGACATCGAAAAAGCCATTGATGACATGCGTGCTTCTGGCGCCATCAAGGCTGCCAAGAAAGCAGGCAACGTTGCCGCTGAAGGCGCGATCGCTCTTAAAGAAGACGGTAAATCCGCCGTTCTGCTGGAAGTGAACTCGCAGACCGACTTCCTGGCCCTGCAAGACGACTTCAAGGCATTTGTTGCTGCAAGCGTTGAAAAAGCGTTCACCGACAAACTGACTGACGTCGCTCCGCTGATCGAAGCTCAAGAAGCCGATCGTCTGGTTCTGGTCGGCAAGGTTGGCGAAAACGTCAACATCCGTCGCCTGGCGCGCGTTGAAGGTGATGTTGTTGGTGGTTACCTGCACGGCAACAAGATCGGTGTCGCGGTTGTTCTTAAAGGCGGCAACGTTGAGCTGGCCAAGGACATCGCTATGCACGTAGCGGCCACCAACCCTGAATTCCTGCTGCCATCGGAAGTTTCCGCTGAAGCGGTCGAGCGCGAGAAAGGCGTGTTCCTGACCCTCAACGCTGACAAGATCGCTGGCAAGCCAGAAAACATCGTTGAAAACATGGTCAAAGGTCGTATCAGCAAGTTCCTGGCTGAAGCGAGCCTGGTTGAGCAGGCGTTCGTCAAGAACCCTGAAATCAAGGTCGGCGAACTGGCCAAGAAAGCCGGTGCTGAAATCGTTTCTTTCACCTACTTCAAAGTAGGCGAAGGCATCGAGAAGCCGGTCGACAACTTCGCTGAAGAAGTTGCTGCCCAGCTGGCTGCCGCCAAGCAATAAGACGGTTTTTTAACTGTCGCCCTGAAGAGGCTGCCCGCTCACGCGCGCAGCCTCTTTTCAGATGGGGTTGCCAATTTTAATTGGTTTCCTTTTGGAACTGGCTTACAAAGCCATGTTCCGATGGCGCTGAAGCAGTGCCAAGCTAGAGTGAACGCCAGCTGTAAACAGCTCGCAAAGAATTTTTAAAATACGCCGCAGGAGAGATTCGCAATGGCTCAGCAGGGCAGTGGTTATCAGGCTCGCTATAAACGCATTCTACTCAAGCTTAGCGGCGAGGCCCTGATGGGCTCGGAAGAGTTCGGGATCGACCCCAAAGTTCTGGATCGCATGGCGCTGGAAGTTGGCCAACTGGTCGGCATCGGTGTTCAGGTCGGTCTGGTGATCGGTGGTGGCAACCTGTTCCGCGGCGCGGCGCTCAGCGCTGCGGGCATGGATCGGGTGACTGGCGACCACATGGGCATGCTGGCCACTGTGATGAACGCCTTGGCGATGCGCGATGCGCTGGAACGTGCCAATATCTCGGCCATCGTGATGTCGGCCATTTCCATGGTTGGTGTGACCGATCACTACGATCGCCGCAAAGCCATGCGCCATCTGAACGCCAAGGAAGTCGTGATTTTTGCGGCCGGTACCGGTAATCCGTTCTTCACCACGGATTCGGCAGCCTGCTTGCGTGCAATCGAAATCGACGCTGACGTGGTGCTCAAGGCAACCAAGGTCGATGGCGTTTACACGGCTGATCCATTCAAAGACCCGCATGCCGAGAAGTTCGATCATCTGACTTATGATGAAGTACTGGATCGCAAGCTGGGTGTAATGGATTTGACGGCTATTTGCCTGTGCCGCGACCACAAGATGCCGCTGCGCGTATTTAACATGAACAAGCCCGGCGCCCTGCTGAATATCGTACATGGCGGCGCTGAAGGGACCCTGATCGAGGAAGGCCAACAATGATCAACGAAATCAAGAAAGACGCTCAAGAGCGCATGAAAAAATCCGTGGAATCGCTGGCGCATAACTTCGGTCGTATTCGTACGGGCCAGGCGCACCCAAGCATTCTGGAAGGTGTGATGGTTCCGTACTACGGCTCCGACACTCCGATCAAGCAAGTGGCGAACATCACCGTTAAAGACGCCCGTACCCTGCAAGTGGTTGCCTTTGAGCGCAACATGCTGGGTGCCGTCGACAAAGCCATCGGTAGCGCGGGTCTGAACCTCAACCCGACCAACCTCGGTGAGTTGCTGCTGATCTCCATGCCGGCCCTGACCGAAGAAACCCGCAAGGGCTTCACCAAGCAGGCGCGTGATGTCGCTGAAGATGCACGTGTTGCAGTGCGCAACATCCGTCGTGATGCGAACAGCCAGCTCAAGGATCTGGTCAAGGAAAAGGAAATCAGCGAAGACGAAGAGCGTCGCGCCACTGGCGAAATTGATGATCTGACCAAAAAATACGTGGCTGAAATCGACGCGAATTTGGCGCAGAAAGAAAAAGACCTGATGGCCGTATAAGGGTCACGTTTTAATGGATAAGACAAAGCAGACTGCACCGCCCGCGGTGCCGCGCCATGTCGCGATCATCATGGATGGTAATAATCGCTGGGCGAAAAAACGCTTTATGCCGGGTGTCGCCGGGCATAAAGCGGGGGTGGATGCGGTTCGTGCGGTAATCGAGGTGTGTGCCGAGGCCAAGGTCGAAGTACTGACCTTGTTCGCCTTCTCCAGCGAGAACTGGCAGCGTCCGGCCGATGAGGTCAGTGCCTTGATGGATTTGTTTTTCAGGGCGTTGCGTCGCGAGGCCAAGCGCCTCAACGACAACAACATCAGTTTGCGCATCATTGGCGATCGTTCGCGTTTTCACCCGGAGCTTCAGGCCGCCATGCGCGAAGCCGAGGCGATGACTGTCGGTGCCAACCGCTTTGTCCTGCAGATTGCTGCCAATTACGGCGGTCAGTGGGACATTGCGCAAGCAGCGCAGCGTCTGGCACGGGAAGTTCAGGCCGGGCACCTGCGTCCGGAGGACATTACCCCTGAGCTGTTGCAAACGTGTCTGGCAACCGGTGACCTGCCGTTGCCGGACTTGTGCATCCGTACCGGTGGCGAGCATCGCATCAGCAACTTCCTGCTGTGGCAGCTGGCTTACGCCGAGTTGTACTTCTCCGACCTGTTCTGGCCGGACTTCAAACACGACGCCATGCGCAATGCGCTGGCCGATTTCGCTTCTCGCCAGCGTCGCTTCGGTAAAACGAGCGAGCAGGTCGAGGCTGGAGCCCGGGTTTAATGCTTAAACAACGAATCATCACGGCGCTGATTCTGCTGCCGATTGCCCTGTGCGGGTTTTTCCTGCTCGAAGGGTCCGGTTTTGCGCTGTTCATCGGGCTGGTGGTGACGCTCGGAGCGTGGGAGTGGGCGCGTTTGGCAGGTTTCGCGGCTCAGTCGATTCGCGTTGCCTATGCGGCTGTGGTCGCGTTGGCGCTGTTTGTCATGCATATCGTGCCGGGGCTCGCGCCTTGGGTGTTGGGCGCCTCAGTGCTCTGGTGGGGCGTGGCCACCTATCTGGTATTGACCTATCCACAGTCCAGTGAACACTGGGCCAGCGCAGCCTGCAAACTGGTAATCGGTTTGTTGATTCTGTTACCGGCCTGGCAAGGCCTGGTGTTGATCAAGCAAGAGCCCTTGGGCAATTGGCTGATCATGGCGGTGATGGTGCTGGTCTGGGGGGCCGATATCGGTGCGTACTTTTCCGGTCGGGCCTTCGGCAAACGCAAGCTGGCGCCACAGGTCAGCCCTGGCAAGAGCTGGGAAGGGGTGTACGGCGGCTTGCTGCTGAGTCTGGTAATTACAGCATTCGTCGGTTTTGTGCGGGACTGGAGTTTCGCTCAGATGCTGATGGGGCTGTTCGGTGCCGCAATTATCGTCTTCATTTCAGTCGTGGGCGATCTCACCGAAAGCATGTTCAAGCGCCAGTCGGGGATCAAGGACAGCAGTAATCTGCTGCCCGGCCACGGCGGTGTGCTGGACCGCATCGATAGTCTGACGGCGGCGATTCCGGTATTCGCTGTGCTGCTGTGGATGGCCGCATGAGCCGCCCACAACAGATTACCGTGCTGGGAGCGACCGGTTCGATTGGTCTGAGTACCCTCGACGTCATTGCTCGTCATCCCGAGCGTTATCAGGTTTTCGCCTTGAGCGGCTTCACTCGTTTGAGTGAGTTGCTGGCGCTGTGTGTGCGTCACTCGCCGCGCTTCGCCGTCGTGCCGGAATCTGGCGCTGCCCGGGGCTTGCAGGACGATTTGCGCGCGGCCGGTCTGTCGACCCGCGTTCTGGTGGGAGAGGAGGGCTTGTGTCAGGTCGCCTCCGATCCGGAAGTCGATGCCGTGATGGCGGCCATTGTCGGTGCGGCGGGCTTGCGTCCGACCCTGGCGGCGGTCGAGGCCGGCAAGAAAATTCTTCTGGCCAATAAAGAAGCACTGGTGATGTCCGGTGCGCTGTTCATGCAGGCCGTGCGCAAAAGCGGTTCAGTGCTGCTGCCGATCGACAGCGAGCACAACGCGATTTTCCAGTGCATGCCACAGGATTTCGCTCGTGGGCTTGGCGCGGTCGGTGTGCGTCGGATTTTACTGACAGCCTCTGGCGGCCCGTTCCGGCAGACGCCAATGGCCGAACTGGCGCATGTTTCCCCCGAGCAAGCGTGTGCGCATCCGAATTGGTCCATGGGGCGCAAGATTTCGGTGGATTCGGCCAGCATGATGAACAAAGGGCTCGAGCTGATCGAGGCCTGCTGGCTGTTCGATGCCACGCCGTCCCAGGTCGAAGTGGTGATTCACCCGCAGAGCGTGATTCATTCGCTGGTCGACTACATCGATGGTTCGGTACTGGCGCAGTTAGGCAATCCGGACATGCGCACGCCGATTGCCAATGCCTTGGCATGGCCAGAGCGAATCGACTCGGGTGTTGCGCCGCTGGACCTGTTTGCCATCGCTCGCCTGGATTTCCAGGCGCCCGATGAAGAGCGTTTCCCTTGCCTGCGACTTGCACGACAAGCCGCCGAGGCTGGCAACAGCGCGCCGGCCATGCTCAATGCCGCGAATGAAGTGGCTGTGGCGGCCTTTCTCGACGGACGGGTTCGCTACCTGGAAATCGCGAGTATTATCGAGGAAGTGTTGAGCCTCGAGCCTGTGGTTGTGGTGGATGATCTCGAGGCAGTGTTTACGGCTGATGCGAAAGCACGGGTACTGGCCGGGCAATGGTTGAGCCGTCACGGGCGATAAGTGCTGCAGTACGTTGCCCCATGCAGCACTGATAGTTGCGGAGAAAATACATGAGCGCGCTCTATATGATTGTCGGCACCCTGGTAGCGCTGGGCGTGCTGGTCACCTTCCACGAATTCGGCCATTTCTGGGTCGCGCGTCGCTGTGGGGTCAAAGTGCTGCGTTTCTCCGTAGGCTTCGGCATGCCGCTGCTGCGCTGGCACGACAGCAAAGGCACTGAGTTTGTGATCGCCGCCATCCCGTTGGGTGGCTACGTGAAGATGCTCGACGAGCGCGAAGGTGAGGTCCCGGCCGATCAGGTCGATCAATCCTTCAATCGCAAATCTGTCCGTCAGCGCATCGCCATCGTCGCGGCCGGCCCGATCGCCAACTTTCTATTGGCAATGGTGTTTTTCTGGGCACTGGCAATGCTGGGCAGCGAGCAGGTGCGGCCGGTTATCGGTGCGGTCGAGTCCGGCAGTATTGCCTCCAAGGCAGGTTTGAGCCCGGGTCAGGAAATCATGGCCATCGATGGTGAGCCAACCTCCGGCTGGGCCGCGGTGAACCTGCAGCTGATCCGTCGTCTGGGTGAGAGCGGTTCCCTTCAATTGCTGGTCCGCGAACAGGGCACCACGGTGGACTCCCCTCGTGAGCTGGTGCTGGACAAGTGGCTCAAGGGTGCCGAGGAGCCAGATCCGATTCGCTCGCTGGGTATTCGTCCTTGGCGTCCGGCGTTGCCACCAGTCCTGGCCGAATTTGATCCGAAAGGGCCGGCGAAGGCTGCGGGCCTGAAGCCGGGTGACCGCTTGTTGGCCCTTGATGGCAAGGCGCTGGACGACTGGCAGCAGGTAGTCGACATCGTCCGTATGCATCCGGATACCAAAATCATGCTGCGCGTCGAGCGCGATGGTGCTCAAATCGACCTCCCTGTGACGTTGGCCGCTCGCGGCGAGAGCAAGTCACCCAGTGGTTATCTGGGCGCCGGGGTGAAAGCGGTCGATTGGCCACCAGAGATGATTCGCGAAGTTAGTTACGGTCCGGTGGCTGCGATTGGCGAGGGTGCCCGACGCACTTGGACCATGAGCGTACTGACCCTCGATTCGCTCAAGAAAATGTTGTTCGGTGAGCTCTCGGTAAAAAACTTGAGTGGACCGATAACCATTGCTAAAGTGGCGGGCGCTTCTGCCCAGTCGGGCGTCGCTGATTTCCTGAATTTCCTTGCTTATCTGAGTATTAGCCTGGGGGTTCTGAATTTGTTGCCCATTCCTGTACTGGATGGGGGGCATTTGTTGTTTTATCTGATCGAGTGGGCGCGTGGTCGTCCCTTGTCGGATCGGGTGCAAGGTTGGGGGATACAGATCGGTATCAGTTTGGTGGTCGGGGTGATGTTACTTGCTCTGGTCAATGATCTGGGTCGACTGTAACGCTTCGCTGAATTGCGAATCTGCCGCATTTTGCGGCAGTTTTTATTGCCAGTTGGAATAAGAAAGGACTTCATGAAACGTCTGCTGCTAACTGCGGTTCTCACCGTATTGATGATCGCCGAAGTTCACGCCGAGTCCTTCACTATCTCTGATATTCGCGTCAATGGCCTCCAGCGGGTCTCCGCGGGTAGCGTCTTTGGTGCCTTGCCGTTGAACGTCGGCGAACAGGCGGATGATCGTCGCCTGGTGGAATCCACTCGTGCGCTGTTCAAAACCGGGTTCTTTCAAGATATCCAACTGGGTCGCGATGGCAATGTACTCGTCATCACTGTAGTCGAGCGTCCGTCGGTCGCCAGTATCGAGATCGAAGGCAACAAGGCGATCTCCACTGAAGACCTGATGAAGGGCCTCAAACAATCCGGTCTGGCCGAAGGCGAGATCTTCCAGCGCGCCACCCTTGAAGGTGTGCGTAACGAGCTGCAGCGTCAATACGTCGCTCAGGGCCGTTACTCGGCCACCGTCGATACCGAAGTGGTGCCACAGCCGCGTAACCGCGTGGGCCTGAAGGTCAACATCAACGAAGGCACCGTTGCAGCTATCCAGCACATCAACGTGGTGGGTAACACGGTTTTTCCTGATGAAGACCTGATCGATCTGTTCGAACTCAAGACCAGCAACTGGCTGTCGTTCTTCAAGAACGATGACAAGTACGCCCGTGAAAAGCTCTCCGGTGACCTGGAGCGTCTGCGTTCCTACTATCTGGATCGCGGCTATATCAACATGGATATCGCTTCGACCCAGGTGTCCATCACCCCGGACAAGAAACACGTCTACATCACCGTCAACGTCAACGAAGGCGAGAAGTACACCGTTCGTGACGTCAAGCTCAGTGGCGACCTGAAAGTGCCTGAAGACCAGGTCAAGTCGCTGCTGCTGGTCCAGAAGGGCCAGGTGTTCTCACGCAAGCTGATGACCACCACGTCCGAACTGATCACCCGTCGCCTGGGTAACGAGGGTTACACCTTCGCCAACGTCAACGGCGTGCCTCAGCCTCACGATGACGATCACACGGTCGATATCACCTTCGCTGTCGATCCGGGCAAGCGTGCTTACGTGAACCGCATCAACTTCCGTGGCAATACCAAGTCCGAAGACGAAGTGCTGCGCCGTGAAATGCGTCAGATGGAAGGCGGTTGGGCTTCGACTTACCTGATCGACCAGTCCAAGACGCGTCTGGAACGTCTGGGCTTCTTCAAGGAAGTCAACGTCGAAACGCCGGCCGTGCCCGGTGTCGATGACCAGGTTGACGTGAACTACAGCGTTGAAGAGCAGGCGTCCGGTTCGATTACCGCCAGCGTCGGTTTCGCCCAGAGCGCCGGCCTGATCCTCGGTGGTTCGATCACCCAGAACAACTTCCTGGGTACCGGTAACAAGGTCAGCATCGGTTTGACCCGCAGTGAATACCAGAGCCGCTATAACTTCGGTTATGTCGACCCCTACTGGACTGCTGACGGTGTGAGCCTGGGTTACAACGCGTTCTACCGCACCACCGACTACGACGAGCTTGATGCCGACCTCACCAGCTATGCGGTAGATAGCCTGGGTGCAGGCGTGAATGTGGGCTACCCGATCAGCGAGACTTCGCGTCTGACCTTCGGTCTGTCGGCACAGCAGGACGACATCAAGACCGGCCAGTACACCGTTGACGAGATTTTCGACTTCGTTAACCGTGAAGGCGATAGCTACCTGAACTTCAAGGCTTCGGCCGGTTGGTCCGAGTCCACCCTGAACAAGGGCGTACTGGCGACCCGTGGTCATTCCCAGAGCCTGACTCTTGAAGCGACGACGCCTGGCAGTGACCTGTCGTTCTTCAAGCTCGATTATCGTGGCCAGCTGTTCCAGCCATTGACCGAAAACTACACCATGCGCCTGCACACCGAGCTGGGCTATGGCGATGGTTACGGTTCGACCGACGGCTTGCCGTTCTATGAAAACTACTATGCTGGTGGTTTCAACTCGGTTCGTGGCTTCAAGGACAGTACCCTTGGTCCTCGCAGTACCCCTAGCCGCGGCGCAGCTGTGACGGGGAACGCCGGTACGACCCGCGACCCGGACCAGGATCCGCTGCCATTCGGTGGTAACGTGCTGATCCAGGGTGGTGTCGAAGTGCTGTTCCCGCTGCCATTCGTCAAGGATCAGCGTTCCCTGCGTACTTCGGTATTCTGGGATGTGGGTAACGTATTCGACTCCAAGTGCGAAAAAACGACAAATGCGAATGTCGGTTCAACGTCTCAAACAGCGTGCAACGACATCAGCCTGAGCAACATGGCCAGTTCTGTCGGTGTCGGCGTGACCTGGGTCACCGCACTGGGTCCTTTGAGCTTCGCACTGGCAATGCCGGTCAAGAAACCGGATGACGCTGAGACTCAAGTGTTCCAATTCTCCCTCGGCCAGACGTTCTAAGCGTCTGACCCAAGATAACGACAATGGATTTTGTAGGAGTGCATCGTGCGTAAGTTGACTCAATTGGTTCTCCTGGCAACCGTCCTGGTAGCAGGTCCGGCTTTTGCCGACATGAAAATCGCTGTTCTGAACTATCAGATGGCACTGCTGGAATCCGACGCGGCGAAAAAATACGCCGTGGATGCCGAGAAGAAGTTCGGCCCGCAACTGACCAAGCTCAAGAGCCTGGAAAGCAGCGCCAAGGGTATCCAGGACCGTCTGATGGCCGGTGGCGATAAAATGCAGCAAGGCGAGCGTGAGCGTCTGGAGCTTGAGTTCAAGCAAAAGGCCCGTGATTTCCAGTTCCAGTCCAAGGAGCTGAACGAAGCCAAAGCCGTTGCCGACCGTGAAATGCTGAAACAGCTCAAGCCGAAACTGGACAGCGCTGTGGAAGAAGTCATCAAGAAAGGTGCTTTTGACCTGGTCTTCGAGCGTGGCGCAGTGATTGATGTCAAGCCTCAGTACGACATCACTCGCCAGGTTATCGAGCGCATGAATCAGCTGAAGTAACCCATGACAGCGACTATAAAGCTCGGCCAGTTGGCCGAGTTCCTCGGCGCCACCTTACGTGGCGACCCGAAGAAAGAAATTACTGGGCTAGCCACTTTGCAAGAGGCTGGCCCAGCTCAGTTGAGCTTTCTGGCAAATCCTCAATACCGTAAGTACCTGGCTGAGAGTCGGGCCGCAGCCGTGTTGCTGAAGGCCGCTGACGCTGAAGGTTTTGCCGGTGATGCATTGGTGGTGCCAGATCCGTATCTGGCCTACGCGCGCGTTTCCCACCTGTTCGATCCCAAGCCCAAGGCGCCTGCCGGTATTCATCCGACAGCGGTGGTGGCAGCGGACGCAGTGGTCGACCCGGCAGCAAGCATCGGTGCTTTTGCGGTGATCGAAAGTGCAGCGCGTATTGGCGCAGGTGTAACCGTTGGGGCTCATTGCTTCATCGGTGCGCGCTGCGAAATCGGCGAGGGCGGCTGGTTGGCCCCGCGGGTCACGCTGTATCACGATGTGCGCGTCGGCAAACGGGTGGTGATTCAATCCGGTGCCGTGCTCGGCGGTGAAGGCTTCGGTTTTGCCAACGAGAAAGGTGTCTGGCAGAAAATCGCCCAGATCGGCGGTGTTTCGATCGGCGATGACGTGGAAATCGGCGTAAATACTGCTATCGATCGCGGCGCACTGGCCGATACCGTCATTGGTAATGGTGTGAAGCTCGATAACCAGATTCAGATTGCCCACAACGTCCAGGTCGGTGACCACACCGCTATGGCCGCGTGTGTGGGGATCTCCGGCAGCACCAAAATCGGCAAGCATTGCATGCTCGCCGGTGGCGTAGGGCTGGTGGGGCATATCGAAATTTGCGACAACGTTTTCCTGACCGGGATGACCATGGTGACCCACTCGATTACCGAGCCAGGTTCCTATTCTTCCGGTACGGCGATGCAACCGGCAGCCGAATGGCGCAAAAGCGCGGCACGTATCCGTCAGCTCGATGACATCGCGCGACGTCTGCGACAGCTGGAAAAGCGTGTAGGGGACGTGACCCCTGACGGTAATGCTTCATCAGATGGCTGATACCATTTCCATATCAAGTGTGCACAGCCGCTAGACTGCCTCCCTTGATTTGCTAGAGGAGTGCGCGTCAGTCGCGCGCTCCCAATCTTTACATAGGCTTCCCCCCGAAATGATGGACATCAACGAGATTCGCGAATACCTGCCTCACCGTTACCCGTTCCTGCTGGTGGACCGGGTCGTGGATCTGGATGTGGAAGGCAAGCGCATTCGCGCCTACAAGAATGTCAGCATCAACGAACCGTTCTTCAATGGTCACTTCCCTGCGCATCCAATCATGCCGGGCGTATTGATCATCGAAGCGATGGCTCAGGCTGCCGGGATCCTTGGTTTCAAAATGCTCGACGTGAAACCTGCCGACGGCACGCTTTATTACTTCGTCGGCTCCGATAAGCTGCGCTTCCGCCAGCCCGTGCTGCCAGGCGATCAGCTGATCCTTGAAGCCAAGTTTCTGAGCTGCAAGCGTCAGATCTGGAAGTTCGAGTGCCAGGCTTCGGTCGACGGCAAGCCAGTCTGCTCCGCTGAAATCATCTGCGCGGAACGCAAACTATGAGTTTGATTGACCCTCGCGCAATCATCGATCCGACGGCCATTCTGGCCGACGACGTCGAAGTCGGCCCTTGGTCGATCATCGGCGCAGGTGTGGAAATCGGCGAGGGGACAGTGATCGGGCCGCATGTGATTCTCAAGGGCCCGACCCGAATCGGTAAGCACAACCGCATCTACCAGTTTTCTTCGGTAGGCGAGGACACGCCCGATTTGAAATACAAGGGCGAAGAAACCCGTCTGGTCATCGGTGACCACAACGTCATCCGTGAAGGCGTGACGATTCACCGTGGGACCATTCAGGACCGTTCTGAAACGACCCTGGGCGATCACAACCTGATCATGGCCTATGCCCACATCGGTCACGACAGCGTTATCGGCAATCACTGCATTCTGGTCAACAACACCGCGTTGGCGGGCCATGTGCACGTTGAAGACTGGGCGATCCTGTCCGGTTTTACCCTGGTTCACCAGTATTGCCACATTGGCGCCCACAGCTTTTCCGGCATGGGCACTGCCATTGGCAAGGACGTTCCCGCCTACGTCACGGTATTCGGCAACCCCGCCGAAGCCCGCAGCATGAACTTCGAAGGCCTGCGCCGTCGCGGTTTCAGCGAAGATGCGATCCACGCCCTGCGTCGTGCCTATAAGGTGGTTTACCGCCAGGGCCTGACAGTCGAACAGGCGCTCGCCGAGCTGGCCGAACCTTCGCTTCAGTTCCCGGAAGTCGCGGTGTTCCGTGATTCCATCCAGTCTTCGACCCGCGGCATCACCCGTTAACCATGGCCAATCTGCGTATTGCGCTGGTGGCGGGAGAGGCTTCCGGTGACATTCTGGGTGCGGGCCTCATGCGCGCGCTCAAAGCTCAGCACCCGGCGGTCGAGTTCATCGGTGTCGGCGGTCCGCTGATGCAGGCCGAAGGCCTGACGTCGTATTTCCCGATGGAACGCCTTTCTGTCATGGGCCTGGTGGAAGTGCTGGGTCGTTTGCGCGAGCTGTTGGCACGTCGCAAGAAACTGGTCGCGGACCTGATCGCCGAGAAGCCGGACGTGTTCATCGGTATCGATGCCCCGGACTTCAACCTCAATATCGAACTCAAGCTGCGTCAGGCCGGGATCAAGACCGTGCATTACGTCAGCCCGTCGGTCTGGGCCTGGCGGCAGAAGCGGGTGCTGAAGATTCGCGAAGGTTGCGACCTGATGCTGACGCTGTTCCCGTTCGAAGCCAAGTTTTATGAAGAGAAGGGTGTGCCGGTGCGGTTTGTCGGCCATTCCCTGGCCGATGCGATTCCGCTTGAGGCTGATCGCGCCGCAGCGCGGGCCGAACTTGGCTTGCCGGACGGGCCGCTGGTCGCCCTGATGCCGGGTAGCCGGGGTGGTGAGGTTGGGCGCCTTGGTGCGTTATTCCTCGACACCGCCCAGCGGCTGCGGGCTATGCGTCCTGGCGTACGGTTCGTTATGCCATGCGCGAGCCCGCAGCGCCGGGCCCAGCTTGAAGAGCTGCTGGCCGGTCGCGATTTGCCGCTGACCTTGCTCGACGGCAAATCCCATCTGGCCCTGGCTGCTTGCGACGCCGTGTTGATCGCTTCGGGCACGGCTACGCTGGAAGCATTGTTGTACAAGCGGCCGATGGTGGTCGCTTATCGCTTGGCACCGCTGACGTTCTGGATTCTCAAACGGATGGTGAAAAGTCCTTACGTCTCCTTGCCAAATCTGCTGGCCCAGCGCCTGCTGGTGCCGGAGTTGTTGCAGGACGATGCGACGGTTGAGGCCTTGGCCCAGACCCTGTCGCCACTGATCGAAGGTGGCCAGGAGCAGACCCGAGGCTTTGACGAAATCCACCGAACCCTGCGCTTGGACGCCTCCAATCAGGCAGCGGATGCGGTACTGAACCTGATTGGCAGAGCATAATGAGCAAAGCAAGCAAGCAGCTGGGCCTGGATTTTATGCTAGTCGATGAACTTGAAGATCTGGTGGCGGGTGTCGATGAAGTCGGTCGCGGCCCGCTGTGTGGTGCAGTGGTGACGGCGGCAGTGATCCTCGATCCGAGCCGCCCCATCCTGGGCCTCAACGATTCGAAAAAGCTCACCGAAGCTCGCCGTGATGCGCTTTACGACGAAATCTGCGAAAAGGCCCTGAGCTGGTATGTCGCTCGCGCTGAAGTAGAAGAAATCGACGAACTGAACATTCTTCACGCCACCATGCTGGCCATGCAGCGTGCCGTCGAGGGGCTGCACATTCAGCCGAAACTGGCGATGATCGACGGCAACCGCTGCCCTAAACTCTCGATGCGTGCGGAAGCGGTGATCCAGGGCGATGGCAAGGTGCCGGCCATTGCCGCGGCATCGATTTTGGCCAAGGTCAGCCGTGATCGAGAAATGGCGGCATTCGAACTGATTTATCCGGGTTACGGGATCGGAGGCCATAAAGGCTACCCGACACCCGTTCATCTGGAAGCGCTGGCCCGCTTGGGGCCGACCCCAATTCATCGCCGCTCGTTCGCCCCGGTACGCTTGGCGTATGAAGCGCGGGAAAACCTGATCGGTAGTTAGTCGCAAGGCTGATGTTTTACTCAAGGCCCGGTACAATCCGGGCCTTGTCGTCTTTACGTTTCTAGTTTCTAGACAGGATCACTATGCCGGCTTCATTCGTTCATCTACGCCTGCACACTGAATATTCCCTGGTCGACGGTCTGGTGCGGATCAAACCGCTGGTCAAGACCTTGGTCGGCATGAACATGCCTGCCGTGGCGGTCACCGACCAGAACAACATGTGTTCCCTGGTCAAATTCTATAAAGCTGCCATGGGTGCGGGGATCAAGCCGATCTGCGGCGCCGACCTGTGGCTGTCGAACAAGGATCCGGACAACGCCTTGAGCCGGATCAGCCTGCTGGCGATGAACGCCGTGGGCTATCGCAACCTGACCGAACTGATCTCTCGCGGCTTCATCGACGGCCAGCGCAATGGCTCGGTCATCATCGAGCGCGAGTGGGTGGCTGAAGCCAGCGAAGGCTTGATCATGCTGTCGGCGGCGAAAGAGGGCGAGATCGGTCTGGCCATGCTCAGCGGCAACCCCGACGAAGCCGAAACCCTGGCACGCGAGTGGATGGCGGTGTTCCCGGATCGCTTCTATCTGGAAGTCCAGCGCACCAGCCGCCCCAATGACGAAGAGCAACTGCACGGCGCCGTGGCGCTGGCGGCGAAAATCGGCGCGCCGCTGGTGGCGACCAACGACGTGCGCTTCATCAAGCAGGAAGACTTCGAAGCCCACGAAACCCGCGTTTGCATCGGTGAGGGCCGCGCTCTCGACGATCCGCGGCGTTCGAAGAATTACAGCGATCAGCAATACCTTAAAAGCGCCGAAGAAATGGCCGAGCTGTTCAGCGACCTGCCCGAGGCGCTGGAAAACACCGTCGAGATCGCCAAGCGCTGCAACATCGACGTGAAACTGGGCAAGCACTTCCTGCCCAACTTCCCGATTCCCGATGGCATGACCATCGATGAGTACTTCCGCAAGGTTTCCTTCGACGGTCTGGAAGAACGCCTCAGCGTTCTGCTGCCCAAGGACTCCACTGAAGACTACGAAGCCAAGCGCCAGGTCTACGTCGACCGGTTGAATTTCGAGCTGGATATCATCATCCAGATGGGCTTCCCCGGTTACTTCCTGATCGTGATGGACTTTATCCAGTGGGCCAAGAGCAACGGCGTGCCGGTAGGTCCGGGTCGTGGGTCGGGTGCCGGGTCGCTGGTGGCCTATGTGCAAAAGATCACCGACCTCGACCCGCTGGAATATGACCTGCTGTTCGAACGTTTCCTTAACCCGGAACGGGTATCCATGCCCGACTTCGACGTCGACTTCTGCATGGACGGCCGTGACCGGGTGATCGATTACGTGGCCGAGAAATACGGCCGTAACGCGGTGAGCCAGATCATCACCTTCGGTTCCATGGCGGCGAAAGCGGTGGTCCGTGACGTGGCGCGGGTGCAGGGCAAGTCCTACGGCTTGGCGGATCGTCTGTCGAAGATGATTCCGTTCGAAGTCGGCATGACCCTGGAAAAAGCTTACGAGCAGGAAGAAATACTGCGCGACTTCATCAAGGTCGATGAAGAGGCTGCGGAAATCTGGGAGATGGCGCGCAAGCTCGAAGGCGTTGTGCGTAACGTCGGCAAGCACGCCGGTGGTGTGGTAATCGCGCCGACCAAGCTGACCGACTTCTCGCCGATTTATTGCGACGAAGCGGGCGATGGCCTGGTAACCCAGTTCGACAAGGATGACGTGGAGGCTGCCGGTCTGGTGAAGTTCGACTTCCTGGGGCTGCGGACCCTGACGGTTATCGACTGGGCGCTGAAAACCATCAACCGCGATCGCGCCAAGGTCAACGAGCCGCCGCTGGATATCGCCTTTATCCCGCTGGACGACAAACCGACCTACACGCTGCTGCAAAAAGCTGAAACCACCGCGGTGTTCCAGCTCGAGTCGCGCGGCATGAAAGAGCTGATCAAAAAGCTCAAGCCCGACTGCCTGGAAGACTTGATCGCACTGGTGGCCCTGTTCCGTCCGGGCCCGTTGCAATCAGGCATGGTTGACGACTTTATCAACCGTAAGCACGGTCGCGCGGAACTCGCGTACCCGCACTCGGATTACCAGTACGAAGGCCTCAAGCCAGTCCTGGCGCCGACTTACGGCATCATCCTGTATCAGGAACAGGTGATGCAGATTGCCCAGGTCATGGCCGGTTACACCCTTGGCGGTGCAGACATGCTGCGTCGAGCCATGGGTAAGAAAAAACCCGAAGAAATGGCCAAGCAACGTGGCGGTTTCATTGAAGGTTGCACCACCAACAATATCGACGCCGACCTGGCCGGTAACATCTTTGACCTGGTAGAAAAGTTCGCCGGTTATGGCTTCAACAAATCCCACTCCGCTGCGTATGGCCTGGTGTCGTACCAGACCGCGTGGCTGAAAACTCACTACCCGGCGCCGTTCATGGCCGCGGTACTGTCGGCGGATATGCACAACACCGACAAGGTCGTGACCTTGATCGAAGAAATTCGCACCATGAAGCTGCGTCTCGACGCGCCGGATGTGAATACTTCGGAATTCAAGTTCACGGTGAATGACGAAGGCCGCATTATTTATGGTCTCGGCGCAATCAAGGGTGTGGGCGAAGGGCCGGTGGAAGCGATCACCGAGGCGCGTCAGGACGGACCGTTCAAGGATCTGTTCGATTTCTGCGCCCGTGTCGATCTCAAACGGATCAACAAGCGCACCCTGGACGGTTTGATCCGTAGCGGCGCGCTGGATCGTCTGGGCCCGTATTTCCATGACGAACCAAAAGCCTATCAAGCCAGCATCGACCAGAATCGCGCGGTCTTGTTGAACGCGATGGAAGGGGCGATCAAGGCTGCCGAACAAACCGCTCGCACCCACGACAGTGGCCACGCCGATCTGTTTGGCGGCCTGTTCGTCGAGGAAGACGCCGACGTCTACGCCAATCATCGCAAGGCCAAGGAACTGACCCTCAAGGAGCGCCTGAAAGGGGAGAAAGACACCCTCGGCCTGTACCTGACCGGTCACCCGATTGACGAGTACGAAGGCGAGATTCGTCGCTTCGCCCGTCAGCGCATCATCGACCTGAAGCCGGCTCGCGATACCCAGACGGTCGCGGGCATGATCATCGCCCTGCGAGTGATGAAGAACAAAAAGGGCGACAAGATGGGGTTCATCACCCTCGACGACCGCTCCGGCCGGATCGAAGCTTCGTTGTTCGCCGACGCCTTCCATTCCGCGCAGTCGCTGTTGCAGACCGACGCGATGGTGGTGGTCGAAGGCGAAGTCAGCAACGACGACTTCTCTGGTGGCCTGCGGCTGCGGGTCAAGCGGGTGATGAGCATGGAAGATGCGCGCACCAACCTGGCCGAAAGCCTGCGCCTGAAATTGCACACCAAGGATTTGAAGGGTGATCAGCTACGCTGGCTGGGTGAACTGTTCAAGCGCCACCGCGGCGCGTGCCCGATCACCATGGAGTACACCAGTCCCGATGCGAAGGCCTTGTTGCAGTTCGGCGAGACTTGGCGGATCGACCCGGCGGATGCCTTGATTCAAGCCTTGCGTGACCAGTTCGGGCGAGACAACGTCTTCCTCCAATACCGTTGACGGTCAGGCGGCATTCCTTACCATTGGAACGCGCCTGATCCCGACCCAAATTTTTAATCTCGACCTGAACGCGCCTGTCCCTTAAGGTAGGGCGCGAATAGACAACCGGCCGGCCCAAGCTCTTTTGGAAGGTCGACCCAAGACGGACGCCTATGAACCCGAATTTTCTAGATTTCGAACAGCCGATCGCCGACCTGCAAGCCAAGATCGAAGAGTTGCGCTTGGTCGGTAATGACAATTCGCTGAATATCGGCGATGAGATCTCCCGCCTGCAGGACAAGAGCAGCACGCTGACCGAAGACATCTTCGGCAAGCTGACCAGCTGGCAGATCGCACGTCTGGCGCGTCATCCGAAACGTCCGTATACCCTGGACTACATCGAACACATCTTCACCGAGTTCGACGAACTGCACGGCGACCGTCACTTCTCCGACGACGCAGCCATCGTTGGCGGCATTGCCCGTCTGGACGACCAGCCGGTGATGATCATCGGTCACCAGAAAGGCCGCGAAGTGCGCGAGAAGGTTCGCCGCAACTTCGGCATGCCGCGTCCGGAAGGCTACCGCAAGGCGTGCCGTCTGATGGAAATGGCCGAGCGCTTCAAGATGCCGATCCTGACCTTCATCGACACCCCGGGTGCTTACCCGGGCATCGACGCCGAAGAGCGCAACCAGAGCGAAGCAATTGCCTGGAACCTGCGTGTCATGGCTCGCCTGAAAACCCCAATCATCGCCACCGTGATCGGTGAGGGTGGTTCCGGTGGTGCACTGGCGATTGGCGTCTGCGATCAGTTGAACATGCTGCAATACTCGACCTACGCGGTGATTTCGCCGGAAGGTTGCGCTTCGATTCTGTGGAAAACTTCCGAGAAAGCCCCGGATGCCGCTGAAGCCATGGGCATCACCGCCGAGCGTCTGAAGGGCCTGGGCATTGTCGATAAAGTGATCGGCGAGCCATTGGGCGGCGCTCATCGTGATCCGGCCGCCGCGGCTGCCTCGATCCGCGCCGAACTGAGTTCGCAACTGGCGATGCTGAAGAAGTTCGATAACGAGGCGCTGCTCAAGCGCCGTTACGATCGACTGATGAGCTACGGTCTCTGATCTGACGCTGCTTCGGCAAATGCTGGATAACCAATGTGGGAGCGAGCAAGCCCGCTCCCACATTTGATTTGTGCGAAGTGATCGATATGAGTCAGCCCACGACTGATTTGCCTACCAGGCTCCTGCGCAATCTCACGCCTTGGCGCACCGCTACAACTTGGCGCATCGCGTTCTCCGGTGGTCTCGACTCCACCGTCCTGCTGCACCTTCTCGCGCACCTTGCGAAAACCCAATCCCTGCCGGCGCTGAGCGCCATCCATGTCCACCACGGCCTCCAGGCTGCGGCTGATGCGTGGCCGGAACATTGTCAGTCGGTCTGTGATGCGCTGGGAGTGCCGTTAGAGGTCGTGCGTGTTCAGGTTGAATCGGGCGCCAGCCTTGAGCGTGCGGCGCGGGATGCGCGTTATGGCGCTTTCAACGCGGCGACTCATGCCGGTGAAGTGCTGCTCACTGGCCAACACCGTGACGATCAGGCAGAAACCCTGCTGTTTCGGCTGATGCGTGGGGCAGGGGTGAGAGGCTTGTCGGGGATGCCGGGCGAGCGTCCTTTGGGTCGGGGGCATCTGCTGCGCCCCTTGCTTGACGTCACTCGCGCCGAGCTTGAAGCCTACGCGACTGAATATCAGTTGGGCTGGATCGAGGATCCGTCAAACCAGAACCGACAGTTCTCACGCAATTACTTGCGCCATCAGGTGTTCCCCGTGTTGACCGCCCGCTGGCCGCAAGCGGTGGCGACCATGGCCCGCAGCGCTGCGCATCTGAGCGAAGCGCAGGGACTGCTCGACGAATTGGCGCAAATCGATCTGGCCCACGCCACCACGGTCAGCGATTTCGATTGGCTGGGTTTGCCGTCGCTGGAGCTGGCGCCACTGGAAAAACTGTCTGATGCGCGCCAGCGCAACGCGCTAAGTCACTGGCTCAAACCGTTGACGACTTTGCCGGACAGTGACCATTGGTCGGGTTGGGAGAATTTGCGCGATGCGACCGGCGATGCGCGTCCGGTCTGGCGACTCGCGGCGGGTGAATTGCATCGCGCGGGCGGGCGTCTCTGGTGGTTGTCTGGTGGTTGGCTGCGCACTCCGCCATCCCTGGTGTCTTGGGCTGATCCCTCGGTATTACTGGCGTTGCCGGATAACGGCGTAGTTACGTTGACCGGTCAGCCCCCCGATGGCCCACTGCAGATCCGCTATCGTGAGGGAGGCGAGGTGATGAACCTGCCCGATCGTGGCCACCGTGACCTGAAGCGTTTGCTCAACGAAAGCGGTGTGCCGGGCTTCGCCCGTGGCAGATTGCCGCTGGTCTACAGAGGCCAGCAATTGCTGGCGGTGGCGAACCTGCGGGGGCTAAATGGCGATGAGCAAGGTGGCTGGTATTTGCATTGGCAGCCGCCGATCGAAGATCAAGGTTTGAGCTGAAAGGGGCTTTCCGGTAGACTACGCTCCCTTCTTGATACAACTTCTGTGGATTCGCCTGAATCGCAGGAGTTGCCGATTACCAAGCAGTCTTTGCTGGGCGATTCCAAAAAATGTGTAGCGAGCAACCTACCGGTGTTTCATCCACCGGTCTGTCCCAACGCGGCGGTTTTTTTGAAAGGTGCACTGTGATTAATGCAGGTGATCGGGGGCTTCGGCCTTCCTTCGCTTTCCCCGGCGGCTCGGACCGCTTTAACGCAGACTTCTAGGGTTTTTCATGACGCGCTACATATTCGTCACGGGCGGTGTTGTTTCTTCATTGGGGAAAGGCATTGCCTCGGCTTCATTGGCGGCCATCCTGGAGGCGCGGGGACTTAAGGTCACCATGCTGAAGCTGGACCCGTACATCAACGTTGACCCGGGCACCATGAGCCCGTTCCAGCACGGTGAAGTGTTCGTCACCCACGACGGCGCCGAGACCGACCTGGACCTGGGCCACTACGAGCGGTTCATCCGCACGACCATGACCCAGAACAACAACTTCACCACCGGCCGTGTCTACGAACACGTCCTGCGCAAAGAGCGCCGTGGTGATTACCTGGGCGCAACCATCCAGGTGATCCCGCACATCACCGACGAAATCAAGCGCCGGATCATCAAGGGCGCCGGTGATGCCGACGTGGCCATGGTCGAGATCGGTGGCACCGTGGGTGACATCGAATCGCAACCGTTCCTCGAAGCGATCCGTCAATTGCGTTTCGAAGTCGGCGCCAAGCGCGCGATGCTGATGCACCTGACGCTGGTGCCGTACATCGCCACCGCCGGCGAAACCAAAACCAAGCCGACTCAGCACTCGGTCAAGGAATTGCGTTCCATCGGCCTGCAGCCTGACGTGTTGGTATGCCGCTCCGATCACCCGATCGACATCTCTTCGCGTCGCAAGATCGCCCAGTTCACCAACGTTGAAGAACGTGCGGTGATCGCGCTGGAAGACGCCGATACCATCTACAAGATCCCGGGCATTCTGCACTCCCAGGGCCTGGATGATTTCGTTGTCGAGCGTTTCGGCTTGCAATGCGACAGCGCCGATCTGTCCGAGTGGGAAGCGGTGGTTGATGCCAAGCTGAACCCGGAGCACGAAGTCACCATCGCCATGGTCGGCAAGTACATGGAACTGCTGGACGCCTACAAGTCGCTGATCGAAGCGATGAGTCACGCCGGCATCAGCAACCGCACCAAGGTCAACCTGCGCTACATCGATTCCGAAGACATCGAAAACCAGGGCACCGCGCTGCTGGAAGGCGTCGACGCGATTCTGGTGCCGGGTGGCTTCGGTCTGCGTGGCGTTGAAGGCAAGATCACTGCCGTTCAATACGCTCGCGAAAACAAGGTTCCATACCTGGGTATCTGCCTGGGCATGCAAGTGGCCGTTATCGAGTTCGCTCGTAACGTCATGGGCTGGAAAGACGCCAACTCCACCGAGTTCGATCGCACCAGCGGTCACCCGGTCGTGGGTCTGATCACCGAGTGGGAAGATGCCACCGGCGCAGTCGAAACCCGTACCGAAACCTCCGATCTGGGCGGCACCATGCGCCTCGGTGCTCAGGATTGCCTGCTTGAGCCAGGTTCCCTGGTGCACGACTGCTACGCCAAGGACGTGATCGTCGAGCGTCACCGTCATCGTTACGAAGTGAATAACAACCTGCTGCCGCAAATCATCGAGGCCGGTCTGAAAATCTCCGGTCGTTCCGGTGATGGCGCGCTGGTTGAAGTGGTCGAAGCGCCGGATCATCCATGGTTCGTTGCTTGCCAGTTCCACCCTGAGTTCACCTCGACGCCACGCGACGGTCATCCGTTGTTCAGCGGCTTCGTTAAAGCCGCTTTGGCCCAACACCAGAAGAAGGCGTAAACCTGATGGCGCAGAAAATCATCCGCGTAGGCAACATCGAGATCGCCAACGACAAGCCGATGGTGCTGTTCGGTGGCATGAACGTGCTGGAAAGCCGCGACATGGCGATGCAGGTCTGCGAAGAGTACGTAAAGGTCACCGAAAAACTCGGTATCCCTTACGTGTTCAAGGCCAGTTTCGACAAGGCGAACCGTTCTTCCGTGACCTCCTACCGTGGCCCCGGCCTGGAAGAGGGCATGCGGATTTTCCAGGACATCAAGCAAGCCTTCGGCGTGCCGGTCATCACCGACGTCCACGAGCCTGATCAGGCCGCGGTTGTCGCTGAAGTCTGCGACATCATCCAGTTGCCGGCCTTCCTGTCGCGCCAGACCGACCTCGTGGTTGCGATGGCCAAGACTGGCGCGGTGATCAACATCAAGAAAGCCCAGTTCCTTGCGCCTCAGGAAATGAAACATATCCTGAACAAATGCGTAGAAGCCGGTAACGATCAGTTGATCCTCTGCGAACGTGGTTCGAGCTTCGGCTATAACAACCTGGTCGTTGACATGCTTGGCTTCGGCGTCATGAAGCAGTTCGAATACCCGGTGTTCTTCGACGTGACCCACGCGCTGCAAATGCCCGGCGGTCGCTCCGATTCTGCTGGTGGTCGTCGTGCCCAAGTCACCGACCTGGCCAAGGCCGGCATGAGCCAGTCGCTGGCCGGTCTGTTTCTCGAAGCGCACCCGGACCCGGACAATGCCAAATGTGACGGCCCTTGCGCCTTGCGTCTGGACAAACTGGAACCATTCCTGGCCCAGCTCAAAGCACTGGACGAACTGGTGAAGAGTTTTCCGACGGTAGAAACCGCGTAAACCTCAATTCTCCGGTAAAGTACCGCACGATTTAATGCTCAGGCCCTCGGGCTTGAGCCTTGTCGTCCGCAAGCTTGCCTGTTGCCTGTCGCTTGCCGACGATAAAAGATTTCCATCAGCTGCGTCGTTTTCGTCAACTTTGGAGTGTTTACAACAATGGCAAAAATCGTCGACATCAAAGGTCGTGAAGTTCTCGACTCCCGTGGCAATCCCACTGTGGAAGCAGACGTGCTTCTCGATAACGGCATCATCGGCAGCGCTTGCGCGCCATCCGGTGCTTCCACTGGCTCGCGTGAAGCACTCGAGCTGCGTGATGGCGACAAGAGTCGTTACCTGGGCAAAGGCGTTCTGAAAGCCGTCGGCAACATCAACGGTCCGATCCGCGACCTGTTGCTGGGTGCAGACCCAAGCGACCAGAAAGCGCTGGATCACGCGATGATCAAGCTGGACGGCACCGAAAACAAAGCGACCCTGGGCGCCAACGCGATCCTCGCCGTTTCCCTGGCCGCGGCCAAGGCAGCAGCACAGGACCAGGACCTGCCGCTGTACGCTCACATCGCTAACCTGAACGGTACCCCGGGTGTTTACTCGATGCCGGTTCCGATGATGAACATCATCAACGGTGGCGAGCACGCCGATAACAACGTCGACATCCAGGAATTCATGGTTCAGCCAGTAGGCGCCAAGTCTTTCTCGGAAGGTCTGCGCATGGGCACCGAGATTTTCCATCACCTCAAAGCCGTTCTGAAGGCTCGTGGCCTGAGCACTGCCGTTGGTGACGAAGGTGGTTTCGCGCCGAACCTGGCCTCCAACGAAGACGCTTTGAAAGTGATCTCCGAAGCCGTGGCCAATGCCGGTTACAAGCTGGGCACCGACGTGACTCTGGCTCTGGACTGCGCAGCCAGCGAATTCTACGAAGACGGCAAGTACAACCTGTCCGGCGAAGGCCAGGTGTTCACCGCTGAAGGTTTCGCTGATTACCTGAAAGGTCTGACCGAGCGTTACCCGATCATCTCCATCGAAGACGGTCTGGACGAGTCCGACTGGGCTGGCTGGAAAATCCTCACCGACAAGATCGGCGAGAAGACTCAGCTGGTAGGCGACGACCTGTTCGTGACCAACACCAAGATCCTGAAAGAAGGCATCGATAAAAAGATCGCCAACTCGATCCTGATCAAGTTCAACCAGATCGGCACCCTGACCGAAACCCTGGAAGCGATCCAGATGGCCAAGGCCGCTGGTTACACCGCCGTAATCTCGCACCGCTCCGGCGAAACCGAAGATTCGACCATTGCCGACCTGGCTGTGGGCACTGCGGCTGGCCAGATCAAGACCGGCTCCCTGTGCCGTTCCGACCGCGTTTCCAAGTACAACCAACTGCTGCGTATCGAAGAGCAGTTGAATGGCAAAGCCAAGTACAACGGCCGTAGCGAATTCCGCGGCTGAGTAAGGTGCCCCGACTCGCCATTACTGCTTCTTTTTGACGGTGTCAAAGAGCAGCGTATTGGTGAGGCAGGGCATGAGATAGTAAAAAGACACCGGATTGTGTCGGAAAAATCGCAGCAGCGATGGATTTGCCACTAATCTGATGCCTTAAGAGCACAAGCCTGGTTCTTCCAGGCTTCGTGCTATCAGAAGCTTCAAAGTTTTGGCATGGCTGTCTTTTTTCACTGGATACCTGATATTCGATGCGCAGTCCCAATTGGTTGTTCCTCGTCTTGCTCTTGCTGCTGGCTGGCCTGCAGTACCGCCTGTGGGTGGGTAATGGCAGTCTGGCGCAAGTGGCGGAGTTGAAGCAGCAGATTGCGGATCAACACGCCGAGAACGAGTCTTTGCTGGAACGCAATCGGGTGATGGACGCCGAAGTCAGCGAATTGAAAAAAGGCATGGAGACCGTTGAAGAGCGGGCTCGCCATGAGTTGGGCATGGTCAAGGACGGTGAAACCCTTTACCAGTTGGCCCAATGACTGAGTCGTTACCGGCCTTCTGGGCCGTGATTCCTGCCGCGGGCGTCGGTGCCCGTATGGCCGCGGACCGTCCCAAGCAATACTTGCAACTGGGCGGGCGCACTATTCTCGAACACAGCCTCGGCTGTTTCCTCGATCATCCTGCCTTGAAGGGGTTGGTGGTCAGTCTTGCAATCGACGATCCTTACTGGCCGAACCTGGCGTGTGCTGCCGATCCGCGTATTCAGCGGGTTGAAGGTGGCGCCGAGCGCTCCGGGTCGGTGCTCAATGCCTTGCTGCATCTGCATGCCCAAGGCGCTGGCGATGAGGATTGGGTGTTGGTTCATGATGCCGCACGACCGAATCTGGCGCGTGATGATCTTGATAAATTGCTCAGTGAACTCGCTGACGATCCGGTCGGCGGTCTGTTGGCGGTGCCTGCGCGGGACACTCTCAAGCGGGTCGACCAGCATGGGCGCGTGCTGGAAACAGTGGATCGCAGCGTGATCTGGCAGGCGTATACGCCGCAAATGTTTCGCCTTGGCGCATTGCATCGAGCGTTGGCGGACAGTCTGGTGGCGGACGTTGTCGTCACCGATGAAGCCTCGGCCATGGAGTGGTCGGGCCAGGCGCCGCGCTTGATTGAGGGGCGATCCGATAACATCAAAGTCACTCGCCCCGAAGACCTTGAATGGTTGCGCCAGCGTTGGGCTAACCGCCGCTGATTGGCTTTGTTTCTGCGTTGCCCTCAATCGCGAGCAGGCTCGCTCCCACAGGGCTCTATGGTGTTTACAAGATTTGTGGTCGACCCCGCTCACTGTGGGAGCGAGCTTGCTCGCGATAGCGGTAGTTCAGACGACCGACATCTCGCTGACACGCCGGTAAGCTCCTAGCTTCGATATTCCGGCCGTTCGGCCAACCCTTCCTTCAAGTAATCCACCAACTTGCGCACTTTCGGCGACAGATGCCGTTGCTGTGGATAAAGCGCCCAAACCGCTGTGTTTGGCGGTTGATGGGCTTCCAGCAGCGAAATCAATTCGCCGTTTTTCAGGTATTCCAGCACGTAGTAATCCGGTAACTGACACAACCCAACCCCTTGTAGCGCGGCATCCAGCACTGCCTGCCCACTGTTGCAGCGCCAGTTTCCCTGCACTCGCTGGGAAAATTCCCGCCCGTTCTGTTCCAGTTGCCAGATATCCGAGCTACCGATGAGGCAGTTATGGCGACTCAATTCCGACAAGCTGTGTGGGCGACCATACCTTTCCAGGTAGGACGGCGAGGCGCACAGGTACATGCGTCGTGGTGCCAGACGTGTGGCGACCAATCTTGAATCCTGCAGACGGCCGAGGCGGATGGCCAGGTCCAACCCTTCATGCACCAGGTCGAGCGGGCGGTTACTCAGTTCGATGTCGACGCGCAGTTGCGGATACAACCCCATGAAGCGAGTCACCAGTGGCACGATGAATCGTTCGCCGTAGGCCACGGCGCAGGTCATGCGCAGCATGCCCTTGGGTTCGCTGGTCAGGTCGCCGACAGCGCGCAACGCTTCTTCGCGACCGTCCTGCAAACGCTGGCAATGCTGCAAAAAGGTTTGCCCGGCCTCGGTCAGCGTGACCCGGCGGGTGCTGCGATAGAGCAAGCGGGTTTGCAGGCGCTCTTCCAGTCGTACGATTTGGCGACTGATGTGAGAGGAAGACACCCCAAGGCGTTCGGCCGCGGCGGTGAATTGGCTGCATTCGGCGACGGCGACGAACTCATCGATGCCTTCCCAGCGGTTTTCGGACATCAGGATTATCCCTGTATGGCAATAATGTTTTGCTTTTGTCCTGATTATTCATCGTATGCCGCTGTATTACACTCCTAGTCTTGTTTTTATTCACTGGAGAGCCAGCATGATCAAGTCGCGCGCCGCCGTTGCCTTCGAGGCCAAGAAACCCCTCGAGATCGTTGAAGTCGATGTCGCCATGCCCAAGGCGGGTGAAGTCCTGCTGCGCGTCGTCGCCTCCGGTGTCTGCCATACCGATGCCTACACTCTTTCGGGCGCTGATCCGGAAGGCATCTTCCCGTCGATCCTGGGTCACGAAGGTGGCGCGGTGGTCGAAGCGATCGGCGAGGGCGTGACCTCGGTCGCCGTCGGCGACCATGTAATCCCGCTGTACACCCCGGAATGCGGCAAGTGCAAATTCTGTCTGTCGGGCAAAACCAACCTCTGCCAGGCGATTCGTGCGACGCAGGGTAAAGGCCTGATGCCGGATGGCACTTCGCGTTTTTCCTACAAGGGCGAAACGATTTTCCACTACATGGGCACCTCGACTTTTTCCGAGTACACCGTGCTGCCGGAAATCTCCGTCGCCAAAATTCCTAAAGAAGCACCGCTGGAAAAAGTCTGCCTGCTGGGCTGTGGCGTCACCACTGGCATCGGCGCGGTAATCAACACCGCCAAAGTCAAACCGGGTGACACCGTGGCTATCTTCGGCTTGGGCGGTATCGGTTTGTCGGCTGTGATTGGCGCGGTCAAAGCCAAGGCAGGGCGGATCATCGCCATCGACATCAACCCGGCCAAGTTCGAGATTGCCAAGCAATTGGGCGCTACCGATTGTGTAAACCCGAAAGACTTCGATCGTCCGATTCAGGAAGTGATCGTCGACATGACCGATGGCGGTGTCGACTTTTCTTTCGAATGCATCGGCAACGTCCAATTGATGCGTGCTGCACTTGAGTGCTGCCACAAAGGTTGGGGTGAGTCGGTGATCATTGGCGTGGCCGGCGCCGGTCAGGAAATCTCGACCCGTCCGTTCCAACTGGTGACCGGTCGAGTCTGGCGTGGTTCGGCGTTCGGTGGTGTGCGCGGGCGTACCGAGTTGCCAAGCTATGTCGAAATGGCCCAGACCGGCGAGATCCCGCTGGATACCTTCATTACTCACACAATGGGCCTGGAAGATATCAACAAGGCGTTTGAACTGATGCATGAAGGAAAAAGCATCCGTACCGTCATCCATTTCTGAGGTCGGTCATGAGCCTGGAAAATATCTCCTGTCAGAAAAGCTTCGGCGGCTGGCACAAGCGCTATCGGCACCGCTCCGACGTGCTCGGTTGCGACATGGTGTTTGCCGTGTACCTGCCACCGCAAGCGGAGCAGGGCGGTAAACTGCCGGTGCTGTACTGGTTGTCCGGCCTGACCTGCACCGACGAGAACTTCATGCAAAAGGCCGGCGCCATGCGCATGGCCGCCGAGCTGGGGCTGATCATCGTCGCACCGGATACCAGCCCTCGCGGTCCTGATGTGCCGGGTGATCCGGACGGCGCCTGGGACTTCGGCCTAGGTGCCGGGTTTTATCTGAATGCCACGCAGGAACCGTGGTCCCGGCACTATCGGATGCATGACTATGTCGTGCAGGAATTGCCGGCATTGGTCGAAGCGCATTTCCCGACGTCGGACAAGCGTGGCATCAGTGGTCACTCCATGGGCGGCCACGGCGCGCTGGTTTGCGCGTTGCGCAATCCGGGGCGTTATCTGTCGGTGTCGGCGTTCTCGCCGATCAACAATCCGATTGATTGCCCTTGGGGCCAGAAAGCCTTTTCCCGTTACTTGGGCGAAGACCGTTCGAAGTGGCGCGAATGGGATGCCTGTGCATTGATCGCCGAGGCTGACGAGAAGCTGCCGCTGCTGGTGGATCAGGGTGATCGCGATGATTTCCTGGCCACCCAGCTCAAGCCTGAAGCCTTGCAACAGGCCGCCAAACTGGCGGGTCATCCGCTGACGTTGCGTCTGCAACCGGGCTACGACCACAGTTATTTCTTCATCGCTAGCTTCATTGACGACCACCTGCAACATCATGCGCGCGCTCTAGGCGCCTAATGCAGGTAGAATCACGCCCTGACAAAAATCGGGGCGTTTTTTTATGCGTATTGGCCACGGCTACGATGTGCACCGTTTCGCTGAAGGCGATTTCATCACACTGGGCGGCGTGCGGATTGCACACAGCTTCGGGCTGCTCGCCCATTCCGACGGTGATGTCCTGCTGCACGCCTTGAGCGATGCCTTGCTCGGTGCTGCCGCGCTGGGTGATATCGGCAAGCATTTTCCGGACACCGACCCGCAATTCAAGGGCGCCGACAGCCGCGTGCTGTTGCGTCACGTCGTCGCACTGATCCATGCCAAAGGCTGGAAAGTCGGCAACGTCGATAACACCATTGTTGCCCAGGCCCCGAAAATGGCCCCGCATATCGAATCGATGCGCGCGCTGATTGCCGCGGATCTTCAAGTTGAGTTGGATCAAGTGAACGTGAAAGCTACCACCACCGAAAAGCTCGGCTTTGTCGGTCGCGAAGAAGGCATTGCCGTGCACTCCGTTGCTCTGTTGCTGCGCGCATGAACGAACTGCAATTGCTCGGCCCGCGGGCCTATGGTGAGTCTCTCGGTACCGCTGTACTGAAAGCCACAGCAGAAGATTTTCAGGTCGATGAAGTGCTTGATATCCCCCTCAGTGGTGATGGCGAGCACCTGTGGATCTGGGTGGAAAAGCGCGGTCTGAATACCGAAGAAGCGGCACGGCGCATTGCCAAGGCGGCGGGTGTGCCGTTGCGCACCGTCAGCTATGCCGGCCTCAAGGACCGTCAGGCGCTGACGCGCCAGTGGTTCAGCGTGCAACTGCCGGGCAAGGCCGATCCTGATCTGTCGGCGGCGGAAAACGACACGCTGAAAATCCTCAAGACCGGTCGGCATAAACGCAAACTGCAGCGCGGTGCCCACTCGGCCAACGGCTTCACCTTGCGCTTGACCCAGTTCGCCGGTGACAAGGCGGCGATCGAAGCGCGTCTGCAGCTGATCGCCAAGCAAGGTATTCCCAATTATTTCGGCGCCCAGCGTTTCGGCTTTGATGGCGGCAACGTGGTCGACGCCCGTGCCTGGGCGGCGCGCAAAGCCCTGCCGGAGCAACGCAATGTGCGTTCGCGGCTGCTCTCCACCGCTCGCAGTTTTCTGTTCAACCAAGTGTTGGCGGCGCGCGTTGCCGATGGCACCTGGCAGCGCGCTCAAGTGGGCGATCTGCTGGCGTTCACCGACAGCCGCAGTTTTTTCCCGGCAGGTGTTGCCGAATGCAGCGACCCGCGCTTGGCGATTCTCGACCTGCACCCCACCGGCCCGCAGTGGGGCGAAGGTGACTCGCCGACGTCAGGCGCTGTCCATGAACTGGAGCAGGCAATCGCTGCGCGCGAAGTGGATCTGCGCGATTGGTTGATTAACGCCGGAATGAGCCACGAACGTCGCATCCTGCGGCTGCCCATTGGTGCGTTGACGTGGCATTATCCCGAGCCTGACATTCTGCAACTGGAATTCGTCCTGCCGGCCGGATGCTTCGCCACCGTATTGGTGCGCGAACTCGTCGATCTGGTGCCGGTGGGGCAGACGGACAGCCCATGCGTATTCTGATTTCTAACGACGATGGGGTAACCGCACCCGGTCTCGCCGCGCTTTATGCTGCGCTGGCGGATTACACCGAATGCGTGGTTATCGCCCCGGACCAGGACAAAAGTGGCGCCAGCAGCTCGCTGACGCTCGACCGTCCGTTGCACCCGCAAACCCTGGCCAACGGCTTTATCAGCCTCAACGGCACACCCACCGACTGCGTGCACCTGGGCCTTAACGGCTTGCTGGAATTTGAGCCGGACATGGTGGTTTCCGGTATCAACCTGGGGGCCAACCTGGGGGATGACGTGCTGTATTCCGGCACCGTAGCGGCGGCCCTCGAGGGACGTTTCCTTGGGCGTCCTTCGTTTGCCTTTTCGTTCGTCTCACGGCAAGTAGAGAACCTTCCCACAGCCGCTTATTTTGCGCGCAAACTGGTAGAGGCTCACGCGGACCTTGAACTGCCACCGCGCACGGTACTGAACGTGAACATTCCCAACTTGCCGCTGGAGCACATCCGCGGTATCCAGCTGACTCGCCTTGGCCATCGCGCCCGCGCCGCGGCACCGATGAAAGTGGTCGACCCGCGTGGTAAATCCGGTTACTGGATCGCCGCGGCGGGTGACGCTGAAGATGGCGGCCCGGGCACCGATTTCCACGCGGTGATGCAAGGCTACGTTTCAATCACGCCACTGCAACTGGATCGCACCTTTAATGATGCCTTCAGAAGTCTCGATGGCTGGCTGGAGGGGCTGCGTTAATGGCTCGTGAACAAGACCATATTCTGCATCGCGGTATCGGGATGACCTCGCAACGGACCCGTGAACGTCTGATTCAGCGCCTCTATGAAGAGGGAATATCCAACGCCAAGGTGCTGGAAGTCATCCGCCGCACACCGCGTCATCTGTTCGTCGATGAGGCGCTGGCCCATCGCGCCTATGAAGATACGGCGCTGCCGATCGGGCATAACCAGACCATTTCCCAGCCTTATATGGTGGCGCGCATGAGCGAGCTGCTGCTGGAAGCCGGTCCGTTGGACAAGGTGATGGAAATCGGCACCGGGTCGGGTTACCAGACGGCAGTGCTGTCGCAATTGGTCGAGCGGGTTTTTTCCGTGGAGCGCATCAAGGTGCTGCAAGACCGGGCCAAGGAGCGCCTGGTGGAGCTGAACCTGCGCAACGTGGTATTTCGCTGGGGCGATGGTTGGGAAGGCTGGCCGGCACTGGCGCCATACAACGGCATCATCGTCACCGCCGTGGCCACAGACGTGCCTCAGGCATTGCTCGATCAGTTGGCACCGGGTGGGCGATTGGTGATTCCGGTCGGCTCCGGTGAAGTTCAACAATTGATGTTGATCATCCGTGAAGAACAGGGCTTTTCCAGGCGTGTTCTGGGGGCGGTGCGTTTTGTGCCATTGCTCAATGGGCCGTTGGCCTGAGCATTTGTTTAAGCACGCTGAATTCTCTTCGATTGCCCCGGTCTTACAGCGGCATCGATTGGTTAAACGGAATTCATCGTCAGACAGCAAACGTGTGCGCGAAGCGAATCCGCTTCATTAAAGGTAAAGCCTGTTCGGCCCGTTATACTTGCGACATTTTGTGCCGGAGCACGGCAATCCATATTTTCAGCCACCACAAAGGGAGCGGCGGGTGAGTCTCACAGTCATTGCGCAGCGAATGGGTATAACGAGCTTTCAGCGTCTGGTGACTGGCCTTGTCTTGAGTACCTTGCTGGTCGGATGTTCCAGCACCAAATCAGGTAGTGCGAACGTCGTCGATCGTAACAACGCGGTCGCCCAGCGTCCGGCCGTGACCACCGGCCAGTACGTTGTCCGACCCAAGGACACCTTGTTCTCCATCGCCTTTCGCTATGGTTGGGACTACAAAGCCCTCGCGGCTCGGAACAACATTCCTACGCCTTACACGATCCATCCGGGTCAGACAATTCGCTTCGACGGTCGTAGCGGTTCAGCGCCGACGGCGGTGGTGAGTTCGTCCAGTTCCTCACCTTCGTCGTCGAGTAAAACCACCGTCATTCGGCGCCAGGCAAATGGCGCGACGACCAGTACAACAGTGCTTGCACCGTCCGTCGCCAACAAGCCGGCACCCGCTCCATTGCCTCCTGCCGGTCCGGCCCCGACGGGCTGGGGGTGGCCTTCTAATGGCATTCTGATCGGTAAATTCTCTTCAAACGGTAGTTTGAATAAAGGAATTGATATCGCCGGAGATTTGGGACAGCCTGTTTTAGCTGCGTCTGATGGGACGGTGGTATACGCCGGGAGTGGCTTAAGGGGCTACGGCGAATTAGTCATCATCAAACACAGCGATACCTACGTCAGTGCCTACGGACATAACCGCAGGCTGTTGGTTCGGGAGGGGCAGCAGGTCAAAGTCGGACAGACAATTGCCGAAATGGGGTCAACGGGTACAGACCGGGTGAAACTGCATTTTGAGATTCGCCGACAAGGTAAGCCTGTAGATCCGCTGCAATTCCTGCCACGTCGTTGATTTGTTAGCCAGCCTGTTCCGTCACGTAGAGGGAACAGGCTCCAGCGTTGCCAGGGATCAAGGCGCCGCTTGAGCTTGAGGTCGAACTCACCAAAGGACTATAACAATGGCTCTCAGTAAAGAAGTGCCGGAGTTTGACATCGACGATGAGGTTCTCCTGATGGAGACCGGCATCGCCACGGATTCGATGTCGAATGATGAAGGGGATGCACCACCTTCCGTTCGTGCCAAATCCAAACACTCCGCTTCGCTTAAGCAACACAAGTACATCGACTACACACGGGCACTCGATGCCACGCAGCTGTACCTCAACGAAATCGGCTTTTCCCCATTGCTCTCCCCGGAAGAAGAAGTTCATTTTGCGCGCTTGTCGCAAAGTGGCGATCCGGCCGGACGCAAGCGCATGATTGAAAGCAACCTGCGGCTGGTGGTGAAAATCGCCCGACGTTACGTCAATCGTGGGCTGTCGCTGCTGGACCTGATCGAAGAGGGCAACCTCGGCCTGATCCGGGCAGTAGAAAAGTTCGATCCCGAACGTGGATTCCGCTTTTCGACCTACGCCACCTGGTGGATTCGTCAGACCATCGAGCGCGCGATCATGAATCAGACCCGGACCATCCGGTTGCCGATCCATGTGGTCAAAGAGCTCAACGTGTACTTGCGGGCTGCACGAGAGCTGACTCAAAAGCTCGATCACGAACCCTCACCCGAAGAAATCGCCAACCTGCTGGAGAAACCGGTAGGCGAGGTCAAGCGCATGCTCGGCCTGAACGAGCGGGTTTCTTCGGTCGACGTCTCGCTGGGTCCTGATTCGGATAAAACCCTGCTGGACACTCTTACCGACGACCGCCCGACCGATCCATGCGAACTGTTGCAGGACGACGACCTGTCACAGAGCATCGATCAGTGGCTCTCGGAGCTGACCGACAAGCAACGCGAGGTGGTCGTACGCCGCTTCGGCTTGCGAGGTCACGAGAGCAGCACACTTGAAGATGTAGGCCTGGAAATCGGCTTGACCCGGGAGCGGGTCAGGCAAATCCAGGTTGAAGGCCTCAAGCGTCTTCGGGAGATTCTCGAGAAAAATGGCCTGTCGAGCGAGTCGCTGTTCCAATAAGCAACTCGTTCAGCCGGTACAGAAAGCCCCAACTGGTTTGGGGCTTTTTGTTGCCGGAAATATGAGAGGTGCGTTGTTTTTTGCACCACCTCAGGTTTGTAGTCTCGTGTTGTAAGTCTTTGCTTACTCTTTCGTAAGTGTTCGTTATTTTTACACCCTGGTAGTTGTCTATTTAACTTGCTGTGTTCGTTTATCTTATTGATCTATATGGTTATTTTTTTAGATTAACAACGTGTGACAGGCGATTTCAGCGACAGAGGCCGATTGCTCTTAGTGGGGAATTCTCTAGTATCTGAACTGTGTCGACGGAAAGACACGCCCTTCAAGGAAGAGGGGAACGGACATCGCAGGAAGCGGTTCATCAGGACGATGAAAAGGAACACAAGGAATAGGGAAAAAATGTGGGCGGGTCATACCGCCCCTTTTTTTGCCTGCAGAAAAGCAAAAAGGCCCACAAGGGGCCTTTTCGGGAACGCGCTTTGATCAGCGTTCGAGGTCTTTGATCTTGCCTTTGACGCCATCCCACTCTTCGGCATCAGGCAACGATTCTTTCTTCTCGGTAATGTTCGGCCAGATTTCAGCCAACTCAACGTTCAGCTGAATGAATTCCTGCATATCTTCCGGAACTTCATCTTCGGAGAAGATGGCCACGGCAGGGCATTCGGGTTCGCACAGTGCGCAGTCGATGCACTCATCCGGGTGAATCACCAGGAAGTTCGGGCCTTCGTAAAAGCAGTCCACCGGACAGACTTCTACGCAGTCGGTGTACTTGCACTTGATGCAGTTGTCGGTGACGACGAAGGTCATTTCTAATTCTCTCCTCAGGCGGCGGCAGCGGAGCCCCTTCAGGACGGGGTCGCCAGGTTCGGGAGCGATAGTCTGCAGGCCAGGCTATTAGCCTGCAGCATCCCAAACCGCGCGAGATTCTAACAGCTTGCAGGCAAGTGCGTTAGATCCGTGTCTTTAATGTATAGAGCATTTCGAGTGCACGACGCGGTGTCATGTCATCCAGATCAAGTTTGGCCAGTTCATCCAGTACCGGATGCGGCAGGCTGGCGAACATGTCGCTCTGCTGCGGCGCGGCCGGTTTACCTTTGGTTGGCTTTGGAACTTCATGAGGCAACGCTGTAGATTCCAGTCGGCTCAGATGCTCGCGAGCACGCACGATTACTTCGCTCGGCACACCAGCCAACTGCGCAACCGCCAGGCCATAGCTCTGGCTGGCAGGCCCAGGCAACACGTGGTGCAGGAACACGATGCGTTCGTTGTGCTCAGTGGCATTGAGGTGCACGTTGGCCACCAGCGGCTGGGCTTCCGGCAGCACTGTCAGCTCGAAATAATGTGTGGCGAACAATGTGTAGGCCCGCAGTTGCGCCAAGCGCTCTGCCGCGGCCCAGGCCAGGGACAGACCGTCGAAGGTGCTGGTGCCGCGACCGACTTCGTCCATCAGCACCAAGCTGCGTTCGGTGGCGTTGTGCAGGATGTTCGCGGTTTCGCTCATTTCGACCATGAAGGTCGATCGTCCACCCGCCAGGTCATCGCTGGAACCGATCCGGGTGAAGATTCGGTCTACCAAGGACAATTCGCAACTGGCCGCCGGCACGAAACTGCCGATATGCGCCAGCAGTACGATCAATGCGGTCTGACGCATGTAGGTGGATTTACCGCCCATGTTCGGACCGGTGATCACCAGCATGCGGGTGCTGTCGTCGAGGCTAAGGTCGTTCGCCACGAACGGCGTGGTGAGTACTTGCTCGACCACCGGATGGCGACCCTGGGTGATGCGCATGCACGGCTCGCTGACGAAACGCGGGCAGTTCAGGTCCAGATTCAGTGCGCGCTCGGCGAGGTTGCTCAGCACGTCCAGCTCGGCCAGTGCGGCGGCCGTGTCTTGCAAGGGCGGCAATTGGGCGATCAAGTCTTCGAGCAGCGCTTCGTAGAGCATTTTCTCGCGAGCCAGGGCGCGGCTCTTGGCTGACAGTGCCTTGTCTTCGAACGCCTTCAGTTCTGGCGTGATGAAGCGCTCGGCACCTTTGAGGGTCTGCCGGCGAATATAGTCCGCAGGCGCCGATTCAGCCTGCTTGCTCGGCAACTCGATGAAGTAACCGTGAATCCGGTTGTAGCCGACCTTCAAGTGCGACAGACCGGTGCGGGCCTTTTCACGCGCTTCGAGATCGATCAGGAACTGCCCGGCGTTTTCGCTGAGCGATTGCAGATCGTCCAACTCGGCGTCGTAACCGGTTTTCAACACGCCACCGTCACGGATGACGGCGGGCGGGTTGTCGATAATGGCTTTTTCCAGCAGCGCCGCCAGTTCCGGATAGGTGCTGGTGGTCGTCGCCAGTTGAATGATGTGCGGAGCCTCAAGCTCGGCCATCGCTACCTGCAACTCTGGCAGTGCACCGAGGGCATCGCGCAGACGCGCCAAGTCACGAGGACGGGCATTGCGCAGGCCGATCCGCGCCAGAATCCGCTCGATGTCACCGATTTCCTTGAGCTGCGGTTGCAGTTTCTCGAAGCGGTAACCATCGAGCAGGCAGGTAATCGAAGTCTGGCGCGCCAGCAGTACGGTCAAATCCCGCAGCGGACGGTTCAGCCAGCGAGTCAGCAAGCGGCTGCCCATGGCGGTCTGGCAGCGATCGACCACCGATTGCAAGGTGTTGTCGCGACCGCCGGCCAGGTTGGTGTCCAGTTCCAGGTTGCGACGGCTCGCGCCGTCCAGCACCACAGTGTCGTCCAGGCGTTCATGACGCAGGCTGCGCAAGTGCGGCAGGGCGGTGCGCTGGGTTTCCTTGGCGTAGCTGAGCAGGCAGCCAGCAGCGCCGATCGCCAGGGTCAGGTTCTCGCAGCCGAAACCTTTCAGGTCCTGGGTGGAAAACTGCTGGCAAAGACTTTTCAACGCCGAGTCGCGCTCGAAATCCCACGGCGCACGGCGACGAACCCCACGGCGCTTTTCCGCCGGCAGGTCTTTCGGCCAGTCGTCCGGGATCATCAGCTCTACCGGATTGACCCGCTCCAGTTCCGCCAGCAGGTTTTCCCAGCCTTTGATCTCCAGCACAGTGAAGTTGCCGCTGGTGATGTCCAGCACCGCCAGACCGAACAGACGCTCGTCACCCAGCACCGCCGCGATCAGGTTGTCCCGACGCTCATCCAGCAGCGCTTCATCGCTGACCGTGCCGGGGGTGATGATCCGCACCACCTGACGATCCACCGGGCCTTTGCTGGTGGCCGGGTCGCCGACCTGCTCACAAATCACCACCGACTCGCCGAGCTTCACCAGTTTCGCCAGGTAACCTTCCGCGGCGTGGTAAGGAATCCCACACATCGGAATCGCCTGACCCGCCGATTGCCCACGAGCCGTCAGGGTGATGTCCAGCAACTTGGCGGCCTTCTTCGCGTCTTCATAGAAGATCTCGTAGAAGTCGCCCATGCGATAGAACATCAGCTGGTCAGGGTGCTGGTTCTTCAGGCGCCAGTACTGCTGCATCATTGGCGTGTGGCTGGATAAATCTGAAATTGCTTTATTCATCAGTGGCTTATGGATAAATATCAAAGTCTTGGGCGGAAATGGGCGTTTCGATTCGCAAATTGCGACTCTATAGCCTCGCGGGGTCAGCACATGACGCAAGGTTAACATGCCTGGTGATTGTGAGTCGGGAGCCGGCAGCGTTGGGGGCTTTTCTATGATGCCTGAGCATTTGCGCTTGCGGCGGCGTCTCGACGGTATTGCGAAAGTAGTGGGGTGAGCGGCAGAGGTGCCTGGATCGAACCTAAGCGGTGTATCATGCTGCGCGATCTTTTTTAATTACTCCTTTAAGCATTGAAGTGAACTTTAAATGGATTTTTATCCCTGTTTCCTATCCGTGGTTTTCGTCGTGCGCAATCAAGCGCTCTCGATCGAGAAAATCCTCACGGATGCCGCGTCTGTTATCGGCCAGATTGTCAGTGATTATGAGCTGATCATCGTCGACAACGCCTCGGACGACGACAGTGTTGCCGTCATGAAACGTTTGACCGGTGAACAGGGACTGGCCAATCTGCAGGTGTATGCCCTGACTCAGGAAGTAGACGCCGACGCGGCCTCTTGGGTCGGAATGGAGAATGCGCTAGGGGATTTCGTGGCGGTCATCGATCCGTTGGCGGATGACATCGGCTTCTTGCCTGAAATGCTGGATCAGGCGGTCAGAGGTGCCGACGTGGTGTTTGCCAACAATGAGCAGAAACCGGTGCAGAGTCTGGCGTACCGCTCGGCGTTCACGCTGTTTCATGGGCTTTATAACTGGTTCAACGGTGTGCACCTCGCCAAAGAGGCCCCGTTCTACCGCATCCTCAGTAAAAGCGTGATCAATTTCATTCTTCAGCACCCGCAGCCGACGGTCACTTATCGTCATTTGCCGGCTACCGGTGGGTTTTCCCGTGCCTACCTGAGTTACAGCTCGATGCCCAAAGCGTGCCCGAAGAAACGCTTGGGTGAGAGCATCGACCGTGGCATGCGCCTGCTGGTCTCGACCACCCGAGCGCCGATGCGTCTGGTAACAACGCTGTCGCTGTTCGGGGCCGTGGCCAATCTGGTCTATTGCGTTTATGTGGTCGCCGTCGGTCTGTTGAAAACCGATGTGGCACCGGGCTGGATCAGTGTTTCGTTGCAGCAGTCAGGGATGTTTTTCCTTATCTCTCTGGTGCTACTGGTGTTGGGCGAGTACATCCTGAACATGGCCAGCCTGTCAAATGAGGGGCCCAGATACCATGTGGGTCAGGAATTCACCAGTGCGCGCATGACCCGTCTGGAGAAACTGAATATCGAAGAGGTGAGTTCAAAGCCGGCCACGGTCGTCAGTGACAGGGCTTCCTGATGCAGAACCGGCATCCCGATCAGGATGTGGTGGTGATCGGCGGCGGGTTTTACGGTGCTGTCATCGCTGTTTACCTGGCCAGGCAACGTGGCCTCAAGCGTGTAGTGCTCGTGGAGCGGGAACCGCAGCTAATGACGCGCGCCTCCTACAATAATCAGGCGCGGGTGCATAACGGTTTTCACTACCCGCGTAGCTTTACCACGGCCTATCGCAGCCGGGTCAATTTGCCCCGTTTTGTCCGCGACTGGCCAGAGGCGGTCAAGACTGACCTCACCAAGCTCTACGCCATCGCCCGCCGCAACTCGAAATGCACGGCTCGGCAGTTCGAGCGGTTTTGCCGGAACATCGGTGCCGAGATCCAGGTAGCGGACCCAGGCTTGCGTGCACTGTTTGACCCCCGTCTGATCGAAGAAGTGTTTCTGGTTGAGGAGCACGCGTTCGACAGCACGAAACTGGCCGCCTGGGCTGAGCGTGAACTCAGCGAGAGCGGGGTGCAGATTCGTTATCAGACCCGAGTGACGGCGATTTCGAGATCCGCTGACGCAGCGCTGAACGTCACGGTTCAGAGACGCGACGGTATCCTGGAGCAGTTGTCCAGCCGGTATGTATTCAACTGCAGTTACAGCGGCCTCAATCAGCTGACGGGAGATTTCCCCGGCGTCAGCACCGGTCTGAAGCAGGAGATCACCGAGATGGCACTGATGCAGATGCCTCCGGCTCTGGACGACTTGGGGGTAACAGTGATGGATGGGCCATTTTTTTCGATGATGCCATTCCCGGCTCGCGGTCTGCATACATTGTCCCATGTCCGCTATACCCCGCATTTGCACTGGAATGACCAGCAGGGTCTCGATCCCTACCGAAAACTGGCGCAATACGACCGTGTCAGCCGTGTGGATCGGATGATTCGCGACGTCGGTCGCTACATCCCCGCGATGCTCGATGCGCGCTATGTGGAGTCGCTGTTCGAAATCAAAACCGTGCTGGTGAAGAATGAGAGTGACGATGGTCGGCCCATTCTGTTTGAGAAACATGCCGAGCTGCCGGGTTGTTATTCGGTGTTGGGCGGAAAAATCGACAATGTTTACGATGTTCTGGAAAAGCTCGATTCGGAAGAATTTCCAATGAGTCAGCTGGGGAACAGCCAGGAGCAATAAATGAACAATGCATTGATAGGTTTCTCGGGTTTTGTGGGAGGGACGCTACTCAAGCAAGCGCAGTTCGAGTCGCTTTATCGTTCGACCAACATCGCCGATATTGAAGGGCAATCGTTCGATACGGTGGTATGTGCTGGTGCGCCTGCGCAGAAGTGGATCGCCAACCGTGAACCTGAAGCCGATCGATTGAAAATCGAAGGTTTGATCGCCCACCTGAAGACACTCACTTGTCGCCGGTTCATCCTCATCAGCACAGTCGATGTGTTCAAGAAAGCGGTGGACGTCGATGAAGACACGCCTGTGGATGAGGCTGGGTTGCACGCTTATGGTTTGCACCGTCGTTTGCTGGAGAAGTTCGTCGAGGCGCATTTCCCCGAGCACTTGATCGTTCGCCTTCCAGGGCTGGTAGGCCCGGGCCTGCGCAAGAACGTGATCTTCGACTTCCTGAATGACAACAATCTGCAGGCGATCGATAGCCGTGGCGTGTTTCAGTTCTATCCGATGGTCAATCTCTGGTATGACATCCAATTGGCACTGCACGCCGGACTGAAGCTGGTGCACCTCACCGCAGCGCCGATCAGCGTGGCGGATGTTTCGCTGGGCGGGTTCGGTCAGACGTTCAACACCACATTGGGTAACCCGATCGGGTTCTACGACATGCAAACGCGCCATGCGTCGGTATTTGGGGCATCCGGTCGCTATCAGTACAGCGCCCGTGAAACCCTGCAGGCGGTCAGGGCCTATGCGCAATCCGAGCCATGTGCGGTCGTGAATCCATGAGGCTGGCTATTTCCAACATCGCCTGGGACGTCGCTGAAGATCAAGCGGTGGCCGAATTGCTGCAACGCTATGGCGTCGATGCCATCGATATTGCGCCAGGCAAATACTTTCCCGTACCAGCAGATGCTAGCGCCCAAGACATCGCACGGGTCAAAAGCTGGTGGGCTGAGCGTGGGATCGAAATCACCGGCATGCAGTCATTGCTGTTCGGCACCACCGGACTGAACGTGTTTGGCTCCGATGAAAGTCAGACCGCGCTGTTGCGACACCTGAGCGCAATCTGCCGGATTGCCGGGGAACTGGGGGCCACGCGGCTGGTATTCGGTTCGCCGAAAAATCGCGATCGAACCGGCCTGAATGATCAGCAGGCTCTGGACGCAGCAGTGAGGTT
Source organism: Pseudomonas lini (assembly GCF_964063345.1). Lineage (NCBI taxonomy): Bacteria > Pseudomonadati > Pseudomonadota > Gammaproteobacteria > Pseudomonadales > Pseudomonadaceae > Pseudomonas > Pseudomonas lini. The sequence goes on from NZ_OZ061318.1 coordinate 4,526,020, forward strand.
TTTCCGGAAGTTGGGCGATGTCGCCCAAGACAATGGTGTCTTCATTTGCCTGGAACCGAACCCGGTCTGCTACGGCGCGAACTTCATGACCACCAGTCCTGAAACTGCGCATGTGGTGCGCCAGGTTGCTCATCCCGCCATCCGAATGCAATTCGATACCGGTGCGCTGGCCATCAACGATGAAAACCCTCTGACGCTGTTGGAAGATAGTGCCGAGCTGATCGGCCATGTGCATGCCAGTGAACCGAACCTGGTGCCGTTGGGTGACGGTGGCACCGAACACGGGAGTATGAGCGCTGCCGTGCAGCGCTATCTGCCGGAGCATGTGGTGTCCATCGAAATGGTCGCCACGGCCAACGAGCCGCATATCGTCTCGATTGAACGTGCGTTGGCCAAAGCCATTCAGTTCTACGGCGTTCAAGATGAGGGGATTGTTCAATGAAGTGGATGATTCTGATCCTGGGCATCTTGTCCAACGCCTCAGCCAGTGTGCTGATCAAGATTGCCATGACACCGCCTCGTCGGTTTCCGTCGCCTGCCGACCCGATGAGTGCGTTGAACAACTGGCCGTTCTGGCTGGGACTGGGTCTTTATGGCACAGCGTTCCTGCTCTATGCCGCGGCACTCGCTCGTCTGCCACTGAACGTTGCACACCCTGTGTTGACGGCGGGCGCTGTGGCGGCCGTCGCTCTGTCCTCCGTCCTTGTTTTTCGTGAACCCTTCCACTGGACGACAGGGGCGGGGATTTTATTGGTAATTTCCGGCGTAGCGCTGATTACGGCGCGCGTGGCCTGATGGAACACAAAATGACGTCTTCTGTAATTGACCCTGTCGTACGCAGCACCTGGCAGGTACCTGCCTTTGATACACCGCTGTGGCTGGGCCGTCAGCATGCCTTTTGCGCGGTCATTCCGCTGATTAACGAAGGTGAACGGATCAAGAACCTGCTGGCCAGGATGGCTGCACTGGGCATCGCCTCCCACGCCGACATCATTATTGTCGATGGCGGCAGCACCGATGGCTCTCTGGTGTTGGATGCGCTGCAACAGGTTGGTGTTCGTGGCCTGCTGGTGAAGACCGGCCCAGGCAAGCTCAGTGCACAATTGCGCTGCGCCTATGCATTTGCCCTGGATCAGGGTTACGAGGGCATTGTCACCATCGACGGCAACGACAAGGACGATCCTGATGCCATCCCGCGTTTTATCGAGGCTCTCCAGCAGGGTGTCGACTTTGTCCAGGCCTCGCGCTTCGTGGACGGTGGCGTCGCGGAAAACACCCCTGCATCGCGGGACTTTGCAATTCGCTTCATTCACGCACCGATGTTGAGTCTGACTTCCGGTTTCAAATGGACCGACACCACCCAAGGATTCCGCGCATACAGCCGAAAGCTGTTGCTGGATCCGAAGGTAGCGATTTTTCGCGATGTGTTCATGACTTACGAGTTGCTGGCGTATCTGTCTTATCGCGCGCCAAAGCTGGGTTACCGCTGTGTGGAGTTGCCGACAGTGCGGCGCTACCCCAAAGGCGAGGTACCGACGAAGATCAGCGCCTTCAAGGGCAATCTGTCGGTGTTGGAGATACTGTTTAAGGCGTGTCGGGGCGGGTTCAATCCCACATAATTCGACATCCAGTCTTGCAAGAAAAAGCGGCGCCCAATGGCGCCGTTGTTTAGCGAGATGAATTTTCAGTAACGTCTCCGAGCAATATCTAGTCTTCTCGTACTCCCAATTTATTGTAGATTTTTTATGAGAGGTATTGGTGCTAAATATACTATTGATATTCTTTGTTTTTCTTGGGCTTGTAGCCTTTGTCTCAAGGGTTGTTTCTTCAAGATATCGCGCCGAGCATCCGGGTTCATTCGTATTTGCAATGGTCATTCTCTATATCTTCGGATGCGTGCAACAACTCGATCTCGGGGTAAAGATCGTTATTGGTTGCGCGGTAATTGGAGGATGTCTAGGTGCGTGGGCACTTGTGACTGGAAAACAAAATCGGTTTTCGATATTGCGTCAAGGCTGTGAATTGGCTGTGTTATTTGCGCTAGCCTTGATTCTATCCTGGGGGGCGGAGTATTGGGTTTGGGATGAGTTTTCCCATTGGGGGGCCGAAGTGGAGTATCTCACTCTCACGAATAACCTCCCGACGAATAAAGAAATTCTAGTATTTCCCAACTACATTCCTGGAATATCGCTGCTGAGATATTTTGCAGAGGTGTTTTTGAGTGGGAGCGGAGTAAGTTCATCTTATTTTATCACTTGGCTCTTCGGTCTTTCGACGATCTACTGTGTCTCTTATTCTGAATCTCGTGCCAAATGGGGTATCACTATTGGCATTGTGTTCTTCGCGTATTTGGCCTTCTTTCAGGCGCTCACCCTGACGTTGTTAATTGATCCTTTGCAGTCCCTTGTCTTTTTGTTTGCCCTGCGCTTCGCCCAGAAAAATGATAACGACAGTTTCAGGATCATGCTGCTTGCAGTTATCGGTGTGGTACTCCTTAAACATGTCGGTCTAATACTCGGTGCATTTGTCTGGGTTTATTACGTTTGCATGCGTCGATTTGTCGAGAAACTTCCGATCAAGGCGATGTTCGCTCGCTCGTTGGTGCTTCTGGGGGTTGTATTATCAACTTATCTGTCATGGGAAATTTACGTTGCTGCTTATGACCTGGGCGGCGGATTCGCAGGGCCGTCGATCATGTTTGGCGGACCCGGCCTTGCAGAAAATGTGTCCGTCGGGTTGCACCATGTACTGACAAATCTGTTTCCACACGCTACCTTCTTGCCGCCAGCCTATCCGCTGCCTTACCTGGCTTCTGGCATACCCTTGTGGTTGTTTATCTGTATCACTGCAGGTGCTGCTTTGATGCTGACGTACAATAGAGTTAGCGCCAAAAATGAAATGGCACTGACATTTATCTTTCTGTTGTTCACTGTTGTTTCGTATCTATTGTTTCTGTCGTATGTGGCTGTTGCCTCGGGATGGTTCAATGATATTTACTCGTTCTCCAGATATTTTATAGTGGTGTTGTTTGCGACATTTCTACTTCAATATTTCGTCGTTAGAGATGAGCTTTCCGTAATACGTTGCCTACTGATAGCGGTGTTTATGATTGGTGCAGCCTTCGTCACTGCTCCCTCGTTAAATGTGTTTTTTGTTAAGGAGAAAAGATTACCTGTTCCTCTTCACGAAGAGTATAGGGTGAAAGCGGATCAGTTGAAAAAGTACACAGCTGGGGTCGAGCGTATTTTATATGTCGATGGCAAAAATTCGAGTTTTGGATACTTTATCTTTAGGTTGAAAACCTTGCCGTTACGCTACGCATCGTATAGTGGTACAGCTTTCATAAATCAAAGCACTGTGGATAACGCCAAAAATATCGAGCTATTTAGGAAGGTGCTGTGCAAGTTTGATTTTGTATACGCTGACGATGCTCCTGAAGGGTTCTGGAAACGTAATGGGCAGCTATTCGATGTGATCAATGGTCACGTATATAAAGTAAATAAAAATGGAACAGAGTACTGCAATGCAACTCTGATTGAAAAATAGAAAGTCGGAAGGCTCTTACGCATCTTCAGCGATACACGCTGCATGGCCCTGCTGGATAGGGGCCATGGTTCACTGTATGAGCGTTGTAGTGCTGTGCGACTTTTCGCGGTGGGTGGGCGATCCGCACCTCACAGGCATGAATGCCCCCGATGTACGACCCATGCTCGTATTATGCAAATCAGCATTTGTCTTCCGAAAAAAGATCAAGCACTATGCACGTTATGCAAAAACGCAATGTTTCTACCGTCTTAAGAGCGCTGCTCGATCAGCACGGGATCTCCCCCACGGAGCTTCACCGTCGCACCGGCGTGCCTCAATCAACTCTCTCGCGGATCCTCAGCGGGAAGATCGTCGATCCTTCGGATAAGCATATTTCGAAGATTGCCGAATACTTCGCCGTGAGCACCGATCAGTTGCGTGGCCGTGCGGATGTCGTGCACGCCGCCAGCGCCGGGCGCGATGAGTCGCATTCGGAACTCAAGGACATAAGCCTGTGGGACGACGATACGCCAGTCGATGACGACGAGGTGTCGGTCCCCTTTCTTCGCGAGGTTGAATTGGCTGCTGGATCAGGAAGATTCGTCATCGAAGAAAGCGAGCGCTCTAGCCTGCGCTTCGGCAAACGCAGCTTGCGCCACAACGGTGTGCAGTTCGACCAGGCCAAATGCGTCACCGTGCGCGGCAACAGCATGTTGCCGGTGCTGCGCGATGGCGCCACGGTCGGGGTGAATGCCGGCAAATGCGGGATTGGCGACATCGTCGACGGCGACCTGTACGCCATCAACCACAACGGCCAGTTGCGGGTGAAACAGCTTTATCGCCTGCCGACAGGGATTCGTCTGCGCAGCTTCAATCGCGATGAACATCCGGACGAGGACTACAGCTTCCAGGAAATCCAGGAAGAGCAGATTGTCATCCTCGGTCACGTCTTCTGGTGGGGCATGTACGCCCGTTAACCTCACCGCTGTCAGATAAAACCCGCTGCCCGGCGGGTTTTTTTCGCCTGCCAAAAACCGCCAACGCCTTTGTCTGTGGGGCTTTCATGCGTCCGTGCATTTTCAATGCATAAATAAATGCATTTATGCATTGACTGTATATGCATCCATGCATATTCTTTGTCTCAAGCCACTCAACAAAGCGGCTCGAAACGAAGCTCTTTAGTTCCACCACAAAGGCAGCGATGAACCGGCCTCAACGGTTCAGAGGGTTGGCAACTGACCCGGGTGTGCAGCGTAAAGCACCAGAAGCAGTTATCCGGCGGGCAGGGACCGCGGTCGGAAAAACAATTTGAATGGATCCGTACCGCGCCAGTAGCGCCGAAAGGTCAGCTTCCTTTTTTATACACAGGATTAAAGGAAGGCGAAGGACCGCATTACTGAAAAGCCCGGCCAATACCGGGCTTTTTGGAATGCCTACCTACCGTCAGGCACATCAAGCCTCGTCTCGGCATCGCCGGAGCAACAGGAAGGCTCCGGCAGAAATCAAAAGGCATTGCAGATGTTGAAAGATTGCAGATGTGGATATTGCAAAAGACTGCTCGCCCGAATGGGTGAGTACACCGAGCTCCAGATCAAATGTTCCCGATGCGGGACGCTGAATCATGTGAAGGCCACGAGCCTCGAGCGGTCGCCTGTGAGCGACGTGAGCGTTGCATCAGCAGCGCAATCAACTCAGTTAACTCAATAGGTGAACCATGAACAGTTTCAAGAAATACGTTGCCCCGCTGTTGCTGTCCTCTGCTCTGCTCGGCGCTGGGGGCAACGCTGTTGCCGCCAATCTTTTGGTCAACGGCAGCTTTGAACAGCCAGGTTGCGGTGGTAGTTGCCCACTGGATACCACGGAGCAAGCCAACTTCATCACGGGTTGGACGACGTTTCTGTCCGGTGTCGAGTACTTCAATACGACCGCCGCGGATGGCGTTGCGATTGTCGACCTGGCCAACTACGTTTATGAAAACGGCGGCGGCATTCAACAGAACTTTGCCACCACGGTCGGCGCCCAGTACCGATTGACCTTCAGCGCGGGTAATTCGCGCTACGCCGGTCGCTCCGGCGACGGTGTCATCCAGGTGAAAGTGGCTGGGCAAACCGTCACCTTCAACACCCCGTCCGCTAACGGTGTAACAGTCGAGTGGAGCACCATCACTTACGACTTCACTGCTACCACGGCTCAAACGACCCTGGCCTTCTCCAACGAGCAGAACCCGTACGCCAACTTTGCCTTCATCGACAACGTAATCGTTGAGCCTATTTAAAACCCCTGACATCAACAGAACTGGCAGTCGTTTCTCTGTGCTTGAGCGACGACTGTTAATCATCAGGGCTGCATCCGAAACACACCACCCAATCACTCATCAATCACCCCCAGGAGGCGTGACATGACAAACGAGCAACAAGCGTTGCTGGACATGCCGATCTGGCTGGTCATCGTCCTCGCCCTGGTGGGCGGGGTGTCCGGCGAAATGTGGCGCGCCGACAAGGAGGGCGCCCGTGGCTGGTCGCTGCTGCGGCGTCTGGCGCTGCGTTCCGGGGCCTGCATGATCTGCGGGGTCTCGGCCATCATGCTGCTGTACGCCGCCGGCGTGTCGATCTGGGCCGCCGGTGCGTTTGGCTGCCTGACGGCAATGGCCGGGGCGGACGTGGCCATCGGGCTTTATGAACGCTGGGCGGCCAAGCGGATTGGTGTTTGTGAGGTTCCACCGCGCGATACGTCTCAGGATCATTGAGCCCTTAATTTCAAGGAGCATCATCCACAGTGCATACCGCACTGACCCGCAAGGACGCGGGTTTCCCACGGCCAGTACCGTTCACTCAAACCCGCCGCTGCGGGTTTTTTATTGCCCGGTGAAGAATCATGAAGATCACAGCCCTGATCACGCAGCTGCGTGAGCAATGCCCAACCCTGGCCAATCGAGTGGCCGCCGGCATCGACCTCGCCACGCTGCAAGCCAATACCTCGCTGCAAACACCTTGCGCCTATGTGGTGCCGATCGCCGATCTGGCAAGCAAGAGCGTCGCGCAAAACCTGATGCTGCAACCGATCCGCGACCGCTTCGAAGTGACGCTGGTACTCGACACCACGGACGCTACAAAAGCGCTGGATCTGTTGCATGACCTACGCGCCGAACTCTGGCGCGCACTGGTGGGTTTCAAGCCCGGCAGCGACTACGAGGCCATCGAGTACGACGGCGGCGAACTGGTTTCCATCAATAGCAGCCGCGTGCTGTATCGCCTGCGCTTTTTTGCCGAATTCCAGCTTGGTCGCAATTTGCCGGGTCAGCCGGCGGAGAGCTGGCACGAGCGTGAACTGGACGGCTTGTCGTCCTTTACCGGGGTCACCGTGCGGGTCGATGCGATCGATCCGGCGGACCCCAATCTGCAACGCCCAGGCCCCGACGGGCGCCTGGAACTGACTTTCTCTGGAGACGTAACCCCATGAGCAAACGCATCACCGTGCTGCCGGCCCCGGGCCGTGTCGTGCCGGACCCGGAAGCGGGCGATCTGTTGCCCCTCGAGGGCCGTGAAGTGCCGGACAACGCCTGGTGGCGTCGACGTCTGGCCGATGGCGATATCACTACCAAAGCCGTGAAAGCGGCGAAACCACAGGGAGCCAAATAATGGCAATCGGATTCAGCAACATCCCCGCGGACATTCGTGTTCCGCTGTTCTACGCCGAAATGGACAACTCGGCCGCCAATAGCGCGTCGTCGGCCATGCGCCGCCTGATCGTTGCTCAGGTCAACGACAACATCGCGCCGGCCGACGTCGGCAAACTGGTGTTGGTGTCCAGCGTGGCGCTGGCCAAAAGCATTGGCGGTCAAGGCTCGATGCTCGCCTCGATGTATGAAACCTGGCGCAAGACCGACCCGATCGGCGAGATCTGGTGCCTGCCGCTGCACAACACTGAAGGCAGCATTGCCAAAGGTGTGCTGACCCTGACCGGTGCGGCGACTCAAAGCGGTGTGCTCAACCTGTACGTCGGCGGCGTTCGTGTTCAGGCGGCCATCGTCAACGGTGCCACTGCGGCGCAAGCGGCCACGGCCCTGGCACTGAAAATCAATGCTGCTGCGGATCTGCCGGTCAGCGCTGCAGCGGTCGAAGGTGTGCTCACCCTGAGCGCCAAATGGACTGGCGACAGCGGCAACGACATCAGTCTGCAATTCAATCGCCTGGGCAAGAGCAACGGCGAAGAAACCCCGGCAGGCCTGACCTCGGCCATCACTGCCATGACCGGCGGCGCTGGTGTGCCGGATCAAGTGGCCGCCGTGGCGGCACTGGGCGATGAACCGTTCGAGTTCATCTGCATGCCGTGGTCGGATCTGTCGACTCTCAACGCCTGGCAAGCCGTCATGGATGACAGCACCGGTCGTTGGTCCTGGGCCAAGCAATTGTTCGGTCACGTCTACAGCGCCAAGCGCGGCACCATCGGTACGCTGGTGGCGGCAGGGCAAGCGCGTAACGACCAGCACATGACCATTCAGGCGCTGGAACCGGGCGTACCGCAACCGTTCTGGGTGCAGGCTGCTGCACTGGCTGCGCGCACCTCGGTGTTCATCTCTGCCGACGCCAGCCGTCCGACTCAAAGCGGCAGCCTGCCAGGTCTCGACCCGGCACCGGCGAGCGAGCGTTTCACCCTGACCGAGCGTCAGTCGCTGCTCAACTACGGCATCGCCACCGCGTACTACGAAGGCGGCTACGTACGCATTCAGCGTTCGATCACCACCTATCAGAAGAACGCCTACGGCCAGGCAGATAACTCTTACCTGGACAGCGAAACCATGCACCAGTCGGCGTTCATCGTGCGTCGCCTGCAAAGCGTGATCACCAGCAAATACGGTCGCCACAAACTGGCCTCCGACGGCACCCGTTTCGGTGCCGGCCAGCCCATCGTCACCCCGAGCACCATTCGCGGTGAGCTGATCGCCCAGTACGCCAAGCTCGAACTGGAAGGCCACGTGGAAAACGCCGAGCTGTTCGCTGAACACCTGATCGTCGAGCGCGATGTTCAGGACCCGAGCCGGGTCAACGTGCTGTTCCCGCCGGATTACATCAACGGCCTGCGCGTGTTTGCGCTGCTCAACCAGTTCCGTCTGCAGTACGACGACGCAGCCTGATCGCGGCCTTTGACTGCGTGAATTCAGCCCACCTCGCGTGGGCTTTTTATTTGAAGGGAGAAACACCATGGGTCAACTGATTGCGGGAACCTGCTACGTCAAAGTGGACGGCGCTCAACTGACCATCAACGGCGGCTGCGAAGCGCCATTGATGGCCGTTAAACGGGAAACCGTCGTGCCGGGCTTCTACAAGGAAACCGACATTGCGCCGTCGTTCAAAGTGACGGCGCTGCACACCGCGGACTTCCCGCTCAAACAACTGATCGCCGGCACTGACATGACCGTCACCTGCGAATTCAGCAACGGCAAAGTCTACGTACTGGCCGGCGCCTACCTGGTGGAAGAACCGGTATCGAAAGGCGACGACGCCACCATCGAACTGAAATTCGAAGGCATCAAGGGGACCTGGCAATGAGCAACGCCGTGAAGCTTCACGTTGCGATCGAAGCCCACGGCGAGCCCTTGACCGAACTCAACCTGCGCCGTCCGACGGTGCAGGAAGTGCGGGCGATCAAGGCGCTGCCGTACAAGATCGACAAGAGCGAAGAGGTCAGCCTCGACATGGACGTCGCGGCCAAATACATCGCCGTGTGCGCCGGCATCCCGCCGTCGTCGGTCAACCAGCTGGATCTGGCTGACCTCAACGCGCTGAGTTGGGCCGTCGCGAGTTTTTTCATGAGTGCGGCGTCGGAGCCATCACCGACCTGATCGCAGTCGCCTATGACCTGGCCTGGTTCTGGAAGGTTGACCCCGAACAGATGGTGGCCAGGCCACTGGATGTGCTCCGCGAATCGCTGGAGCACGCGCAACGGATCAATGCGATGCAGGTGCAGTGATGGCAGACACAGAAACGAAAGAGAAGACGTCGGTGCTGCTCACGGGTATCGACGAACTGTCACCCAAACTCGGCGCCCTGCGGGCAAAAGTCGAGGGCTTCAAGAAAAACCTGGAGCAGACCGGCCTCGGCAAGCTGGATATCAGCGGTTTGTTCAAGGGCGGTAGCGTGATTACGCCGTTCGTGGATGCGATCAAGGCGTCCGACGCGTTCAAAGGCAAATTGACCGAGGTCAGCGAATCGGCCGAAAGCGTTGATTTGCCGAAGGCGCCGGCAAGCGCTACACAAAACATGAATGTGTTCAGTCGATCGATGGAGCAGGTGTCGGTCGCGGCCAACACGGCCTTGCAGCCTGCCGTCGCTACGGTAACGGCAGGTCTTCAACCTTTGTTGGTTGGGTTTGGCAGCCTGCTCGATGACAACCCGAAGCTGGTCGAAGGGCTGGCGGCAGGTGCCATCGCGTTCTCGGCGATGCAAACCGCCGTGACCGGCGCGACTCAAGTGTTCGATCTGATGAGCATGGTGCTCAAGACCAATCCGATCATGCTGATTGCCATGGGCATTGCCGTAGCTGCCGGTTTGATCATTGCCAACTGGGAACCGATTTCGACGTTTTTCGCCGGGCTCTGGCAAAAGGTTGTCAGTTATTGGGCGCCGATCAGCGGCGTTTTCTCGGATATTTTTGATCGAGTGAAAGCAGTCGTGAGTGCGGGATTCGATTTCCTTAAAGCGTGGTTTGCCTGGACGCCTTACGGAATGATCCTGAACAACTGGGGGGGCGTTGTCGGTTTGTTTGCCGCCATCTGGGATCTGCTCATGGCACTGACCGTGCCGGTAAAGGAGAAACTGCGCAGCCTGTTCGACTGGGTGCCGCTGGACGCGATTGCCGCTGCATGGGATCAGGTGCCTGCCATATTTTCGGGCTACTGGGAGTCAATCAAGCTTGGGGCGCAGGAATTCTTTTCCTACCTCGGCGGCCTGTTCACTTGGTCGCCCTTGGACGCATTGAGCGAAACGTGGGCATCGGTGGTTCAGTTTTTCAGTGAAAAAGCGGAAAAGCTCCGGGCCATTCTGGCGCCGATCCAGGAGATGCTCGGCGGTAGCTTTGGTGGCTTTATCGCCCAAATTACTGGCAAGGTCGAAGGCTTCACCGAGGTGCAAAAGAAAACCAATGCCGAAGGCAAGGGTGAATTTGCGCCAGCAGCGGCGTTCTTTGGTGACGTTTCCGAGTCACCCTCAAGCGCGCTGACGGCTCCCGGCAGTTTGCCGCTCAAGTCGCCGATGCAGCCCGGTTCTCTGACACAAAACTCCAGCACCCTGATCCAGCAAACCGCCGCCAATAACCGCACGCAACTCGAAGGCGGCCTGACCGTACGCTTCGAAAACGCGCCGGCCGGGCTGCGCACCGATCAACCGCAAACCAATCAACCGGGGCTGTCGCTCAATTCGCGCATCGGCTATCGCTCGTTGTCTCTGGGAGGTTCCAATGAACTGGCGTGACCGTTTGTTGCCGGCATCCTTTCGCGGTGTCGGTTTTTGGATCGATCAGGCGAAAACTCCGGTCGGCCACAAGGGCCAGTTGCACGAGTATCCACAACGCGATCAGCCGTTTTTCGAGGGCCTTGGCCAGCAGGCGAAGATCCATGATCTGACGGCATTCATTGTCGGCGCCGATTGCCTGGAGCAGCGCGACAAATTGCTCAAGGCACTGGAGCAGGGCAGTGGTGAACTGGTCCATCCGTGGTTGGGGCGGATGCAAGTGAAGGTCGGTGAATGCGACATGACCCAGACCCGTCAGGACGGCGGGCTGGTGACCTTTGCCCTGAAGTTCTACCCCGATCAGCCGCTGCAATTTCCGACGGCCACGGTCAACACGCAAAAGGTGCTGCTGTTGTCGGCGGACACGCTGCTGGGCTCGGCGGTGGCGCGTTTCGAACAGGCCATGACCCTGATCAAGGCCGCGCGGATCGGCATCGCCAATCTGCGCAACAGCCTGACCGGGGTCTATGAAGTGATCCAGGAACAGCTCAAACCGTTGATCGAGGAGTACCGGCAGATTAGCGAGCTGGTCAAAGCGATCAAGGAATTGCCCAAGGAAGTGGCGGCGGAATTCAAGGGATTGCTCGGCGATGTCAAATCGCTCAGGGACTTCGCGAAGGAGGGCTATCGTGGCGTGATTGCCAACGTTTCCCAGCAGCTCGAAGCCATCCGCAAGGCCGATGCACCGAAGCTCACTACCGGCAAGGACACCACGGCGGCGGCGCAAGCCATGGCCGATCTGGTGCAGGACACGCTGCTGGTGAAAGTGGCGCAATGGGTCGCTTCGATGCCTGTGGCGTCGACGCCGGTGAAACTGACGTCACAGCCGTCGCTGGATCATCAGACGCTGCAGCCGGTCACTCGTCAGGAAGTGCCGGTCACCGACGATTTGCAGTTGTTGCAAAAGGAGTTGAACGAAGCGATCCAACTGGCACTGAACAAGGCCAGCCCCGCGCACTATCAGGCCATCAACGATCTGAAGCAGAACTTGAATGCGCACCTCAAAGCGGTGGCGTCGTCCGGCGTGCGGCTGGTCAGTAAATCCTTTCAGGAGAGCTTGCCTGCCGTCGTCGTGGCCTATCGGCAATTTGCCGATGCCACGCGGGTCACGGAAGTGACTCAACGCAACGGTGTTGCCCATCCGTTGTTCCTGCCGCCGAACGATGTGAAAGTTTCCGGGGAGTGAACCATGAACGACATGGATAACCGCGTCACCCTGACCGTCGGCGGCCTGGAATACGGTGGCTGGAAAAGCGTGGAAATCACCGCGGATCTGGAGCGCCAGTTCCGCACCTTCAAACTCAACATCACCTGGCAATGGCCGGGGCAGACCGTGGACAAACGGATTCAGCCCGGTGACGCCTGTGAAGTGCGCATCGGCCAGGATCTGGTGCTGACCGGGTATGTGTTCAAGGCCCCGATCAGTTACGACGGACGGCAGATCAGCCTGAACATCGAAGGCAGTTCTTGCACCCAGGATCTGGTGGATTGCGCCGCGACCAATCGCCCGAACCAATGGCATGAGCAATCGCTGTTGAGCATCGTCGAAGCGCTGGCGATCACCTACAAGGTCTTTGTGGTCAGCGAAATTCCCGAGACCGCGCGGCTCAGCAGTCACACCCTTGTGCCGGGGGAAACGGTGTTTCAATCCATCGACCGCTTGCTGACATTGTTCCGGGTATTTTCTACCGATGATGCCCAGGGCCGGTTGGTGCTGGCCCGGCCTGGCAGTGGTGGCCGGGCCAGCGATGCGCTGGAGTTGGGCAAAAATATTCTGTCGGCCAACGCGCCAATGGATTACAGCCAGGTGTTCTCCGAATACCGGGTAATTGGCCAGCACAAGGGCACGGACAAGAAGAGCGGGGCAGCGGTCAGCGAGGTTGAATCGGTGTCCGCCGACCTGAGCTACAAGCGTCGGCGGGTCACGGTGATCAACGAAGGCATGCAGATCAATCCCGATCTCGCCTTGCAACGGGCCAACTGGGAAAGCGCCACCCGCGTGGGCAAGGCCAAGGCCACCACCTATCAGGTGCAGGGCTGGCGACAATCGAACGGCGATCTGTGGCGTCATAACACGCAGGTCAGGGTCAAGGATCCGGTGCTGGGGTTCGATGACGACATGCTGATCTCCAAGGTGACCTACTCGCTATCGGCGCAAGGCTCGGTGACCACCCTGCAAGTTGCACCGCCGCATACCTTCGACGCCAATCCCGAGCCCCCGAAGAAAACCTGAGCCCGACACTTACCCTGAATGGCATTTGGAATGCCAATGCTGTGAACAATGCCGAATCCTGTGGGGGCGGGCTTGCCCGCGAAAGCGGTGTTCGCTGCAACACTCCTTTGCCTGACATACCGCCATCGCGGGCAAGCCCGCTCCCACAGGTTTGTCTGTGTTTCGCCGACTCTTGAGAACAACCCATGAGCCTACTGACACGCCTCCTGGCGCGCGGCACTGTCGTGCTCGCCAACTCGACCACCAAGCTTCAATCGCTGCAAATGCGCCTCACCGCCGGCGAAGTGAACGATGACATGGAGCACTTCGAACCCTACGGTTTCACCAGCAATCCGCTGGCCGGCGCCGAAGGTATCGCCACCTTTCTGGGCGGTGATCGCTCCCACGCCATCGTGCTGGTGGTCGCCGACCGTCGCTATCGCCTCCAGTCCCTGGCCGCTGGCGAAGTGGCGATCTACACCGACGAAGGCGACAAAATTCACTTCAAGCGCGGGCGGATCATCGACATCGAAACCGCCACCCTGAACATCCGCGCCAGCAGTGCCGTGAACATCGACACACCCACCCTGACCCAGACCGGAAAAATCGTCTCCCAAGGCGATCAGATTGCCGGCGGCATCAGCCAGATCAAACACGTGCATGTCGGCGTTCAAGCGGGCAATGGCCAGACCGGCGTACCGGCAGGAGGGCAATGATGTTCATCAGCCAAAACCTGCATGCCGCGCTGACCCGCTCAGTGCTGATCAGCTTGTTCACCTGGCGCCGCGCCGCCGATGACGATGCCCTCGATGACGAAGAACGTTTCGGCTGGTGGGGCGACACTTTTCCTACGGTGGCCGACGACCGCATCGGTTCGCGGCTGTGGCTGTTGCGCCGGGTCAAGCTGACCCGGCAAACCCAGATGGACGCCGAATTCTATGCCCGCGAAGCCCTGCAATGGCTGATCGACGACGGCCATTGCAGCGCCATCGACATCATCAGCGAACGCCTCGACGCCCAGCGCCTGAACCTGCGCACGGTCCTGACCCTGGCCGATGGCGAGCGCCTGGACATCAACCCTGATAACAGTTGGCAGGTGATCTATGCCGTTTGAAACCCCTTCGCTGCCGGTGCTGATCAAGCGCACCCAAAGCGACCTGGCCAGCGATTCGCTGCGCCAGTCCGATGCGCAAGTGCTGGCCCGTACCCTCGGTGGCGCCGCCTATGGCCTGTATGGCTACCTGGACTGGATCGCCGAGCAGATCCTCCCGGACAAGGCCGATGAATCGACCCTGGAACGGATCGCCGCACTGCGTCTGAACCAGCCGCGCAAACCCGCACAAGCGGCCAGCGGCAGCGTCAGCTTCAGCGCCAGCGCCGGTGCCGTGCTGGATGTCGACACCCTGCTGCAATCGAGCGACGGTCGCACCTACAAAGTCACCGCCGCGCGCACCACCAGCAACGGCCTCAACAGCACCACCATCGCCGCGCTCGAGGCCGGCAGCCTGGGCAATGCCGAGGCCGGTCTGGCGCTGATTCCGGTGCAACCGATTGCGGGTATCGTCGGCAATAGCTTTACCGTGCTGGCGCCGGGGCTTAGCGGCGGTGTGGCGCGGGAAAGCTTGGAGTCGCTGCGTGCGCGGGTGATCCGCTCCTACCGCATCATCCCTCACGGCGGTTCGGCGCAAGACTATGAAACCTGGGCCCTCGAATGCTCGGGCGTGACTCGCGCCTGGTGCCGTGGCGGTTTGTTGGGGCCGGGCACGGTCAGCCTGTTCATCATGCGTGACGATGACCCGCAACCGGTGCCGAACGACGAACAACTGGCCGAAGTCCAGGCCTACATCGAGCCTCTGCGCCCGGTCACCGCCGAGGTGCATGTGCAGCGGCCGGTTCAGGTGCCGGTGGTCTATCACCTGACGCTGACACCCGACACCACCGCCATACGCGCCGCCGTCGAAGCGCAGCTGCGAGACCTGCATAACCGTGAAGCCGACCTCGGCCAGAAATTGTTGATCAGTCACATCCGTGAAGCGATCAGCAGCACCAGCGGCGAAAACGACCACGTCCTCACCTCGCCTGTCGCGGATGTCAAAACCGAGCGCAATGAGCTGCTGACCTTCGGAGGTTGCGTATGGGGGGTATAAGAACCGCCGCGCAATACCACGCGCAACTGCGCAGCCTGCTGCCCAGCGGCCCGGCCTGGGACCCTGAACGGGTGCCGGAACTCGAAGAAGTCCTCGAAGGCGTCGCTCAGGAACTGGCCCGCCTCGACGCCCGCGCCGCCGACCTGCTCAACGAAATGGACCCGGCCGGCGTCAGCGAACTGGTGCCGGACTGGGAGCGGGTGATGAACCTGCCCGACCCGTGCCTCGGCGCTACGCCACTGTTCGATGACCGTCGCCTCGCGGTACGTCGCCGCCTGCTCGCGGTTGGCAGCCAGGCCGTCGGCTACTACCTCGAAATCGCCAAAAGCCAAGGTTACCCGAACGCCACTATCACCGAACTGGAAGCCCCGCGCATGGGACGCTCGCGTTTCGGTGCGGCGCACTGGGGCACGTGGGAAGCGCAGTTCATGTGGACGCTCAATACCGGTGGGCGATTGCTGCTGGGACGACGTTTTGGCGCCAGTTACTGGGGCGAGCGGTTTGGCGTGAACCCGGGCTCGGCACTGGAATGCCTGATCCACCGCAGCGCACCGGCGCATACCAAGGTGCACATCAATTATGACTAGGGAGTAGAGGGATGGATTATCCGAAAAGTGTGCCCAGCGCCGGGTTGGTGAATGGGAAGTTTGTGGATGAAAACCCGCTGACCGGGACGCCGGGATCGTTGATTCCGGCGGATTGGGGAAATGGCGTGACGCAGGAGATTGTGAACGTCATCAAGGCCGGGGATCTGACCCCGGACGAGACGAAGTACGATCAGTTGCTGCAAGCCATTCAGAGCGTATCGGCCAAGGGTTGGAATCTGGATTCGGCATTGCCGATCGGCTCGCTGCCGCCGGCCACTGTGGCGACGGCGGATGGGCGTTTGGCGGTGACCCCGACGGCAGTTTCGACCAACGGCGGCCGGGTGTCGATTCCGGCGGGGGTGTTGGTCAGCATTGGCCAGGAAGTCGTCGCGGGGCAATTGGGCAGAGCGCGGACGTTTACCACACAAGCGTGGAGCAGTGATTTGTTGCCGAGCGCCAGCTACTTTCTGCGGGCGCAGGTGATCGGTGGTGTGCTGACGTTCTACATTCAGCGCGGAACAATCTATGACGCCCCGCCCGAAGGTTTAAAGGGCACTGTCAATGGCGGGGCGGGGGGCGGTTTTCAGTCCACGCCGCTGGATATCTGTATTGCCTGGGTGATGACGGGAGCACCGGGGGCCGTTCCGGTTATCAGACCGATCTACAACCGCAACCGGTTGGCGTGGACGCAAACCGTCAACGGCAACGGTGTGGTTTACCTGCCTCTGGATCCCCATGCCCGTGCGGCACGCCTGATTGTCGGTAACCCGACGCCCTCGGCGACGGAAATTTCCTCGGTGTCGTTTGCGCCTACAGGTTGGGTTGGTGGCAACTACTGCTACCTCTCTCCGGCGGTGACCACCAGTTCCAATCACGATGGTGGTTGGACGAACCCGATGCCGTGCGTGATCTTCACCAACAACTTTGTCAACGACGTCACGGTCACGACCCTGACGGCCAGTTTTGACCATAACCAAGTACGTTCGCTGTGGCAGTCCTACCAGGCCGAACACATGCTCGGTTCGACCAGCGCCGCCAGCGATGAATTGCTGTTCAGTATGGGGATCAAGAACCACCCCGTGTCTGATTACGCCACTGGAATCGCGGTCAACTTCGCGGCGGCAGTCAATGTCAGTCTTTCCTGGGAGTTGATTCGATGAACGTTATTCAAGAGCTTCATCAGTTCGAGGACGGCCTGCGTCCCGCACAGCCTTCTGCCGTCCATGACTGGGACGGTGAAAAATGGGTTCTGGACGCCGTGAAAGTCGCCCAGCTGGAACAACAGGAAACCGAGCGCCTGTGCGCCAAAGTCGATGCGGCTGCAGACAAAGCACGCATTGCTCTGGCCGGTGATCCACTCAAAGCCATTGAGTATGCCCAAGCCGCCGTCGACGCCCAAACCTATAAGGACGCGGGCTACCCGAAAAAAGACGTGCCGATGGCCGTCTCCGCATGGGTCGTTAAAGGCCGCACAGCCAAACAGGCGGCGGACCAGATCCTGGTTAAAGCTACACAACTCCATGAAGCGTTGCTGGCCCTGCGCGTCCTGCGCCTCAAGGCCAAAGAGCAGATCAAGGCGCAGACGGTCAAAGGCAAGATCGACTTGGCCCGAAACGCCAGCGAAGAGGCGATAGCGGCGATCCGCCAAACCGTTGCGAGTGTTGCTTAGAGCTCGTGTCAATGCGCAATTCCCTCGGCCTACTCCTCAGTGGGCCTTTCTTATTCGAAACAATCTTGAACCTCGCCGTATCAACTGCCGCGCCAGTAGGGGCATTTGTTATTTTCGAGGGAGGATGAACGTGTGGATTATCCAAAAAGCGTACCAAACATAGGGTTGGTCAATGGCATGTTTGTGGATGAGGATCCCATCGCTGGCACGCCGGGATCGTTGGTCCCTTCAGTGTGGGGTAACGGTGTTACTCAAGAAATATTGAGTGTTATCAGTTCGGTTGGGTTGACCCCCGCTGAGGCTGATAATAATCAGTTGCTCAAAGCTATTAAGTTAATGATGACCAAGGCAAGTCCAATGTTGTCGCTGGTGAAAAATTTTACGGCGTCAAAAGTACTGACCTCTGAAGACTTGGGCCTTATTCTTGTGAGTGGGGCTTCGGAAACCATCACGCTTACACTTCCAGCTGTCGATGCGACTCTGGGTATTCGTGATGTCATCATTCGACGGCTGGATAACAGTGGTAGCCGTTTGCTCGTTCAGTGTTCAGGCACCGACACCATTAAGTTTCATACCCATCTGCGTGCTACGGGTTATCCGTTTTTGGTATTGATGGGCGCGGGCGATTGGTGGCACCTGCGCAGTGATGCTTCCGGCAGTTGGTGGCCAGTAGGACGTTTTGATAACACGGCGCTTGGACGACCGGTCTTTGAAACAACCACATTGTTCAGCCCCGGAGGATATGGGGCCTTGAACGGGACCGTACTCTACCGTAATGAATGGCCCTGGCTATGGGATCATGCTCAACAGTCCGGCATGTTAAGAACGGAGTCTGCGCGCGTTGGATATGAAGGCGGCTGGACCAGTGGGGATGGTGTTTCCACCTTTAGAGGGCCAGAAGGGCGTGGAGAGTTTTTGCGTGTACTTGATGAAAGTCGTGGAGTGAATCCTGGTCGAGTTGCAGGTTCCAGAGAGACCGACACATTGCAGGAGCATGGTCATGCTCTGCTCAATCAAAGCAAAGGTACGACTAGCACAACCCTCAATTCAGGTAACCAGATGAATGCAAACATTGCTGAGATTGGAGTGAATGCAGGGGCTTCGACTAATCGATGGGTGGTTGTTGAAGGAATGATCGGTGGTCGCTCTTCCAATGAGACCCGCCCACTGAACATCGCCTATCCAGGTCGGATCAAGGTTATTTGAGGGCGCTATGGTTAATTATCTGATTGATGATGTTCAGGCATTGATTGGGCCTGTAGTGTTTCCAGTCATACCGGGATTAGGTGCATTGCAACCCAGCAACTCCATTGCATTTGTTGATGTTTTGGAAACACCTGCTGTTGGTTTCATATGGGCTTTGGTTGAGGGGGAGGTGACGCAGGTGCCTGACAGGAGAGGCACTGTTTATCGGGTCGACACAGGCGCCAGTGAACAGTGGGTGGCGTTAGGTGAGCTACCGGCGGGACTGACAGAGCAGGTCTGGCCTGGTGCATTTCATGTATGGGGCGACGGTGCTTGGCAGTTTGATGAATCGGCAAAACGTGACAGTGAAGCAGCAATGGTTTTGGCGGATCGAGATAGTTATTTACGCGATGCCGTGTTGCGCATTGCTCCGCTGCAATATGCAGTCGACCTGGGCGATGCCACGCAACAAGAGCAATCGACACTGCAGGGCTGGAAACGCTATTGCGTTGCGTTGAGTCGCATCGAACAACAAGTCGGTTTTCCCTTTGAGGTGGAGTGGCCGATATTGGCGATTGCTGAACCCAAGGAGCCGACGAAGTCGTTGCTCTCGCTTTTTCGCACCAAATAAAAATAAGTAGAGGTCAAATTATGCCGCTAACAGAATGGCAGCTACTTAAAATAATGCCCAACGCCCGCTCCCAAGCGGGCGTTTTCATTTCCGCCCTGAACACCGCCATGTCTCACCGCAACATCAACACCCCCAAACGCATCGCCGCCTTCCTCGCGCAAGTCGGTCACGAATCGGGGCAGTTGCAGTACGTACGTGAACTGGGCAGTACTCAATACCTGAGCAAATACGACACCGGCACCCTGGCCACCCGTTTAGGCAACACTCCAGAACCCGACGGCGACGGTCAAAAATACCGTGGCCGTGGCCTGATCCAGATCACCGGCCGCAACAACTACCGGCAATGCAGTCTCGGCCTGTTTGGCGATGAACGTCTGCTGTCTCTGCCTGAACTGCTGGAGCAGCCCCAATGGGCGGCCGAATCAGCGGCATGGTTCTGGGAGCAGAACAGCTTGAATGAACTGGCTGACCGCGATCAGTTCAACAGCATTACCCGCCGTATCAACGGCGGGTTGAACGGTTTGCAGGATCGACTGGAACTCTGGGCGCGGGCGAGGGCGGTGCTGTGCCAGGCGTCGGTCTGATCGGCTGGCGACTGATCGGTCTGCTGGTGTTGGCCGGTTGTTCGGCGGCATTGGCCTGGCAGTTTCAGGATTGGCGCTACGGCCGGCAACTGGCGGAGCAGGCCAGGCTGCACGCCGAGACCCTTAATCAACTGATTCTGACCGACGCGACCCAGCAACAGGCCGAGCAGGACAAGCGTCTGACTCTGGAGCAGCGGCTGTCGGCCAGTGAACAAACCCATTATCGAGCGCTTAGCGATGCCGAACGTGATCAAGGTCGCCTGCGCGATCGTCTTGCCACTGCTGATGTGCGCTTGTCAGTCCTCCTCGATGCCAATGACGCTGCCTCAGCCTGTGCAGTGCCAGCCGCCTCCGGCACCGGCGGCGTGGATCATGGCGCCCCGCGAGCCCGACTTGACCCGGCGCATGCTCAACGAATTATCGCCATCACCAACGCAGGCCATATCGGACTGATTGCCCTGCAGGCGTGTCAGGCCTATGTCAGAGCCCTCGCTCGCTAACATTTTGATCGATCCTGAACCTTGCAAGCGTGATCGGCTCGTGTACGGTAGGCCTCATTCCGCTCGATCAGGAGAGAGCCGTGAAAGATATCACTCAGCTGGCCGCTGAACTTGGCAGACGCTTGCAGGTTCTTAATGCCCACGTCACCACCGCCGAATCCTGTACCGGTGGCGGGATTGCCGAGGCGATCACCCGAATACCGGGGAGTTCAGCGTGGTTCGAGGCCGGTTATGTCACGTACTCCAACCGCCAGAAAACCCAGCAATTGGACGTCCCGGCTGAGTTGTTTCCAACTGTCGGGGCGGTCAGTCGCGAGGTGGTCGAGGCCATGGTTCGCGGTGCGCAGGAAAAAAGCCGGGCGCGTTTTGCCGTGGCGGTCAGCGGTGTAGCCGGGCCGGATGGCGGTTCGCCGAGCAAGCCTGTGGGCACGGTATGGCTGGCCTGGGGCGTCGGTGAGCAGATGTTCAGCGAGGTGCAGTACTTTCCCGGTAACCGTGACGAGGTCCGCCGACAAACGGTGAAGGCCGCGCTAGAGGGGCTGCTGCGGCATGCCACTGGAGAAATCTCAAATCAGGGGTAGGCGATCCTGAAACGCTGTGGAATAATACTGGCTACTTATACAGGTGTTGGCCGTCAGGCCTTATTGATTACGTGAGGACTTTAATGGACGACAACAAGAAGAAAGCCTTGGCTGCGGCCCTGGGTCAGATCGAACGTCAATTCGGCAAGGGTGCCGTAATGCGTATGGGCGATCAGGACCGTCAGGCGATCCCGGCTATTTCCACTGGCTCTCTGGGTCTGGACATCGCGCTCGGCATTGGCGGTCTGCCAAAAGGCCGTATCGTTGAGATCTACGGTCCTGAATCCTCCGGTAAAACCACGCTGACACTGTCGGTGATCGCCCAGGCTCAAAAAGCCGGCGCGACCTGCGCATTCGTCGACGCCGAACACGCCCTCGACCCTGAGTACGCCGGTAAATTGGGCGTCAACGTCGATGACCTGCTGGTTTCCCAACCGGACACCGGCGAGCAGGCCCTGGAAATCACCGACATGCTGGTGCGTTCCAACGCGGTTGACGTGATCATCGTCGACTCCGTGGCCGCTCTGGTGCCAAAGGCTGAAATCGAAGGCGAAATGGGCGACATGCACGTTGGCCTGCAAGCCCGTCTGATGTCCCAGGCGCTGCGTAAAATCACCGGTAACATCAAGAACGCCAACTGCCTGGTGATCTTCATCAACCAGATCCGTATGAAAATCGGCGTGATGTTCGGCAGCCCGGAAACCACCACTGGTGGTAACGCGCTGAAGTTCTACGCATCGGTTCGTCTGGACATCCGCCGTACTGGTGCGGTGAAAGAAGGTGATGAAGTCGTCGGTAGCGAAACCCGCGTCAAAGTCGTGAAGAACAAGGTGGCTTCGCCGTTCCGTCAGGCCGAGTTCCAGATTCTTTACGGCAAGGGCATCTACCTCAACGGTGAGATGATCGACCTGGGTGTTCTGCACGGTTTCGTCGAGAAATCCGGTGCATGGTATGCCTACGAAGGCACCAAGATCGGTCAGGGCAAGGCCAACTCGGCCAAGTTCCTGGCGGACAACCCGGAGATCGCCGCGAAACTTGAGAAGCAACTGCGCGACAAGCTGTTGACTCCAGCGCCGGACGTCAAAGCATCGCCAGTCAAAGAGACGGCTGATGACCTGGCTGACGCTGATATCTGATTGATCCGATGACCGCCGTACTCGATACACTCGTCGCGGTGCGGCGAACCGCAATGGACCTGCTCGCGCGACGCGAGCACGGTCGAGTCGAGCTGACGCGTAAACTGCGTCAGCGCGGCGCCCTCCCTGAAATGATCGACACAGCACTCGACCGCTTGACGGAAGAGGGCCTGTTGTCCGAGTCCCGTTACCTCGAGAGCTTTGTTTCCTACCGTGCCCGTTCCGGTTATGGCCCTTTGCGAATTCGTGAAGAGTTGAGCCAGCGTGGCCTGCAACGTACCGACATCGAACTGGCGTTACGCGAGAGCGGTATCAACTGGCAGGAACAACTGGAAGACACCTGGCGGCGCAAATTTTCCGGGCATTTACCGATAGACGCCCGGGAACGTGCCAAACAGGGCAGGTTCCTGAGTTATCGGGGATATTCCATGGAAATGATCAGCCGCTTGTTCAGCGGCCGAGGGATGGACGATTGAATGAACGGCTCGCTATTTCGATAGTGGGCCGTTTTTTTTTGCCTCACGTTACCTTGGACGGTTCCCGTGTGCGTTGTTGCGCCTGGGGTTTGGATTGGGCCCAGTTTTCCGGCAGGTTGATGTAATCCACCAACTCCCGCAGACGGCCATGATCACGGGCGTTGAAGGTGAAGGCCAGTCGCGCCAGATGGCTGAACTGCGCTTCGTCGTGCTCCTCACCGCTGTAGGCGTGCTGATGGAAATGATCGCTCAGGCACAGGTCGGCGAATGCCTCCTGCATGTGTTCAAGCGCCCGGTCGCTGAGTTTGTGGTTCATGCGAATCACGAACTGATGCTTGAGCCAGCGGCTGGAGTGGAAGTTGCTGTAGAACTGATTGATCTGCTCCACTGCCTCTTCGGCACTGTAGACCAGACTCAACAGCTTCATGTCGGTTGGCAGGATGTAACGATTTTCCTCCAGTTGCTGGTGAATGAAGTCCAGCGCGCCTTGCCAGAACTTGCCGCCCGGCGCATCCAGTAGCACCACGGGCACCAATGGGCTTTTGCCAGTCTGAATCAGGGTCAGTACTTCCAGCGCTTCATCCAGCGTACCGAAACCGCCTGGGCACAGCACCAGCGCATCGGCCTCCTTGACGAAGAACAGCTTGCGGGTAAAGAAAAAGTGGAAGGGCAGCAGATTACCAGTGCCATTGACCGTGGGATTGGCATGTTGCTCGAAGGGCAGGGTGATATTGAATCCCAGGCTGTGTTCCAGGCCGGCACCTTCGTGGGCCGCCGCCATGATGCCGCCGCCGGCACCGGTGATGACCATCATGTCCGAGCGCGCCAGAGCGGCGCCAAGTTCTCGGGCCAAACCATACAGTGGGTGTTCTATCGGCGTGCGGGCCGACCCGAAAACGGTGACTTTGCGTCGTCCCTTGAACTGCTCCAGCACACGGAAGGCATGCTCGAGTTCGCGCAGGGCTTGCAGGGTGATCTTGGCATTCCAGCGGTTGTGATCTTCCTGGGCCATGCGCAGCACAGTCAGGATCATGTCGCGGTAAATCGGGATGTTGGGGCTGTTGGGTGAAACCAGGTTGAGTTGTTCTTCGACCTTGCTGGTGAGGTCGTGGCCGCTTTCTTGAAAATGACGGCTCAGGAGGTCATTCGGTTGGTAAGGCATTCAACTTCTCCTTCTGCACAGAACCCTTGGCCCGACAAAACAATCGTCGGCGCCGCGACACCCCTTGTGTCGCTGTCTGCCCAAGCCCTTGCCTGGGCGCTCCATCTGACTCGGTTGCAATCGAGCCATCCATACGGGCTCTGCTTATCCCTTGAATGAAAGAAACGTTCGCACAATAAGACACGCAATGGGCAGCCCCTTTTCTGCCCTGAAAAAAATCAACGTGAACACTATGAATTTAGACCCTCGCAACGATTTGCGCTGCCTGATCATTGCGCCGCAAAGTCTTTCCTGGCAATCGCTTATTGACCATTTGCAAGGTGCTTTCACCGCTCGTCTGAACGCAAGCCATCTGTCCTGCGCTCTGATTTACTAAGTTACAGGCGTGACACGACAGCTTTGCGTCAATGGCAGGACGCAACGATCAAGCAATTCAGGGATTTATCGCGTGATCAACGACGATCAATGCGTGCAAGGAGGCGGGAAACCATGCCCAGAGTCACTCTGGAGATCGATGCGCAACTGTATCGATTGCTGAAATTATCAGCCGAGACCAATCATTTGAGTCTCGAAGAGGAGTGCTGCCGGCGTCTGGAGGGCGGGGAGCGACGTTCGCGCTACTTGCAGGCGCTGTTGGCAGAACTGCGCGCCGAGGATGAACAGCGGCGCGCCAATTCCCGTTGATTACTTTTTCTTGGTCGGTGTGGCTTTCGGGCAATCTGATTCCTGGAAGCTTGCGGAGCCGACCGGGCGATTGGTCTTCACTTCGGTAAAGTCGTAACGCATGATCGCACCCTTGGCCATCAGCTTGCGGAACCCCTCGTTTCTGCAGACGGAGGCGCCAAGCTGGAAGTACACGGCTTTCGGATCGGCGCGCATCTTGTCGGCGTGGCTGCTCTGAACGCTCAGGTGATTGATCAGCTGATTGCCTTCGACGGTATAACCCTGATCCAGAAGATCTTCGTTGATCGCCCGTGGAGTGCCGACGCTGCTTTGTACGGCGACGTTTCGCAGCTCTCTATTCAGATTCTGCTCACTCAAGGATGCAGCCTGAGCGTTGAAGGACGACGCCAGCAGAATGGCAGCGGTGGGAACGATAAGGCGCAGCATGAAACTCTCCTGGTTCAGTGACTGGTGGTTCGACCAGCCACGTGACTGTGCGTTCAGTGGCGGCGAATTATAGGGGAGGTGGTCTGGTCGGTACAGGCTTGCGCTGGCCGCTCTGGTAAACTGCTGGCCTTTATTGCCTTGCCGAGTGCCGTTTGTGTCGAGTTTTCCTGTCTGCCGGTGTTGCTCACGATGAACCACGCCCCCAACGCCGTAGCCCGCTTGCGTGATCAGCGAGAGGAAGAGGGCATCAAACCGATTCAGGCCCGCGGCTGGCGGGCAACCCGTTGCCGTGCCTGCCGTGTAATCGAGAGCCACTGCCTATGCGCCTGGCGTCCGCAGGTCGACACCCGTAGCGGCGTGTGCCTGATCATGACCAATAAAGAAGTGTTTAAACCAAGCAACACCGGTTGGCTGATTGCCGATGTGGTGCGCGACAACCATGCATTCATTTGGTCGCGCACGGAAGTCGATGAACAACTGCTGGCGCTGTTGGCCGACCCACAATGGCAACCCTATCTGGTGTTTCCGGGCGAATACGTCGAGCCTGAGCGAGTTACCCACAGCGTCGAGGTCGATAGCACCAGGCGCCCACTGTTTATTCTGCTGGACGCCACCTGGACCGAAGCCCGGAAGATTTTCCGGAAAAGCCCCTATTTTGATGCGTTGCCGATTCTGAGCCTGCTTCCTGAGAAGCTTTCACGGTACCGATTGCGCAGGTCCACTCGCAGCGAGCACCTGTGCACGGCCGAAGTGGCGGCGCTGTGCCTCGATCTTGCCGGTGATACAGACGCTGCATCGGCACTGGACGCTTATTTTGATGTGTTCAGCCAGCATTACCTGGACGCTAAACAT
Organism: Pseudomonas lini; assembly: GCF_964063345.1. Taxonomy (NCBI): domain Bacteria; kingdom Pseudomonadati; phylum Pseudomonadota; class Gammaproteobacteria; order Pseudomonadales; family Pseudomonadaceae; genus Pseudomonas; species Pseudomonas lini. The sequence goes on from NZ_OZ061318.1 coordinate 4,551,885, forward strand.
CAGCTGGATATGAATGTTGCAACACCGGCCCACGCCGAGCTGATGCCCTTTGTACAGCACGCGGCGCCCGTCATCTGCTGAGCATCGCCCATACTGCAAAGAACCAGGCTCGCTGGCGGGGCCACGCAACTTGACCACCCCGGCTTCGCTGGGCATGCTTGGCGCCGATTAGGGCGCGGCCAAGGTTTGAAACGCTGCTTTTTTACGTAATTGGCGTTGAACGTGCCCTGTTGGTGCTGCTGCGTGGCTGCACCTCGAGTTGTTTTGGCGAGGCCTGAAATGCATCAGGCGTCCCATAAAAAAACAGGATCATTTGAAAAATGGCCACATACGAAATCCTGATTGCCGATGACCACCCTCTTTTTCGTAGCGCCCTGCATCAAGCGTTGACCCTGGGTCTGGGCCCGGATGTCCGTCTGGTGGAAGTGGCGAGCATTGCCGAGCTGGAAACCCGCCTGGACGAAAAGGCCGACTGGGATCTGGTATTGCTGGACCTGAACATGCCGGGGGCATACGGTTTTTCCGGGTTGGTGCTGTTGCGTGGGCAGTACCCGCAGATTCCGGTGGTGATGGTGTCGGCTCAGGAAGAAGCGTCGATCATGGTGAAATCCCGTGAATTCGGCGCCAGCGGTTTCATTCCCAAGTCCAGTGATTTGAGCGTCATTCAGAAAGCCGTACGCGCGGTGCTCGATGGCGACGTTTTCTGGCCGCCCCAGGCCTTCGAAGCGGTCAGCGTTTCCGCCGAAGCCAAAGCTGCCAGCGAAGGCCTTGCCAGCCTGACACCTCAGCAGTTCCGTGTGTTGACCATGGTCTGTGAAGGTTTGCTGAACAAGCAGATTGCTTACGAGTTGAGTGTTTCCGAAGCGACGATCAAGGCCCACGTCACGGCCATTTTCCGCAAGCTGAATGTGCGGACCCGGACTCAGGCAGCGCTGCTCTTGCAACAACTTGAGTCAATTTCGAGCCACTAAGTGCTACATGTTCACGCTTTTTTGACTTTGCTTGATCTAGCTTTCCCACTCCTTTTTTGTCAGTTGCCCACTTTATGTCACCTTTCAAAGGCCAGACCGGCCTCAAACGCATCCTCAACGCCTCCGGCTACTCACTGGATGGCCTGCGCGCGGCTTTCACCGGTGAAGCGGCTTTCCGGCAACTGGTGCTGCTTAACGTCATCCTGATACCGCTGTCGTTTTTCCTGAGCGTCAGCCGCGTCGAGCAGGCGCTGCTGATTGCAGTCTGCCTGTTGGCCTTGATCGTCGAGTTGCTCAATTCGGCGGTGGAAGCGGCCATCGACCGCATTTCCCTTGAGTTGCATCCACTGTCCAAGAACGCCAAGGACATGGGCAGCGCTGCTCAATTCGTGGCGTTGAGCATGATCGCGCTGGTGTGGGCAGTGATCCTGCTTTAAGCGATGGTGGGCAGGACGATCTCGTCGCTGCGCTGAACCCCGGCGGTGAACGCGCGGCACAGTTCGAGGAATTCGCGCATCGCCGATGTCTGATATTTCTGTTTGTGCCAGATGAAATAGAACTGCCGCGCCAAGTCCAGATCCGGTGTTTCTACCGGCACCAGGCTGCCGCGGCGGAACGCATCGCGCAGCGCCAGGCGCGAAATGCAGCCAATCCCCAAGCCTGATTCCACCGCGCGCTTGATCGCTTCGGTGTGTTCCAGCTCCAGGCGAATGTTCAGCGCGCTGCGATGGTGTCGCATGGCCTGGTCGAACGTCAGCCGTGTGCCCGAACCTTGTTCGCGGAGAATCCACGCCTCATGACTCAGCTCCTCCATGGTCGCGATGCCACGTTTGGCTAGCGGATGCTGAGGCGCACAGAACACCACCAGCTCATCTTCGACCCAACTCTGCACTTCGATGTCCGGATGGCTGCAGTCGCCTTCGATTAGACCCAGATCAATTTCATAATGCGCGACTTGTTGCACGATGTTGGCAGTGTTCTGCACGTGCAGCTTCACTTGGCTTTCCGGATGGCGCTGCATGAAGCTGCCGATCAGCAGGGTTGCCAGGTAATTGCCGATGGTCAGGGTCGCGCCGACCGCCAAAGAGCCGAAACCGGACTTGCCGTTGAGCAAGTCTTCGATCTCCTTGGCCTGATCGAGCAGGGCCACCGCCTGCGGCAACAGCTGTTTGCCGAGGGCGTTGAGGCTCAGCCGTTTGCCGGCGCGATCGAACAGCTGACAGCTGCACTGGCGCTCTAGCTCGGTGATTGAGGTGCTCGCCGCCGATTGTGAGAGGTTGAGCGTCAATGCAGCACGGGATACGCTTTCCTGCTGGGCGACGGCGACGAATACTTGAAGTTGACGGAGAGTAAATCGCATATCGATATAACCGATAACCCTTATCTTAATAATCCAGTTAACAGATATTGTCGCTGCCATTAGAATGCGCTGCAATTGCGCACATCATTGGCGCAGGCAAATCTCCAGGAGTCCCACGTACATGAGCAACATGAACCACGAGCGTGTCCTCAGTGTTCACCACTGGAACGACACTCTGTTCAGCTTCAAGTGCACCCGCGATCCGGGCCTGCGCTTCGAGAACGGTCAGTTCGTGATGATCGGCCTGCAACAGCCCAACGGCCGCCCGCTTATGCGTGCTTACTCGATTGCCAGCCCGAACTGGGAAGAGCATCTCGAGTTCTTCAGCATCAAGGTGCCTGATGGCCCGCTGACTTCCCAGCTGCAGCATCTGAAGGAAGGCGACGAGATCATCATCAGCAAGAAGCCTACCGGCACGTTGGTGCTGGATGACTTGAAGCCTGGCAAACATTTGTACCTGCTCAGCACCGGTACCGGTCTGGCGCCGTTCATGAGCGTCATCCAGGACCCGGAAACCTACGAGCGTTTCGAAAAAGTGATCCTGTGCCACGGCGTGCGTTACGTCAATGAAGTCGCTTACCGCGAGTTCATCACCGAGCACTTGCCGCAGAACGAGTTCTTCGGCGAGGCGCTGCGTGACAAGTTGATCTACTACCCGACCGTGACCCGCGAGCCGTTCGAGAACGAAGGCCGCCTGACCGACCTGATGCGCAGCGGCAAGCTGTTCAGCGACATCGGTTTGCCACCGATCAACCCGCAGGATGACCGCGCCATGCTGTGCGGCAGCCCGAGCATGCTCGACGAGACCAGCGAAGTGTTGAACAGCTTCGGCCTGAAAGTTTCGCCGCGGATGCGCGAGCCGGGTGATTACCTGATCGAGCGTGCGTTCGTCGAGAAGTAAGAAACCGCTGCACTGCTCTACCTGTGGGAGCGAGCCTGCTCGCGATAGCGGACTGTCAGTCAACGTCATTGTTGAATGTTACGCCGCCATCGCGAGCAGGCTCGCTCCCACATTGGTTTGGTGTAGACCATAAAAAGCCCGCGTAGCCTTAAGGCTGCGCGGGCTTTTTTATGCCGGATGAAATTTCCTACGTGTTGGAGACGGGAATGACTTCGAGGACGCGGATCAGGTCGGGCGTGGGGTAATGCCAGCGCACGTCCACATCCCAGAACTGCGCGCCGTATTCCCTTTCCGGTGCAGGAATCTGATACGCCGGGCGTGGGTCTTGTGCCAGGCATTGCTCGATCAACTCGACCAAGGGCTCATCTAGCCGCTGAGCGTGGTCGTGAGCCTGTTGCAGTGCTGAGTCTGTCCACTGCACGGGAATCAGCAGTGGCGGGGCGCTGGCGATGCTGTTGGACGCCGTGTCGATGATGTCCGCGTAAGGCACGTAAGGTTTGATGTCGAGAATCGGCGTGCCGTCGAGTAGGTCGATGCCGGAGATCCACAGCCGATTGGCTTCGACTTTGTCCAGTTTGACCACCGATTGACCGATGCCATTGGGTCGGTGCGTCGCCCGAGTGGCAAATACGCCCATGGATTTATTGCCACCCAGACGCGGAGGGCGGACTTTCAGGCGTGGCTTTTCTTCCAGGGCCTGATGGAACAGGAACAGCAGCCAGACATGGCTGACCTGCTCCAGTCCCTGCACCGCATCACCCTGATCGAACGGCGCCACCAGTTCCAGCACGCCTCGAGCGGCCGGGGCCAGTTGTGGCTGGCGCGGAATGGCGAACTTCTCCTTGAAACAGGAGCGCACGAAGCCGATGGGGGAAACGCTGTAGGTCATGGTTTGGGGTCGAGGCGGAGTTGAGGCGGGCATGATAACCCGAGCGGTCGCGAGATCGGTGGCGTCTGTTAGTCCGTCATCGCGGGCAAGCCACGCTCCCACAGGGTTCTCGAGCGAACACAAATTTTGTATACGACACAAGACCTGTGGGAGATCGGTGGCGTCTGTTAGTCCGTCATCGCGGGCAAGCCACGCTCCCACAGGGTTCTCGAGCGAACACTGATTTTGTATACGACATAAAACCTGTGGGAGCGTGGCTTGCCCGCGATGGCCGCACCACCAATCTCAGAGACTAAACCCACCATCCAAAGGAATAATATTCCCGGTCATATACGCCCCGGCCGTACTCGCCATACTGATCGCCAAGGCAGCCATCTCTTCCTCCCGCCCCCAACGCTTCATCGGAATCAACGCCGTATCGTCCGCCAACGCCTGCTCATCATTGCCAATATGCTGAGTCATCTTGCTCGGAAAACGCCCCGGCGCGATCACATTGACGTTGATGTGCTGGCTCACCAGTTCCCGCGCCAGAATTCGCGACAGTTGATGCAGGGCTGCCTTGCTCGGGCCGTACGCATAGGCCTGTTCGCCAAAGGACGAAATCCCGGCCACCGAACCAATATTGATGATCCGCGCCGGATTCGCTTCGGACCCGGCCTTGCGCAGCAGCGGCAGAAATTGCTGGATGCAGTTGAACACCGAGGTCACGTTGAGCTGCATGACCTTTTCCCAGCCCTTGACGGGGTAACTTTCCAGCGGCGCACCCCAAGTGGTGCCGGCGTTGTTCACCAGAATATCCAGCTGACCGATCTGCTCACTCAGGTGCGCAGCCAATTGCTGGACGCCTTCTTCATGGGCCAGGTTGGCAGCTACCGCGTGACAAACCCCGAAGGCACTCAGCTCAAAGGCAGTTTGCTGGCAGGCGTCGGCATCGCGGGCACACACGTACACAGTGGCGCCAGCCTCGACATAAGCCTTGGCGATCATTTTGCCGATACCACGGGTGCCGCCGGTCACCAGAGCGGTGCGGCCTTGCAGGGAAAAGTAGGGATGCATGGCGAGTCCTGAGAGCTGAGGGTCAATACACCCTAGTCGTCAGCCGCCAGAAGCGGAGCCACTATTTTTGCGAGGAATGAGGGTCTATACAGCCTTGAACTGCCACCGTCCTTGTAGGAGCGCAGCTTGCTGGCGAAGGCGTTTTCAAGATCGCCTTCGCCAGCAAGCTGTGCTCCTACAGGTTCGTGGGCGATTTACTGCGGGCGAACGCGCAGGGTCAGGCCCTTGAGGAAGTTGCGCAGCAACTGGTCGCCGCAGGTGCGGTAGTTGGTGTGGCCGAACTTGCGGAACAGCGCGCTCAGCTCAGGCTTGGACACCGGGAACTCGGCCGCCTTGAGGATCGCGTGCATGTCGTCCTCTTTCAGCTCGAAGGCCACACGCAGCTTCTTCAGGATGATGTTGTTGGTCACCGGCACTTCGATCGGCTGCGGCGGACGGCTTTCATCCTTGCCACGCTTGAAGATCACCAGGCCATCGAGGAAATGCGCCATGACCTCGTCCGGGCAGCGTACGAAGCCTTCCTCGTCTTCCTCTTTCTTGTCGAGGTACGTCAGCAGGTCTTCCATGGACACGTCCATGCCGCCGAGCTTGATGATCTCGATGACTTTCTTGTCGCTGATGTCGAGCATGTAGCGCACGCTGCGCAGTACGTCGTTATGAATCATGGTGTGCAATCCTGATATTCAGCAGTGGGCGCCGCATAAACAGCGGCGCCGAAATGTATGGCGGCGTGAGAAGTCTTAGAACTTCTCTTTGCCGGACAGATAGCGCCATTGCCCCAACGGCACTTTGCCGATGGACACGCCGCCAATGCGGATACGGCGGATGGCGACGACCTTCAGGCCCACGGCCTGGCAAAACAGGGCGATCACGCCCGGTTGTGGGTTCTTCATCGCAAAACGCAGGCGGTTTTCGTTCTGCCAGCTGGCTTTGACCGGCGGCAGTTCCTTGCCCTTGTACGTCAGGCCGTGATTCAGGCGGTTGAGGCCGTGAGCCACCATGTCGCCTTCAACTTCGACCACATACTCTTGCTCGATCTTGGCGGAGTCTGCAGTGAGTTTGCGCAGGATTTTCCAGTCCTGGGTGAACACCAACAGACCGCTGGCATTGGCCTGCAGATCGGTGCTGGCGGTCAGGCGCAGGAAGTGGCCCTTGAGCGGACGTTTGCCGTAGCGGTGTTCTTCGCTCAGGGTCTCGGCGCTGATGGTCGCCATGGCTGTGTCCGCGTCCATGCCCGCAGGGACGTTGAACAGGATGGTCACCGGCTCCGGCGCAGTGGCCTTGGCCTCTGGGTCGAGCTCGACTTTTTGGGTGTCGACCTTGAACTGCGGCTCGTCGATGACTTCGCCGTCCACGGTGACCCAGCCGCCCTCGATGAACAGCTCAGCCTCCCGACGGGAACAGCCGACGAGTTCGATGAGGCGTTTGGAGAGACGAATCGGGTCAGTCATGACAGGGCCGTAACAAAAAAGGGGTGGGCATTGTACCTGCCTGGCGCCGGTTAATCCCGGCTCCATTTGCACTGTGTGGCTTTTTGTGGGAGCTGGCTTGTCGGATCGCCGCACCGCTGCGATGGTATCGCTGCGACCTGACAGACAGACCGCGTCGTCTGCATCGCAGGCAAGCCAGCTCCCACAGTGTTCTATGTTGGGTCAGCCATTAACCATTACGCGTTAGTTGTTGAGACTGGCGCAAACGCATGTGCAGCAACGGATAGGGCTGGCCCATACCGTCATGCTCGGAGCGACCGATCACCTCAAAGCCCTGTTTGAAGTAAAACCCCAAGGCCTGCGGGTTTTGCTCGTTGACGTCCAGTTCATCGGCGTTCAGGTGTTCCATGGCATAGCGCAGCAATTGCTTGCCCAGTCCCTTGCCGCGATGCGCCGGGTCGATGAAGAGCATTTCGATCTTGCCCGCCGCGACGCCGGCGAACCCGGTGATACGCTGGCGCGAGTCTTTGGTGCAGATCAGCATCACCGCGTCGAGGTAGCGGGTCAGCACCAGGTTCTTCAGCAGGTCGATGTAGCTGTCGGGCAGAAAGTCATGGGTAGCGCGCACCGAGGCTTCCCACACTTGGGTGAGTTCTTCGTAGTCGCTCTGTTTCGGTGTGTGAATGACCGAGTGTTGGCGCATGCCTGCTTGCCTCTCTTGCGTGGATGACGCGAGTTCTTTCTCTCACAAAACGATAGACGTAAAAAAGCCCCGCATCTCGTCAAGAGAGCAGGGCTTTTTGTATTTTTTGCGTTTAGATCTGTTCAGCCCACAGGTCGTATTCGTCGGCGTCGGTCACTTTGCACCAGACTTTGTCGCCCGGCTTCAAGTTGCTGCCGTTGTCGATGAACACGTTACCGTCGATTTCCGGGGCATCGAAGAAGCAGCGGCCAACGGCGCCTTGCTCGTCGACTTCATCGACCAGCACTTCGATTTCACGGCCGATGCGCATTTGCAGGCGCGCCGAGCTGATGGCCTGTTGGTGAGCCATGAAGCGGTCCCAACGGTCTTGCTTGACGTCGTCCGGCACGATGGCCGCGTCCAGCAGGTTGGCCGGTGCGCCTTCGACCGGCGAGTACTGGAAGCAGCCAACGCGATCAAGTTGCGCTTCGGTCAGCCAGTTCAGCAGGTACTGGAAGTCTTCTTCGGTTTCGCCGGGGAAGCCGACGATGAAGGTCGAACGGATGATCAGGTCCGGGCAGATTTCGCGCCAGTTCTTGATCCGCGCCAGGGTCTTGTCTTCGAAGGCCGGGCGTTTCATGGCTTTCAGGACTTTCGGGCTGGCGTGCTGGAACGGGATGTCCAGGTACGGCAGGATTTTCCCGGCGGCCATCAGCGGAATCAGCTCGTCAACGTGCGGGTACGGGTAAACGTAGTGCAGACGCACCCAGACACCGAGAGTGCTCAGGGCTTCGCAAAGTTCGGTCATGCGGGTTTTCACCGGCGCGCCGTTCCAGAAGCCGGTGCGGTATTTCACGTCGACGCCGTAGGCGCTGGTGTCCTGGGAAATCACCAGCAGCTCTTTGACGCCGGATTTGACCAGGCGCTGGGCCTCGTCGAGCACATCACCGACCGGACGGCTGACCAGCTTGCCGCGCATCGACGGGATGATGCAGAAGCTACAGCTGTGGTTGCAGCCTTCGGAAATCTTCAGGTAGGCGTAGTGGCGCGGGGTCAGTTTGATCCCTTGCGGCGGCACCAGGTCGATCAACGGGTTGTGATCCTTACGCGGTGGCACAACATCGTGCACGGCGTTGACCACTTGCTCGTACTGCTGCGGACCGGTCACGGCCAGCACGCTTGGGTGCACGTTGCGGATGTTGCCTTCTTCGACGCCCATGCAGCCGGTCACGATGACCTTGCCGTTTTCCTTGATGGCTTCGCCGATCACTTCCAGGGACTCAGCCTTGGCCGAGTCGATGAAGCCGCAGGTGTTGACCACCACGACGTCGGCGTCCTGATAAGTGGACACAACGTCATAGCCTTCCATGCGCAGCTGGGTAAGGATGCGCTCAGAGTCGACCAGTGCTTTCGGGCAACCCAGGGAAACGAAGCCAACCTTTGGATTGGCCGGCGCAGGAGTGGTGGACATGTCTAACCTCGGTGTTTTGGGACGCCTCCAGCCGAGAACGGCAAGGCGACAGACGGGCGCTTACGTTCTGTCTCGTGAATACGCTGCTTTTTGACTCGTCAAAAAATAGCAGTGACTCGCGAGAAAGGACGTTTTCTGCGCCTCTGATCAAAAAGTGCGCAATTCTAGCGATGGGCGGCGCACTTGACCAGCTTTATGCAGGGAAATACGACGAGTGCTGCGCTATGCTTCGCGCCGTTACGCTTTACCGATTTCCTATAGTCAATAAAACGTCTGTAACAACACGTAAAACAGCGCATGCTGCACGGCAAAGCATAGTGCTCTTTCAAAGAAATTCGGGTCTGGTAGTAGGAGTGGTGGATGGGTCAGGCAAGTAGTCAGGCGGCGGGTGCCGAGCATTCGGCGGCGAAGCCGATCGGCATGCTGGTCGCGGCGGTCGGGGTGGTTTATGGCGATATCGGCACGAGCCCGCTGTACACCCTCAAAGAAGTGTTTTCCGGTGGCTATGGCGTGCCCGTCAACCATGACGGCGTGCTGGGCATTCTGGCGCTGATCTTCTGGTCGCTGATCTGGGTCGTCTCGATCAAATACATGATGTTCGTGCTGCGTGCCGACAACCAGGGCGAGGGCGGGATCATGGCCTTGACCGCGCTGGCCCGACGAGCAGCGGCGGGGCATGCAAAGTTGCGCACGTTGCTGGTGGTCTGCGGGCTGATCGGCGCGGCGCTGTTCTATGGCGACAGCATGATCACCCCGGCGATTTCCGTTCTCTCGGCCATTGAAGGCCTTGGGCTGGCATTCGAGGGTATCGACCATTGGGTGGTGCCGCTGTCGTTGATCGTGCTGGTGGCGTTGTTCCTGATTCAGAGCCACGGTACGGCGCGGATCGGCATTCTGTTCGGGCCGATCATGGTCACCTGGTTTCTGGTGCTGGGCGCACTGGGCGTGTATGGCATCAGCCAGCACCCGGAAGTGTTGCAGGCGATGAATCCGGTGTGGGGCGTACGTTTCTTCATGGTCCACCCGGGCATGGGGGTCACGATTCTTGGCGCCGTGGTGCTGGCATTGACCGGCGCCGAGGCGTTGTACGCCGACATGGGCCACTTCGGTCGCAAGCCGATCGCCCGGGCCTGGTTCATTCTGGTTCTGCCAGCCCTGGTGCTGAACTACTTCGGCCAGGGCGCATTGCTGCTCGGTGATCCGGAAGCCGCCCGTAACCCGTTCTATCTGCTGGCGCCAAGCTGGGCGTTGATCCCGTTGGTGGGATTGTCGACCATGGCCACGGTGATTGCTTCGCAGGCGGTCATCTCCGGTGCGTTCTCCCTGACCCGTCAGGCGATCCAGCTCGGCTACATTCCGCGCATGCACATTCAGCACACATCCAGTGCCGAGCAGGGCCAGATCTATATTGGCGCTGTGAACTGGGCGCTGATGGTTGGCGTGATCCTGTTGGTACTGGGCTTCGAGTCCTCCGGCGCGTTGGCTTCGGCCTACGGCGTAGCCGTGACCGGCACCATGTTGATGACCACCATTCTGGTGTCGGCGGTGATGTTGCTGTTGTGGAAGTGGCCACCGATCCTCGCGGTGCCGGTGTTGCTGGGTTTCCTGTTGGTGGACGGTCTTTACTTCGCTGCCAACGTGCCGAAAATCATTCAGGGCGGTGCGTTCCCGGTAATTGCCGGTATCGCGCTGTTCGTGTTGATGACCACCTGGAAACGCGGCAAGCAATTGCTGGTGGAACGACTGGACGAAGGCGGGTTACCGCTGCCGATCTTCATCAGCAGTATCCGCGTGCAACCGCCGCATCGGGTTCAGGGCACCGCCGTGTTCCTTACCGCTCGCCCGGATGCCGTGCCTCACGCGCTGTTGCACAATCTGCTGCATAACCAGGTGCTGCACGAGCAAGTGGTGCTGCTGACGGTGGTGTACGAAGACATCCCGCGCGTCCCGCCACAACGGCGTTTCGATGTCGATTCCTACGGCGAAGGGTTCTTCCGGGTGATCCTGCACTTCGGCTTCACCGACGAGCCGGACGTGCCTGAGGCCTTGAAACTGTGCCATCTGGATGACCTGAATTTCAGTCCGATGCGCACGACCTACTTCCTCAGCCGCGAGACGGTCATCGCTTCCAAACTCGAAGGCATGGCCCGTTGGCGCGAGTTGTTGTTCGCCTTCATGTTGAAGAATGCCAACGGTAACCTGCGATTCTTCAATTTGCCGCTGAACCGGGTGATTGAGCTGGGTACGCAAGTCGAGATGTAAGCCACATGAAAAGCCCCCGTTGCCATGAAGGTAGCGGGGGCTTTTTATTGACCGGCATTTGATCCCAATCCCCAATCCAACGAAGAACCCTGTGGGAGCGGGCTTGCCCGCGATAGCGGTGTGTCTGCCACATCAATGTTGGATCTGCGGCCGTCATCGCGGGCAAGCCCGCTCCCACAGGGAATTTGAGTGTCTGCTGGAATGTGCGTTTACTTGTTTTCAGGTCGCTCTTCTTCAGACTGGGTCTTTGTCCGGGCAGGTCGCGGTGTCAGCACCTTCACCACATCATCAATCACTGCCTTGGACATAGCCGTCAAATAATGCGCGGCCCAGGCGTGGCGGTCGGTGTCTTTTATGTAGGCTGCATCCTCGGTAAATGATTTGGCGAGGAACAGCAGGTCGGAGGCTTGTGACAATGCATCAACAATAGGGACGCCGGCGCGGACGTTGAACAACGCCTGATCCGAGCAGTAGATGAGCGGGGTGAGGCCGATGGTTTTTAGTTCTGATTGGTTGTTCATGGTCAACTTCCTTGATTTAAGAAGCTGCCGCATCCGATACCAAGCGAATGGGTGGCAGCTGAGCGCAGGTTGGTAAACCGGGGAATCAAGGAAACCGGCACGCTCGAAAGCGTCCCACGCACAGCTGCCATAACACAGGATCGCAGGCCAAAAAACGCCTGCAATCGTGTCGGGTGCGCTGTTGCGCCTTATTCCACCGGGTTACCAAGCCCGATCGCTGAATGGTCAGCGACGTCCGGAGAGTATCCCGTCGAAGAAAAACGCTACAAGGCGGCAAAGTGCCCAAACACGAGATTCGGAGTTTGCCTACAAGGTTTGTGAGAGTCATCCGAAATCGCCGTGCCGGAATTAAACAAGCGATTTCACAGATCTAAGGAGTGTCTGAGAAGTTGTCTTCCCAGCGATAAATCGAATTGATTGTCCTTTTGGCCTGGGTTAGCGAGTGTCCTTTGTCCTAGGACAGCGGACAGAGTTACATCTCAATCCAACGAAGAATCCTGTGGGAGCGGGCTTGCCCGCGATGACGGCGGCAGATCCGACATTGATGTGGCAGACATACCGCCATCGCGGGCAAGCCCGCTCCCACAGGGATCTGTGGTGCATGGTAAATTGCGTACCTATGAAAAAGCCCCCGCAACCATAAGGCTGCGGGGGCTTTTTTGTGCGCGCAGCTCAGATCACTCCTGAGCCGCCGTCTCCTTCGCTTGACGCTTCTCGATCACATCTACCAACCGCTGCGCCAACGCCGGGTAGTTCTCGTCGAAGTGATGGCCGCCAGGCAGTTTCATCGCTTCGCCCACGGCGGTCTTGTCGGTGCAGCCGCTTTCGTCGACTTCTTCTTCACCGTAGATGCATACCACTTTTGCCGGCGGCAGCTTGGCCATTTCCGGGCCGGTGGCGGCTTCTTTGCCGGCGTTGCCGAGCCAGCCTTCGACTTCGATTTCGAAGCTGCCGGTGCGGGCGAAGGCCAGCAGGATGATTGCGTCGATCCGCTGCTGTTCGGCTTCCGGCAGGCGGTTGTAGATGGCGGGCAATACATCCGCGCCAAACGAATAACCGGTCAGGATGAAGCGCTTGGTGCCCCATTTCTGCCGGTAGTGCTGCATCAGCTCGGTCAGGTCCAGCGCGCTTTGTTCCGGGCTCTTGTGCTGCCAGTAGTAGCGCAGGGTGTCGATGCCCACCACCGGGTAGCCGATCTTCGCCATCTCGCCCGCTACGTCGCGGTCCAGGTCGCGCCAGCCGCCGTCGCCGGAGAGGAACAGGGTGACGGTATCCTTGGCTTGGCCGGCCGGCACTTCAACCACCGGAATCTGCAAGCCGCCGGCGGCTTTATCGCCACCGACGAGGATCTTGCGCAGTTCGTTGTTCAGCACTTGCGGCAGGTTGATGTCGTAGTCACTGATGCTGGTTTCGGCATTGGGCTGGTCACGCACGAAGCCGGCGCTGGTGTCGTCCGGGTTGTCGTTCCATGCCACGAGCCAGTGGCCGTGGGCGGCGCTTTTTGGCAGCAGGTGAGTGCATCCCTCGGGTTTTTCCAGGGCCAGGTCAACCGAAATGGCCTGGGCCTTGTCGTCCTTCTGCTCGGCCAGCCAGCGCCATGCCAGCACGGCGCCAGGGCCGATGCCGCTGACCAGAGTGGCCGGGCCTTTCAGTTCGCGCAGACCCGCTTGCAGGGCGCGGCTTTGCAGCAGGCAGTCTTTGGGCAGAATCACCTGGACGATCTGCGCCGAGGCGCTGCGGCTCAGGGTGGTCAATTGCTTGTCATTGAGTTTCTGGTCTTCATTGACCGCCACCAGCACCTGAGCCTTCGGCGTGTTGCCGGGGATGACACGGGTCATCGCGGCGCCATCGGCCGGCGTCAGCCGTTCGAGGGTCGGTTCCGGTGCCGGGCGTTTCAGGTACCAGTAACCGCCACCGACAATCAGGGCCAGCACTACCAGTGTGGCCAGTACGTACCGCAGGGAGCGTTGAATCATCAGCGTTTCACCAATCCAGTCAAGCCACCCGCAATCAGGGCGGCAGTGTCGGCCAGGGCCACCAGCGGATCGAGTCCGGCGGGCACGGCCATATAACGGGGTTCCCAGTCGGGCTGGAACTTGTCTTTGAAGCGGCGCAAACCTTGGAAGTTGTACAGCTGCTCACCACGGCGGAATACCATCGAGCCCAGGCGCTGGGTCAGTGGTGCGCCGCGCCGGGGTTGCAACCCCGACAACGGCACCATGCCCAGGCTGAAGCGCGCGTATCCATGATTTTTATAATGTTGAATCAGGCCGACCATCATGAACTCCATGGTCAGCTTGGGGGCGTCGGGGTGCGCGCGCATCAGGTCGAGGCTAGCCAGTTCATGGCCATAGGTCTCGAGCAAGTTGGCGAACGCCACCGGGCGCCCTTCGAAACGAATCACCGCGACACGGAAGTGCTTGAGATAATCATCACTGAAACGCCCGAGCGAGAAGCCTTTCTCGCGCACGTTCTTGCCGGTCAGCCAGGCATCGGAAATCACCCTGAGCTCGTCCATCGGCGCTTGCCCAGGCTCATGGATTTCCAGCGACAGGCCATCACGAGTGCCACGGTTCCAGGTGTAGCGCAGGTCCTTCATCTCTTTGCCCTTGGCTTCGAGATCAAAGCGATGCAGATCGACCCGGGCTTCTTCGCCGAGCTTGATCGCGGTCAGGCCGATGTCCATGTAATACGGCAGATTCTCGGCGCGTACTTGATAGAACACGGGGCGGGCGTGGTGGATATCGCAGAGATCGCGGAACTGCCAGATCATTTCCGCCCGTTGCTGGGTCGGGCCGATCGGGTCATACAACGCCACCAGGCTGCGACCACGGCGGGCGTACATCAGAAACGCTTCGTCGTTGGGGTGAAACAGCAGCGCCTTGTCACCGGTCAGGGCCAGGCCGCCATCCGGTTGGGACGAGGCCATGAGAATGTTTACCGCGCGGTCCAACTCATCGGGCGCTGGCAGATGGATCACCGGGCGCGCGGTGCGCAGCAGCCAGGTCAGGGACACCACCACCAGCAGGACTGCCGCGCCGAGCAGCGAGCGCAGGCCTCGCGGGGCATCGGCGTCGAGGGTGAACTGCCACCAGAGTTGATGGCTGTAGGGAACGTCCTGATAGGCGAACAGCAGCAACCAGATCGACGCGCCGAGCACGCAGAGGCTGGACACTAGATACAGCGGTGAAAACGGCACTTCAGTCAGGCGACTGGGGCGATAGAACGAACGTCGGAAAACCCCCAGCAAACTCGCCGTCAGGGTCATCAGGCAAGCCTCTTCCCAGTCGAAGCCTTTAAGCAGAGAGAGCAGGGCGCCGACCAACAACAGAATGGTGGTCAGCATCCATGCGGCTGACAGACGGCGACGCAGCCCCTGAGCCAGCAGCAGGCAGAGCACGCCCACCAGGCTGGCGCCGAAGTGCGAGGCGTCGACCAAACGATGCGGAATCAGAAAGCCAATGTGTTCAAGGCGGGTATCGATTTCTGGCGTCACGCCGGAAAACAGCAGCACCACGCCGGACAGGAACACCAGCACCGCCAGAATCGGCGCGGCCATGCCAGATGCAGCACGCAAGGACTGGCGCGATTGAAACAGGCGCTGGCCTTCATTGATCAGCAGCAGTACGCAAGCCACCAGCAGCGGCAACACCACATAAATCAGGCGGTAGAGCAGCAGTGCGGCGGCCAGTGGCGCGGCACCGAGTTTATCGGCGAAGGCCGCGAGCAAAATCGCTTCGAATACCCCGACACCGCCCGGTACGTGGCTGAGCACTCCAGCGGCCAAGGCCAATAGATAGACCAGCAGGAACGCACCGAAGGGCGGTGCTTCCGGCAGCAACAGATAGAGCACCGTCGCGGCGGCGGCCACGTCCAGAGCGGTGATGACCAATTGCAGGAGCGTCAGGCGGCGACCCGGCAGGCGCAAGGTGCGGCGGCCGACCTTGACCATCAGGTTGTCGGGGTAAGGCTGTTCCGGCAAGCGACGGCGATAGATGCCGATGGCCAACACCGTGGAGAGCAGCAGCACGATCACTGCAATCGCACCCAGCAACGTCTCGGAGAAACCCAGGGCCACGGAGGCGGCGGACAGGTTGCTGAGGGTGGCGAGGGCGGCCAGGGGCGGAAGGGCGCAGCCGAGCGAGAGGCTGGCAAACAAGGTCATGTGCGCGACTTCTGAAGCCCCCACACCATGACGTGCATATAAACGGTAGCGAACCGAGCCGCCTGACAGCAGCGAAAGGCCGATAGCATTGCCAATGGCAAACGCGGTGAAGCCGCCCAATGCCAATATTCGCGGCGCCAGCGTCACGCCTGCATAACGGCTGGCCGACCATTCGTAACCCAGCAGAATGATGAAGCCGATGACGGTCGCGCCGAGCGCACCCAGCAAGGCCGGTTTCGGCACGTCCAGAATCGAGTCGTGCAGCGCGTACAGATCGAGTTCGCTCAGCAGATGACGACAGGCAATCAGCGCAATGGCGAACAACAGCAAAGTGACCGCCAGACCGATGGGTTGGCGATATTTGCTGATTCGATCCAGCAAGCGCAGACGCTCGGCTTTGATCGGTTGTGTCGCTGTGACGGTGTCTTGTGAATCAGACGAGTTGGCGCGCATCAATCACCTCTTGGATTGTGCGCGACAGGATGGAGGTATCCAGCCAAGTTACCAATCCCTGTAGGAAAAAATAATGACAAATATTAACGCCTCTCACTGGGTATGGGTGATGGCGCGTCATCAGTCGTAGAGGTTTTTGTCTGTGGTTCAGCCTGGACTGAACTCACAGTCTGGCGATCCCGAACGGCTCGCTACACAGTGACAGATCATTGTTGCGAAAGGACTTTTTCAACAGATACAAAAAAGGCCACTCTTTCGAGTAGCCTTTTTTGATGTTTGGTTGCGGGAGCCGGATTTGAACCGACGACCTTCGGGTTATGAGCCCGACGAGCTACCAGACTGCTCCATCCCGCGTCTGTGTGGCGGCATTCTACAGGCGAACGCCGGAGTGTCAACCGTTAATCCCAGTATGGCTCAAATAAATGTAAAACGACGGTGAACGGTCGCAGGGAAGACCTAAGTTTCGGAATCAGAACGATTTCTTGTTTCTGTGCCGTAAGGCATGGAACGCTGATTTTTTATAAAACAGGCGCGCACAAAAAAGGCCACTCTTTCGAGTAGCCTTTTTTGATGTTTGGTTGCGGGAGCCGGATTTGAACCGACGACCTTCGGGTTATGAGCCCGACGAGCTACCAGACTGCTCCATCCCGCGTCTGTGTGTCGGCATTCTACAGAGGATCGCAGGGCTGTCAACCTTCAATCTCGGTAAAACCTGTTCCTGTTCAATCGTTTAGGTGAAAAAAGCAATGGCTGATCGCTCTGAAACGCAGTCAGGGTAAGGCTTCTGGCTCTATCGGAAGGACTCTTTCGATTGAGAAAATAAATTCCTGCGGTGCTTTTCCTACAAAGGAAAAAGAACATTCAGACTACTGGTGCTATATACAGGTGCCAGTGAGATACTGCCGATACGACTCATCCACACATCATTTCTTCGCCATGAACACTGCTTTTATATGACGCAGCGAAAAATCATCCACGTCGATTGTGACTGTTTTTACGCCGCCATCGAGATGCGTGACGACCCGCGCCTGGCCGGCAAGCCATTGGCGGTGGGCGGCTCGGCGGATCGGCGTGGGGTGATTGCCACCTGTAACTATGAAGCGCGGGCTTATGGCGTACGCTCGGCCATGTCGTCCGGGCATGCCTTGAAACTCTGTCCGGACCTGACCATCGTCAAGCCGCGCATGGATGCCTATCGAGAAGCGTCGAAGGAAATTCATACGATCTTTCGCGATTACACCGACCTGATCGAGCCGCTTTCCCTGGATGAGGCCTACCTCGACGTGTCGGACAGCGCGCATTTCGGCGGCAGCGCCACGCGAATCGCCCAGGACATTCGTCGCCGGGTATCCAATCAATTGCACATCACCGTGTCGGCCGGTGTGGCGCCGAACAAGTTTCTCGCCAAAATCGCCAGTGACTGGAAGAAGCCTAACGGCTTGTTCGTGATCACACCGGATCAGGTGGAAGATTTCGTCAGTGGTTTGCCGGTGAGCAAGCTGCACGGGGTTGGCAAAGTGACCGCCGACAAACTCGGCAGGCTCGGCATCGTCGATTGCTCGCATTTGCGCGAATGGGACAAGTTGGCGCTGGTGCGCGAATTCGGCAGCTTCGGCGAGCGACTCTGGAGCCTGGCCCGTGGGATTGATGAGCGGTTGGTGCACAACGACAGTCGACGGCAGTCGATCAGCGTCGAAAACACCTACGATGTGGACCTGCCGGATCTGGTGAGTTGTCTGGATAAATTGCCCGAGTTGCTGGAATCCCTGCATGGCCGCATGGCGCGGATCGACAGCAGCTATCGACCGGGCAAGCCGTTCGTCAAAGTGAAATTTCACGATTTTACCCAGACTACTTTGGAGCAGGCCGGGGCAGGGCGGGATCTGGGGAGTTATCAGTTGCTGCTGACCCAAGCCTTTAACCGTGGTGGGAAACCGGTGCGGTTGTTGGGGATTGGGGTGAGGCTCGAGGATTTGCGGGGCGGGTTTGAGCAGATGGAGTTGTTTGAGCGGTAGTTTTGCAGTGAATGTAATGGCGTCATCGCGGGCAAGCCCGCTCCCACAGGTACTGCATCGTCCTTGTGGGAGCGGGCTTGCCCGCGATGCTTTTAAGCGTTTAATTCGGCCCCGGATCCGCCACCAGTCGCCCGGCATCCTTGGTCAGCGACTTGAGGAATTCGGTCTGCAACTCGGGATCGTTGCGGGTCAGTTCGATCAGACTCTGTTCCAGCTCGCTGGCTTCTTCCTCCAGACCCAGTTCCGACAGACGTTTGACCCGGTGTACCCACTGGCTCACTTCGTCGTCTTCGAGGTCGTCGTAAATCAGCCCGTGCGCTTCGAGCAGCTTACTGCGCAAAGTGCTGCTGATCGCCAAAGACGAGTCGGTGTGCACATCGTCCTTGTTGTCCTGGACACTGATCTGCAGCTTGCCCAGATGATTGAGGTCATGTTCGGCGAACGGGCTGTCCAGCAGGTTCAGGCGCAACACCCCGTTACGGTCGGTGCTCAGTTCAAAGGTGTTCTTGCCAGCCTTGACCTGCACCGGGCGCTCGCTCCACGGCAGGCTCGAGTATTCCGTGCGCTTATCGCGCTGGACTTCGTCGATACCTGCCAGGTTCTGTTGCGCCCGACCATGGGACTGCGCGTTCATGAACGGATTGAGCCCGGCGAAACCATAGCTGAGCCAGTCCTTCGTCACGCTGTCCGGCAGATTGCCGAGGGCGAACACGTTGACCACATTCGCACCGACGCCGGCCACCACCGCCACCACGCCCAGCGGGATCTCGTAGACCTCCCTCCAGGGTTGGTAAGGCGTATAGCGATCATAGCGGCGCGTGACTTCGAACTCGGTGACTTCGAAGGTTTTCTGCTCGTGGATTTTCACCCGACGTTGCGGCAGCTCAAGCACCTTGGGCTCGCCGACATCGATCTGCAGGCTGTGATCGAGCAATTTGCGCTCGATCCGTTCCTCGTGCTCGCTGCGTTGTGACATCTGATTGGCACAGCCGCTGACCAGCAGCGCGCCGCACAGGGCGGCGCTACCGAGGCCTAAGGTGTTTCGCTTGAACATGACGTCTCTATCTGGTGTCAGCGGCGGATACGGGCCTGGAGGAAAGACAACACGTCAGCGACCGGCAGCGCTTGCGCCTCGGCCTCTGTGCGGCTCTTGTATTCCAGATTGCCGTCGGCGAGGCCGCGGTCACTGACCACGATCCGGTGTGGAATGCCGATCAGTTCCATGTCGGCGAACTTGATGCCCGGGCTGGTTTTCTTGTCGCGGTCGTCCAGCAGCACTTCGAAGCCGGCGGCAGTCAGTTCTGCGTAGAGCTTGTCGGTGGCTTCGCGAACCTGTTCGGTTTCGTAGCGCAGCGGAACCAGGGCAACCTGGAACGGAGCCAGAGCGTCGCTCCAGATAATCCCGTTCTCGTCGTTGTTCTGTTCGATGGCGGCAGCCACCACGCGAGACACACCAATGCCATAGCAGCCCATTTCCAGGGTGACCGGCTTGCCGTTCTCGCCCAGCACTTCGCACTTCATCGCTTTGCTGTACTTGTTGCCCAGCTGGAAGATGTGCCCGACTTCGATGCCGCGCTTGATTTCCAGGGTGCCTTTGCCGTCAGGGCTCGGATCACCGGCCACGACGTTGCGCAGGTCGGCGACGGTCGGAACCGGCAGATCACGCTCCCAGTTCACGCCGAAGTAGTGCTTGTCGTCGATGTTGGCACCGATGCCGAAGTCGCTCATCAGCTCGACGGAACGGTCGATGATGATCGGCAGTGGCAGGTTCAACGGGCCAAGAGAGCCGGCGCCGGCGCCAATGGCGTCGCGCAGTTCGGCTTCGGAAGCCATGACCAGCGGGCTGGCAACGCCAGGCTGGTTGGCGGCCTTGATTTCGTTCAGCTCGTGGTCGCCACGGATGATCAGGGCAATCAGCTTGCCTTGCTCTTCAGCGTGCACCACCAGCGTCTTGATGGTTTTTTCGATCGGCAGGTTGAAGCCTTCGACCAGTTGCGCAATGGTCTTGGCGTTCGGCGTGTCGACCAGGCGCAGCTCTTCGCTTGGTGCGGCGCGGGAGGTTTCACGTGGCACGGCTTCGGCTTTCTCGATGTTCGCCGCGTAGTCGGAACCATTGCTGAAAACGATATCGTCTTCGCCGGATTCGGCCAGTACGTGGAACTCGTGGGAGCCGGCACCACCGATCGAGCCGTTGTCGGCTTCAACCGGACGGAACTTCAGGCCCAGACGGGTGAACACGTTGCAGTACGCCTGGTGCATGCGATCGTAGGTGATCTGCAGCGAAGGCTGATCAGCGTGGAACGAATAGGCGTCCTTCATGATGAATTCGCGGCCGCGCATCAAACCGAAGCGTGGGCGGATTTCGTCACGGAATTTGGTCTGGATCTGGTACAGGTTGATCGGCAACTGTTTGTAGCTGCTCAATTCGTTACGCATCAGGTCGGTGATGACTTCTTCGTGAGTCGGGCCGGCGCAGAAGTCGCGACCGTGGCGATCCTTGAAGCGCAGCAATTCCGGGCCGTATTCTTCCCAGCGACCGGATTCCTGCCACAGCTCAGCCGGTTGCGTGCTCGGCATCAACACTTCGAGAGAGCCGGCGGCGTTCATTTCTTCACGCACGATGGCTTCGACCTTGCGCATCACTCGCAAGCCCATGGGCAGCCAGGTGTACAGGCCCGAGGCGAGTTTGCGGATCATGCCGGCGCGCAACATCAGCTGATGGCTGATGACGACCGCGTCGGAAGGCGTTTCTTTCTGTGTGGCGAGCAAAAATTGACTGGTGCGCATGGTTGGCCGTTGTCGGTTGCTGATGACGAGAAATGACGGAACATTGTACGGGCGAGATCTGCTGGCGTACAGGAGTGCGGCCGGCTGTGTCGTAGAGGGCGAGAATCTGCCCGCCCTCTACGATGCTTCCTGCGGAAAAAAGCCTACGACTCTTCCGCGACCTGGGTTTGAGCCGGTTCGGGCGTCGGTGTCGGGCCGGCGCGGCGGTTTTCCTGGAACCAGTGCAAGGCGATCAACAGCAGGGTCGGGACGCCCAGCAGGGCGGTGATCAGGAAGAAATTGTGATAGCCGAACTTCTCCACCATGACCCCTGAGTAGCCGCCGATCAGGCGAGGTAGCAGGAGCATGATCGAGCTGAGCAGGGCGTACTGGGTGGCGGAGAATTTGAGATTGGTCAGGCTCGACAGGTAAGCGACAAATGCCGAAGTCGCCAGGCCCGAGCTGAAGTTATCCAGAGAAATGGTGACAATCAGCATCTGCAGATTGGCCCCCATGTCCGTGAGCATCAGGAACAGCAAGTTAGTGCCGGCCGATGCAACGCCGCCAATGAACAGGATCGGCAGAATGCCGAAGCGCACGATCAGCAGGCCGCCCATGCCGGCGCCGACCAGCGTCATGATCAAGCCGAAAATCTTGCTGACGCTGGCAATCTGATCCTTGGTGAATCCCTGGTCGATGTAAAACACGTTAGCCATGACGCCCATGACCGTATCAGACATCCGATAGGTGGCGATCAGCCCGAGCAGCAGCAGGGCTTGCCAGCGATAACGCAGGATAAAGTCGTTGACCGGCGTCAGCACCGGCGCCAGGCCACGGCGGCCCATGGCCGACAAGCACAGGCCAGTAAGCGTGATATAGAGAATCGCCCGTAGGAACGCGCGGTCTTCGAGCAGCAGGTCGAGCACGCTGACGCCTTCGAACAGTACGCTGGCGAAGTCAGTGTTGTAGAGCTGGGTGAACATGGCCGGTACGGACACCAGCAGCACGATCAGCACGAACACTGACGCCAATTGATGCGCAAAGCTATAGCGTCCGGCCTGAAGTTGAGTTCGCAACGGCACTGGCGGTTCACGCATGAAGAGGGACGTCAGCAGTGCCGGGACCATCAGCGCGCCAAACAGCAGGTAAGTGCCGGCCCATGCCGAATGCTTATAGTTGAAACCGGTGGAGCCGAAGCCTTCGGCGAAGAACAGGGCGCCGGCGGTGGCCAGCAGTGCGGCAATCCGATAACCGGACATGTAGCTGGCGGCGAGCGCTGCTTGACGGCTGTCTTCAGCGATTTCCAGGCGATAGGCGTCGACGGCGATGTCTTGCGTCGCGGAGGCGAAGGCGACGACCACTGCAATAGCGATCAGCCAGGACAGATGCTTCTGCGGGTCGCAGAAACCCATGCCGATGAGGCCGAGGATCACCAGCGCCTGGGACAATACCAGCCAGGAGCGTCGTCGACCGAGCTTGCCGAGCAGTGGCAGGCGCCATTGGTCGAGCAGCGGGGACCAGACCCATTTAAAGGCGTAGGCCAGGCCGATCAGGCTTGCATAGCCGATGGTTTCGCGGGCAACACCGGCCTCGCGCAGCCAGACTGAAAGCGTCGAAAACACCAGCATGTAGGGCAGGCCGGCGGCGAAACCAAGCAGCAACAGCACGAGCGTCGAGGGGCTGGCATAGGCGGCGAGCGCGGCGCGCCAGGTTTTACGGGGCATGGGCTGGAGTCTGCCTCAAGAATTACGGAAACAAAGCGCGCACTCTAACCGCTGTGCTCTACCGGGCGCCAGCCATGGCGCTGAATATCAACACGATTGTTCAGGATACTGATGCCTTCCATGCGCAATCGGGCCCGTTGTTCATCCCCCGAGGGGCTGCCCACGGGCAGGCTGAGTCGTCCGCCGGCACCCAGCACGCGGTGCCAGGGCAATTTGGTGTCGCCGGGCAGTTGGCTCAGTGTTCGCCCGACCCAGCGGGCAGCACGACCCAGTCCCGCGAGCTCGGCCAGTTGGCCATAGCTCACGACTTTGCCCTCGGGCACTTGTGCCAGGGTCAGGTAGAGCGCCGTGCGTCGGATTTGCGCCGCGCTTTCGGTTTCAGAGGTTGAATCGGTCACGTCCCGGGCTTCCTGAAAAAATGCGCATTGACCGTCTGTAGAGTAAATCCTGGATCGCCTATTGAGAAATGAACTCAATAGAAATAGTCGGGTCAGTCCTTGTCAGGGGCTTATTCGTAAGGATAATGCCGACTTTTTTTCGCAAAGTTGAGCCTTCGATTCGCTTATGTTGTCCAGAACCTTGCTGTGCCTTGCTGTCGTCAGTGCTTCCACTCCCTTGCTTGCCGATACCGTCTGGTTGAAGAACGGTGACAAATTGAGCGGTAAAATCACGCTCTTCGACGGTGGCAAGCTGTTGATCCAGACCCAGTATGCCGGGGCGGTTCCGATTGACTGGAAAGAGGTCAAAACCCTGGAAAGCGATCAGCATATGCTGGTCAAGCAGGATGCCTACAGCGGCGAGGTGGCCAAGTCGCTGCACGCGGCGGAAGACGGCAAGGTCACTCTGGCCAATGGCGACGCACCCAAAACGGTGGAGCTGGCCAGTATCCAGCAGATGCTCAAGCCCAAGCCGGTGGTCGAGGATTTGGTGTGGAAAGGTAATGTCGACATGGCGCTGGATTATCGGCGGGCCGAAAAAGATACCGATGATTATGACGTGGGCTTCAAAACCAGCGCGCGTCACGGTCGGTGGCGTCATACGGCGGAAGGTGAATACAACCGAGAGTTCCAGGATGACGTCGTTACTACTGATAACTGGCGTGCCGAATATTCTCTCGACCGATTCCTCACCGAGAAGTGGTTCTGGCAAGGTCGTTTGAACTATAAGCGCGACAAGGTCGAAGAGCTTTCCCGTCAGCGCACCATCGGTACCGGCCCCGGTTATCAATTCTGGGATGATGAGCTGGGCGCCTTTTCCTTGGGTTCGCTGCTGAACAACACGGATTATGAGTATTCCAGCGGTCGCAAGGAAAACTTCTATTCCTTGGCGATGAAGTGGGACTACAACCGTTATCTGGTCGGCAAGAAGGTCGAGTTCTTCACTAATGGTGAGGTCGGAAAACCGTTGTCGGGCGTGGCGGATTACGCCCTCGATGCCGAGGTCGGCCTGCGCTACAAGGTTACCGATTGGGCGTCGCTGAACCTGAAGGCCGAGAGAGATATCATCAGTGGAAGCGATGAGGCTGACCTGAGCAAAACCCGATACACCGCAGGGTTTGGCGTGGCTTGGTAACACTCTGAAAAATCAAAAGATCGCAGCCTTTGGCAGCTCCTGCACGGGATTGATGTCCTGTAGAGGCTGTCGAAGGCTGCGATCTTTTTTGTCATGCAAAACACATCGCACAAAAAAAGCTTTTGAGGACGTGTCCGCGTCTTCAGTTAAAGGCTAGTGCATTCGCCTTGGCGGACACCTGTATCGTAGTGGCATTCCGTACTCAGGCGGCCGTCCTGTGTCCAGAAACGGCCGATGCCCTGCTCAAGACCGTTCTTGTATTCCACTGACGAATTCATCTGGCCACTTTCGTACCAGGTAAGAGCGGTGCCCTCAAGCTTTCCGTCCTTGTAGATCTTGTGATCCTTGAGTTGGCCTGTGCCATACCATTTTTTGAAGTCGCCTTGTTCGCGGTGTTGTTCATCCCGCTGCCATTGTACGGTTTGCACGCCTTGCTCGTTCCAGCTGGCATAGCTACGCCGAGTTCCATTCTGATAAAGCGCCTTTTCTTTCGTTTTGCCACTGAGGAAGTAGACGATCAGCCAACCATCAGGGCTGCCGTCCAGATTGTTTCGGGTGGTTTCGATGGCACCGTTTTCAAAGTAATGAGGGCTTGGACCTTGAGCTTTGCCTGCAACGAAAATAGTGCTGCTTTTAAGCTGTCCGTTTGGGTGGTAGCTCAAAGCGGGGCCGTCCAAAACATTGTCTCGATAGTTGGTACGCCCGATGAGTGCGCCATTTTCATCGTACTCAAGGTACTCACCATCCACTCGCTTGCCCTTGTACCAGTTATAGGCCTCAGCAATCTTGCCATTGTCGTGGTAAACGGTCTGCCAGCCTTCCAGCTCGTTGTTTAGATAGTTTTCGCGTTTGATTACGGTGAGGTTCTCAGAATACGTCAGTGCCTTGCCTTGGCGCATGCCATTAGCGTCATGCTGATAGCTTCGGCGGAGCTTGCCGCTTCGGTAATAGCTTCTGTAGGCATGGACTGCCTTGCCTGAAACAAAATCCTCGGCATCGACGAAGTATTCATGACTCGGAGTTTGGGTTTCGACATAGAAGATCTGTGCTGCCCATGCCTTGTGTTTGCTGTCGTAGTCCATTGGCATCTTCAGGTAGTAAGACGCTTGCCCTTGACCTATGGGTGAAAAATCGCGATCCAGGTATTGTTTTCCATCCACAAGAGATGCCATGAGTTCACCGCATGCTTCAGGCGTGCAGGGGCGCACCTTCTCGAGAAACGCTCGTTTGCGTTCGCAGGCCGAATGCGTAAGTAGAAGGGGGATTTTCTGATCGATTAGTTGCTGGATTTCGTCGAGGGCTCGGCGAAACGAATCATTGGGGATGCCCGCAGACTCGGGGGTCATGTAAACCTCATTGCTCCCGCAAGCATGAGGAGTTGAAAGCGTCAAAAGTGCCGCTGCTCTTAGCTGAATAGGGGCGTGACCATTTACTTCGGCGCCCTTCGCCAAATATGTTGCTCGAGGGTTCATGTCGACGATCACGGTCGGGTGGTCGGGTTGCGTTTCTGCTTGGGTTGTGAGGGAGTGCGTGAGAATTACGAGCACAGCACTGAATGACTTCCAGGAGATGAATTGCATCCTGCTTCTTCCATGTGATTTTCCAGGGCGCGAATCATATAGAGGTGAAGCGGGGATAGGGCGGTGCAAAACATTCAGGCACAAAAAAGCCCCGCTTTTAAGGGCGGGGCTTTTTACTAAAGCAGTTACAAGTTAGATAACTTGAACTTCTTCAGCTTGCATGCCTTTCTGACCGCGGGTAGCGATGAAAGAAACCTGTTGGCCTTCTTTCAGGCTTTTGAAGCCGTCGGATTGGATAGCTTTGAAGTGAACGAACAGGTCGTCACCGGATTGTGGAGTGATGAAGCCGAAGCCTTTTTCATCGTTGAACCACTTAACGGTACCGGTTTGGCGATTAGACATGGTGTAACTCCTTGAACAAAGATAACTGCGACGCAGGAAGAACCCTGGCCGAGACTGAGTGCAAAGAGCAGGAAAAATTCTTGTAGATGGTTGGATCGAAATTCAACATATCGTGTAGAGATTCTCAGTGACACAAGCAGCACAGTGGCGCCACCTTAACCCTTTTTCCGGAACGTGCCAATGGTTCTTGCGAAGGTTTCTCTGTTTTCGTGACTGACGGTGCATCGAATAGCGATCAAGGCCCGGGATTTACGGGCGATCGGTGAGAATTGTTTCCCGGACTTTGAACCCGGAGCGCCTGCCCGGTAAGATGCCGGACAGAATTTTTCCACCTCGCTATTCAGGACACCCGCCATGAGCATCAAATCGGACAAGTGGATTCGCCGCATGGCGCAAGAGCACGGCATGATCGAGCCTTTCGTCGAGCGCCAGGTGCGCGGCAGCGACGATAGCCGTGTGATCTCCTACGGCGTGTCCAGCTACGGCTACGATGTGCGTTGCACCAATCACTTCAAGGTGTTTACCAACATCAACTCGGCGATCGTCGACCCGAAAAACTTCGATGCTGGCAGCTTCGTCGACATTCACAGCGACGTGTGCATCATTCCGCCGAACTCCTTCGCTCTGGCCAGCACCGTCGAATACTTCCGCATCCCGCGTAACGTATTGACCATTTGCCTGGGTAAAAGCACCTACGCGCGTTGCGGCATCATCGTCAACGTCACGCCGCTCGAGCCTGAGTGGGAAGGTCACGTGACCCTGGAGTTCTCCAACACCACCAATCTGCCGGCGAAAATCTACGCGAACGAAGGCGTGGCGCAGATGTTGTTCCTTGAGTCGGACGAAGAATGTGAGGTCTCCTACAAGGACCGTGGCGGCAAGTACCAGGGCCAGCGTGGCGTGACCCTGCCGCGTACCTGAGTCAGCCGTCTGACAAACCGTTGGAATTCCTGAGCGGGCGTACACTCTATGGAATGTACTGCTCCGATTCGCGCAAGGCGGATCGGGCCATCGCTCAGGAGTGCTTCATGAAGATCGATCCGCGAATAAGTGCCGAACTGGCAAGGCTTGAACCCAATCAGGTTGGCGTGCTGGCCTGGTCCTTGTTGGCACATCCGCCCGTCAGCATGGCAGGGGGGATCCCTGGCCAGCCTGATCCCGATACCCCCAACGAACAACCGACAGAACCCGGAGAGCCGACTCTTCCGGACGAACCACCACCCGCGCCAGTCGCCTGAACCCCTGTCGAATGAATGGCCAGTCAGCTGATATCTGTAAAAGATTTCAGCTGACTGGCCATATTTCGTTCGTCTATGACAAAGATCGCCCGCGAAAGCGGTCTGTCCGTGACATTGATGCTGGATGTGCTGACGTCTTCGCGGGCAAGCCCGGCTCCCACAGGGTTCGATGTTGTTCATGCAGGCTGCGAACGACACAAAAAACTGTGGGAGCGGGCTTGCCCGCGAAAGCGGTCTTTCAGTCACATCGATGCTGGATGTGCTGACGTCTTCGCGGGCAAGCCCGGCTCCCACAGGGTTCGATATTGTTCATGCAGGCTGCGAACGACACAAAAAACTGTGGGAGCGGGCTTGCCCGCGAAAGCGGTCTTTCAGTCACATCGATGCTGGATGTGCCGACATCTTCGCGGGCAAGTCGGATCGCCGCACCGCTCGCTCCTACAGGACGGTGGGTTACTTGAGGTTGCCGCTGAGGAACTGCTTGAGTCGCTCGCTCTTCGGATTGCCCAATACATCCTCCGGCGCACCTTCTTCTTCCACCAATCCCTGGTGCAGAAACAGCACCTGGCTCGACACCTTGCGGGCGAAGCTCATTTCGTGGGTGACCATGATCATGGTCCGGCCTTCTTCGGCCAGGCCCTGGATGACTTTGAGCACTTCGCCCACCAGCTCCGGGTCGAGCGCCGAGGTCGGTTCGTCGAACAGCATGACTTCCGGTTCCATGGCCAGCGCTCGGGCAATGGCTACCCGTTGTTGCTGGCCGCCTGAAAGGAACGCCGGGTATTGATCCGCCACGCGTGCCGCCAGCCCTACCTTGTCGAGGTAACGTCGGGCACGGTCTTCGGCCTCTTTCTTGCTGCAACCGAGCACCCGGCGCGGGGCCATGGTGATGTTTTCCAACACCGTCATATGGCTCCACAGGTTGAAGTGCTGGAACACCATGGCCAGGCGCGTGCGGATTCGCTGCAATTCATCCTCATCGGCGACGCGCATTCCATGACGGTCATGGATCATGCGGATCGGCTGGCCGTCCATGGTCATGGCGCCGTCATTGGGCTGTTCGAGAAAGTTGATGCAGCGCAAAAAGGTGCTTTTACCTGAGCCGCTGGCGCCGATCAGGCTGATGACGTCGCCGGTTTTGGCCTTGAGCGAAACGCCTTTGAGCACCTGATGATCGCCATAGCTTTTATGCAGGCCTTCAATGGTCAGTTTGTACATGGGGCATGCATCCTCAAGGCGAAAGTAGGTAGCCGCTGCGATAGGCTTCGGTGCCCGCGACGTGGGCGATCACCATGCCGGCAGTGGCCATGCGCCGCAACGAACGGGCGTACATCAGCCCGGCGGCGGTGCAATGAACAGGGGTGACACGATCATTGATCGGGTCGATCACTTCGGCGATCAGTTGCCCGGCCTCCAGGTATTCCCCGGGCAGGGCGGTGAACACCAGCAGCCCACCCACCGACGTCGCCACCGGTTCGACGCCGGCCAACGGTGTGGCCGGGTAGGGCAGTTCGGGTAATGGCGCCGGCTCACCGGCAATCGCGCCGAAATGAATCAGATAATCGATCAGCGCCTGGCAATCGAGGCTGGCCAGCGGGTGATTGACGTCGCCCTGGCCGCGCAATTCGACGGTCACCGAAAAACTGCCCAGCGGAATCTCGAAATGCTCGCCGAAACGCTCTTTCAACTGCCACCAGAGCAGGGTGAAGCATTCATCAAACGACTGGCCGCCAGAGTCGGTGGCCAGCAGGCTGGCTTCGGAACCGATGTAGCGCGCCAGCGGCTCGACCTGCGGCCAAGCCTCGGGCGTGGTGTAAAGGTGCGCCACGGCTTCGAAATCGCAATGCAGGTCCAGCACCATGTCCGCATCACAGGCCAGCCGTTGCAGGGTCAAGCGCTGGGATTGCAGTTGCGTGGCTGCGGTCTGCCGCGCCAACGCCTTGCGCAGGCTGTCGCGGATCAGTTCGAGGTTATGTTGCGGATCGTCGCCGAGCAGGCCTTCGATCTCGTTGCCGACTTCTTCACTCAAATCGACGAACCAGCGATTGAAGTTCTGCCCGCTTTCCAGCTCGTAGCGGCCCAGTGGAACGTCCATCAACACTTGTTCCAGGCCGACCGGGTTGGCCACGGGCACCAGCACGATTTCGCTGCGCAGCCGGCCGGCGGCTTCCAGCTCCGCCAGACGTTGCTTGAGGTGCCAGGCCACCAACATGCCGGGCAGTTCATCGGCATGCAGGGAGGACTGAATGTAAATCTTGCCTTTGGCCGACGGCGGGCCGAAGTGGAAGCTGTGAATCTGTCGCACGGTCCCCGGCAGTGGGGCCAGCAGGTCATGAATCTGGTGGCGCATGTACGAGTTGTCCTAGTGAGTCGGCCCGAGGAAGGCCAGCCATCGGCGTTCGGCGAGACGGAACAGGCCGACCAGCGCAAAGGTAACGGTCAGGTAGATCAGCGCGGCGATGCCGAACGACTGGAAGGTCAGGAAGGTCGCAGAGTTCGCGTCGCGAGCGACTTTCAATACATCCGGGATGGTCGCGGTGAACGCCACGGTCGTCGAATGCAGCATCAGAATCACTTCGTTGCTGTAATAAGGCAACGAGCGACGCAGGGCCGACGGCATGATGATGTAGGCATAGAGCTTCCAGCCTGACAGGCCGTAGGCCTTGGCCGCTTCGACTTCACCGTGGGCCATGCTGCGAATCGCCCCGGCGAAGATCTCCGTGGTATAGGCGCAAGTGTTCAGGGCGAAAGCCAGGATCGTGCAGTTCATCGCATCGCGAAAAAACGCATCGAGGACTGGCTGAGCACGCACGGCGGCCAGGCTGTAGATGCCGGTGTAACAAATCAGCAGCTGAATGTAGAGCGGCGTGCCCCGAAACAGATAGGTGTAAAACTGCACCGGCCAGCGGACGTAGACCTTGGGCGAAACCCTGGCGATGGACAGCGGGATCGACACCAGAAAACCGATGAAGATCGACGCGCTGAGCAGCCACATGGTCATGGCCAGGCCAGTGATGTTGTAGCCGTCGGTATAAAGGAAGGGTTTCCAGTATTCCTGCAAGAGTTCGATCATCGTACCGCCTCCCGGGAACCGGCGGCGTAGCGGCGTTCGAGCCAGCGCAGGACAAAATTGGACGCACTGGTGATCAGCAGGTAAATCAATGCGGCAAGCACCAGGAAGTAGAACAGTTGATAAGTGCTTTTACCGGCGTCCTGCGCAGCCTTGACCAGATCGGCGAGGCCGATGATCGAAACCAGCGCAGTGGCCTTGAGCATCACCATCCAGTTGTTGCCAATGCCGGGCAAGGCGAAGCGCATCATTTGCGGGAACACCACGATACGAAAACGCTGACCGCGTTTGAGGCCATAGGCGGTGGCGGCTTCGACCTGGCCCCGCGGTACGGCGAGGATCGCGCCACGGAAGGTTTCGGTGAAATACGCGCCATAAATGAAGCCCAGGGTGATGACCCCGGCGCTGAACGGGTTGATCTCGATGTATTCCCATTCCATGAAATCGGTAAACGAGGTCAGCCAGGTTTGCAGGCTGTAGAAAATCAGCAGCATCAACACCAGGTCCGGCACCCCGCGAATCAGCGTGGTGTAGAGCTGGGCCGGTACCCGCAGCAGTTTGACTTTTGACAGCTTGGCACTGGCGCCCAGCAGGCCGAGCAACACGGCCACCAACAGCGACAACACCGATAATTTGATGGTCATCCAGGTGCCTTCCATCAGCAACGGGCCGAAGCCCTGGAGGCTGAAGGCTGAGAGCCCCAGGTTTTGTAAGAGGTTTTCGAACATAAATCAGCAACCTGATCGGGTGAAAAAAGCGCCCATCGCGAGATGGGCGCCGGGCATTATTTGCCGCTGTACAGATTCAGATCGCCAAAGTGTTTCTTCTGAATGGTGGCGTAGGTGCCATCGTCGTGTAACGCTTTGATACCTTTATCCAAAAGTGCCTTGAGGTCTTTGTTACCTTTCGAGATACCGATCGCTGTTTTAGCGGGCAGCAATTCGCTGTCGACTGGCTTGCTGACTTCGTAATCGGCGCCTTTTGGCGACTTCAGGAAGCCCAGCTCGGCTTGCAACATGTCCTGGATGGCTGCGTCGAGACGGCCGGAAGTCAGGTCGGAATACACCTGATCCTGGTTCTGATAGGCCTGGGTTTTCACGCCGGCTTTGTCCAGCACGGCCTTGGCGTAGGCTTCCTGAATGGTGCCTTGCTCGTAACCGACGGTTTTGCCCTTCAACGAAGCGACGTCTTCGCTCAGGCCGGAACCTTTCTTGAACACGTAAGCGGTGGGGCCGGAGAACAGCTCGCTGGAGAAGTCGATGACTTTTTCGCGGGCCGGGGTGACGGTCATCGATGAGATCACACCGTCGAATTTATTGGCTTTCAAGCCCGGAATCATACCGTCGAAATCGCTTTCGACCCATTTGCACTTGACCTTCAGCTCGGCGCAGATCGCATTGCCCAGATCGATGTCGAAGCCTACCAGGCTGCCGTCGGCTGCTTTGGACTCGAACGGCGCGTAGGAAGGGTCAACGCCAAAACGCAATTCTTTGTATTCCTTGGCCAGCGCGGAGCCGGCAGCCATGCACAACGCCAGTGCAGAAAGGGTCAGCAATGCTTTTTTCATTATTCAATCCCTAAGAACCAATATGAGCGCTTGTGGCGCAGAAGTACTGTTACTGGAAAGCGTAAGACCTATTAAAAGTAGCAATTTCCGAACCAGAGTCCCGAACAAGCGTTTAAAAGGTAATACAAGAAGTGGCAAAGCGCGATCTATGCACGAAAACGGGCGCGCATTATTTGCTGCACCGATTCGGTTCGGATTGACACCTGTGGCGAGGGAGCTTGCTCCCGTTGGATCGCGAAGCGGTCCCGCTGTTGTCAGATTTGCGACTGCTACGCAGTCGAACGGGAGCAAGCTCCCTCGCCACAGAGGTGGGGTTAGCCCAACAAATCCTGCAACGTCGCCATGCTGTCAGCTTCCTCCACCGATTTGTCGTGCCGCCAACGCAGCATCCTCGGAAACCGCACCGCAATCCCGCTCTTGTGCCGTTTCGACAGGGCGATACCTTCGAACCCCAGCTCAAATACCAAAGTCGGCTTCACACTACTGACCGCTCCGAATTTTTCCACCGTGGTCTTGCGCACGATGCTATCGACCTGACGCATTTCTTCGTCAGTCAATCCGGAGTAGGCCTTGGCGAAAGGCACCAGCGTTCGCTCGCGGGCAGAGGGCGGGCCGTCCCACACAGCGAAGGTGTAATCGGTGTAGAGACTGGCCCGGCGGCCATGGCCTTGCTGGGCATGGACCAGCACTGCATCAACGCTGAACGGGTCGACTTTCCATTTCCACCACACACCCATGTCCTTGGTCCGCCCGACGCCATACAGCGCATCGCGGGCCTTGAGCATCATGCCTTCGACGCCCAATTTGCGAGAGGCCTCTCGTTGGCGGGCGAGGTCGAACCAGTCTTCACCGGTCAGCACGGGCGAGCTCAGTAACACCGGGTTTGCGCAGGAATTGATGAGTTGTTCCAGCTGAGCGCGGCGCGTGGCTTGAGTCCGGTTGCGCCAATCCTCACCCTGCCATTCCAGCAGGTCATAGGCCTGGATGACCACGGGCACCTCATCGAGAATTTTTTTGCTCAGCATTTTGCGGCCGATCCGTTGTTGCAACAGGGCGAAAGGCAGCACAGAAGGTGACGATGGCGATTGCGCGTCGAAAGCGTCCTCAATGCCCGGTTGCACGGCTTTCCAGGCGACAATTTCACCGTCGATCACCGTGCCATCGGGTAGGTCACGAACCAGGCTCTCCAGTTCGGGGAAGCGTTCGCTCATCAGCTCTTCACCTCGCGACCAGATCCACAAGCGTCCATCGCGCTTGACCACTTGAGCGCGGATGCCGTCCCACTTCCATTCCACTTGCCATTGACTGGCCGGGCCGAGCACGGCTTCGAACTGCTCGACCGGATGCGACAATGCATGGGCGAGGAAAAACGGGTACGGCTGGCCACCCCGTTGGGCATGCTCATTGGGTGATTCGGGGGCGATCAGCTTCAGGTAACTGGCGGCGCTTGGGCGGTTGGATAGATCGGTATAACCCACCAGCCGCTGGGCCACGCGCTTGCTGTCGAGCCCGGCCATCGCCGCCAGCGCGCGGGTGACCAGCAATTTGGAGACACCGACACGCAAACTGCCAGTGATCAATTTGATGCACAGCATCAGACTCTGGCGATCCAGTTGCGCCCACAGGGCAGGCAAGCATTCGGCGAGGGTCAGCGGAGGCGCATTACGCAGCGGCAGCAGTTTGTTTTCAATCCACACCGCCAGCCCGTCGGTAGAGGTGTGGTGCGTTTCGGGCAACACCAGCGAGATGGTTTCCGCCAGATCACCGACGGCCTGATAACTTTCTTCGAACAACCAGGGCGAGAGCCCGGAAAACGCTGTAGCCATTTCCCGCAGCATTCGTACCGGCACCAATTGCCGAGGTCGACCACCGGACAGAAAGTACACCGCCCAGGCGGCATCTTCGGGCGCGGCTTGGGCGAAATAGTTCTGCATCGCCGTCAGTTTGGCGTTGCTCGAGGTGGTGGCATCGAGTTCGGCATACAAGTCGGCGAAGGCTTTCATGCCAGCACCTCGGCGCGCTCCGATTCGAGGACTGCGGTGTCTTCATCATCGCCATATTCGGTGCTGAAACTCATGGCATCGAGGCCTTGTTCGCGCAGATGGCGCACCAGCACCCCGATCGAACCGTGGGTAACGATCACGCGTTCGGCTGCGGTTTGTTCGATGGCCCACAGCAGGCCGGGCCAGTCGGCATGATCGGACAGCACGAAACCGCGGTCCACGCCGCGCCGCCGCCGTGTACCGCGCAAGCGCATCCAACCGCTGGCGAAGCCATCGCTGTAGTCACCGAAACGCCGTACCCAAGGGCTGGCACCCGCAGAAGGGGGCGCGAGGACCAAGGCCTTGCGCATCATCGGGTCATGTTTTTTTACTTCGCCGGAATAGATCGTTGGCGGTAAGTAAATGCCGCTCTCGCGATAAATCCGATTGATGGGTTCAACCGCGCCATGTACCAGAATGGGGCCGAGGCTGGCATCGATGCCGTGGAGAATCCGCTGAGCCTTGCCGAAGGAATAGCAGAACAGCACGCTGGTTTTGTCGGCTGCGGCGTTGGTCTGCCACCACTGATTGATCTCGGCAAAGACCTGCGCCTGGGGTTGCCAGCGGTAAATCGGCAGGCCGAACGTCGATTCCGTGATGAACGTGTGGCAACGCACCGGTTCGAACGGCGCACAGGTGCCGTCGGGTTCGGTTTTGTAATCCCCCGAGGCGACCCAGACTTCCCCGCCATATTCCAAACGCACTTGGGCCGAGCCGAGCACGTGGCCCGCGGGGTGAAAACTCAGTTTTACCCCTCGGTGCAACAATGGCTCGCCATAGGGCAGCGTTTGCAGGTTGATGTCCTGGCCCAGACGCGCGCGCAGAATGCCTGCACCCGGTGCCGCCGCCAGATAATGTTGATTGCCACGGCGAGCATGGTCGCTGTGGGCGTGGGTGATTACCGAGCGTTCGACCGGCTGCCATGGGTCGATATAGAAATCACCGGGCGGGCAGTACAAACCTTCAGGACGAGCGATAACAAGGTCCATATTGTTACCCAAATGGAGAGGCCTGTTAGCTAGGAGGTTTTCGCGAAGCGAGAAGTTCTATTTATTTTCGAGGAAGAATGGAGGCGTTAATCAGGCCGCTTTCGCGAGCAGGCCAGTGAAGGTTTTTAGAGAGGAACATCGCACTTGTGGCGAGGGAGCTTGCTCCCGTTGGGGCGCGCAGCGGCCCCGAATCTGCCGCCAAGGGAATCCAGGTAGAACACCGGCGTCTGTTTTGCGACTGCTTCGCAGCCGAGCGGGAGCAAGCTCCCTCGCCACAATGGATTTTCAGCATCAATGGGACCGGCAGCATGCTTTCGCGAGCAGGTCCGGTCCCACTCGAGGTTACTTGCCAGGCGTCAGCGTCAACCGCGTCTTGCCGTACACCTTGTCAAAGTTCTGCGGCTGCATCGGCAGGCTCATGTATTGCCCCTTGAGCCATGGATCGACGCTGTCGAGATAGTGCGGGCTGGCCGGGTTGCCGGATTGGCCGGTACCGTTCTGGCCCATCAGCGGTTCGGCCTGGCCGAAATCGACGATAAAGCGCATGGCCGGCGCCAGCGTGGTGTTGAAGTCCTGACCCCAGGTGAACGCGGCGGTGTTGAGTGTGGTGTGGTCGCCGCCGGCTGCCAACGGACCGCGCACGGTCTGACCGCTGGCGTTCTTCCACTCGTAGCGATGCAGTTTGCCCCACTGCCAGGCTTTGTGATCGCCACCCAACTGGCTGTCACCCGCGCTGATCGCGGCCGCCAGGCTACGGGCGAGAATCGTCGGTTTGTCTTCTTTCTGCGCAGTGCGCAGGTCATCCCAGAACGGACTGTCCTCACGGCTCAGCAGATGATCGGCCTGAGCTGCGTAGGACAACTTGCCGTTGCCGATAAAGGCTTTCCACGCCGGGCTGCTTTCCGGGCCGAGTTCGTCGAGGAAAATCTGCTGAGTGCTTTCCTGCAGGAACAACTCGTAGATCGCCGCGTCGGCGGAGGTCGGGCTGAGTTTTCCGTCGAAAGCCATCAAGCGCGTGTAAGCCTCGCGAGCCTTGGCGCGATCAGCCTCCGGCAGCGCTTCAATGGCCTGTTTGAGC
This sequence comes from Pseudomonas lini, assembly GCF_964063345.1. Taxonomy (NCBI): domain Bacteria; kingdom Pseudomonadati; phylum Pseudomonadota; class Gammaproteobacteria; order Pseudomonadales; family Pseudomonadaceae; genus Pseudomonas; species Pseudomonas lini. The sequence continues at coordinate 4,588,029 of NZ_OZ061318.1, forward strand.
GGCTGAGCCATGCCCGGCGCTTCAAACACCTTCTTCAGCTTGGCAGCGAAGGTGGTGGTCTGGTCGTATTGCATGGCGATCAGGCTACGCGTGTCGTGTTTGCCCACGCCCGCCAGTTCGGCCATGCGTTCACCGCGCTCCGGCGCCGACCAGGAATTGGACAGCTGCATGCCATAGCCATGGGGAATGACCCGCTGGTTGGCGGTGCCGAGCCAGCCTTGAGCCGGGTCCTGGTCATACGGATGGAGCATCGGGTCGGCGTAACCGTCCCAGTCGTAGCGACCTTCCCAGCCCGGCGACGGCAGCAAGCCTTCGCCTTCGCGACGGTTCGGGTAGCGCCCGGTGACTTGCCAGCCGATATTGCTGGCATCGGCAAACACCAGATTCAGGGCGATGGCGCGTATTTCACGGCTGGCGTCCGAGGCCTTCTCGACGCTTTGCGCTCGGGACAGGTCGAAAAAGGCGTCCAGGGTTTTGTCGTCGGTGAAGTTCGGCGTCTGCAAGGCCAGGCCGAAACCATTCGCCAGTGCGCTGCCTTGGGCGCTATTGAGCAGCGGCCCGTGGCGGGTTTCGTACACCGCTTCGCGAATCGGCCGCTGGCCTTTGACGAAGTAGGTTTCGTTGCGCACGATCGCCGGCTGCCATTTGCCGCCCACTTCGTAGGAAAGGCCGTTTCCCTGACGTTTGATTTTTTCCAGGAACAGGTCCTGGTTGTCGCCCATGACCGTGGTCATGCTCCACGCCACTTTGCCGTTGAAACCACCGAGTACCATGGGTAACCCGGCAATGGTCACGCCGGAGGCCTGGTATTTCGGCGCGCGAATCTGCACGTAACTGAACAGCGACGGCACGCCCAGCGGCCCATGGCTATCGCTGGCCAACAAGCTTTTACCGCTGCGGCTGCGTTGCGGGGCGATCGCCCAGTTGTTCGAAGACGTGGCGCCCAACAGGTTCAGATCCGATAGGCGAGCGGTAGCCTTGCTGATTTCGCTCAGCCCCGGGATTTGCCCGTTGAGTTTGATGCCCTGAAGTTTTTCGGCTTCAGCGACCGGCAGTTTTTCGTCAGGGGCGGACGGCGCAAGCCACGCCAGCTTGTCGGTACTGACCGTCTGGGCCAGCATCAATGAGGAAATTTCTTCCGGCAGGTTCGCCGATTGACTGAAATTCAGCAGGCAGAAAATCAGCGCCGAATCTTCCGGTTTCCAGTACTCAGGCTTGTAGCCGGTGGCCGCAAGGTCCGCAGGCAGTTTGTCGCGATAGCGGAACAGGTAGGCGTTGACCCCACGGGCATAGACTTCGAAGAAACGCTTGAGGCGTGGCGAGGAGGCCTTGTACAGCTCACCCGCGTTTTTCTTCAGATTGACTGCACGCATGTAGCGGTCGGCATCGAGCAGATCCGAACCGGACATCTCCGCCAGACGGCCCTGGGCGAGCAAACGCAGAGTGACCATTTGGCTGATGCGGTCGCTGGCATGCACGTAGCCGAGGGTGAACAGCGCATCGTGGAAGCTGTTGCTCTCTATCAGCGGCATGCCCATGGAATTGCGCCGAACCGAAACGTTCTGCGCCAAGCCTTTGAGCGGTTGCACGCCGGAGGCTGGCGGGAGGGTGTCCTGGGTGTTCCAGGTCTGACAACCAGTCAGGCTCAAAACACTGGCCACTGCTGCGGCAACGCCGAACCGGGGAAGAAAATATGTAAGGGCTGGCGAGGCCATGGCAAAGCTCCTGCGGGGGTAGTGACGCGATAAAGGCGCTACGTTAGTGAGCAGGAGATGGTCGCGCAAGCGGCGGCGGGGTTATTTCTTTATTGATCGTTCCCACGCTCTGCGTGGGAATGCAGCCCGTGACGCTCTGCGTCACATCCAGAGCCGAACGCGGAGCGTCCGTTGAAGCATTCCCACGCGGAGCATGGGAACGATCAGAGTGCAGGGCCTCAGGGTTTAGGCGGATTAATGAAGTGCTCCAAATCAAGAGGCATCGTCAGGTACGGACAGCGACCGCGAGCATCAGGTCGTCCTGTTTGCGTTTGATGGCTTGCCAGTAGGAAGAGGTGATGCTGAAGTGCGGGAAATTCAATGCCCCAGCAGGAGAGAAGTCGGCATGGAGCTCAAGACAGACGCGGCGCTGATCATCATCGATCAACAAAAAGGCATCCTGCATCCCAAACTGGGTCGTCGAAACAACCCTCAAGCCGAAGAGCGCATCCTGGAATTGCTGGAGCATTGGCGCCGAACCGGGCGGCCGGTGATTCATGTGCAGCATCTGTCCCGCTCAGAGGATTCGGTGTTCTGGCCACAGCAATCGGGGGTGGAGTTTCAGGAGCGTTTTCAACCATCGATGGGTGAGTGGCTGATTCAGAAGCAGGTGCCGGATGCCTTTTGTTCGACGGGGCTGGAGGCACGTTTGCGCGAGGCGGGGATCGATCAGTTGATCATCGTGGGTGTGGCGACCCACAACTCGGTGGAGTCGACGGCGCGAACGGCCGGGAATCTGGGGTTTGAAACGTGGGTTGCGCAGGATGCGTGCTTTACCTTCGACAAGGCGGACTTTTTCGGTAATGCCCATTCAGCCGAGGAAGTGCATGCGATGTCGCTGGGTAATTTGCATGGCGAATATGCGACGGTCGTCAGTACCGCAAAAATTCTGCAGGCCGACTAAAAAACCTGTGGGAGTTCGGCTGTCTATCAATATGCCTTCAAAATAAAGACCATCAAGACAGTTGCTCCCACAGTTGATCGGTGGTGTTCACAATTTTGTGGTTCACAAAAGATCCCTGTGGGAGCGGGCTTGCTCGCGAAGGCGATTCAACAGGCGAAAATGATATCCGCCCGAAGCATCAAGCGCCGTGGCACTTCTTGAATTTCTTGCCGTTGCCGCATGGGCAAGGGTCGTTGCGGCCGACGTCTTTCAGGGCGTTACGCACCGGTTCCTGGTGGGCGTGGCCGCAGTTCGGACCGTGGACATGGCCATGGTCGTGATCATGGTGGTCGTGATGGTCATGATCGTGGTTGCAGTCAGGGCCATGGACATGAGGTTGCTGGGTCATCGGGGTCACTCCGGAATTAAATCGGCGGCGATTATCACGCCATTGCGCGCCAGGTGCACGTAGTGCGCGATGAATAAACCGGTTTCCAGTTCACCTTCCAGACGATAGGGAATGGGTTGGTCGGGTTTTTTCAGCAATTTCACCAGATCCCGGACTTTCGGCCACAGGTTGGTGCGAATCGGTACCTTGAAATAGGCACTGCGCTTGGGGCCGATCGTGAACCAATGTTCGTGCTCGCCTTCGGTCAGCAGGATGTCCCCGAGGTGAATGCGATATTCCAGGGCGCGCACCGTCAGGTCTTGGTCATTGGGATTGTCGACGCGAAAGTGCAGCAGGAACTTCTGCTCCAGCAATTTGGCCCGTACCACCTCGACCTTGACCAAGTGCACTTGCGGCTCCGGGAGGTCGTTGTCGAAGTCGAACCACGATGCACAACCGCCGAGCCCCAGAAACAGGAGCAGGGTGAGCAGCTGTAATGCGCGCCGTTGACGGGTCATGGTGAGGTATCTCCCTTGAGACCCAGTCTAGCCTTAAAAAGATCGCAGCCTTCGGCAGCTCCTACGCGCCTGTGGACGCTGCCCAAGGCTGCGATCTTTTTACTGTTGGTCAACTCAAGCGCCGAAATAACTCGCGCAACACTTCTTGAACTTCTGCCCGCTGGCGCACGGGCACGCGTCATTGCGTCCCGCCTTGAGTGACACGGTAGGGTCGATGAAATACCAGCGGCCGGCGTTCTGCACGAATGACGAACGTTCGCGGTGACTGTGTTCGCCGCTGCTGTCGTGCCAGCGAGCGGTGAAAGTGACGAAAGCGTGCTCCGGTTGTCCGCCAAAGACCTCGGCGCTTTCCACCTCCAGACCCAGCCAGGTGCTTTGGGCGCTCCAGTCGCTGATCGACTGGCGATCCAGGCCGGCCTGTTGTGCGGGCAGGGTGGTCGTCACCAGATAGTCGATCAGCCCCAATACATAGGCGCTGTAGCGCGAACGCATCAAGACTTCGGCGCTGGGGGCGGGGTGGCCGGCGTGGTAATGGCCGCAGCAGGCATCGAGCAACGTGCCGCTGCCGCAAGGGCAAATAGATGTACTCATTGCGTTACCACCAATATTTCCCGAAGTTTTCCGGGTTGGCCCAGAAGCGCGAGTTGAGCCAGTCGGGCACCTGTTTATAGTCAAGCAGATCATAGGTAAACAGGGTCAGCACTTGATCGTCGCGCTGGAAGCGTTCACTGGCTTGCAGCGCCAGGGAAAAAAAGTCCGTCTCCTGCCAACCGCTGGCCGGCAAGTCGGCCAGCACCGCAATGCGACTGGCATTGAGGTTGCGTATGCCTCCGAGCAGATTGAGGCCGTCGCGCTTGGGCAAATGTTCGAGACAATCGACCACCAGCGCCAGATCAAACCGTTGCGCCGCCAGCTCGGCCGGCAATGGCCCGGGCGTCGCAAAGGCGACGATGCTATCCGGGTGCGCGGTTTTGAACGCTTCGAGCGCGGGGAATTCGCTGGCGCCAATCAGCAACAGTCGCGCGGGGGCGTAACGATCAAGCAAAGCGGCCAACGCCTGTTGGGGCGTGCGCGAAGAGATACCTGCAATCATCGAAGATCCTCAATCAGATCGCCAAGACTAGCCTGCCCAGACGTCCGAGCCTAGTTCCTGTCTAGCGGATTAGCCAAAAAGCACCGATCTTCCATGAACAGGGGGCCAAACAGCAATGGCCTATTGCTGGCGGAGATTAAAAGTCGGGTCTTTACTCCCTAGAATCGGTTTTAAGCCGATCCCTCAGGAGAAGAACTAGATGAGCATAATTCGGACAGCATTACCCTTGGTTCTGCTAACCAGTGTGTTGACTGGTTGCGCAGGTTTACAGAAAACCGACTGGCCGACCTGTGCGGCGGTCGGCGGTGTCATCGGTGCAGGGCTCGGCGCGACCGAAAGCTCGGCATGGGCGGGGTATGGCGCGCTGCTGGTCGGCGGCACGGCAGCGGCCTATTGCTGGGTGCACGGCGATGGCGATGAAGACGGCGATGGTGTGCTGGACAGCCGCGACAAGTGCCCGGGTACACCTAAAGGCGTGCGGGTCGATGCCGACGGCTGCCCTCCACCAGCGCCTGCGCCGGTGGTCGAAGAGACGGCGGTGGTCAAGGAAGAAGTCATCGTTATCCGTGATGTGCACTTCCAGTTCGACTCGGCCAAGCTCACCCCTGCCGATAAAGACGTACTCAACACCATTGCCACGCGCCTGAAACAGGAATCCTCCAGCGCCCAACTGACCGTGACCGGTCATACCGATAGCGTCGGCAGTGATGCCTACAACCAGAAACTGTCGGATAGACGCGCCCATTCGGTGGTGGAATACTTGATTTCCCAAGGCGTGCCACGCAGCAGTTTCGTGACTGTGACCGGTGCCGGTGAAAGCCAGCCGGTGGCCGATAACAAAACTGCGGACGGCCGTGCGTTGAATCGTCGCACGGAAATCAAAATCAACCGCTAGATCCCTTGTGCTCCGCGGCTTGTACAGTCGCGGATGCGGGTCTTTACTCCTGTGTGACCGGTATGGGCCGGTGACACAGGAGCATTCACAATGAGCGTTCTTACAAGGACCGTCTTGCCGGTTCTGCTGCTTGGCAGTCTTCTGACCGGTTGTGCGACTCACAGCGATGGCACTGCCCCCCTCAATCAACGTACCTGGCCGATCTGCAGTGTCATAGGCGGACTGGTCGGCGGCGGTTTGGGCGCAATTGAAAGCAGTGGCTGGGCAGCGGGTGGAGCGGCGCTCGGGATCTTGACCGGCGGCCTGATCTGTTACGCCCAGGATGGCGATGAAGATGATGATGGCGTCTTCGATCGACGTGATCGCTGCCCCGATACACCCGCCGATACGCCTGTCGAACATCACGGTTGTCCGCTGCCGCAATACCCGGCCAGCGTGAAACCAGTTGAACCACCGGTATCGGAAGTCATCACCCTGAACGGCAACGTGCTGTTCGCCTACAACCAATCCGACCTGATGCCCGAAGCGCGCAGTCAGCTGGATTCGTTGATGGCCAAGTTGCAGAGCGCCGATGTGGTGAGCGTTAAAGTTATCGGTCATACCGACAGCCAGGGTTCGGACACCTATAACCAGAAACTGTCGGAACGGCGTGCCAGCAGCGTGGCGGCCTACCTGTTGAGCCAGGGGCTGGCGCCGAACAAACTCACCAGCGAAGGCCGGGGCGAAAGCCAACCGATAGCCGATAACGACACGGAAGAAGGGCGGGCGCAAAACCGTCGCGTGGAGTTGCATATCAATCGCTGAGCCATGTGATAGAGCCGTCGGATGACGATTCAGGCTTGTCCGACGGCCAATTCGCGACCTTCGAGAAGAATTTTTTGCTGCCCTCTGGCTTATCGCGCGCGTAAGCCGTTACTGTGCGTGCAAAGAATAATTCTCAACGGAGGAGCGTATGAAGGTGTTTTGGGGGCTGGGGAAGTTACTGACCCTGCTGTTCTGGTTGGTGGCGCTAGTCAACCTGCTCATACCGTTTGTTCATCCGCTGCACCTGTTGGTCAATCTGGCGGGCTGCGTGTTGGCAGGGCTCCATCTTCTGGAGCTGGTGTTCTGCAACCGCAGCCTCAAAGGTCGAGCCCACCCTTGGCGTGATCGCCTGAAGATTGTTTTTTTCGGCGTTTTCCACCTGCAAACCATTCCGGCCCCGGCCGCTTCGAAGGCCTCCCATGCGTAAACTCTGTCTGCTCGCTGCACTTATCAGCCCATTGGCCTGCGCGCAGGTGGTGAGCGTCGAAACCAACTCGCTGATGCGCTTGCCCAACACCGCCAGTACCTTGCAACTGGAACGGCTGGAAGTTGCCGATTACGGCACCTTGCTGATTCCCTCGAACGTGACCGAAGTGACGGTCGGCGAGCTGCACCTGGGACGTGATGCGCGGATCGCCATCGTGCCGAGCGAGCAAGCCCTGGTGTTGAAGGTCAGTCGTGCCGAGTTGGCCGAAGGCAGCCAGATCACTGCGCGAGGCGCGCCGGGGACTTACCTCAAGGCCGCTCGTTCCGGGCGCAATCTGGATCTGCAGATCAAAGCGTTGAACGCGCCGCAATTGTCGGTAGACGCTCGCGGTGGCGCGGGCGCTCCAGGTTTTGTCGGCCTTGATGGGGCCAACGGTCAAGCACCGGGTTGTACCTGGGGCCAGGCCGGTCGCGGCGCCGATGGCAGTAATGGCAGCGATGGCCAGCCGGGTGCGCCAGGGGCGTTGGTTCGACTGGAAGTGCCGCGTGATTACCCTGCGCAACAGATCAAGGTCGAGATTGCCGGTGGGGTGGGTGGCGCGGCAGGACCAGGTGGCAAACCGGGAGCGGGCGGCAAATCCAAGGGCTGCTTTGTTTATAAAGCCGACGGCGGCAAGAGTGGTCACGCCGGTGCCGATGGTCAGCCTGGGCCTGCGGGAGTGGCGGGTTCGGTGACGATTCAGCGGTTATAAGCCCTCAAGCGATGGTTCCCACGCTCTGCGTGGGAACGCAGGCCGTGACGCTCCGCGTCACTGGACGCGGAGCGTCCCTTGAGGCATTCCCACGCAGAGCGTGGGAACGATCACGGCCGAGCCGCAGCAATCGCCACCAGCACCAACCCCACCATCAGGTTAATCCCCACCAGGCGCCGAATTTTACCCAGCACCGCCGCGCCCGTCGGCCAATCCTGAGCCGCCACCGCCGTGCGCAGTTCCGGCAGCAACAACGCCTGAATCCGGATAAACAGCGCCGTCATCACCACATACAATCCCATCATCACCTGCACATACCGCGGCGCCGCTTCAAATCCGGCGAACTGCAGATGAATCATGCCCACGCCGCTGATCGGCAAAAGCACCACCGCAATCCAGACCCAGCGGAAAAAACCTTGAAACACTTCCACCCACAGCTTCAACCGGGCAGGGCCTTCCAGCGCCTTCATCGCCGCGGGGCGCAAGACCATCCAGGCGAAAAACATGCCGCCGACCCACACCAGGGCGGCCAGGACATGCAGGGTATAAACGATGCCAAAAGGTGTCATTGAGGTACTCCGTTCTGCGCGGGATTGATTAGCGGGGTATGATAGCGGCCGATCCGAACCACTGAAAATTTATCCAGCCTTTTTTGATGATCAGCACCGAACTCAAAACCACGATCCAGGGCGCCTACTCGCGTTTTCTCGAAGCCAAGAGCCTCAAGCCGCGCTACGGTCAACGCCTGATGATTGCCGAAATTGCCAAGGTCCTCGGTGCCATCGACACCGACGACGAAGGCCGGCGCAGTGGCGACCCCGCGATTGTCGCGGTGGAAGCCGGCACCGGTACCGGCAAAACCGTGGCCTACAGCCTGGCGGCCATCCCGACCGCAAAAGCCGCTGGCAAGCGTCTGGTGATCGCCACGGCCACCGTGGCCCTGCAAGAACAGATCGTCTACAAGGATTTGCCCGACCTGATGCGCAACAGCGGGCTGAATTTCAGCTTCGCCCTGGCCAAGGGCCGCGGGCGCTATATGTGCCTGTCCAAGCTCGACATGTTGCTCCAGGAAGGTCACGCGCAGACTGCCACCGCGCAGTTGTTCGAAGAAGAAGGCTTCAAGATCGAGGTCGATGAGGCCAGCCAGAAGCTGTTCACCAGCATGATCGAGAAGCTCGCCGGCAATAAGTGGGACGGCGATCGCGACAGTTGGTCGACGGCGCTGGAAGACGCCGATTGGGCGCGCCTGACCACCGATCACAGCCAGTGCACCAACCGTCATTGCCCGAACTTCGGCCAGTGCGCCTTCTACAAGGCTCGTGAAGGCATGGGCAAGGTCGACGTGATTGTCACCAACCATGACATGGTCCTGGCCGACCTGGCCCTGGGCGGCGGCGCGGTTCTGCCCGATCCGCGTGACACCATCTACGTGTTTGACGAAGGCCATCACCTGCCGGACAAGGCTATCGGTCACTTCGCTCACTACACGCGTCTGCGTTCCACCGCCGACTGGCTGGAAACCACCGCCAAGAACCTCACCAAATTGTTGGCCCAACACCCGCTGCCGGGCGATCTGGGCAAATTGATCGAGCAGGTGCCGGAGCTGGCTCGGGAGATCAAGACCCAGCAGCAGTTCATGTTCAGTGCCTGCGAGCAAGCCGCCGACTTCAAGCCCGGCGAAGACGTCGAAGGTCGCGAGCGGCCACGTCACCGTTTCGTCGGCGGGGTGATTCCCGAGCACATGCGCGAAATGGGCATTGAGCTGAAGAAGGGCTTTGCCCGCCTGACCGACCTGTTCACCCGGCTCACCGAACTGCTCAAGGAAGGCATGGACGGCGAGGTCAACATCGGCATCGCCAGTAATCAGGCCGAAGAGTGGTATCCGCTGTTCGGCAGCCTGTTGTCCCGATCTTCGGGCAACTGGGAGTTGTGGACCGCCTTCACCGTCGAAGACCCGGAAGACAACCCGCCCATGGCCCGTTGGCTGACCCTGGCCGAAAGTGGTTCGCTGTTCGACATCGAGGTCAATGCCAGCCCGATCCTCGCGGCGGACATGCTCCGGCGCAATCTGTGGAACGTAGCTTATGGGGCGCTGGTGACATCGGCGACCCTCACCGCCCTCGGCACTTTCGACCGCTTCCGCATGCGCGCCGGCCTGCCTAAAACAGCCGTGACCGCCGTGGTGCCGAGCCCGTTCCATCACGCCGACGCCGGCGTGCTGCGGGTGCCGGACCTGAAAGCCGACCCGCGTGACGCGCCGGCGCACACCGCGGCGATCATCCGCGACCTGCCGCAACTGGTAGAAGGTTCACGAGGCACCCTGGTGCTGTTCTCGTCTCGCAAGCAGATGCAGGACGTATTCGACGGTCTGGACCGCGACTGGCGCAAGCAAGTGTTCATTCAAGGCAACCTGTCGAAACAGGAAACCCTGAACAAGCACAAGGCGCGGGTTGATGGCGGGGATTCCAGTGTGTTGTTCGGCTTGGCGAGTTTTGCTGAAGGCGTGGATTTGCCTGGTGCCTATTGCGAGCACGTGGTGATCGCCAAGATTCCGTTCTCGGTACCCGACGATCCTGTCGAAGCGGCGCTGGCGGAATGGATCGAGGCTCGCGGCGGCAATCCGTTCATGGAAATCTCCGTGCCGGATGCCTCGCTGAAGCTGGTCCAGGCCTGCGGTCGCTTGCTGCGGACCGAAGAAGACCGCGGCACCATCACCTTGCTCGACCGTCGTCTGGTCACGCAGCGCTACGGCAAAGCTATTCTCAATGCATTGCCGCCATTCCGTCGTGAAATTTCCTGATGCACCGGTGGGCAAATAAGCCCACCGCGTTGTCTATCTCACTGCCACCGCTTTTCCACTGGCCCATTGATGGTCGCTTGAGAGAACCACGTTCCTATGATTCGCCGTTCGTTGCCCGCTGTTTTTGCCTTGATGTTCGCAGCCCCTTTGCTGGCGGCCCCTGCCGGGCAGCAAACGCTGTTCAACTTTGTGCGTCCCGCCGACGTGGTCCAGGTGGCGACCCAGGACGCCAGCCTGCCGCAATCGAACGCGGAGCAAACGGCCGAAGGTGAAGTGCTGCGCCGCGTGACCTTCAATCCGGTCGCCCAGCCGACGTTGCGCCTGACGCCGCAGACCGGTGCCTGGGACTGGTCGCAGTCGGGTGTCATGAGCCTGCGGATCCAGAGCGCGATGAACTGGGCCGTGACCCTGTACGTGAAAATTCAGAGCAATGACGGCAAGACCCTGATCAGTCGCGTCGATCTGCCGGCCGGCCCTGCGCAAACCCTGCTGGTGCCTTTGGTCGCCAGTTCGCCGCTGAGCCAGGGGATGAAAGCCGGCCCGCCGATGCCGATCAATTTCGAAGGCCAGCGTGTATTGCTGGCCAGCAGCGCCGGTGAGCTGGACCGCAGCCAGGTGGTGTCGGTGACCTTGTCGATGGATCAGCCGAAAGTCGCCCAAAGCATCCTGCTCGAGCGCTTCGGCGTGCAGGATGGCGAGGCGGTCACCAAGGCCGCTTATGGCGCTCTGGTGGATGCCTATGGCCAATCGACTCGGGCAAAGTGGCCGGAGAAGGTCAGCAGCGACGAGCAACTGAAGTCCGCGGCGGCCAAAGAACAGCAACAACTGAAAACCTGGTTGGCCGAGCGCGAGAAGGCCTCGCTGGACAAGTTCGGCGGCTGGACCAAAGGCCCGGCGTTCAAGGCCAGCGGCTTTTTCCGCACTGAAAAGCGTGACGGCCGCTGGTATCTGGTGACCCCGGAAGGGCATCCGTTCTATTCCCTCGGCATCAATAGCGTGACCCCAAGCGTCAACCAGACCTACGTCGCCGGTCGCGAGTGGATGTTCGAGTCCCTGCCCAAACCCGACGAGCCCCTTGCCAGCTATTATGGCGAAGGCGACAACCGTGGCGGCAATGGCGCCGATCAGGGCCGAGCCTACAACGCCGGTCGCTGGTACGATTTCTATGGCGCCAACCTGCAGCGTCTGTATGGCAAACCTTGCGTGCCGGGCAGCGATACCAAGGCCGGTGTCGCCGAAGCGGCCAAGGCCGATGCGGTCGAGGCGACGGCCGATAAGGCCACCGAACAATCAGCCGCTCCTGCGGCAACCGAATCCGCGGCTGGTGTTGCCGACGCGGCCAAGACCGGCGCCGTTGAAGCGTCAGTCGAAAAAGCCGCCGAGCAAACGACCGCCGAACCCTGCAAAGTGGTTTTCGACGAACAACGCTGGGCCAGTCATACCCTCGATCGCCTGCAAGCCTGGGGTTTCAACACCCTCGGCAACTGGAGTGCACCGGTGTTGGGCAACGCTGACCGAGTGCCGTACACCTTGCCGCTGTCGATCGTCGGTGATTACGCCAGCATCAGCACCGGTACCGATTGGTGGGGCGGCATGCCCGACCCGTTCGATCCGCGTTTCGCCATGGCCACCGAGCGGGCCGTGGCCATCGCTGCCCGCGACCATCGCGACGATCCGTGGCTGATCGGTTACTTCGCCGACAATGAACTGGGCTGGGCCGGTCCCGGCGATGATCCGAAGGCCCGTTACGCGCTGGCCTATGGCACTTTGAAAATGACCACCGATGTGCCGGCCAAACGTGCCTTCCTCAAACAGCTGCGTGATAAGTACCGCAACCAGGCGGGCCTTTCCAAAGCCTGGGGCATTGATCTGCCGGCCTGGGAATTGATGGAAGACCCGGGCTTCGTACCGCCGCAGCCGAGCGCCGAATACCCGGAAATCGAAGCCGACTTCAAATACTTCCAGAAAGTGTTCGCAGATACCTACTTCAAAACCGTCTCCGATTCGCTCAAATGGCATGCGCCGAACCAGTTGTTGCTGGGCGGCCGCTTTGCCGTCAGCACCCCAGAAACCGTCGAGTCCTGCGCGCAATACTGCGACGTACTGAGCTTCAATATGTACACCCTGCAACCTCAGGACGGTTACGACTTCGCCAGACTGCGCAGCCTGGACAAGCCGGTACTGATCACCGAATTCAACTTCGGATCAAAGGATCGCGGCCCGTTCTGGGGTGGCGTGACGCAACTGGCGAAAGAAGAAGACCGCGGCCCGGCCTACGCCAATTTCCTTAAACAGGCGATGAGCGAACCGTCAATTGTCGGGGTGCACTGGTTCCAGTACCTCGATCAACCGGTGACGGGTCGCCTGCTGGACGGCGAGAACGGTCACTTCGGGTTGGTGGGTATTACTGACCTGCCATTCCAGGGCTTTGTCGACACGGTGCGCAAAAGCAACTTGCTGACTGTCGATCAACTCGGCAAAGAGGCCGAGAAGGCCAAAGCCGAGGCGGAAAAAGCCACCGAGAACCATGAGGGCGAGGGCGGCAAGCAAGGCGCTGCCGACAAAGGTGCGGAGCAGGGCGCCGGTCATGCGGGTGGGCATTCGGGTAATGGTCATTAAGCACTGATATCCCCTGTGGCGAGGGAGCTTGCTCCCGTTGGACTGCGTAGCAGTCCCATTCTTTTTGAAGATAAGGGGGACCGCTGCGCAGCCCAACGGGAGCAAGCTCCCTCGCCACATGGGTTTCTGACTAATTCTATGGGCGCGACCGCCCGGCCCGACCCTGTTCCCAAAACCCTCAAGGGCTGGAACAATGCGGGCCACTTTGTAGAGTGTTTATCCGGGAGAGTTGTGGGTGCAGATTCAGGGTCATTACGAGCTTAAGTTCGAAGCGGTGCGCGAAGCTTTTGCGGCGCTGTTCGACGATCCTCAGGAGCGTGGCGCGGCGTTGTGCATCCGCATTGGCGGGGAAACCGTTCTCGACCTTTGGGGCGGTACCGCCGACAAGGACGGCACCGAAGCCTGGCACAGCGACACCATTGCCAACCTGTTTTCCTGCACCAAGACCTTCACCGCCGTGACCGCGCTGCAACTGGTGGCCGAAGGCAAGCTGCAACTGGATGCCCCGGTCGCCCGCTACTGGCCCGAGTTTGCTGCCGCCGGCAAAGAATCCGTGACCCTGCGCCACTTGCTCTGCCATCAGGCAGGCCTGCCTGCGCTGCGCGAGTTGCTGGCCCCTGAAGCACTTTATGACTGGCAGACCATGGTCGATGCCCTGGCCGCCGAAGCGCCATGGTGGACGCCGGGTGAAGGTCACGGTTATGCGGCGATCACCTATGGTTGGCTGGTCGGTGAGTTGCTGCGTCGCGCCGACGGACGTGGGCCGGGTGAATCCATCGTGGCACGGGTCGCGAAGCCTTTGGGGCTGGACTTCCACGTTGGCCTCGCCGACAAAGAGTTCCATCGCGTGGCGCATATTGCCCGTAGCAAGGGCAACCTTGGAGATGCCGCGGCCCAGCGCTTGCTGCAAGTGACCATGCGCGAGCCGACAGCCATGAGCACGCGGGCCTTCACCAACCCGCCGTCTATAATGACCAGTACCAACAAACCGGAATGGCGGCGCATGCAGCAGCCCGCCGCCAATGGCCACGGCAATGCCCGCAGCCTGGCCGGGTTCTACGCCGGTCTGCTCGACGGCAGCTTGCTGGAAAGCGAAATGCTCGACGAGCTGACCCGCGAACACAGCATCGGCGAAGACAAGACTTTATTGACCCGGACCCGCTTCGGCCTGGGTTGCATGCTCGATCAACCGGACGTACCCAACGCCACCTACGGCCTCGGCCCACGGGCGTTCGGTCACCCCGGCGCCGGCGGCTCCATCGGTTTTGCTGACCCAGAATACGATGTGGCCTTCGGCTTTGTGACAAATACCCTGGGGCCGTACGTCTTGATGGATCCACGAGCCCAACAGCTTGTGCGAGTACTGGCCACTTGTCTGTAAATCACGCTTAAGGGGGCCAGGGCCGGAACCCGAAAGCCTTTGTGGTTTCAAAGCGCTGTTTATCCGGGGCAACCCGGTCTGATTTTTCATTACTTCATTTTGTGGATATCCAATGTCATCCAATAAAACTCTCGCCCTGGCCCTGTGCTTCGCTATCACCGGTTGCGCACAAACCCCACAAAATGATGCAGACGGCGGCAGCTGGTGGCCGTTCGGCTCTTCCGACAAGGTTGCGACCAAAGCGCCGGCCCCGGCCCCGCTGAAACCTGCTGCAACAGCACCCGTCGCCAAGGCTGACAGTGCATCCCCTTGGTACTGGCCGTTCGGTTCCGATGATGGCGCCGGCAAGGTCGCCAAGCCCGACGTGAAGCCTGAGGTTAAACCTGAAGCCAAACCGGTCGCTGTGGCCAAGGCTGAAGCCGATGCCGGTGGCAATTGGTGGTGGCCGTTCGGCGGCAAGGAGCAGAGCACCGCTAAAGCCGTGCCGATGCCCGATCCGAAAGTAACCCAGGCCTGGCTCGACGACTACGAACCGCGCCTGCGCGAGGCG